>NZ_JARVHN010000001.1:4585000-4795000 GCF_040459765.1 Bacillus cereus group sp. RP29
CTAGCATGGGAAAAGAAGTAATCCTTGGAGCAATTGCTGCAACTCTAATTATCTTAATCTTTTTACGCAATTTCCGAACGACACTCATCGCTGTTGTCAGTATTCCATTATCTATTTTATTAACACTCTTTTTACTACACCAATCTAACATCACACTTAACACTCTAACACTTGGTGGTTTAGCCGTTGCAGTTGGACGTCTCGTCGATGATAGCATCGTTGTCATTGAGAATATTTTCCGCCGGTTACAAAAGGAATCTTTCTCTAAAGATATTATTCTCGATGCAACGAAAGAGGTCGCCGTCGCAATTACTTCTTCCACCTTAACAACGGTTGCTGTTTTTCTACCTATCGGCCTCGTATCAGGAGTAATCGGAAAATTAATGTTACCTATGGTATTAGCGGTCGTATATTCTATACTATCGTCCTTAATCGTTGCACTAACAGTTGTTCCACTTATGGCTTTTTTACTACTCAAAAAAACAAAACACAAAAAGCCAAGTTCTTCACCACGATATACGGCTACATTAAAGTGGGCTCTTTCGCATAAATTCATTATTCTACTTACTTCTTTTTTATTATTCGCAGGATCGATTGCTGCATATGTATTACTACCGAAAGCGAATATAAAATCTGAAGACGACACAATGTTATCTATTAATATGACTTTCCCAGCTGATTACGCTCCTGAAACACAAAAACAAAAAGCCTTTGATTTCGAAAAGAAGCTACTTTCCAATTCAGATGTAACGGATGTTATTTTACGAATGGGATCTAGCACAGAAGATGCACAATGGGGGCAAACGACGAAAAATAATCTTGCCAGTATATTTGTAGTCTTCAAGAAAGGCTCTGATATTGATCAATATATTAAAGAGTTAAAAAAAGAATATAACGCTTTTGAACCCGCTGAACTTGATTATATAAAAACGAGTTATTCAAGCTCTGGCGGCGGCAATAATTTGCAATTCAACGTAACAGCCACTAACGAAACGAATTTAAAAAAGGCTGCTACTATCGTCGAAACAAAACTAAAAGATATGGATGATCTTTCTAAAGTAAAAACGAATTTAGAAGACTCTAAGAAAGAATGGCAAATCCATGTTGATCAAACAAAGGCCGAACAACTAGGATTAACACCAGAATTAGCAGCTCAACAAGTAGCATTCCTTATGAAGAAATCACCTATTGGTGAAGTTTCAATCAATAACGAAAAAACTACTATTATGATAGAACATAAAAAAGAAAGCATTACGAAACAAGAAGACATTTTAAACACAAACATACTATCACCTATTAATGGACCAATTCCTTTAAAAGACATTGCAACTATTTCAGAAAAGCAACTTCAAACAGAAATCTTCCATAAAGATGGAAAAGAAACCATTCAAATTACCGCAGAAGCTTCAAATGAAGATTTAAGTAAGGTAAGCGCAGAAGTGAACAAAGCGATAGCCGACTTAGATTTACCTAGCGGAGCCAAAGTAAATATCGCAGGCGCCACTGAATCTATGCAAGAGAACTTCACAGATTTATTCAAGATTATGGGGATTGCAATCGGGATTGTATATTTAATTATGGTTATTACCTTTGGACAGGCGCGTGCTCCTTTTGCAATCTTGTTCTCCTTGCCATTAGCTGCTGTCGGCGGTATTTTAGGATTAATCATTTCAGGAACACCAGTTGATGTAAATTCCTTGATTGGCGCATTAATGTTAATCGGGATTGTCGTTACAAACGCTATCGTATTAATAGAAAGAGTACAACAAAACCGAGAACACGGTATGGAAACAAGAGAGGCCTTACTTGAAGCAGGTTCCACTAGATTACGCCCAATTATTATGACAGCTATTACAACAATCGTCGCTATGCTACCACTCCTATTTGGTCAATCACAAGCAGGAAGTATGGTATCGAAAAGCTTGGCAGTCGTTGTCATCGGCGGTTTAGCAGTCTCAACTGTCCTTACATTAGTAGTCGTTCCTGTAATGTATGAACTATTAGATAAAATCGGGAGAAAAAGACGCTCTCGTAGAAAAATAAATACTTCTACAGAAACACCTGATATTTAAACGAAAAAGCGTTATCTTCACGAATGAAGATAACGCTTTTTTCTCTACCTACTTATATAATTCATCATTTTTTCTGCATACCGCTCTAGAGGTTCACTAGAATTCACAATAAGATATTCACTATTTAGAGGTCTTTTACTACCATTTAACCACTTTTTAAAAGCTACTTCCGACTCTACCTTTTCAATTTGACTGACCAGACGCTTACGTGTTTGTAGTCTCATATTAATCTCTTCCATATCATTCAGATAACACTCAATATATTTATATTTCACACCATGTTTATTAGACAGCTTAATTCCTTTTTCAACCATCCCTTCATATAAAGTGAAACTTTAATCAGTGGGGTTTGTTCATCCCCACTGATTATTAGTTGAACCAATCGGGCTTTTACGGGCAGTTAATCCCCCACCTAACTTCTTTGCTTTCGCTGAATTTTGAGGTGGGGGTCTTACTGCCCGTTAAATGCGGGATAGACATGGACTATCCAATATCACACTATGTCCTTGTTCTAAATATGAATCAATCAATGCCCATTCAGCATCATACGCAAGTCCACCAATAATCGTTGATTCAATACCTTTCACTTCTAGTGATCTTAACAATGCTGATTTCAAAACGTCATGATCTACAATTATAGCACCTGTTAACTCCCCTATATACTTAGAAACTGTAGATTTTCCCGATCCTGGAAAACCTGACATTTGCAGAAAAAACAAATTAAACCCACTCCCTCATTTTCATCTTTTTATCCCACTATTTGTGAGCAGTAAAACCCCACTGTTTAAAATTTCACTTTATCTATATAACGAATTACAAATTCAACAATCGCTATACCTTTTCCTTCTATATTAAAACGCAAAAAGAACCCCCTACTTATAAATAGAGAGTTCTTCTTTATAACTTATGCCGCTTTTACCTTCTTCGTCGTTTTACTTTTTCTTTTCGCTCCTGTAAAACGTTTGTGCAATATAGATGCTACTAAGCGTGAAATAACATTGAATAGCAATACCATAATAATTAATACAGCTGCAGACTTTGTCGCAATTAACTTCGCATCCGGAATAATTCCTTCAGAATTTAACTTCCAAATGTGAACCGCTAACGTTTCAGCTGGTCTAAATGGGTTTAAAGGATGAGCAGGACTTGAGAAGTCCGCTGCTGAATTTAAAATTGGAGATGTTAAACCCGCTGTATAAATTAATGCCGCCGCTTCACCAAATATACGACCTGCCGCTAAAATAACACCTGTAATAATTTGTGGTAGTGACGACGGAATAATAATACGAGTGATCGTTTGCCACTTTGTTGCACCTAATCCAAGACTCGCCTCTTTCACATTAGAAGGAACCTCTGAAATCGCATTTTCACAAACACGAGTTAAACCTGGCAAGTTTAAAATTGTTAAAGCAAGGGCACCACCCATTACTGTGTATCCCCATCCTGTCATTGTAACGAACACTAACAAACCGAATAAACCAACAACAATAGAAGGTAAAGATGCCATTGTCTCAATACATAAACGAACAAAGTTTAAAAAACGTCCTTGTTTTGCATACTCTGCTAAATATATTCCAGCGCCTAATCCGAGAGGAATAGATATAATAAGCGTTATAACAAGCATATAGAAAGAATTGAATAACTGCGGACCAATCCCACCACCAGCTCTTGTATTACTTGGTTCTCCAAACAAGAAATTAGGATCCCAAAAACCCCATCCCTTTTGTAAAATCTCAAACACTAAGAACACTAGTAAAGCTACAACTAAAGCCGCAACCGCATAAAAGATACCTGTCCAAACTTTATTTACCGTTCTTGCATTCATTATTATCGCTCACCTCTTTGCCCAATTGCTCGAATTACTAAAATAAACAGGAATGAAATAACAAGTAAAATCATTGCTAAAGTCCATAGCGCATTGTTCCAAGCAGTTCCGTTTAATGTATTTGTCATGTCCATTGTCAAAATACCAGTTAACGTTGCTGTCGGGCTATATATGCCTTCTGGTAATTTAACCGTATTCCCAATTACCATTTGAACCGCTAATGCTTCACCAAAAGCACGCGCTAAACCTAAAACAATACCTGTTAAAATCCCCTTTTTCGCAGCAGGAACAATCACTCGGCTAATCGCTTGCCATTTCGTTGATCCTAAACCATAAGAAGCTTCTAAATAATCAAATGGAACAGAGCGTATTGCATCAGAAGCGATACTAGCAATAGTAGGCAAAATCATTATACTTAATACAACAATACCTGCAATTAAACTAAAGCCCACTCCTCCAAACGAATCACGTAATAGCGGTACTAAAATTGTAACCCCTAATAATCCGTATACAACCGAAGGAATACCAACTAATAATTCTAAAACAGGCTTCAATACTTTATTTCCAAACTTCGGCGAAATTAAATTCATGAATATAGCAAGAGCTATAGCAATTGGCGCACTAATAATAACCGCACCTAACGAAACCACCGTTGAACCTACAATAAAAATTACAGCCCCGAAAGTTCCCTCATCAGCATTTGGACTCCATTTTGTCGATGTTAACATTTCAGTAAACGAGATACCACTTTGCGTAAATGATTGAATTCCTTTACCGCAAATAAATGCAATAATAGCTAATGTAACTAAAACAATAAAAATACCACAAAACGTAACAAGTGATCTTCCTATATATTCACTTTTCACGTAATTAATTTGTTTTTTCCCCTTCATCACAGGACAGACCCCACTTCATAAATTGAAATGAACAGGACTGGCCTTGCAGCCAGCCCCATAAATTTTATTACTTATTTAATTTAGACATTGGAATATAGCCCATATCTTCTACTTGCTTTTCAAAATCTTTACCTTTTACATAGTCAATGTAAGCTTTTGTTGCTTCTTTTGCCTCACCTTTCGTTACCATGTACTCGTAAGACCAGAATGGATATTTACCAGACGCAATGTTTTCAACTTTTGGTTCAGCACCATCAATTTTCACTGTTTGTAGCGCACCTTTTTTCTCGCCAACCATGTAAGACATTGCTAAATAACTTACTGAACCTGGAGTAGAGTTAATCGCTTGTTCTACTGCACCGTTAGAATCTTGTGTAGTACCAGTTCCATCATTAATTTTCGCGTCTTTCATAATTGTTTTTTCAAATGTAGCACGTGTACCAGAAGAAGCTGGACGGTTAATTACGTTAATTTTTTCATCTTTCCCGCCTACCTCTTTCCAGTTTGTTACTTTTCCAGTGAAGATATCTTGTACTTGTTGTACTGTTAAATTATCAACTTTTACATCTTTATTTACGACAAGTGCGAATGCAATACCCGCTACCTTGTTATCTACTAATTCTTTCGCCTTATCAGCATCTTTTATTTTATCTGCAGATGGAACATCTGAGTTACCAATTTGGACCGCACCAGAAGCTACTTGGTTAATTCCAGTTCCACTACCGCCACCTTGCACTTGAATAGAAACGTTTGAATTTTTCTCCATAAATTTCTTTCCAGCTTCCTCTGCAAGAGGTTGAAGTGCTGTAGATCCTGCAGCTGCTATCGTACCTGACAATTCTTGTTTTGCATTATCGCTTCCTTTAGCATCTTTACCTGACGTCTCTTCTGCTTTTCCACATCCCACTAATGAACCCGCTACCACTAAAGCTGCTAAAGAAAATTTAATACCCTTTTTCATGACCATGTCTTGTACCCCCATTTGGATTATCACTTTTCACATTTATCTACTTCTTTCGAACACAAATTCATTGTAGGACAATAATATTATGTGAGTGTTAAGCAATTTTTAATTTTAAGTAAATGACGATAATACCCCTTAAAAACTAGGAATCCCAACATTTATAGTTGAAGAACCCAACAAAATCCACACTAATTAGGCTGCAATGTAAATTTATTCTTAACAATGTAAATTCAATGTAAATATTTTTCACTCTTTTTTCCTTTTAGTTAAAGTTACATTTACAATTCCGTTGTATTTTGTTACTTTTACGCGCCTAATTTATGTACATTACACAGAATTTCAGTAATATTTTTTAGTACAACTAAATAAATTGGAACAATTCTAAAAATAAATGAATATTTTTAAAGTACCAATTGACAGCATCATCCAATGTAGTCTACTATATTACTAACAAAAAGTTTACCTAAGGAAACTTTTTAAACTTAAACTAACAATACAGAGATGAGGTAACTTTTATGGTATCGGCTAATAAAAAACCACTTTCCGAATTTAAGACTGGAGAGTTTGTACAAATTGAGAAGATACAATTAGAAGGAACTATGAAACGACGTTTATTAGATTTAGGATTTATCCCCGGCGCAACAATTAAAGTATTACAACGCAGCCCACTTGGAGATCCGGTCGCTTATCAAGTAAGCAACACAACTATCGCACTACGCAAGGAAGAAAGTTCCCTTATTTTCGGGGTATTAATAGGAGATGATTTCAGATGAGCAAATATCGCATTGCTTTAGCTGGCAACCCAAATACCGGGAAAAGTACATTATTTAATACTTTAACAGGTTTAAAACAACATACTGGAAACTGGACGGGAAAAACTGTTTTAAAAGCTGAAGGAGAATATGAACATAACGGTAGTAAATATACATTAATAGATTTACCTGGGACTTACTCACTATATTCAAATTCTGCGGATGAAGAAGTAGCAAGGGATTATATTATATTTGAAAAACCAGAAGTAACTGTAGTTGTTGTAGATGCAACAGCAATGGAAAGAAATTTAAATTTAGCACTTCAAGTGATGGAAATGACGAGTAACGTAGTCATTTGTATTAACTTAATTGATGAAGCTGAGAAAAAAGGCATCGTTATCGATGAAAAAAAATTAGCAAAATCACTTGGTGTACCTGTAGTTAAGATTTCCGCTCGTAACCGAGTAGGCATCGGTCATTTACTAAATGTCATTGCTAAAGTAGCAAATAAAAAGCTAATTCCAGCACCAATTAAAGTTACTTATAGTGAAAAAATTGAAAATATGATTCGAGAATTAGAACCACAAATTTATAAAGTATTCGGTGATACGTATCCAGCACGTTGGATTGCATTACGTATATTAGATGGAGATAAAAATTTCTTAACTGCACTTGAAAAACATCATAACGAACCACTTGTAAGGGAGGTCGTAATCAATGGAATCTCACTCAGCCAGTAAAGCTCTTCCATTAGACTATATTATTCAACACGCTCAAACACTTTCAAAAGAAGATATACGAGATGATATTGTCGGAGATATTTATCGAACATCTGCAAGCATCTGTAAAGAATCTGTTCAATATACAAATACGGATAAATTATATCGTTCTGAAAAACTAGATAAAATTTTCACATCTCCAATATGGGGATTCCCAATTATGCTCGGTATTTTATCTATCATTTTTTATCTTACAATCGCTGGTGCTAACGTACCATCTGATATGATTGCTGAGTTTTTCGGATGGGCCGAAGGATATTTAACTTCTTGGTTCCAAGCAGCACACGCACCTGAATGGTTACATGGCATTTTAATACTTGGTTTATTCCGTGGTATCGGCGCTGTTATTAGCGTTATGTTACCACCTATGGCCATCTTTTTCCCTATGTTCGCACTATTAGAAAACTATGGATACTTACCACGCGTTGCGTTTAATATGGACCGCTTATTCAAACGCTCTGGTGCACACGGTAAACAATCTTTAACAATGGCAATGGGCTTTGGTTGTAACGCTGCAGCTATTATGTCAACACGTATTATTGAATCACCACGTGAACGTATGCTTGCAATCTTAACAAATAACTTCGTACCTTGTAACGGTCGCTGGCCTATGTTAATTTTAATGGCCTCATTATTTATGGCTGCTGGTTATACAGGTAGTATACAAACACTTGTTACTGCCGGCGTTGTAGTTGGAATGGTTGTAATTGGTATCGTTATGACATTAACTGTTTCTTGGGTACTATCAAAAACAGCTTTAAAAGGCGTTCCAACTCACTACACACTTGAGTTACCGCCGTACCGTAAGCCAAAGGTTTGGAATACAATTGTACGCGCAACACTCGATAAATCAGTTTATGTTTTAAAACGAGCTGTTGTTGTAGCTGCCCCTGCGGCTGCATTAACTTGGTTACTAGCTAATATTTTCATCGGTGACACAAGCTTACTTATGTATTTTGTAAATTTTCTAGATCCATTTGCTAAAATGTTAGGACTTGACGGCTTTATTCTAGCTGCGTTTATTCTTGGACTACCAGCGAATGAAATTGTTATCCCGATTTTATTAATGTCTTACTTATCAACCGGGGCTTTAACTGAAATAGATGATTTTAATCAAATTAAAAATTTATTCTTAGAAAATGGTTGGACTTGGTTAACAGCGTTAAACACAATGTTGTTCTCACTTCTTCATTTCCCATGTGGAACGACACTGGTTAACATATATAAAGAAACAAAAAGTGCAAAATGGACATTCTTATCATTTGCAATCCCTACCGTTATCGCCATCGTTGTGACATTCCTCTCTACACAATTGGTACATTGGTTAGGGCTTGTATAAAGCAAAGCATACATAGAAGGTATCCCCTTCACATATGCTTTGCACGAAAGAAACCTGAAATCATTCAGGTTTCTTTTTTTGCACATCAGCATTCCAAGGCTGCGCTCCATACGTTGTGAGTTTCTTATGAATAAAGTATATAGCGCCTGGAAGAATCGCCATTAATATTGTGCAACTAATTCCTAATCCAGTAAACAACTTCCATCACCTTACTTTACTCTTTTTGGTAAAGCTGAACCCGTATGTTCAATTGTTGGATGAACATGAACAGTAACCTCAGCATCACTAAAGTAATTTTCACCTTGATCCCAATTCTTACTTATTTTTTTCCACTCTTTATAATTATGCCGCTTATACACTTCCCCTAATTCTAATACATCTACCTTATATTTTTTTTGAACAAGCTGAACGGATTTTCGGATGCGCGTCTCCATTTCCTTCGAAATATCCTTCTCTAAACGTTTTTCATTCAAGACCTTTTTATGATCACTAAAGTGTAACTCAGCTATTGTACCTTCCAAAAATAAGTGAATATTAAACTTTGGTTTTGTAACATTTGTTGTAGATACTTTAATTTTCCGACGCAACTTATGAATTTCATATGTAATAAGTTGATTCTTTTTGCGGATAGTAAAAAAACCTCCAATTTTTTTACCTACTATATAATTCATTCCTAATGTTTCTTCCCCATTCAAACTACCTACACACTTATTATCCTTCCCACGAAACAACGCTGCCCCGTTCATTTGTACACCTTGCTTTGTTAATTCAAGAATAGGTAATACGAAGCTTCGGCTCGCAATCATCTTTTCCTGAACCTCACCAATTCTTGCAGCCTCAATCATTTGGGCATTTTTCGGAGGATGTTCAGCTAACATATCAATATACTGTGCCGGTAAATTTTCAGGTTTTGCACTCTGTTTTAAAATAGATTCGGCATTCTTCTTCGAAACAAACAAACGAATATTTCTCCTCATTTCATGATCGCGAATATATACATCTAACGTATTTTGCAAAACATACGGATTCGCCAGTAATTCTTCCGAAAAAATAATCACTTGTATATGCGGAAAAAATAATGTTCGACTAATTTTTTTAGCAATAATTCGGATTTGCTCAAAGACACTATCTGCTTTCGCACTCACATTAATATAATTTTCACTATCTCCACCACCTTGTCCCCCTTGTTGCGCTAGCTTACTGGGAAGCACCATCTGATACGTCCCTTTCATAATCGGATTCGATTTCTTTTTTTTCACGATATCATAGGCTGCACCTACTACAAATCCTCTTTCTTCTATTTCTTCTAGCTCAGAACACCCACTGATAGATCCAACTAAAACCATAAGCATTATAATTTTAAGAAGGTGTTTCATTTCTACCATTCCTTCTTCTTATTTTATATACAATAAAAACTAACAAAGGTGCTAACACGACAAACCCCATATCTATCCAAGCTAAATAAGTTCCATAATTTGATAAAGCATTTAAACTACTAGGCATCATATTCACCATAAAAATAATCGGGGCACTTACAAAAATGAAAATATGTTTCTTCACTTTGGGAAACATAGCGCAAAATAATAATGATGCGACATCATAATACATGGCCGTAGTGTTATAAATAGTAATAATCCAAGTTGTAAAAAAAATTGCATCAAATCTTTCTAAAAACCCTCCACCAATTTCAATTTCTTTCCCTAATTCAATTGTTGGGTACGTCAATCCACGAGTTGTCATATACGTAAAAACACTAATACAAGTTACATAAATTAAAATGTACGACAACACATTTACCATTACCGCTTTCGCAACTGCCATTGGTGCTTTTTTTGCCGCCTTATCATTCAGCAACACAGCATAAAACAGAGCTACTTCAAATCCAATAAACGTAAAAATAGAATTTTTAACTCCAACAGCATATTGACTCACTTCCGTTTGAAAGGCTGGTAGTAAATTATTTATTTCCATTAAATTTATATTCAATAAAGAAAGAAGCACTATCGCAATTAAAACAATAGGTAAAAATAGAACATTTAACCTTAATAAAGCTGCTCTAGATCCTGCTATTCCATAAATAACAACTAATAAGAAGAAGAAAGACAGTAGTTGTATTGGTGTATCACTAAACAAATACGTTTGGGAAATAATTGAAATCATTCGCGATTCATATGCTGTCAACGCAGCAAACGTTAATACTAAAACGCTGCTAATCGTGTATGCAACAGGCTTTGTCAAATGCGCACTCGTATATTGAACAAAGTTTTGTTTCGGGAATAAAATAGCTACCCTCGTTACAAACCAACCTAAAACTGCACACACCAATCCACCCAAAAGCAAAATAATCCAACCGTCCGAAAATAAAGTTTGGTTAGCGATATCTCTTGGCATAGACAATGCTCCTATACCAATAATGGTCGAAGATACCGCAAACCCAATTTCCCGAGATCCAATCTCTTCATCGCCATACTCAAATGGTTTCAATTATTCTCGCTCCTTTGGACGTATTGTAGAATCCTTCGTTTGTAAATATTCCGGTCTCTCTTTCAACATTGATTTCGGCAAACGAATAAGCTCTTCTTTCCAATCTTTATAGAATGCGGGAGCAATTGGAGTTGTATACGGCACACCAACACTTGTTAAATTTGTAATATGAACAGCAAGCGCAATAAGAGCTAGAATGATTCCATACAACCCAAAAGCCGTTGCTGCTAATACAAAGACGAAAAGTAAAATTCGAAACGTAATTGTGATGCTATACACTGGAAGTGAAAATGTAGCAATAGCTGTAACCGCAATAATGATAACTAAAAATGGATTTACAATTCCTGCATTCACCGCTGCCTCTCCAATTACAAGACCACCTACAATCCCAATTGTTTGTCCCATCGGTTTCGGCAACCTAATTCCTGCTTCTCGTATTAACTCCATCGTTAATGCCATCATTAACGTTTCAATATAGGCAGGAAAAGGAACACCTTCTCTTGCTCCAGCAATCGAATAAGCCAATTTAGAAGGAATAAGTCCTTGGTGATATGAGACAAGCGCTACATACATCGCTGGCATTAAAATTGCAACTATACCAGAACCCATCCGCAAAATTCTTAATAAAGTCCCTATTACCCAACGCTCATAATGATCTTCCACAGATTGAAAAATATCAACAAACACTAGCGGAGCTATAAGGGCAAAGGGAGATCCATCCACCAAAATAGCTGCCTTTCCTTTCGTTAATGAGGCCACAATATTATCAGGCCTTTCCGTATTCAAAAACTGCGGAAACGGCGACAAATTATTATCTTGAATTAATTGCTCAATTGTACCCGTCTCAAAAACGACATCTGTCACTATGGATTGAAGACGCCGATCTAGCTCTTTTACAATGTAAGGATTAATAATGTCTTCTATATATACTAAAGTCACCTCTTTTTGGGATCTCTTTCCCATAATATAAGATTGAAATCTCAGCTTTGGGTCACGTAAACTACGGCGAATTAATACTTTATTCACGTTAATATCTTCATTTAATCCAATTCTCGGTCCACGTATTAAATCTTCTGTTACTGGCGGTTCTAAACTTCTTTTTTCCCAAGCCCTACTATTAATTACGATAGCGGTTTGAATATTATCAATTAATATAACTGTATCTCCCGCTAAAATCGCATTTATAATATCCGGCAACGTTGTCTTCTTACCAACTTCTGCAATAGAAATAAAGCGATCTAATAATGTTTGAACAACAGCTTCGTCTTTTTGTATCTCTTCATATTGAAGCGTACGAACTACATATTTATAAACGTTATCCTTATCTGTTAACCCACATAAAAAGACAACAGCACAACGTGTAAAACTACCAGCAAGGGCAACTTCCCTAATTGTCAAATCATTAGGCGAACCTAACTCATCTCTAATTTCTCTCATAACTTCAAATAAGTTACCTTTTAGCTTTAACAAATCCCCCACCTAACTTCCTTTTCAACAAGTTTTTAGTTAGATTCCGCTAATAGAAGAAAATATATACAAAAAAAGAGCTATCTCTTTTCAAAGATAGCTCTAGCATACGAATTACTTTTCTACTATTATATTATCTTTCTTTATAGATACATTTTTAGTGAATCCGCTAACGATAAACATCACAATCATATTCATTAACAGCGCGACTATACCTACATTTAAATCTTTTATATATTGAGGGAAACCCGGAAACATCGTAGCTATAGTTGAACCAGATAAAGTAATATACGCAACCACTAATAACCCAATCCCCATCCCGGCAATTGCCCCTTGCTTCGTAATAGTCTGACGTGGAAACAAACTACATACAAGTGCCGGGAAAAGTTGTGTCACTATACTATATCCCATTAAAAGAAGTGCTCCTATCGTTTCTCCACCTTTAAAAGTAAACAAAACAGCTACAAGCGTTACTACAGGAACAAATAATTTCGCTACTTTTGCCACTTGTCGATCCGAGGCAGATGGGACCATTGTTCGGTAAATATTTTTCGCTAATAATGTAGAAGCGGCCATGACAAGCATAGAACCTGGAACTAATGCCGTTAAAACTCCAGCACTACCAATAATCCCAATAAACCAAGGATCAAAAGTTTGAAGAGCCAGACGGAATAACGAAAGGTCTACATCCCCTCCCTTTAATCCAGGAACTTGCAAAATAGCTGCGAACCCTGCAAAGAACACGAAAAGTAAAACTAAAGAGTACAGTGGCATAATGGCCGCATTTTTACGAAATACTTTTTCATTTTTTGCAGAGAAAGCAGAGGCAAATGTATGGGGCCACATATAGAAACCGAGAGCTGTTAATACAATAGTAGAAACAAACCAAGAAATGCTCATTCCTTCATCAGGTAAAGATAAAAATCCTGGTTTTGCTGCTTCTACAGCTTCAAACATCGGCTGAAATCCTCCGTAATAATGGTATGGTAAATATATACCTAAAAACATAACGATAAACAGGATCATAATATCCTTCAAAGCGGCCGTCCAAGCAGAGCCGTGTATACCTGAAACCATTACATATATCGTTATAACAATTGCGCCAATCCACACTGCGATAACTGGTGATACCCTTCCGTAAGACGCTTCCGAAACAATAATTCCTAATCCTTTTAACTGTAAAACAAGGTATGGGATAATCGAAATAACCCCAATGATAGAAACGATAAGGCCAAGTGCCTGACTCTTATATTTCTTCACAAAAAAATCTGGCTGCGAAACTAGATTATGCTCTTTTGCATACTTCCAAACTGGTGGTAATAAAAAATAAGATAAAATATAAGCTAACGCACCATAACCTAAAATATAAAAAGTAGGTGCTCCTTTACTATACGCCCATCCACTTCCACCTAAAAATGTGAATGTCGTATAAATTTCACCTGCCATAAGAAGAAAAACAAAAATAGTACCAAAGCCTCTTCCTCCAACTGACCATTGCTCTAAATTCATATCTTTTCCATGTTGCGCCCGAATTCCCAAAAATAGTGCGAGAAACAAAAATAAAATAATGATAAGTAATGCGGTCATTTTACATCCCCCTTATTAGCAGGATCAAATACGTACACAATCCCCATACAAAGAGATGTAATAAGCACTGATAATAATATCCAAAATAATAAAAATGGCATCCCTAATATGTAAGGAGTAACTGAATTAGCAAATACGGGGCCAACAACTAAACAAAAAACTGGAATAAGCGCTAATACGTGTATTTTCTTCATCTCATTCTCCTTTACTTATGAAATTCATAATCGATGATACAAAGACTTGCACGCCAATTGGTAATGCATCTTCATCAATCATAAAACGAGGATGATGGTGAGGATATATAATTCCTTTCTCTTTGTTTCCTGCTCCGATAAAAAAGAATGTCCCTGGTGCTTTTTGTAAAAACGCTGAAAAATCTTCTCCAGCCATCGTCGGCTGTAAACGAGTAACTCGTTCTCTTCCATAAAGCTGTAATGCTGTTTGCTCAATAATCTCTGTCACTTCATAATCATTTACTACTGGACGATATCCATATTCATAAGAAAACGTATATTTCGCTCCGTAAGCTTCCGTCACATGCTTTACAATCTGTTCAATTCTTTTCTCTGTTTCTTCTCGCAACTCATGTCTTAAACTCCGCACTGTCCCTTCAATCTCCGCTTGTTCTGGAATCACATTATGAGTTGTCCCAGCGTGAAATTGCGTAACAGATACTACAAGAGAATCTAACGGATTCGTGAGGCGAGAGACAATTTGCTGAAGTTGCGAAACCACTTGTGTACCAATTGCAATACTATCAACTGTTTCATGAGGGATTCCAGCATGTCCACCTTTTCCTTCTATTATAATTTTAAAAACATCTGGAGCAGCCATTGCGGGACCATAAATTACACCTACTTTTCCAACCTCTAACGATGCCCAAAGGTGAGCACCAATAATATAATCGACCCCTTCCATTACACCCGCTGCAACCATTTCCTCTGCACCGCCAGGAAAGTTTTCTTCAGCATGTTGGAATAGAAAACGAATCTCCCCTTTAATTTCCTCTCTTGCTTCTACTAACTTATGTACAACTCCAAGTAATATCGCTATATGTCCATCATGGCCACATGCATGCATTACACCCGGATATGTAGAAATAAAGTCAAACTCATTTTCTTCATGAATAGGAAGAGCATCCATGTCAGCACGAACCGCAATGGTTTTACCAGGCTGCTTACCAATTAATCTTGCCATTACACTATATTTAGTAGGTCTTAACACTTCTAAATGTGGAATTTTCCGAAGTATGTCGAACACAAACTGTGATGTTTTTTCTTCTTGAAAAGATAACTCTGGATACTTATGAAAATGCCTTCTCCACTCAATCAATTGATTTTTCGATACAACTAGTTCCTTCGCTACATCCATTTCTCTTCTCCCCTTCTTCACCAAGTTAAATGTTATTATAACGTGAATTGTTAACTTTTAAAAGAATCTTCCGAATTTTCTATCATAAATACTTAAAAATAAAAAGCCATCGAAATGATGACTTTTTCATTATTATAAAATAGTAATCGCTTGTTTCCCCATTTGCTCCCACGCTTTCTCAAACTCTGCTCGCGGAACGGCAAAACGCGGATTATTTTTTAGAGGATCATTTACATATACAAAGTTTTGATCGTATCCAACTACTACTACACTATGCTCAAAATATGTAATTTTCACTTCCCCAGAACTTGTATTCCATGTTTCAAAACTACTTTCAGCTAGCGGCTTAAATGTTGTATTAATAATAACCCATACTGGAGAACCAGAACTAATTACCTTATATAGATCTTTCACATCTCTATCTGTTAAATTAATTACTTTTTCAGAAACATATTTTTCTGCTAAATTAAAGATTGGTTTATTGTATACACCATATCCTGGTTCAGCTTTCGTATAAATATTTCCAACAAATCCCTCATACGGATTTCCACGCAAACCATTTTGTTCAAATGGAACTCGATGAATTTCACTAGCAAGTTGCATCTTATCTACTTGCACACCTTTATATTGTAGCAACATAGCTAAGCTTGTCACTTCACATCCACGAGGTAATTCTGGTAACTGCTTTATAAACGGAACATTTTCAATCATAGCCGCTTCTTTCATTTCAGATAGAAAATCTAAGCGTAGCACTTGTGCCTTTTGTATAATCTTATCCTTCCCTATAAAAAACGCTGCAGCAAATATAATTCCAAAAACAAAAAGATATTTTAACTTTTTCATTTTAAACAAAACTCCATTAATTATTATTTTACAGACATACCCCTTACCATTGTACCTTTCTTCTTGCTAGTTTGCTAGAAAGATTCTGTGAATTATTGTTCATAACTACATCGTTATAAAATTCTAATTATTTTTAATAAAAAGAAAAAACAATATACTTTTTAGCAACATTTTGCTAAAATCAAAATTATTAACATGGTGAAGATATCACCTTGTTAATAAACACATTCTTAGAGTATTTAGTCATAGTTCGTTTTTTTACATACTTCATTCATTTCATAGCAAATAAACTGAGTATGTGTCACATCCCCCACTAATGATTAAAAACTCAGAATGAAAACCAGTTAACACATATAAGAAAATAACGGGGTGAGGGGCATATGAATCAACAAGTAGAACAAACAGATTTAAAACGTACAATGAAAAGTAGACACCTATTTATGATTGCACTTGGTGGTGTTATCGGAACTGGCCTATTTATGGGATCTGGTCAAATCGTCCATAACGCCGGCCCTGGTGGTGCTATTCTTGCATTTTTAGTCGGTGGATTTGTTATGTATTTAACGATGTTATGTCTTGGTGAATTATCCGTAGCTATGCCAGAAGCAGGTTCATTCCAAAGCTATGCAAGCAAATTTATTTCACCTGGTTTTGGTTTTGTTGTCGGTTGGATGTATTGGTTAAATTGGGCTGTTACAGTTGGAGTAGAGTTAACAACTGTAAGTATTTTAATGAAACGATGGTTTCCAGACGTTTCTTCGTGGATTTGGTGTGTTACATTTGCGGCAGCACTCTTTCTTGTAAACGCTTTATCAGCAAAAGCATATGCAGAAGCAGAATTTTGGTTCGCAAGTGTAAAAGTCGCAACTATTGTTGTTTTCATCGTACTCGGTGGTGCAGTTATGTTCGGTCTACTAGACTTTAACGGAAAACCAGCTCCAATGCTTCACAATTTCACTGAAAATGGCGGCCTATTTCCAAATGGTGCATTAGCTGTTCTTCTTACAATGATTACAGTAAATTACTCCTTCCAAGGAACAGAATTAATCGGAATTGCTTCAGGAGAAAGTGAAAATCCTGAAAAAACAATTCCTAAAGCAATCAAAAATACCATTTGGCGCACACTATTCTTCTTCGTCCTAGCAATATCAGTTGTTGTAGGTTTACTCCCGTGGCAAGAGGCTAATCTAGTCGAAAGTCCATTTGTACTTGTATTTGATGTAGCTGGTGTTCCATATGCAGCAGACATTATGAACTTTGTTATTATTACAGCTGTATTATCCGTAGCCAATTCTGGTCTATACGCAAATTCGCGTATGCTTTGGGCGATGGCAAAACAAGGAATGGCAAGTCCAGCATTTACGAAATTAACTAAAAAAGGTGTACCACTAAACGCATTGATTTTCAGTCTAATCTTTGCAAGTCTATCCCTATTAACAAGTGTATTTGCAGCAGATACTGTCTTTTTAGTTTTAACATCTATCGCAGCAATGGCTGCTGTTGTCGTTTGGATGTCAATTGCGGCTTCACAGTTTTTCTTCCGTAGAAACTTCGTGAAAAACGGTGGTGACATAAATGATTTAAAATATCGCACACCACTTTATCCGCTCGTTCCAATTGTAGCGTTCTCACTCAATTTTATTACATTTGTTAGTTTAGCTTTCATTCCAGATCAGAGAATCGCTCTTTATTGCGGCATTCCATTTATGGTCATTTGTTACATTTTATATCAAGTGAAATATAAAAAAATTGTCACATTTGAACAACAACAGACTATTTCACAAGAAATAAACTAAATATACGAAATATTCAGCTATCTTTCTTATGATAAGATAGCTTTTTTCTATTTCTTGGGTATCCTGGTATAACTTTATTTATCTTAAAATTTTCACAATCGCATTTTTCTCTGGAAAATAGTTTACAATGTAATCAAGTTACAAATGATATTCACCTTAAAAAGTGTGCATTTGTGTCTATTTTTTAACAATATCTCAAAAACTATTGCCTTCTATAAATTAATAGGTTTATATTGTTTTATTGGCATAGTTTCAATCCAAGGAGAAAGGAGATTTTCAATCGTGCAACTAAAGAAAGCGTTTTGGAAGTTGGCTTCGCTTCTTCCGTTATCATTACTTCTGTTCCTCGGTGGCTGTGATAAAAAACTCGCAGTATTAAATCCGCAAGGACCTGTTGCAAAAGCACAGTATGATTTAATTGTTTGGTCATTCTTGCTTATGTCATTAATTATCGCAATTGTATTCATCTTGTTTACAGTCATCTTGATTCGTTATCGTGAAAAACCAGAGAATATGGACTATGAGCCACCTGAACAACACGGTAACACATTATTAGAAATCATTTGGACGCTTGTTCCTGTTATTATCGTTATCGCATTATCGATTCCAACAGTAAAAGCAACTTATGCTTCGGAAGAGGTTCCGAAAGAGTCCAAACATATTAAACCAGTGGAGATTTATGTTACATCTGCAAACTGGAAATGGTTATTCAGTTACCCAGAGGAAAAAATTGAAACCGTTAACTATTTAAACATCCCAGCTGGTGTACCAATTCAATTCAAACTGACTTCTGTCGGCCCAATGAATGCTTTCTGGGTACCAGAACTTGGTGGTATGAAGTACACAATGGATGGCATGATTATGGACCTTTATTTACAAGCTGACAAACCAGGTTCTTACCTAGGTCGTAGCGCGAACTTCTCTGGTGAAGGATTTACTCACATGGAGTTCGAAGTTGAAGCAAAAACTAAAGAGAAATATGACAAGTGGGTTAAAGAAGTACAACAAACTGCTCCTAAACTAACAGAAGATAAGTACAACGAAATTGTTAAACCTGGTGTAGTTGGTCGTATGACATTCTCTAGCCATCACTTAAGTTATGTAGATCCAAAATCACTTGAATATTGTGATTACAACTACTACAAAAACAAAAAATAATAGCTATAATTCCAACAGATTGGAGTGAACACAGTGAAGCTTGATGAATTCTTTGTCACAGGTGACCCGATTATTTACGGTGCAGACGCTTCTATCGTTCTTGTGACATTAGCAATCATTTTCGTACTAACTAAGTATAAAAAATGGAAATGGCTTTGGGACGAATGGTTAACAACTGTTGACCATAAAAAGATTGGGGCCATGTATATTATCTCTGCGGTTATTATGTTATTCCGTGGTGGTATGGACGGTTTAATGATCCGTGCACAGTTAACATTCCCTGAAACAACTTATTTAAACGCTGAACACTATAACGGAATCTTCACAACACATGGTACAGTTATGATTCTTTTCATGGCGATGCCATTCGTTATGGGATTAATGAACCTTGTAGTACCATTACAAATTGGTGCTCGTGACGTTGCATATCCGTTCTTAAATGCTTTAAGTTTCTGGTTATTCTTTGTCGGAGCAATGTTATTCAACATCGCTTTCGTAATCGGTGGTTCTCCAGACGCTGGGTGGACTTCTTACTTCCCAATGGCAGGTACAGAGTTTACTTCTGGTGTAGGAAATAACTACTACGCAATTGCATTACAGATTTCAGGTCTCGGTACGTTAATGACAGGTATTAACTTCCTTGTTACTATCTTAAAAATGCGTACACCTGGTATGACTTTAATGAGAATGCCAATGTTTACTTGGTCAATCTTAATTACAACGATTATCATTATTTTCGCTTTCCCAGTATTAACAGTTGCTCTTGCATTAATGACATTTGACCGTCTATTCGATGCTCACTTCTTTACGATGGCGAGCGGCGGTATGCCAATGTTATGGGCCAACCTATTCTGGGTATGGGGTCACCCTGAAGTATATATCGTTATTTTACCGGCATTCGGTATTTTCTCTGAAATCATTAGTACATTCTCACGTAAACGTCTATTCGGTTACAGTGCGATGGTATACTCAATGGTTGCAATTTCTTTACTAAGTTTCGTCGTATGGCTTCACCACTTCTTCACGATGGGTGCAGGTCCAGCGGTTAACTCATTCTTCTCGATTTCGACAATGGCGATTTCGATTCCAACCGGGGTTAAGATCTTTAACTGGTTGTTTACACTGTATAAAGGACGTATTCGTTTTACAGTTCCAATGCTTTGGTCATTGGCATTTATTCCAAACTTCGTAGTCGGTGGGGTTACAGGGGTTATGCTTGGTATGGCAGCAGCTGATTATCAGTACCATAACAGCTACTTCCTAATCGCTCACTTCCACTACGTATTAATCGCAGGTACAGTATTCGCTATGCTTGCTGGATTCACATTCTGGTATCCAAAAATGACTGGTCATATGTTAAATGAACGCCTAGGTAAATGGACATTCTGGATCTTTATGAGCGGATTCAACATCTGTTTCTTCCCAATGTACTTCTTAGGTTTAGACGGTATGACTCGTCGTATGTACACTTACTCTGAAAGTCTTGGATGGGGATGGCTAAACCAAATCGCATCTGTTGGTGCGGTAATGATGGGTATCGGCTTCCTACTTCTTTGCTACAACGTAATTTGGAGTGCTCGTCACGGTGAACGTGACACAACTGGAGATCCATGGGACGGCCGTACACTTGAATGGGCAACTCAATCTCCTGTACAACATTACAACTTCGCGAAACTTCCTGAAATCAAAGAAGCTGATGCTTTCTGGTACATGAAAAAACGCGGAGAAACAGTTACACCAGCAGCAGAAGACATCAAACCAATTCACATGCCAAGTAACTCTGGTGTGCCTATTATTGCGTCTGGATTCTTCGGTCTTGCAGGTTTCGCATTAGTATTTAGCTGGTTCTGGCTTGCAGCAATCGGCGGCATTGGTATTTTAGCTTGCTTAATCTATCGTTCATTCGATTACGATGAAGGTTACTATATTAGTGTTGATGAAATTAAAAAATCAGAACATGTAGCATGAGAGGTGAAATGATATGGCGGCTTTAGATAAAAGCTTACCTTTGGAATATCAATCCGAACAAAGCAGATTGAATATCCTAGGATTCTGGATTTTTCTTGGGGCTGAAATTATGCTGTTCGCAACACTTTTCGCCTCTTATCTAGTACTTGCTGGTCGTACGGCAGATGGCCCAACACCAGCACAACTGTTTGAACTTAAAACGCTTTTAATTCAAACATTACTACTTTTAACAAGTAGTTTCACATGTGGTATCGTGATTCACGAAATGCGTAAGCACAACCAAAAAGCAATGCTTGGATGGTTCGTCCTTACATTACTTTTAGGTGCAGGCTTCCTATTCTTCGAGATTGAAGAGTTCATTATGTATATTGGTGAAGGCGCAACAATTCAAACAAGTGCTTTCCTATCTGGATTCTTCGTTCTTCTTGGAACGCACGGAGCCCACGTAACAGGCGGTATCATTTGGGCAATTTGTGTTATTATCCAAATTTTAAAACGAGGTTTAACACCAGTTACAGCTCGTAAAGTATTCATTATCAGCTTATACTGGCATTTCCTTGATTTAGTTTGGGTCTTTATTTACACACTAGTTTACTTGAACGGGATGGTGGCGTAAATGGGTCAAAATAACAACCAAGCAAACGGGCATGCGCATAGCGGATTCCCTTGGTCACACGTTTTCGGATTTATTTTATCGCTTGCACTAACGTTTCTAGCGTTATACGTGGCACTTTATACAAACCTGCCACTATCAACGATCTTAACTACCATTATCATAATGGCTGTTGCGCAAGCGTTGTTACAATTAATTATGTTCATGCATTTAAAAGAAGGAGAAGGAAGAGTTCAAGTTCTTACTATGATTTACAGTTTCTTCGTTGCAACTGCAACAGTTGGTTTAACTGTATGGATCTTCTTCTCAATGTAATGTACATGAAAAGACTGCTGAGAAATCTCAGCAGTCTTTTTTTATTCCCTCCCCTATTACATCCACATTACGGAATTAACAACAGAATCATGAAAAATATACTTATTATGACAAATGTTAAGAAAACTCTTTCTTTATGAAATCGAATCCATATACGTTGCTTTTCTACCTATTATATGGCTAAATAAGTACTATATTTATTTGAAGGGAGAGAACGCAATGGAACATCACACTTCTGTTCTATCACTTATGGTTGTCGTTGCAATCGCGTTTTTCGTTCCCCTTTTGTTACAACGCTTTAAATTAAAAGCACTTCCTGTCGTCGTTGCAGAAATCATCGCAGGAATCTTTGTAGGTAAAAGTGGGTTTAATATTATTGAGCCAGATATGTGGCTTCAAGTCTTATCGACACTAGGATTTATCTTTCTTATGTTTTTAAGCGGTTTAGAAATTGATTTTTCTATCTTTAAACAAAAAGGGAAAAAGAATACGACAAACGAACCAAACACATTCCAAGCAGCAAGTGTTATCTTCTTATTTATTTTCATCTTATCTTATGCCCTATCATTACTATTCGTATGGTTAGGATTTGTAGATAATGCAATGTTTATGACTTTAATTATTTCAACAATCTCTTTAGGTGTTGTCGTACCAACATTAAAAGAGAATAACCTAGGAAAAACAGCAATTGGACAAATCATTTTATTGGTCGCTGTTATTGCGGATTTAGTTACAATGATTTTACTTGCTGTATTCGTCGGATTAAATTCCGAAAGCGGCCAAAGCATGTGGCTCCTTCTTCTTCTATTCGGCGCTGGTATTATTATTTACTTCGTTGCAAAACGTTTTAAAAACATTCCATACTTAGATAGCTTAAAAGCTGGTAGTGTACAAATTGATACAAGAGCTGTTTTTGCACTCATCTTAATATTAGTTGGGTTATCTGAATCCGTTGGAGCCGAAAATATTTTAGGTGCCTTCTTAGCAGGTGTACTCGTATCATTATTATCACCAAATGAAGATATGGTTGAAAAACTGGATTCTATCGGATACGGTTTCTTCATTCCTATTTTCTTCGTAATGGTTGGTGTAAATTTAGAGGTCTGGTCTATTTTCAAAGAACCTTCTAGCATGCTCATGATCCCAATTTTAATTGTAGGACTCTTTATTTCAAAACTGATACCATCACTCGTTTTACGAAAATGGTATCCACGTAATATCGTACTAGGAAGTGCCATCTTATTAACATCGACACTTTCTTTAGTTATTGCAGCTGCACAAATTGGTGAAAAACTAGGAATCATTAGTCCAAGTTTATCTGCCTCCCTTATTTTAAGCGCAGTTATTACTTGTATTTTCGCACCTATATTATTTAAAAAGATGTTCCCAAAAGTGGAAACACCAAAACCAAAAGTTTCAATTATTGGTGCGAGCAGAATTACCCTTCCGTTATCACTTGATTTAAAACGAGAAGATTATGACGTAACACTATATATGATGCGTCAAAATAAAATAAATGATGAGGAAGCGAAATCGCACGACTTCCCTATTGTGAAATTAGATGACATCACAATTGCATCATTAACCGAACAAACAGCATTTCATGCAGACCGCGTTGTTGTTGCAACAAGTGATGATGAACAAAACTTACTATTAGCAGAACATGCAAAAGAACTAGGTGTTGAACATGTTATTGCAAGTGTAGAAGATCCGCTTCTACAGGAAAAAGCAACACAAGAACATATCGCCGTATTCTCAACCATTAACTCTACACGTATTCTATTACGTGCATTAATTGATAAACCGAGTCTCGTTCGCTTAATTACAACAGCAAACGAAACAGTCCGTGAAGTTGAACTACGAAGCAATAAATATAACGGCGTTGCACTTCGTCGCCTTCCGTTTCTAGGTGATGTACTAGTCATTCAAATTTATCGTGGGAATAAAGCATTAATCCCGCATGGTGATACAAGACTACAACACGGTGACACATTACTTGTAACAGGCTCAAAGGAACATATCGATACACTAAAAAGCATATTAGAATAGAAAAATGCCCCTTACATAATTAAGGGGCATTTTTTCCATTGCATATGGTAAAATGTTACTATCACATATTATGAGGATGGATTACATTATGTCTATTATAACTTTAGCTCTCTTATTATTAGCAGAAATACTCGTTGCCATTATTCTCATCGGTGTTAGTATTGAAATTTGTAGTTACGGATGGAAAAGATCAAATGGAATAAAATACTCTTGCCTCTTACTTTCACTCCTTCTCGGAACCGCTAGTATACTCGGACTTTTCGCCGCACCTGCCTATTTCTTTATACAATTAACAGAAAAAGCCTTATAAGAAAGGATGTTAATATGATTACCGTGAAAAATATTGATGGATCTGAAACTTACGTATTACGTCAAAAAATTTTGCGCCCGAATCAAACATTAGCAGATTGTAAATACCCTTCTGACTATGAAACAGATACCTTTCACTTAGGCGCATTTATAAACGATCAACTTATTAGTATCGCTTCTTTCTCAAAGGAAATGCATCCCGACTTACAAGCAGGTATGCATTATCGTCTACGAGGAATGGCCACATTGCCTGAGTTTCGAAACAACCACGCTGGAAGCTCCTTAATTCAGAAAGCAGAACAAATCTTACAAGAGCGTCAATCAAATATATTATGGTGTAATGGCCGAATTACTGTGTCTGACTATTACAAGCGCTTAGGCTTCCAAGAACATGGTGAAATCTTTGAAATTGAACCAATTGGCCTTCATAAAGTACTGTATAAAAGAATATAAGAAAAGCTTTCCGCAATACGGGAAAGCTTTTCTTATATTTCAATCTTCACTTTTTATCTTTTTCATATATATGTATATAAACAGACTAGGAACTAAAAAACAAGCAAACATAATAAGTCCTGTCATACTAATTTCCTTTATCGAAATATCTGGTGTTACAACGATACAAATAGCTAAAATCCCAATAATAATACTTACAGGAATTAATAATAGTTTCATGAAATAGCTACGTGATACTCCCCCTGTATGCTCATACACTTCCACTGAATTTTTCAGATTTAAAAAGTTAATAACTACAATCCCACCCATAAATACCATTAATAAATCCGAAACACTTTCATATCCTGCATCTTGCAAAACGTAGCGATAAAAAACAATACCTAGTATGAAAATATTTTGTAAGATGAAAACTAATCTAATATGTTTTAACCCCTCAATCATTAAACGTTCATCTTTCACAATTTTCATCGAATCACTCCTTTTCCTCCCAAAACAAATCATTCAAAGTTTTATCCACTGCATAACAAATTTTCAAACATAAATCTAAAGACGGATTGTATTTGCCCTTCTCAATTAAACTAATCGTTTGCCTTGTAACGCCTACTTTTTCTGCTAATTGTTGCTGTGTTAAATCTAACTGAACACGCGCGACTTTTATTTTACTTACAGCCATTCATGTTCCCCCTCCATCCATATCGTAACATATATATTCCATTAAGTAATTTATATTTTGCGTGACTGATTATAGTTTCACTTTATTATACACAAAAAAGGAGCCCCTCATAAGAAGCCCCCTCTCCTATATTATAAGAATAAATGACATCCAAATAAAATTGTAAATAAGTAGAGTAACGGATGTACCTCCATCCCTTTCCCTTTCACAATTTTTAAGACTGGATACACTAAAAATCCAATTGCAATTCCATTCGCAATACTAGACGTTAACGGAATACCAACGAAAATTAAAAATGCTGGTAATGCATCTTCAAATTCATTCCAATTAATATCACGAATACTTTGTGCCATTAAACTACCGACAATAATTAATGAAGGAGCTGTAATAGCGGCTACACTTGATAAAGAAGCAATAACAGGGCTAAAGAATGCCGTTATAATCGTTAGGCCGACTACTACAATACCTGTTAATCCCGTTTTACCACCTGCAGCAATACCAGCTGAAGATTCAATCGTCGCTGCTGTTGGGCTTGTCCCAAAGATAGAGCCTGTAGTACCGCCAATTGCATCCGCAATAAATGCTTTACCAAAACGTTTCTCTGTATTATCTGTAATTAAACCTGCTTGTTTAATTAAACCGAGTAATGCTCCTGTTGTATCAAATAACAGTACAAGTAAAAATGAAAATACAACGCCATATAATCCGTATTCAATTACATCTGAAAAGGCGTTAATTGGATTTGAAACGATAATCCCCTCTGGTAAATGAGGCATCGCAACAATTTTATCCGTAAACTTCAGCTGCCCTGTAAAGAAGGCGATAATTCCTGTCACAATCATACTAATAAATAATGCACCGCTCACACGCAATGTCATTAATACCGCCGCTAAAATCAAACCAATTAAAGTTAAAATAACGGCTGGAGAATGGAAATCACCAATCGTAACTAAGTTAGATGGATGATCAACGATAATTCCAGATAGACGTAATCCAATAAAAGTAATAAATAACCCAATTCCACCTGCAATTGCATGTTTTAAACTATCAGGAATTGCGACAATAAGCTTTTGCCTAAATGAAGTGAAAGATAATAAAAGAAAAATGATACCTGTTACAAATACTGCTGAAAACGCAATGACATATGTAATCCCCTCTGCCTGTTGAACGACAGAATAAGCAAAATACGCATTCATTCCCATAGCTGGAGCAATAACAATTGGATAGTTAGCTAAAAACGCCATACATAGCGTCCCTACAACAGTCGCAATAATAGTTGCCGTAAAAGCTTGATCAAATGGTACACCTGCATCAGATAATATTTTCGGATTGATGACAAGAATATACGCAAATGTAAAAAAAGTTGTGATGCCAGCTAAAAGCTCTTGCTTCACAGAAGTGTTATATTTTTGTAATTGAAACATGGTTATGTACCCTTCCTACATCTGAATTATTATCACACATTCTTTTCTTACTAGTATGTGAGAAAATATAATACTTAATCTTAACAATCAATAAAAAGAAGAGTCAATATATTCGCTAATAGTTCGAATTTTAAGTTTAAGTCTGACAAGTACAGATGTAGTACAGTTAATAATGATTATTTTTGTAGCATAACAGATGGAAATGTTTTATAATTTGAAATAGTTAAATATTTAGTAAACGCATTCAAATATCGTTCACTCTACAAGGGGGATTCTTCTTATGCAGCACACAAACAAATCTGGAACTTTAAACCGAGGTTTAAAAGAACGACATATTACTTTAATGTCACTCGGTTCAGCTATTGGCGTTGGACTATTTTTAGGATCTGCTTCTGCTATTAAACTAGCTGGTCCTTCTATTTTACTAGGCTATATGATTGCTGGACTCGTTATTTTTTTCATTATGCGAGCACTCGGAGAAATGGCAATTGAACAACCTGTTGCTGGCTCTTTTAGTAAATATGCATATGATTATCTTGGACCACTAGCTGGCTATATTACCGGTTGGAACTACTGGTTCTTATGGGTTGTTACTTGCATGGCTGAAATTACGGCTGCTGGCATTTACATGCAGTACTGGTTCCCAGATATTCCGCGCTGGACTTGGGCTTTACTCGCTCTATTATTAATGAGTGCTTTCAACTTTTTATCTGTAAAAGTATTTGGAGAACTTGAATTTTGGTTTGCTCTCATTAAAATTGTCACAATTATCTGTATGATAGTAGTTGGGGCTGGTATTATTTTATTTGGCTTCGGAAACGGTGGTATCGCTACTGGCATTTCAAACCTTTGGTCACATGGTGGCTGGTTCCCAAATGGTTTTTCTGGGTTACTCCTCTCCATGCAAATGGTGCTATTCGCTTATTTAGGCGTTGAATTAATCGGCGTTACAGCGGGTGAAGCGCAAAACCCGAAAAAAACACTCGCAAAAGCAATCGATAACGTATTTTGGAGAATCTTACTGTTCTACGTTGGGGCTCTATTCGTTATGATGGCAATTTATCCATGGAACGAACTTGGTGAGAAAGGAAGTCCATTTGTATTAACATTCCAGCAAATCGGTATCGCAAAAGCAGCAGGGATTATTAACTTTGTCGTATTAACAGCAGCTCTTTCTTCTTGTAATGGTGGTTTATTTAGTACAGGCCGCATGCTGTATACATTAGCTCAACAGAAAAAAGCTCCGGAAAGATTCGGTCGTTTAAATAAAAATGGCATTCCAAGTCAAGGAATTGTAGCAACAGCAATCGTTTTACTCGTTGGTGTTATATTAAACTATCTTGTGCCCGCAAAAGTATTTACATGGCTCACTAGTATTTCAACTTTCGGGGCAATTTGGACTTGGGGTATTATATTAGTCGCTCAAATTAAGTTCCGTAAAAGTTTGCCGACGCAAAACAAACAAAAGTTATCGTATAAAATGCCTTTATACCCATTAAGTTCATATTTCTCACTTGCTTTCCTTGCACTCGTATTATGTATAATGGCGTATTCAGAAGATACAAGGATTGCATTAATTGTTGGACCAATTTGGCTTATCGGTTTAGCTGTCGTGTATTACATGAAAGGTTTTCATAAAATTGATGAAACACCTAATTCAAAAATTAGTTAAGCAAAACATCCCTTCCTTATTACTTGGAAGGGATATTTTTATGCCTATATAAATATTTCTCAACAAATTTCACGGTATTTTTACAAATTTTTAATATTTTTTATGTTTTCCGTCTTTATTTTTACAGAAAAATAAATTACATTATTAAAGCACATATATTTATTATTAGGGGGATTCTTCTATGAAGAATAAAAAATGGATTACATTTTCTTTAGCAACAGCAATTACACTAAGCATAGGGGCTTCGTTCATACCATCTACTTATGCCGAAAGCTCTGTAGACCCAGCTCCTGAAATTGCTGCAAAAGTTGTAAATCAAAACAATGGGAAAAAAGTATTATTCGATAATACACACGGTCAAACTGCCGGGACTGCTGACTGGGTTATCGATGGTGGCTTTTCTGATTTCGGAAACGGCATTGCCCAAAACGGCTATCATGTAAAAGAACTACGTAAATCAACACCGATTACATACGAAGATTTAAAAGACTACAATGTGTTTATCGTTCCAGAAGCAAATATTCCTTACAAAAAATCTGAACAAGATGCTATGTTACAATACGTGAAAAATGGCGGTAGTATCTTCTTCATTGCCGATCATTATAATGCAGATCGTAATAAAAATCGTTGGGACTCTTCTGAAGTATTTAACGGATATAGACGCGGTGCTTGGGATAATCCAGCAAAAGGAATGTCTAACGAAGAAGCCAATTCACAAGCTATGCAAGGAGTAGAAAGCTCTGATTGGCTATCTGACAACTTCGGTATTCGCTTCCGCTATAATGCAATCGGTGATGTTTCCGCTAAAAATATTGTATCACCTGAACAATCATTCGGAATTACAGAAGGGGTTTCATCTGTAGCAATGCATGCTGGTTCTACTTTAGCAATTACAAATCCAAAACTAGCAAAAGGACTTGTTTATCTTCCAGAAAACCCAGCAAAATGGAATAACGCTGTTGATAGCGGTGTGTATAACGGCGGTGGTGTTGCAGAAGGTCCTTATGCTGCTATCGCAAAAGTAGGGCTTGGAAAAGCTGCCTTTATTGGAGACTCTTCTCCTGTTGAAGATGCTACGCCAAAATACGTTCGTGAAGACTCTGGCCAAACAAAGAAAACTTACGATGGATATAAAGAAGAAAACGATGCGATTTTACTAGAAAATATCGTAAATTGGCTATCGAATAAAGAAACATTTACAAGTTTAGACCAAGTAAATGGTTTACAACTTGATTTACCTACCACTTTACAAACATTTGAACAACCAAGCTTATCAACTGAGCCACAACCTGAACCTTGGAGTGCGCCAAATGCAGGTTATCAATGGTTTAATACAAATACTTTTAAACCTGGTTCATATGGCTATAACGGTGCAGTAACAGCAAATGACTACGTAGTTACACACCCTAGCACTCTACCAAACAATGAAGTGTTCCAAATCAAAATTCAAGTAAATAACTTATTACCAAACACAACATACAATAATTATTCTTTAGGTATATTCACTACTGGCGGTACACAAGTAGCAAAAGTTCAAAATACAAACGGCACTTGGCCATCTACTTTCGGATATAGTAGTGCATTTTCTTTCACAACAAACAGCTTAGGTTCTACTGAAAAAATTGTGAACGTACAAATCGATCCAAATACGACTGGACAAGCAACACTTCGTCTACGCCAAAATACGACAGCGAAATATAGTGAGACTGTAACGATTAATAAGAAATAATGAAAAAGGCAATCCGGATATGGATTGCCTTCTTCTCATTTCTCTTCTTTTGAGAAAAACATTCTTGAAATAACGATGCCTATACTTCCTACGATTAAGAATAACACTGCCCTAATCATCATTGAAACTTCTGGTAAGTCTAGAAGAAATAGCTTTCCTATCGTTACGACTAACACGACTAAGCCGGCATATAATATTTCATTCATATTTTTATTCCTGCCAAGCCAAACTGCAAATAATGCATACACCATCCATAATAACGATACAGATACACTTATTATGCTTCCATCTGTGGACAAAACTTCACCGATTCTAGTAATTGTAATAAATACAATCACCATAAACCAATAGAGTGCTATAGAATACATATACTTGCCAAAGCTCGCTAATACTTCTTTCGCTTGTCTCATGCAATAATAGAACGTTCCTATTAAAATAAGATGAGCAACAAAGCCTGCCGAAATAAATTGATCAAACGGGCTAAAAATCGTCTGTATCATTCCAATTGCGTAAACCGTCGCACTAACATACAATTTTATCTGTTGTTTTCCTTTAATAGAAGTAAACATACCGAGGAAGCCTTGTAATAATAGTACAATCGCTGCATTCACTAAACTATACTCATATAAAATCGCTAAACTAAAGGCCCCCATTGCGAAACCAAATAAAAGATTTGTAAATGTAGAATGTCTATTCTTCCTATATTCAAACACGAACATAATAGCGTGCACGAGTGCACTTATCATTAATCCCCATGTTGTAAATTCATGTATTTTTGAAATGGCTAATATAAAGAAGACTGCATTCGCACTAAATATCGCCAAGCGTGGCTCTACTATAAAACTTCTCTCCGTAAACATATGCCAAAATAATAGTAAGTGAATTAAACCATAAACTACTGTTAACTGGACTTGCAAATCCTCTACTAACATTGACATAACAGCAAAGAAGACAAAAAGAACAATAGCAGCAACAACATAAGAAATCATATATAAATACTGATAACGATTTTTCAACGCATACCATAATAAGCTGAGCGTTAGTATCGTCTCATATCCAAAGAAAATATACGGATTAGGAGTTGTACTATTTAATAAGAACGGCACGAAGAAAGCTCCTACCGCTACAAAGATAGTAAGATATTCCGATTGATACCTCTTCGCTATATAAATACCTAAAATGACCCATGCGATATTACATAGAAACGCGACACTCGCTGGAATAAATCCATATAAATAATGTGCCGCAAATGTCGTTAAAACTATACCCGTAATACTTCCTCCTGCTAATACTAACCCTAACGCTTGCCGCTCGCGTTTAATTTGAATATCCCCTATATAATAAAAACCGATTGATAGGACAATACCAAACACAATTCGTATTGCTGGTGTTAATAATCCCGCATCTACCCCTGCTTTAAATAACCAAATTACTCCAAGCAACATAATACCGACAAATATGCGCGGTAACCAGGTTTGGCAAAACTTAATAATATTAAATGGTTCTCGTTTAAAAGCAGATATATCCACTTGTTTTACCTCACGTTCTTGCACAGGTTCTTTTATTGTAACTACTTCTTCTTTTTGTTTTTCTTCCGTCACCGTTTCAATATATTCTTTCTTTTCCTTACTAACATGTTGCTTAGCATTTTCTGCTTCTATTTCTCTTTGTTTGGCTTTCAATTCAAAAAGTGCTTCTTGAATCGTTTCAATTGCCGTTTCGAGTGCTTCTATTTTCTTATTCAAATCCTCCTTCATACGCTCCCCCCTTATCCGTTCAAAACCTATATATTACCAATTACCTTTATCATACTCTTAGTCTATTCATTTTCAATACTATTTTTCCAAAAAAGAAAGGTGTTTTCCGAAATTGGAAAACACCTTTCTTTTTATTTATAATGATACTAACAATTACACTAAGGCAGAAACCTACAAGTGCTGAAGTAATGCTTGCTAAAACAAATTATTACTTTTCATGTATACAAAAGCCTGTTTATCCGCTTATCTTTTATCAATTTTTGCTGCAATCCGATTTCCAATGAATTGGACAGATTGGACAAGAATAACAAGCATAAGTACTGTAACCACCATAACGTCGGTTTGGAAACGATAATATCCAAATCGAATTGCTAAATCACCAATACCGCCTCCTCCAACAACACCTGCCATTGCAGAATAAGAAATAAAACTTACTGTTAAAACGGTTAAGCTTAATACAAGACCCGAACGTGCTTCAACGAGTAATACTTTCCGTACAATTTGAAGCGGCGTTGCTCCCATTGCTTCCGCAGCTTCAATTACTCCTTTTGGCACTTCACGTAATGCCTGTTCTACAAGTCTTGCAAAATACGGAATTGCTGCTACTGACAAAGGAATTGTTGCAGCAATTGGACCAATTGTTGTTCCTAATATGGCTCGTGTAAGAGGTACAAGAGCCACTAATAATATAATAAATGGGAACGAGCGAATAATGTTTACAATCCCGTTTAAAACACGATGAACAATGTTCTGTTCCAGAATTTGTCCTTTACTTGTAAAATATAAAATAACACCTAAAGGAACACCTAAAATAATTGCTGCTCCAACAGAAAGTCCAACCATTAACAATGTTTGCAAAAGTGATGTCCCAATCTCTGGAAGCAATGGGATGATGTTATTGAACATGTGCAATGCTCCCTTCTTGCTCTATGCCTAATAAAAGTTTCGCAATTTCTGAGGTTGGTTTTAATTGTTGATCATACAAATCAAATGATTCAACAACTTCTCCATCTTCCATAATTGCGACTTTATTACAAATTTGTTTAATGACATTCATTTCATGCGTTACGATTACAATTGTAACGCCTAATTCTCTATTTATTTTTTGTAAGAATTGCAAAATAGAAAGTGTTGTTTTCGGATCAAGCGCCGATGTTGGTTCGTCACAAAGTAATACTTTAGGGTTATTTGCTAATGCACGAGTAATTGCTACCCGTTGTTTTTGTCCGCCACTTAATTGTGAAGGAAAATGATGTACTTTATCACTTAAACCAACAATCTCTAAACATTCTCTTACACGATTTTCTCTTTCTTCTTTCGAAACTGATTTTAGCTCTAATGGTAAAGCGACATTATCTAATACATTTTTATTATGAAGAAGATGAAAATGCTGAAATATCATACCAATCGATTGTCTTGCCGTTCGCAAATCTTTCTTAGATAACTTTGTTAAATCATTTCCGTTCACAATGATTGCACCTGAATCTGGATTTTCCAATAAATTCATTGTACGTAACAATGTAGACTTTTCGGCACCACTTAATCCGGCAATCCCGTATATATCATATTCTTCAATTTGCAAAGAGACTGATTTCACCCCGTGAAATAAGCCTTCTTTCGTTTGAAAGGTCTTATTTACATCACGTAATGTTATCATTTCACTCACTCCTTTTCACTTGATTTAAAAGCATCTTCTGCTAGTAACGAAAGCGTTACATCATCCATTGGAGGGTTGTGCAAACCAGCTCGAACATTCAAATAATAGCGGTGTAATGGATTGGTTTCAGATAAGCTTTTAGCCCCTACAATTCGCATCGATTTATCAACAACTGATATCGCTGTATTTGTCGCAATATATTTTGCTGCTGCTAGCTCCGCCTGTAATGATTGTTTATCTTCTACATCATCATATTTTTTTGCGATTTGATATACAAACGTACGAGCTTGTAAGAGTTCTAGCTCTAACTCTCCTACTAACCTTCTAACATTAGGAAGCAAACTAATCGGGTGAGTTAAACTATTCGGTTGATATGATTTTGCAAAATCAATTGCATAATTTCTTGCGGCCTGTGCGATTCCTAAATAGCATGCTGGTATATGAAGTAACCATCCAATTCCTTTTGGTTTCGTCTTTGAATCTTTTATATCGGTTAAATACTTATTAGCAATCTCTACATTTTTTAATACAAGATCATGACTAGCGGTTCCACGCATCGCAACGCTATCCCATGTCTCTTCAATAAAAACGCCTTTTTCATGTCTTGGGATTACAAATTCTCCAATTTCTTCGCGCCCTTCTATGCTGGCTGATATGATGAAATAATCAAGTACAGGAGCCATCGTTGTAAAAGTTTTTCTCCCGTTTATTAGCCACTTATCACCCTTTTGAACAGCTAATGTTTCTGGTTTTCCACCACGCGTAGGACTCCCTGTATTTCGCTCTGTTGCAGCTCGGTTAAAAAGAGCACCCTTTTTTACTTCTTCACAAAGCCAGGAAAACATGTCAGGTTTCCACGACCGATTTTCAGCAAGTTCCTTAATAATTCCAAGATGCCACCCAATTGATAAAGCTGTCGCACCATCTCCTTCGGCAATCTTTTCTTGAAATAAAACAAAATCATATAAAGAAATAGATTCTCCTCCAACATCTTTTGGGAGTGTTAGTTTTGTATAGCCAATATCCTGTAAATCTTTCATATTTTCAAAAGGAAAAGAACCAAGCTCACTTAGTTGATGCTCTCTTCCTGCAAACTGTGGAATTAACTCCTTTAGCTTTTCTAATACAAGCAGTTGTTTTTCTGTTTCTACATACGTGATTGCCATATTGAAGCCTCCTTTTACTTTAAATAATCAGGTAAAACAAAACCGTTAAACTGTTCTTCAGATTCAATCATTTTTTTAAATTCTGGTGAATGATATGCCTCAATTAAATCTTTAACAAACGCTTTCTCTTTATCTTCATCACGAACAGTAACGATGATTCGGTGTTGTGATGGTGTTTTTTCTAATTCAAGCGCCTCTTTTAATTTATGTCCTGATGAAATAACAAGATTTCCGTTAATAATACCGTAATCTAGATCCTTCATAGCTCGCGGGATTTGTGGCGATTCAAGTGGAACCAGTTTGAAATTTTTCTTTTTATACGTCACGTCTTTTTCAGAAACCGTTAAAATATTTACATTGTCCTTTAACTTCACCCAACCAATTCCTTCTAAAATTCGTAATGCACGCTCTAAGTTAACAGGATCATTGGGTACTCCTATTTTCATACCATCTTCCAAATCATCTAATGATTTATGTTTTTCAGAATATACACCTTGGGGTGCTGAAGGGACTTGTATTACCCCTTTAATTTTCGCATTATTTTCTTTTGCGTAAGATTCCATAAAGGCAGTGCTTTGAAATATGTTTGCATCAATATCTTTACTTGTTAACGCTGGATTTGTTTCGTTTGGCGAATTAAACTCAACAATTTTAACTTTATATCCCTTCTTCTCTAAGTACGGCTGTATTGCTTTTTTCACCTGATCACTATACGGACCAGGTGTAAACCCTAAACTAATTTCTTTTTGATCCCCCGTTGTTGTTTGTGTGCAACCTGTAATAACAAACAAACTGCATACAATACTTACAAGTGCTAAAAATAAACGTTTCATCTCTTTTCCCTCCTAAATAAAAAAACAACCTTACATATAAGAAGGTTGTCGTTTTCTCCCTCTTATCTACTCGGAATTAGCACCTTGTTATTTTGTCAGGTTGCTGAAGCTTCATTGGGCCGTTCCCTCCACTTCTCTCGATAAGATTATATTGAATTGTTCCCCCTATTGTGCCACTATTCCGATTTAATTACAAGGTTTTTTTACGTTTTTTTCCATAAAATATAAAAGAACGCATCCAATAAAGCATATTAACCCTACAGGAAAAAGCTTTCTTTATCATTCCAACCTAGTAAATTGTTATACGCACATACACTTTTACCTGTTATTTTGCTTTAATAGTAATAACATCGAGCTATTCACTTTCAATACTATTTTTCAAAAAAGAAAGGTGTTTTCCAAAATAGGAAAACACCTTTCTTTTATTTCTTCTTATTTAATACAACACCAATACAAGCACCTATAATAGCTGGAACAATCCACCCAACACCTTCCATATAAAACGGAATGTATTTCAATACTGATGTCCACTGATTCATCATCACATTTTTATTGAAAATATCAACTGCACTAAACACCGCTACAATTCCAACAGTTACTGTATATACGTATGCATACTTCTCAATATACTTATGGAATAGCCCTAAAATAATAAGCGTTAATGCAACTGGATAAATAAATCCAAGAATCGGTACTGATACTTTTAAAATTTGTGTTAATCCTAAATTAGCTAAAATCATACTAACCAAACTTAATATAAATGCCCAAACTTTATAAGCTACTTTCGGAAATGCACTTGCGAAAAATTGACTACAAGATGTAACAAGTCCGATTGACACACATAAACACGCGATCGTAAAAATAAGACCTAATAAAACGACCCCGCCTTGCCCAAATAATGTAGTCATCACTTGCGCTAACACTTGCGCGCCATTATCAAATGTCCCCAATGAACCACTCATTGAACCGACATATCCAAGTATGACATAAATAATAGATAATAATAGTCCTGCACCAATTCCAGCAATACTCATATATTTCGCTAAACCTTTATCATCTTCAATACCTTTTGCACGAAGAGCATTTGCAATCACAATCCCAAAAATTAAAGCTGCTAATGCATCCATCGTTAAATATCCATCTAAAAACCCTTGGAACATAGGCGCTTGTCCATAATTTCCAGCAGCCTCTTTCACACTACCTACTGATGTAAACATGCTTTTTATAAAGATAAGAGCAATCATACCTAATAATAACGGTGTTAAAACTTTTCCGAACAACCCCATTAATTTAGACGGTGATAAACTTAACCAGTACACAATACTAAAGAAAATAACTGTGTAACATAATAAGACTACGCTACCCGCTTCCGGAAATAGCTGACCCGGTCCCATTTCAAAAGCTAGACTTCCTGCACGCGGAATACCAAGGCCTGGTCCAATAAATACATACACGATACACGGAAAAATAATGGCGAATGAAGAATGAACTCTACCCGCTAGCGTTTGAAAACTTCCTGCTTTTGCAATCGCAATAACTCCCAATATCGGAAGACCTGTTGCTGATATAATAAACCCTACTAATGAAATCCACACATGTTCTCCTGCTTCATACCCAAGAAAAGGTGGAAATATAAGATTCCCCGCTCCAAAGAACATCGAGAATAACATAAGACTAATAAGTAAAATTTCTTTTTTCTGTAACAATTTCATTTCTTTCTCCTTCTTTAATTTCATCTTTTATGAAATCAATTTCACATATAAAAAAGTGCAATAAACCGCTTCTTTACAAAGAAAACATAGTCCATAGTCTAACATAAAAGAAACACTCATTCTATAGCTATATCCCTTTTCCAATTTCTTCTGAAAAATCAACCTTTATTGACTTATAATAGTTAATAAAGTAAAATATTAAATGTACAAAATTATTAACTTTGTTTTTGTTTGTGTCAGGAGGAAAATAACATGGAATCAGCGATACAACTAGAAAGAGAACAACAAAGAAAAAAGAAACATCCTCCAGGTTTATACTTACTCTTCTTTACAGAAATGTGGGAAAGATTTAGTTACTATGGATTACGAGGATTATTAACATTATATTTAACGACAGCTTTAGTAAGCGGTGGTCTTGGGTTTAGTCCTGGATGGGCACTCTCTATTTACGGATTTTACACTGGAGCCTGTTATTTCACACCGATGATTGGTGGATACTTAACAGACCGTTTTCTAGGTAGACGAAAAGCGATCACAATTGGTGGTATAACAATGGCAATCGGTAACCTTACACTATTTGCCTTACAAAACCAAGTCGGCCTATACCTCGGATTAGCGCTTATTATTATCGGTAATGGATTCTTCAAACCGAACATCTCTACACTGGTTGGGGAATTATACGAAGAGAACGATCCAAAACGTGATAGTGCATTTACCATTTTCTATATGGGTATTAATGTCGGATCATTTTTAGCTCCACTCGTTTGCGGATTTTTATCAGAAAATTTATTCAAAACAACGGTTGATGGCGTTGTACATTACGGATTCCGTTACGGATTCTTAGCCGCTTCAATCGGAATGATCATTGGACAAATTTTATTTACAACACTATCCAATCGCTTCCTTGGTGATATCGGTAAAAAACCAACTCGCGATTTACAAACAACAGATGGACAACCATCAGTAGGAGATACACCTTTAACAAAAAAAGAAAAACAACGTACTGCAGTTATCGTCATTTTAACATGCTTCGTTGTCTTCTTCTGGGCTGGCTTTGAACAAGCTGGTAGTTCATTAACATTATATACAAACAAATTTGTAGACCGCTCTGTGTTCGGATGGGAAGTTCCAACATCTTGGTTCCAATCGGTCAATCCATTATTTATTATTTTACTTGCTCCAGTTATTTCGGCATTATGGGCAAAACTTGCAACTCGCAAGCGCGGGGATTTAAAAATCCCAACTAAAATGGGACTTGGTATGATCTTGCTCGGTATCGGTTATATCATTCTCGTTATTGCTACATTAAAAACAGGTAGTGATGAACATAACATTACAGAAAAAGCAAACTTACTATTTATCGTCTTTACGTATCTTTTCCATACGTTAGGTGAGCTATTCTTATCACCTGTTGGACTATCAATGGTTAGTGCGCTTGCCCCAGTAAAACTTGCTTCTTTATTAATGGGAGTATGGTTAGCAAGCTCAGGAATCGCTAACATTTTAGGTGGACAACTTGCAAGCTTCACAACTTCACTTGGATATGCTGAAGTATTTACAGTAATTGGCGCTGTAGCAATTGTATTAGGCTGCGTTTTATTACTAATTTCTAAGAAGTTAGTGAAATGGATGGATTAAAAAAGATGAGGGGAAATCCCTCATCTTTTTTATGCATTCTTACCTTTTTCTATCGCTTGTTCGTACAGATTTTTATGTTCTTTATATTCACTTGGCACAAAATTCTTATAGAAGAATGCAAGCCAACTGTCTCCTTTTTTATATCCTTCTTCTCTAATTTCTGCTGCTTTTTTATTTGATTTAAATCCTTCAATAAACCATTTCTTTAACGATTCATTTTTTTCATATTTAGCAGGAACTTTCAAATCATAGTTTTCAAATGCATACTTATAGCCAGCCTTTTCTACTGCTTTTTTTGTAGATTTATAACCCTTTTCATAAGCTGTTTCATACGCCTTCACGTACACATCTTTCTCTCTATTTCCGGGGTTCTTTCCGGCTAATTCCTTACCTGCCTTTTCCCCTAGTTCAGCTTGCTCTTTTTCAATTTTTTCTGTTCTTTCTTTATTCCCTACTTGGAAACCTTCTGCAAAATTCGGCTTAAACTCTGGAGCAATTTGACTATCTTCCATCGTCTCTTGTGCTAAACCTTGCTCTTTTCCTTTTTCAAAATTCGTTTTCTTCTGCTCTTCTAAAGACCAAGATGCAGCATAAGCAATTTTGAATGCTTCTTTATATGTATCTGATTTTCCAGCTAAATGTGATTCTGCATCATTTTTCCCTGCTTTAAAATCAATCTCTCCATTTTTTTGTCCCTCAAGCTGTCCTTTTTCCATATCAGCTTGACGTTGTGCTTCCTCTCGCTTACGTGCTTCTTCCGCTTTTCTTTGTTCTTCAGCTACACGTTGTCTCTCTGCCTCTGCTTTTCTTTGTTCCTCCGCTACACGTTGTCTCTCTTCTTCAGCTTTACGCTGCGCCTCTGCAGCACGTTGTTTTTCAGCCTCAGCATTGCGCTGTGCTTCTGCTTGTCTTTCAGCTTCTACAGCACCATTATTATTTTGACTAGGAGCTGGACTTGTTGCACCACTACTAGAAGCTGGCTTATTGTGATAATGATATTCCCCGTACTGCAATCCCCATTTTTCACAATTTGTACGACACGTATGTCCCCCATTAGCATCTGTACGTCCTGGATGCGCATAGGCTGAAATTGGAGCTACCAATAACGCTACACTTGTTGTTAAAAGAAGTTTCTTCACCTGTTGTTTCACTCTTATTCCTCCCAAAATCTTGAATTCTAACTTTATTATACATAAATAGAAAAATACTTAAATACCAACTAAAATATTCTATTATTTCTCAACATTAGTAAAAAAGAAGGTCAACTCTTTAGAGAGTTGACCTTCTTTTTTATTTCTTCGCCTTCGTTCCTACTAAATCACCAGCAACAACATAACGTTTAGAATTATCTTTTACAGATACACATGTAATAAGTGTTATCTCATCTTTCCCATGATCTTCAACAACCTCCCATTTATCAGGAGTTACTTCAGATACACCAGTAACCGCATATTCATATTCGTTTTCATTATCATACAAATAAATTTTATCACCTTTTTTTAGAGACGCTATATCACTAAATAAAACACCTTTTTTAGACATGTTATGTCCTGCTAATGCATAATTCCCTTTTCCCATTACTTGATTTTCTTTTACTGTTGCTGCACCTGATAATAGGTTTTTCTCAGTAGAAGACTTTAAAACAGGAAGTTCTAATGAAACACTCGGAATCGAAATACGACCAATTACTTGTTTCTTATCTAAAGATGCGTTCGCTACTTCTGCCAAGTCTGGTTGATTAATTTTCGAAGCATCTACAAATTCTGTCTCATGTTTTTCATAATCCATTTTTTGAACAGCCTGTACATTTTCAGTCTGTTTCTTTTCAGCTTGATATCCATCATAAAATGGTTTGCCGATTAATACACCACCTACAACAAATAGGAGGATTGCTACTATACTATAAATTCTTTGCTTATTCATATACAATTCCTTTCCGTTACAAAATCTTACTCTATTTAAAATGATAAGATAATATTGCTATATGTACAAGTGTAAGCTGAAAAGAAACCTTCTTGCTGATGCAAGAAGGTTTCTTTTTAAGCGATTTTATTTCGATATAAAGATACGTGGAAAATTGTCATTTGAATAAAGAAAATACTAAATGCAATATATATTGGATATGCAGGAACATATAGATTAGCAATTGGAGAAAGCGTTAAAAAACCAACCGCACAAGGCAACACGTACCATAGTGACATAAATGTAGTACGACAAGCCTTTTCTGTAATCGCCTTTTCCCGCTCGTCTTCTTGAGGAAATAACAGTGGAAACATCCAATATGATAGCTCTTTATATTTTTTCTTTTGAATTTTATAAAGAACAGTCGATACAATACCAAATATTAAAAGCAATCCTATTGGCATTAAACTCACCGAAACTTCAAATGGTACCCTCTTCGTTTGAATAAAATTAGCAACTTCGATAGTAAAATAATACAACTCAATAAATGCCCAACCTGCTAATACCATTAAAAGTACATTCAACATATAGGAAAATACAAGTCTATTCATCCTCTTCCCCCTCCTTATTTAAAACAAACACATCTTCCATCTTGAGCTCGAACACATCGCAAATCGTAAGCGCTAATAACAATGACGGAACATAATCCCCTTTTTCAATTGCCGCGATTGTTTGTCTCGTCACTCCAACCTTTTCTGCTAATACACTTTGCGAAAAATTAAACCGAGCTCTTAATTCCTTCACTCTATTTAAAATGGTCAAATTTACCACCTCTCACCATCATTGTATGCTATCCTTAACAAAATGTAAACTCAACTTAACATTATTTTCACAAAAAAATCCAACTTTACGTATTGTAAAGTTGGATTACATATTAATTTAAAATTTTAACTTTAACTGTTCTTCTACCCCACTCATTAGCTTGAGCTGAATTTGGCATTAATAGATCAATGATATGCCCTTTTATTGCACTACCAGTATCTCCAGCAATTGCAGTTCCATATCCTTCTACATATACAGTAGAACCTAATGGGATAACAGATGGATCTACAGCAATTAATTTCATGTTTGGATTTGCAGTTAAATTATGTCCTAACTTAGATTTTACAGTTTCACCCGGTTTATAGCCATTTTCAGATGGATCAGCTGTATAAGCCGTTGCTGTTACGTAAAATTCTTTTCCACCTTGAGCTGGTTTCGTATCAGGCTTAGACTCTGTTTCTGTATTTTTCGCTACAGCTACAGGTTCAGCTGGTTTACTAGCTTTTTCCTGCTTTTGCTTTTCAGCAATTTCCGCTTGCGCTTTTGCTAAAGCTTCTTGTTCAGCCTTTGCAGCTGCCTCCGCTTTTGCACGCTCTTCTGCTGCAATTCTTGCTGCTTCTTGCTCACGAGCAATCGTTTCTTGTACTGCCTTCATGTTTGATTCGATTTTAGCCTTTTCTTCTGCAGCTAAATTAAGTTGGCTTGCAACCTGATTATATTTAGCTTGAACTGTTTGTAAGTTAGCTTGACGCTTTTTCAAGTTATCTTGCAAATCAGCTTGTGCTTTTGCTAATTTTTGTTTGTCTACTACTAAAGATGCTTCTTTTTCGTCAATTGTTTTCTTGTCTGCTTCAATTTGACGAAGATCTTGTTCCTGTAGACGTAAAATTTCTTTATCAGCTTCTAAAATAGTAGAAACTGCGTTCATACGTTGTAAGAAATCTGCAAAGTTTTTTGACTCTACTACAACTTCTACTACTAAACTTGTATTTGAACTGTTTTGAACAGAAACCATACGTTTTCTCATAATATCTTTACGAGCAAGGACTTTATCCTCTAAAACGACAATTTCTTCCTTTTTTTGCTCAATCTGCTTATGTGTTTCATCAATTTTACGTTGAATAGCAGCTTGATCCTCTTTATTTTTTGCAATTGTATTATTTAAATTATGTAGTTCGTTTTCGATACCTTGAATTTCTTTACTAACAGCTTGCTTCTCTTGCTCTTTCTTTTGCATTTCTGCATCGTTTTGCTGCAATTGCTGTTGCATGTTGTTAAGTTTCTCGTCGTTTGACTCTGCTTTAACAGCGACTGTACTAGAAAGACTTATAATTCCTGCTAATACTAGACTACTGATTCGCTTAAAATAGTTCATAATCCGACTCCCTTCTTATACAGTTATACATGATTTATTTTACAGTTTGTTTACAATACCATTAAATACAGTTTATTTTTCATGACGAAAAAAAGGGAATTATGCATAAAATGTAATAGATTCTTAAATATTTAACAATTCCTATATTTAAAAATTATAAAAGATGCTAAAATCCAAATATAGAGAAAATATAACTTCTAAAGGCGGTTGAAATAAATATATGTTTACTAAAAAGAAATCACTCCAACATAAAATTGATCAATTAGAAAGTCGTATACAAGAACTAGAAGCAGAATTAAAACAAAAGGATATCGAACAACAAGAGACTATTTCTTCTATCCACGATCGTGTACAAAGCGTTGTTCAAGAGCATCAACTTGTAAATAACCAGCACAATACACTTCAAAATTTAGTTCAACAATTAAGCTCATGTTTCGAAAATGTTTCAACACGCACGACACATTCCAATGAATTAAATAATGAAATGTTACAAAAAGAACAAAGCTTAATTCAATCTATTGAAGAAATCATTGACTGCTCTAATGAAGGAAAAGAATCTGTTCACCGTTTACTTATTGTAATTAACAAATTAGGCGAACAATCTCAACGTACGTCTAATAGTATGAATCATTTAAGTGAACGCTCAAAAGAAATCGAGCAAATTGTAGAAGTCATTCAAAACATTGCAGCACAAACAAATTTACTTGCTTTAAATGCAAGCATTGAAGCTGCACGTGCTGGTGAACACGGTAAAGGATTCGCTGTCGTTGCCAATGAAGTAAGAAAATTAGCTGAAAGTACAGCTGAAAGTACAAAAAACATTGGCAACTTAACGAAAAAAATTCAAGAAGAAATTGAAAAAGCATACGATAATACAAAAGATAATTTGCATTTAGTCGATGAAGGTGTAGAAATGAGTGCCGATACAAACGCTAGAATTGAAAATATTTTAATTATGATTCAAACGTTACAAAACGGTGCTACTAATGTTATTAAAGCTATTGAAAATCAAAAGTCTTGTAATGATGATATATTACGAGAATTCGCTACTACACAACAAATGTTCCAAAAGTTAAATACTACTATTATGAATCACATTCATGATGCTGAGAAAGTCGATGTTCAATTAACGAAAAGTCTTGAAGAAACAGCAGTTTCTCATTAATAATAAAAATCCCTTATACTGCTATAAGGGATTTTTATTATATTTCGAATATTTATTTCTTCTCAATATTCATCCGTATCTTTGTTATAATGGACAAGTTGTTTCTTTCGACTATTAAACAAGGAGGTTATTATGGAACAATTTTACTACATTTTAAAATATTTAATTCTTGGTCTGTTCCAAGGACTAACAGAACCGATTCCGATTTCTTCAAGTGGTCACCTCGTTTTAGCACAGCATTTGCTAGGACTAAAAATCGAAGGGTTTAGCTTTGAACTACTTGTTAATTCAGCTTCATTATTAGCTGTATTACTTATTTATAGAAATGATTTAATTCGTCTAACGAAGAATGGTCTATCTTATATATTTACAAGAGCAGAAGATGCAAAATCAGATTTCTTCTTTATTATTTACCTTGTTATTGCGACCATTCCAGCAGGTGTTATTGGTGTTTTATTTAAAGATTACATCGATCAATACTTAAAAGGTGTGAAAATGGTTGGGATTTCCCTTCTTATTACCGCTGTCGGTCTTTGGATTATTAGAAACTTGCGTGGACGTAAAAATGATGGCGACCTTTCTATGAAAGATGCAATCATTGTTGGCCTAGCACAAGCTTGCGCACTAATTCCTGGGATAAGCCGATCAGGTGCAACAATCGTAGCAGCGATGTTACTTGGTATGAAGCAGGAAACGGCTCTTCGTTTCTCATTCTTACTATATATCCCTGTTAGCTTAGGTGGTTTATTATTAAGTATTACAGACATTGCAAAAGATCCAAATCTAGATACACTATTCGTACCATATATCGTTGCATTTATCGCAACATTTATCATGACGTATATTTCATTAAAATGGTTTATGAACATTATGGCAAAAGGAAATTTAAAATATTTCTCTTTCTATTGCATTATCGTAGGTGTACTTACTCTTATTTTCTTATAAGGTGAAACTTACAAATCAAAAAGCGAGTCATTCTATTACACTAGAACGACTCGTTTTTTTATGCATATACTTTCTTTTCTTGACAATACAAACGAATAACATGTTTATTTTGTTGAAATACATCATGCGTTAGGCGGATAATAATAAAATTTCGTTTTATTTGATCATCATGAACAAAAATCTGTTCTCCCTCTTGAAAACGCCACGCACTTTCAAAAGTTGTAATATGATTCCCACTTACAGAAAAAAGCTCATATCGCATATCTTGTTCCCTCTTTCAACTTATAATAATCATAATATCCTTATATTAAATTTAGTATAACTTAATTCTATTAAAATTTATAATTTTTTCTATTTCAAAATATTTTAATTTTGTTTTAAGGTTCTTTTAACGTTATAATGGTAAACGAATTTTCATTGAAAGGAGCTTCATTTTGACTGCATATTTATTCCCTGTAAAAACAGCATTTATTTTATTTCCTTTTTTAGCAATGTTTCTATTAATCCCTTTTTTAATATTTAATTATCGAAAGTATGGTTATTTAAATAAATGGCGTTCATTTATTTTATACTCATTATTGCTTTACTTATTAAATGCCTATTTTCTTGTGATTTTGCCGTTGCCACAAACATATGATACTTGTAGCCTACAACCGGCTAATACGCAGCACATGCAACTATCACCATTTTATTTCATACAAGAAATTAGTAATCGTACTTCGGCAATTTTAACGAAACCAGCTACTTATTTCTACCTATTAAAAGAATCTGCTTTTTTACAAGTAGCATTTAACGTTCTATTAACCGTTCCATTCGGTATTTACTTACGGTATTATTTCCGACGTAGTTTCTTACAAACAATTTGTATTTCTTTTTGTCTTTCACTCTTTTTCGAGCTAACACAAGTGACTGGACTATACGGTATATACAATTGTGCGTACCGCTTATTTGATATAGATGATCTGTTTTTAAATACATTAGGCGGCGTAATCGGCTTTATCATTGCACCAATTTTTACGTACTTCCTTCCGAAAGCAAGCGAATTAGATAGTCATATTGATTTGGAAACGAAACCAGTCGGATTCGTTCGTCGCTTTATCGCGATGCAAATTGATTGGATTTTCTTATCCATCGTTGTACCTGTCATTAAAAACAAAGGAAATTCTTTCTTTGTTTCTAATATTCAATCTTACACGAACATATACGAACTCATTTTCATAACGTGTTCGATCTTTATTTACTTTATTATCATTCCATACTTTACGAATGGAAAGACAATCGGTAAAGCATTGCTTCGTATCTACGTGAAAGGACAATCAGATCGTATTACGTTGAAGGAACTATTCATCCGTTATGGTATATTCTATTTCGTTTTAGGTGGAATCAATTATATTCTTTCTAGTAGCTCTATCTTAAATCTTAAAGAGCCTTTAGTATTAGTAGTTATATTATTATTCCAACTCGTAATTAACGGTCTATTTATTATTCATGTTTTATTACATGTATTTAGTCGTGATAAGTTACTATTTTACGAGCGAATTAGTCAAACAAGAAATGCGATCGTACTAAAAAAAGCTGACAAGTAATACTTTGTCAGCTTTTTTTCATAATCGTAAATAACTTTTCTGTGTAAGGATTTGAAAACATTTCTGCTTCATCTAATAATTTCCTCACCTTTAGAAACGAATGTAATTCTGGATATATATTTTGTAATTTTTTGTACGTTAACGTATGCATTTTTCCCCAATGCGGGCGTCCTTCATACTTTAGAAAAATTTTCTCCACCTCACCAAAATAAGCAGCATACTTCATACCTTTATACATATGAACAGCTATATACGCAGAATCTCTTCCATACGCCGGACTGAGCCATATATCATCCCTTTTCACATAACGGCATTCAATTGGGAAGTGCACTTTATACTTTTTCTTTTCAATAAGGTTTGAAATTTCTTCTACAACGGCCTGCATATACTTTGAAGGAACACTATACTCCATTTCATAAAATGGAACTGCACGCGATGTAGCAAATACTTCATAACTCGGACCAATTATTTTTGTATTCGGTACAGCTTTAGCTGATAATCGACTTACTCCTTTACTTATAGAAGGAAACCATTTACATCCTTTAGATAACAAAGAGAACATCTTATTTTCAAGTAACTCTACCTTTAGTTTATGCCATTTCAAATCACTTTTTTTACCCGTTGTTTCGTTTGTAATTTTCACTTGCACTTCATCTGAATAAGGAAAAACAAAAAATTCAAAATGGCGATTCTTGTTATATTCTTCTAGCTTGTTCATTACAGTAGATAATGACTGTTTTTCACTTTTATAAACGAGTGAATAGGCTGGAATAACCTTCAGTTTTATTTTTACAATGATACCTAACATTCCAAGCGACAACTGAAAAGCTCTCCAATATTGTACATTCTCCGTTTCCGAACAAACTATACTCTCACCTGTAGATAAAACTGCGGTAATCTCTATAACTTGTGTTGATAAACTTCCAAAGGTAATACCCGTTCCATGCGTCCCCGTACTAATTGCTCCTGCGATAGATTGCGAATCAATATCCCCTAAATTTTCTTGCGCATAACCTTTTTCCTCAAGTAACTTCCCTAGCTCATGTAACTTTGTTCCTGCCCATATTTCGGCAACCATTTCTTCCTTATCAATATTCACAATTCCCTTCAATTCATCTAAAGAAACTAAAATTTCTTCCGTTTTCACAAGAGGTGTAAACGAGTGTCCTGAACCGACAACGCGAATTTTCTTCCCTTCTTTTCGTGCAAGCTCTACAACTTCTACTACATCTTGTATACTTTCTGGATACATCGTATAATGCGGTGTTCCTTCTACATTCCCTGTCCAATTTCTCCATTTTTGTCCCTTTATAGAAAGCATTGGCCATCCCCCCGATATGTTGAATACTTCCCAATAATCTCTCCTTCTTTCACACGATATAAAAACGGAAACCGCTCACATAACTCTCCAGCTTTACTATGGCGAAACAAAATACAATCTCCTATTTCTACTCGTTCCTCACCGTTATAGAAAATCGGTGTTTGCACTTCACCAGCACCTTCTAAAGCTAATAGTTTGGCACCATCTGGCCTCCAAATCTCAGGTTCTTTATCTTTCCCAATTGCTCCTGAGGCCATATATCCACCACCTAAACAAGTATAAATTGTTGGTGCTGGTTTACGCACAACTGGTAAAGCAAATCCGACAGCTGGATGAAATTGCACCTCTTTATAATAATCAAACAGCTTCGGGGCATAAAAAGCCGAACCTATTGTAATCTCTGAAACTGAATGATCTTGCTCAGTTGTTTTTATACTTCCTGTGCCTCCCCCATTTACAAACCTTAGTTCAATACCTAGATTTTGTATTTCTTTTACGATATGTCCTCTTCTTTCTTTAACTTCTAACACTGATTTCTTCTTTAAATATGAAATCACTTTACTTTTCGCTCGTTGATTCGGTATGTGATCTCCTACCCCAGCAATTTGGGCTTCATATCCCATTACACCATCTAGTATTAAAAATGATGATTCTTTCAACCTTTTTACTATTTTCAAAGCACCTTGCACATCTTTTACCGGTGATCTTTTGACCCCAAAATGGAACTTAAAAAAACGACTACTCATATCAATATCTAAGCAAACACGAAAACATCCTTTAGACTTCTCGGCAATTTTTTCTAAATAAACAATATGATCTTCACAATCCACCATACAAGTTATAATGAGCCCTTGCTTTGTTAGCAAACTTATTTCATGTAACGCTCTTTCATCATAAGCAGGATATCCGAGCAATAAATCATTGAATCCTTGTTCAATTAAAAACAAAGCTTCCCTAGGTGAAAAACACATAATACCTTGAAATCGATCACTTGCAGCCAAAATCCTTTGCATAACCGGAACAGAACGTAACGATTTACTCGCTATACGAATCTTCTTATTTCCACTTAATTCTATAATCGATTGAATATTTCTATCTAAAGCCACTTCATCCAAAAATGCACAAGGTAATGGAACTTCTTTAAAAATTCCTCGATCCACATTTTTTCTCTCCTCTTCTCTATATGTCTTATACATATTGGAAAGAAAGTTGGAATCTCCTCTACAAAATAAAAAAGTTTCTTCCTATTTAAGAAGAAACTTTTTTAGGACTACTTCATAGAAATAGTTGCTGCTACTGGATAATGATCAGAATAATCATCATACGTATATTTTTTGAGCCATGATGTAACAGTCCACTGTGGAGATTTCGGTTGTAACACTTTATTCTCTACAAATGACGGATTCGCATGGTCCTTACTTGCAATAATATAATCTAAATACTCGGCAGGGCTATCAGGGAAATTATATTTTGCAATACTGTTTGTCGTTGCATCCCAAGTTGCTGTATGTCCTGTATAAGATGGAATAGAAGCGTGCAATGTTTTGAACATTGATGCGTATTCTGAGTCACTATTGTTCTCAGCATTTATTTTATTCACATTCATATCACCACCAAATAGGACGTACTCGTCATTTGGTATATTTTTATTTTTAATAAAATCTTGAATTTCTTTTAACTGGTTTGTACGTACAGATGCAGGTGAAGTTTTTCCGCACATACTATCTTCAGCCTGCAAATGCGTCCCAATTACATGAACGAAACGATCATTTTTCTTAATCTTCGTGTATACAAATCCTTTATTCGATAAATTATCCGGCCCGCATCCATTTGCAAATACATATTGAACCTTTTCAACGATCGGCCATTTGCTCACGATTGCAACGCCTCCATCTTCAGGAGTTGCAGATGAATAGCTACCTAACGTTTTATCCCATTCATTTCCGTTGCTACGACCTAATACAGCTGTTTGATTTGGGTATTCTTTCTTCAAATTTCCTAAAAGGCGATCTGAAGCACTATTATCAAACACTTCATTTAATATAACAACGTCTTGATTCTTAATATAATCTGCCGCCCCAATTAAATCAGCACGCTCACTTTGTCCCCAATTCGGATATAAGTTAGTTGATAGCATGTACACGTTATGCGTCATCACTTTCAAAGTATTGTTTTGATCTGTAGACGTATCTGCTTGAGCTGAGGATCCTCCGTATAAAACTCCTAAACCAATCCCAAAGCTAAGTACACCTTTTAGCAATTTACCTTTCACGTTCCATACCTCCATATGTATAGTAATAAAAAGGCCAAATACTCTATTGTGAGATTTGACCTTTTTTAAATCCTTAACGATCTCCGTACGTATCAAACCAAAGCTGAATGTATCCAGCAGTAACACGTTGTGCATCCATTAATCGCTTACCTGTCATTGGCGTAACTTCAGCGCGCCATTTATCTGCATATTCTTGTGACACAGCTGCTTTTACGAACCAATCTTTCGTATTATCATTTACAATTCCAGAGTAATCTTGTTTCGCTACTACTGCCGCTCCATGAATCCACTCTTCTGGATTTGTACCTTTCCAGTTCCAATATCCATTTCCATCCGTCACTTTATAATTATCTTTTATCGTATCTACAAAGTTTTCATATTTAGAATGGAATCCTTGTGGATACGAAAGATTTGTAAAGTTTGCTGCATGCATCGGTTGGTTTACATCTCCTAAATAATGAAGAGATAATCCTAAATAGAAGAATGCTTGTTTCATATCTTTATTTTTATATGATTCACCAGCTAATTTAAAATATTTAGCGCCAGTTTCTTTTGCCTGCTTTGCAAATGGAATATATGTTTTTCCATTGTCTGGATCATAGAAGTGTGAAGCAAATGTGCTATTATCATAATAAGGATTTTCATAGTCAGCAGCATAAATACCGTTCTCTAACTCCGTACGCCATTCATTTAATTGTGCTACTCGATCTTGTTTTACAAGTGTTGTATTGCGAGACATAATATCAATGGCACGGTTTACAATCCATAAATGAGAATTTACGCCTTCTTTATGTTTATCTTCAGCAGACCAGCGGTGAACTATTTTTATTTTACTTCCCCCATCGTTTTCATGAGCAAATGCAACGTTTTGTAAAGGAGCTACTACTGTAATAGCTGCTGCTAAAGCAAGTACTTTCTTTTTCATCTGAAATCCTCCATTTTATAATCGAATTATTGTAAACTTTTTGTTAGGATCCTATGATGTCATCCGGTTAACCTATGACTAGAATATCCCACCTTTCATGAAATTTCTATTACTAAATCAAAATATGCAAATGTTCATATCATTATAACTTTATACACAGTGAATATAATGAATGAATACACTTTCATTTTAATAAACTATTATTAAGGCTTATCTAAACTAATGTAAAAAAAGAGTAAAGCACCCACATGCTTTACTCTTTTTTTCTATTCGATAATATACTCGGCAGTTGTACATTAACTGCCAACTTATGAATAAATCCAAATACTAATCCAATCCCAATAAATATGTATAAGATTGTAAATATCTTCCCAAAATCAGTTTGCGGGCTAAAATTCGCATCACCGACAGTCGTCAGCGTCACAACGCTAAAATACAAAGCATCAAGAGGACGTAATTCTTCAACTGTACTATAAAAAATCGTACCAGATGTTAATGTTAAAAATGTTAATACGAATAATACTTGAAATTCTTTATCTTTCCACGCTCGTAAACAAGCTTTTAGCATTCGTTTCAATGTCAACATAAATGAAAGCATGAGACTTCCCCTTCCAAACAAAATACCTGTAGTTACAGGAAAGTCTATCACCTTTCTGTACAGAAAAAAAGTAGCCCTCTTCTATTTCTAGAAAAGAGCTACTTTTTACTATTCTATATTATTTAGGTGAAACAAGAATTTTCACTTGTGTTTTATCTTTTACAAGTGCTTCAAATCCTTCTTCAACAACTTGATCTACTGTGATTTTTTTCGTAATTAATTTCTCTGCTTGAATTTGACCAGAGCTAATTAATTTAATAACAGCTGGGAAGATATGACGGTATCCTAAAATACCAACCACTTCTTTTTCTTTTAGTACAAGATTGTTTGGAGTAATTGTTGCGTCTTTTTCCCATACACTAACAATTACAGTTTGTCCTTCGAAACTTGTACTTTCAATTGCTTGACGAAGTACAACTTCAACACCTGTTACTTCAAAGCTCACATTTACACCTAAACCATTTGTTAAGTTACGAATTTCTGCTAATACATCTTGAGTAGCTGGATTTAATACGTAATCCGCACCTGCTAATTTTGCTAACTCTTGACGCTCTTTAGAAAGCTCGACTGCAATAACAGGAGTTGCTCCTGCTGCTTTAGCTGCTTGGATAACAAGAAGTCCAATTGGACCACAACCAAATACTGCTACAGCTTCCCCTTCTTTTAATTTACTTTGACGTACTGCATGAACTGCTACAGCTGCTGGTTCTACAAGTGCACCTTGTTCATATGTCATTTCATCTGGAATATGGTGAACCATATCTTCTGGTACTACTGTATATTCAGAGAAACCGCCGCCTTCTCCGCCAAGACCGTGGAAAACAAGTTGTTCACAAACATTGTAATGTCCATGTTTACAAGCTTCACATTTACCACAAGAATAAATTGGTTCTACAACGACGCGGTCTCCCACTTTATGAGATGTAACGCCTTCACCGATTTCAACTACCTCACCGCTAAACTCATGACCTAAAATAACCGGTGCTTTTACATGTGTTAATGGATGCTCTTCTGTCGGAATAAAAATAGGTCCTGCTAAATATTCATGCAAGTCTGTCCCGCAGATACCACACCATTTCACTTTAATCTTAACTGCTCCTGGTTTTACAGTTGGTTCTGGTACTTCTTCTACTCTTACATCACGTTGATTATGCCAAAGTAATGCTTTCATTTTATACATCCCTCTCTATGTATATACTTAACCTGGTGAAGTTTACAAATCTATTATAATACTTCTATCCATATATTTCAAAAAAACAATCTCATTTCCACTAAATTTTAACAAATAACGTTCAATATTTTGTCACTTTGTACTTTTTTCCACATCTGTTAATTCAATTTCATTGCGGTTGAAATTCGCATTATGCCATAATAGCATAGGAGAGGTGAATATCGCTTGAAATATTTTATTTACTTTATTGTTATCGTAGCGTTTCTAGATACGTTTTCACAATTACCTATTATGAGTACGTTCGCTCAAAGTCTTGGAGGATCCCCTCTTATTATTGGGCTAGTTGTCGGCATGTACTCATTCGCTAATATGATCGGTAATATTATTGCTGGCGCTGCTGTCGATAAATTTGGTGCAAAAAAAATACTTTATATAAGCATGGGACTTACGAGTTTCATAGTCTTGTTATACACTGTTGTTCAAAGTGGTGAACAACTATTAGTTGTGCGCTTTATGCATGGCTTTAGTGATGGATTTTTAATTCCTGCTGCCTTTACGTTTTTATCAAAACAAACAAATGCAGCAAGGCAAGGTAAGGCAATGGCTCTATCTGGGGCTGCAGTTGGAACAGCGGCAATTGTAGGACCTGCTTTTAGCGGAATTATGAAAGCAACTGCCGGTATAGAGTGGGTGTTCATTACCATTTCTATTTTAATGGTTCTTGGTACAATTGTATCTCTCTTCTTCTTACCAAATAACGTATCAAGAAAAGATACTTCAAGAACACAAATGATGAACAAAGAAGATATGTTTGAACTATTGAAATCAGAACCGTTATTACAGGCATATATTGGTGCTTTCACACTCATGTTTTCACAAGGAATTGTCACTTATATGTTACCAGTAAAGGTTGAAGCATTAGCCCTTAAAGCATCTACAACAGGCATGATGTTAAGTGTATTCGGCATTACCGCTATCCTCTTCTTCTTACTGCCAACAAATCGTATTTACGATCGATTTAATCGTTCAAAACTAATGTTAATTGGTATTGCAGTAATGGCATTAGCATTATCTTTACTTGGATTATTCGCAACAAAAGGCATGCTCTTTATCGTTATGATGATTTATGGCATTGGATTCGCTATCCTTTTCCCATCGATAAACGCATTACTTGTTGAAAATACGACAGATGATAAACGCGGAAAAGCATTCGGATTGTTTTATGCTTTCTTCTCGTTAGGCGTTGTTGCTGGATCCTTTACAGTTGGAGCAATCGGGGCATCCCCTAGCGTCAGCTTCGTTATTGGAACTGCCTTCTTATTAACATTTGCCGGTATGATTTATGTAAGAAGCAAAGTAAAAGGCAGAGACAAAGTAAAAAAGACAATGATAGGATAATTCCATCATTGTCTTTTTTTAATGATAAACTTCTATTCAACTTTTAACTTTCAATAAGCCGTATTTAATAAACAATATGGCATTATATTTTTCATAGAGATAATACAATGGATAACAAAATAAGAAGAAAATAAGTACAGTTGGTACATCGTCTATAATAGAAAAATACTTTACTAATAATTCCTTAATACTCTCTCCAATTATAATAAACAGTGGGATTATACAAATTGCTGCTAATATTAAGCACGGTGTGATCCTCATTTCTTTTAGCCTCACTTTACAATGTGGACACCTGAATGAAAAAGGATGCGGGAGATCCATAATATGTTGCGCAGTAATATTCCCTTCACACTGTGGACATTCAATTACTTCTTTCATTTTACTCACTCCTTTCTATTCATAAAAAAGAGCACTATCCAAGTAGCGCTCTTTTATTGCCGAATATATTACTTTTGTGTATAGCCAAGTAACAATGTAAATAAATTAAACTGTAATGGCAATACTACAGTTCTTCTTTTACAAAAAAAGTGTATCAATACCAACGATACTTCGACAATTTCCTCGGAAATATTTCCTTTCCCTACATAATTTGATACACTACATATAACCAGACACTTGTATTACATCAGCTAAAATAATAACTTACTGTACAATTTAAAAAGCACACTCTCCATATGAAGAATGTGCTTTTCTGTTATTAACGTTTAATCCAAACAGCGCCTGCTGATTTATCATCTGCCTGTCCAACAACTTGGAATTTAAGTCCAAGATTCGGAACTTTTCTTCCTGCGTCTGCAATTTGGTTGTTACTATATACTTTTGAATCATCAAAAGTTGTAACGCCTTGTAATCCAGAATAGTTAAACTGTCCACGTGTGAATGAATTTACACTCCATGCTGGTGTTTGATCAAATGAAAATGCAGCGTCTGCAATTTGCATACCTGTATTACCGTAAGTTGGTTTTCCGTTTAAATTGCCAACAAGTGCCTCTGGATGCGAATCTACAACACCAAGGAATCCTTCACCTGGATGCACCCCAACCCAGTTATCTTTAAAGCTATCATCTGCATACCAAACGACAAGACCTGTATTATACACTGGACCTTTTCCGGCTTTTAATCCATTATCTGATCCCGCATAGTTTCTCCACTCTAAGTAGTAATAATGAGCTTTTTTCTCTGTTCCATCAGAAACAACGAATCCATTTAACTGCATTTTTGATGTTCCTTCTGCATCATCAGAAAACACTACTTGTCCATCAACTGTTACATTTACATTATCCATCGCGAAACCTTTATACGTTACTGCTGGATCTGTAATATAATCGAATTGCAGTTTTACCTTTTTCCCTTTAAATTGACTTAAATCGTATGACTTATCAATCCATTTCCCATCTGTTGTATCTTTATCTCCTTGGACTACTTTTTCTCCAAGTCTATCAATTAATGTTTTCGTTCCATCTTCTGTTACTGCATGCACTTCAACAAAATCGCACTCTGCTTCTAACTCATAATTTGCTTTATAATCAAACTTTGCATTTGTTCCTTTTGTTAAATCAAAGAACGGTGTTTCTAATGTTGTATGCATATCATCGCCTCTTGTACTATAATATGCATGCTTTCCAAACTCCGGTTTAATTGTTTCAACACTTTTGCCTGGTAAGTTAACACGTACAACACCTGGACGATTTGATTTCGTAACACTTTGATCAATATATGTAGGAACTCCTACACCACGCTTAATTTTATCGTAATCTACTTCTAAAATTTTTGCCCAGTTGCCACCCATATTCTTTTGTAAGAAATCTTTATTTTGTGGTGAAAAACTAGTTGGCTCTGTTCCTGCAATTTTCCCTGTCCAACTTCCCCCACTCATTAATGACCAAGCTTCGACAGGTGAACCGGTTCCAGTATATTTCGTATCATATTCATCTGGTAAGCCAAGGTCATGTCCAAATTCATGCGCAAATACACCTACTGCTCCATCTTCTGGTTCAATTGTGTAATCATGTGCTGCTACTTTTCCACCAAAGTAATCTACCTTTGATTTTGTTCCTTCAATTGCTACTGGATCTACTGCTAATTTTGAACGATGTGACCAAATGGCATCATCGCCTAATTTACCTCCACCAGCTTCTTGACCAACACCAGCATGGATTACCATTAAATGATCAATTACACCGTCAGGCTCATTTTGATTCCCGTCACCATTTGTATCATATCTATCAAACTGATCAAATTGAGATAAATCTAATCCTTTCTCAGCAGCTGCATGTAAAGCTTCTTTCACTAAATCACGTGCACCTTTCGGACCTTTATTATCGTGACCACTGCTACCATCAGCACCGTAGTCAGATGCTTTTCCTGGAACTGTTAGCCACTCCGTTACATATCCATCTGTCGTATAACTACCACCAGACTGCTCTTCGTAATATTGTTTAAATGTTTTTACTTTTGAACCATCAAATAACGTGTACGGCTCATTACCAAATAACATCTTTTGATAATGCTCTCTACTAAAGTCATTCGAATACATATACCCTGGTGTTTGATCAATATTATTATGTTTATAATCACTAAATTCAACGAGTAACACTAATACCTTATCCGTTCGAACAGATCCCTTATACAGCGCTTGCTTTGCTTTAGATGTTGGAACTTGCCCATTTAATTGCTTTTTATTTGGTTCTGGCTTTCGCTCAGGGCTAACGTTTTTTTCAGGTTTCTTTACCTTTTCCTTTTCTTCCATTTTTTTCTCTTTTACTTTTTTCACAAAATCAGATGCCTCTTTAGCAGTATCAGCTGGAAGAATTTCTTTATTTGCCTGATCCCCTTGTTTCTTTTCAATATATTTCTCTACAGCCTTTTTCGTCTCTTCTTTAGAAGATGCTGGATTAATTTCTCCTCTTTCTTTCAGCGCTTCCGCTAGACGATCTTCTTGAATTAAATTGTAATCAATTGGTGTTGTAGACACATTTTCTTTCTCTTTTGCTGGCGTTTCTGCGTATGCTAATGGAGCACTCATTACAGATGTGCATCCGATAATTGCCGCAATTGCTAATGACGATAACACTTTAAATGGCGCTTTTCTTCTCATTTCATTTCTCTCCTTTTATAAAACTTAAAATTCAGATAAAGTGGGATAAATAAGTGCATTTAAATCAAAAGCTCTACTTTCTGACCTCCCTATATAAAGTGAAACTTTAATCAGTGGGGAGTTTGTTCATCCCCACTGATTATTAGTTGAACCAATCGGGCATTTACGGGCAGTTGATTTCCCACCTAACTTCTTTGCCCCAGCTGAATTTTGAGGTGGGAGTCTTACTGACCGTTAATGCGGGATAAAAAGGCATAATTCTATAAACATTAAGCTTTCTGTTATAGAATCATGCCCTCCAGTTTTCTGGTCAGACTCTCTATCTGTCTATATCAAAATATGAAAAATAAAGAGTGATTTGTATATATTAAATAGTTTATATAACAAATTTAAAAGACAATATGCAAAATTGCATAAAAATTCTTTTAAATACAAAAAAAGAATCCTAGTCACTTAAACTAGGATTCTTGATTTTCTATTATTTCTCTTGTGTTTTTTCCCAATCAGCTAAGAATTTCTCAATTCCTTGATCTGTTAGTGGATGCTTCACTAATGAAGCAATTACGTTTGCTGGGATTGTTGCAATATGTGCACCATTTAATGCTGCGTCAGTTACGTGAACACTGTGACGTACAGATGCTGCGATGATTTCTGTTTCGATGCCGTGAATTGCAAAGATTTCTGCGATTTGGCGAATTAAGTCCATACCGTTATGACCGATATCATCTAAGCGACCTAAGAATGGTGAAACGTATGTTGCACCAGCACGAGCTGCAAGTAATGCTTGAACTGCTGAGAACACTAATGTAACGTTTGTACGAATTCCTAAGTCAGAGAACGCTTTTACTGCTTTTAAACCTTCTGTTGTCATTGGAACTTTTACAACAACGTTTGGAGCAATTTTCGCTAACTCTTTTCCTTCTTCGATCATTTTATCTGCTTCTAAGCTAATTACTTCTGCACTTACAGGTCCTTCTACAACGTTGCAAATTTCACGAATGCGCTCGTGGAAGTCTACGCCTTCTTTTGCTACAAGTGATGGATTTGTCGTTACTCCAGCTAATACGCCTAATGCATTTGCCTCTTTAATTTCGTTAATGTTTGCTGTATCAATAAAGAATTTCATTTGTTATTCTTCCTTCCTAATTTTCATTTTATATTTATTTATTTTTCTTAATAAGCTCTAATTCAATCGGAATAGATTTGTCCACTTTTTTACCTTGCGTGATCTCTTTTGCTGTTTGCATCGCCTTCTCTCCGATTAATTCCGGTTTTTGAGCAACTGTTGCAGCCATACGCCCATCGTTAACCGCTTTCACAGCATCTTCTGTTGCATCAAATCCAACAACGACTACATCCGTTTTTCCAGCAGACTTCAATGCTTCAAGTGCCCCTAATGCCATTTCGTCGTTGTGCGCAAACACGGCTTTAATGTCGCTATTCGCTTGCAAAATGTTTTCCATAACAGATAATCCTTTTGCTCTATCAAAATCAGCCGCTTGTTTAGCAACTACTTTTAAAGATTTATCCGCTACGTTATGGAATCCTTTCCCACGTTCACGAGCAGCAGACGATCCAGGGATTCCTTCTAACTCAGCAACGTTTGCTCCTTCGCCGACTAATTCACGAATGTAATCACTAGCCATTTGACCACCTTCGATATTATTAGATGCAATGTGAGAAACAACCTTACCTGAATTCGCAACGCGGTCTACTGTAATAACAGGAACATTTGCTGCGTTTGCTGCACTTACCGCTGAAGCAACAGCATCTGAATCGGTCGGATTAATAACAACTACATCGACACCCTTTTGAATTAAATCTTCAACATCGTTCGTTTGCTTTGCTGCATCATTTTGCGCATCAACAGCAATCAATTCGATGCCACTATCTTTCGCTTTCTTTTCTGCCCCCTTTTTCAAAGTTACAAAGAAGGGGTTATTTAAAGTTGAAACAGAGAATCCAACTTTAATAGTTTTATTTCGACCTTTATCGCTAGAATCCTTTGCCCATTCTGGCGGTTCCATTGAACAACCAGCAGTAATGACCATAATACATGCAACGAGTATAAGTAACCATTTCTTCATGAACTGTCCCTCCATTACGCTTCTTTTCTACGATCAATTAATACAGCTAATAAGATTACAAGTCCTTTTACAACTTGTTGGAAGAAAGAAGATACACCTAATAAATTTAAACCGTTATTTAGTACACCGATAATAAGTACACCGATGAATGTACCAACAATCCATCCTCTTCCCCCAGAAAGACTTGTTCCACCTAATACAACTGCTGCAATTGCATCTAATTCGTAAGAAGTACCTGCAGTCGGCTGTGCAGAATCTAGTCGTGATGTTAAGACAATACCTGCAAGCGCTGCCAAAATTCCGGAAAGACCGTAAATCATTACTTTAATTCTCGTAACATTAATACCTGATAATGCTGCTGCTTCTTCATTTCCACCAATTGCAAATGTACGGCGACCAAATGTCGTTTTCTTCAAAATGAAGTACAGCACTGCGAAAGCAATCATCATTGTAACAGCTGGTACTGGAATACCAAGAAAATAACCGCGGCCAAACATTTGGAACATTAAATGATCACCAAGACCAGTGATCGGACGTCCGTCCATATAAACAAGCGTCAACCCGCGAAAAATAGTCATTGTTGCTAAAGTCGCAATAAATGGGGCTACTTTTCCCTTCGCTATGATGATACCGTTTACAATTCCCATTACAAGACCAGCTAATAATCCAACTGCCATCGCAAGGAACGGGTCCATGCCACTTGCCATCATTCCAGCAACAAGTGCACTTGATAATGCTAAAATAGAACCTACCGATAAGTCAATACCCCCTGTTAAAATTACAAAGGTCATTCCGAATGCAATAAGCGCATTAATCGATACTTGACGCAGTATATTAAATAAATTTAGAATTTCAATAAACGCTGGATTTAAAGCCGTAATTACTACAATAATTAGCGCTAGTCCAATTAAAGACCCAAGTTGTTGTAATACATTCCCCTTCTTAGCCATCCTTACTCTCCCCCTGTAGCTAGTGCCATAATAGACTCTTGTGATGCCTCATCTTTCTCTAAAATGCCGCCGACTTTTCCTTCATGAATAACAAGAACGCGATCACTCATCCCTAAAACTTCTGGAAGCTCAGATGATACCATAATAACGGCATCTCCTTCTTCGGTAAGCTTATTCATAATAGAGTAAATTTCTTTTTTTGCTCCAACATCAACACCCCTTGTTGGCTCATCTAAAATGAGTAACTGCGGGTGGATACCTAGCCATTTTGCAATTACAACCTTTTGCTGATTTCCACCAGAAAGAGATTTTACCGCTTGCTCTCCACTAGATGCTTTCACATTAAGAAGCTTCATCATGTCCGCCGTAAACTGTTGTTCTAGTTCGTTACTTACGACACTCCCCTTTGAAAGACTTTCTAAATTCGTTAAAGCCAAATTTTCCCGAATTGAGAAATCTAACACTAATCCTTCAGATTTTCTATCCTCTGTAATGAAAGCGATTCTTTGTCTAATCGCATCTATCGGACTATCAATCTTTACTTCTTGTCCATTTATAAAAATTTGGCCAGAATCTAAAGGTTCGTATCCAAATATCGCTTTCATAATATCTGTACGGCCAGCTCCCATCAAACCGGCAACACCAAGGATTTCACCTTTTCTCACCTGAAACGATACATTTTCAAACTTCCCTTTTTTCGTTCCATTACGCATCTCAAAAATCACATCGCCAATTTGACTATTTCGTTCTGGGTAACGTTCACCAATGCTGCGCCCCACCATCATACTCACTACTTCATCAAATGATGTTTCTGGAATTAATCTCTTTCCCACGTATTCTCCATCACGCAAAATCGTAATAGCATCACATATTGAGAAAATCTCTTCCATACGATGCGAAATGTACACGAATGAAACACCTTCTTTACGTAACTTATTGATTACTGTAAAGAGCGTTTCGATTTCACGATCCGTCAGTGCCGCAGTAGGCTCATCCATAATAATAACGCTTGCATTTGTCATTAGTGCTTTCGCAATTTCGATAATTTGCTGTTGTCCAACCGATAACTCTCCTGCCAACATAGCTCCTTTTACATGTAATCCTAACTCTGCTAGTTGCTGCTGCGCAATCGCGTTCATTTGGCGCGTACGTAAAATACCTGTCTTCCCATACATTAACTCTTTACCGAGAAACATATTTTCAGCTACTGTTAAATTCGGTAATATGTTCAATTCTTGATGTATAAATGCAATACCGTACTCTTCAGCTTCTTTCGCATTTTTAAAAGTTCGTTCTTGTCCATCAATCGTGATCGTTCCACCATCTCTTTTGTATACACCTGTTAAAATCTTCATGAGCGTTGATTTACCCGCTCCATTTTCCCCCATCAATGCATGGACTTCTCCTGTTTCAATCATAAATTGTGCATTCTTCAAAACAGGATTTCCATTGAACGCCTTTGAAATATTTTTCATTTCAATACGCATTCCCATCACTTCCCTTTATTAAAAAATCACGCCTGCATGTAAAATTACATTGGCATAAGGCGTAGCCTCGCCTGTACGAATAATGGCCTTCGCTTTCTTTGTATGCTCTTTAAATTGTTCATGAGATACATATTCAAACGCTGGCTCTACTAATTTCAGCTCAATCTCTTTATTTATTTCCGCATTATTGTTAATAACCTCTTCTGCTAACGTCACTTTTTCAATTGCCATATCATCAGCTACCACTTGCAATACATCTAAAAAGCTAGGTTTTCCTATTTCAACAGCTAAATCAATTCTTTTTACTCCGTCAGGAATTGGTAAACCGCAATCAGCAATTACAATCGTATCCGTATGCCCAAGTGAAGCAAGGATTGATGCAATCTCACTATTTAATACGCCGTGCTTCTTCATCCGACAATCACCTGCACTTCACGTACTTTATCTCTCGTTGGCATACCGCCTTGCGCCCCAAGTTTCGTTACAGAAAGACCACCAGCAATATTCGCAAAACGAATTGCTTTTTGAAGTATTTCTCCTTCAGAAAGCGCAACTGCTAATGCACCATTAAATGTATCACCAGCTCCAGTCGTATCTACTACATCAACAGCAATGCTAGGAACATGTACAATTTCCGTACCATTATGGAAACGTACACCGTTAGAACCTTCTGTCATCAATAGTTTGTTTGGATATTTAGCCAGTAACTCTTCAATTGGTGATGTGAAATCATCTAATACGATGCGGCACTCATGTTCATTTGGCGTAATATAAGTTGCCTTTTCTAAAATATCTTCTGATAACACTTGTGCTGGCGCTGGGTTTAACATAACCGGGATTTTGTGTTCCTCACAAATAGCTAATACATATTTTACTGTTTCAAGCGGAATCTCTAGTTGAAGCACAACCATATCAGCTTTTATAAGAAGATCTTTTGAACGATTTACAACCGACTCATTGACAAGAGCATTCGCTCCTTGCACGACAACAATACTGTTATCCTCTTCTGCTAAAACGATATGAGCAATTCCTGTCGCCGCATCTGTAACCGGTACCACATAGTCGATAAAAACGCGTTCGTTCTCTAAATTTTTTCTAACTACAGTTCCATAATTATCGTCTCCTACCGCTCCAACCATCGCTACATTTGCGCCTAATCTAGCTGCAGCAACCGCCTGGTTAGCTCCTTTCCCTCCTGGAATTGTATGAAATGCTTCACCAATTACTGTTTCCCCTGTTTTCGGACGTTTTTTTGAAACGGCCACTAAGTCCATTGAAATACTACCTACTACTGCAATATTTGGCATCTATTTCATCTCCTTACTTCGTTGTATTTCGTTCTATAATTTCAATCGGTAAACGATAATGTTTCTCTTCTAATACGTTTCCTTCCATCTGCTCTAACAACAGTTCTGTTGCAATTTTCCCCATTTCATAAATTGGCTGTGCAACAGTTGTAATAGATGGATACATCATCTCTGTTAAAGAAATTCCATCGAATCCGATAATTTGTAAATCATCCGGAATAGAGATCCCCTTTTGAAGCGCAGCCTTTACGATACCTATTGCAATTAAATCATTCCCAGCAACAATTCCATCAATATGCGGGTATTGTTCTAATAGTTCCACCGCTACACGCTCACTATTAGCTGGATCAAATGTACTCTCTGCAATCATATAAGAAAGATTATTTTGCGTAATAACGTCTACAAAGCCTTCAAAACGTTCATTTGCTGTACTTACGTCACGCGGTCCACGAATATGTGCAATATGTTTACAGCCCTTATCTATTAATAACTTTGTCGCTACCTGACTTCCCGCATAGTTATCTGCATACACAGCAGGTATACGCTCATTAAACATACGGTCAATTGCAACGACTGGTACTGACAAGTTCATGTAATTCACACTATTTTGTGGATTTGTCGCTACAATAAATCCATCTACATTATTTTGCCTAAGTACATCAATATATTGCTTTTCTTTCTCTAAACTTTCATCAGAGTTACAAAGTACAACTGTATACCCTTGCTTATGCGCTACATCTTCTACGGCACGTGCAACTTCTGGAAAGAATGGATTCACGATATTTGGAACAACTAAGCCAATTAAACGAGATTTTTTATTATACAGTGAACGCGCTACTGTACTAGGCTTATAGTCTAGCATCTCAATCGCTCGTTCTACTTTCTTTAAAGTATCTTCATGAACATATCCATTTTTATTTAACACTCTGGAAACGGTCGCAACAGATACTCCCGCTAATTTTGCAACGTCTTTAATCGTACTCATTTTCTTTCCTCTCCATTTCATGTAACCGTTTACAGAAAATAATATAACGTATTTCTAGAAATACGTCAATCATTTCTCACGAAAAAGCTTTTAAGGTTATACTCAAAAAAGCACCGCCATAAGGCGATGCTTTTTCATTACGAATAGGATACAGTTTGTTCTTTTTCCTCTGTAGCTGGCTCTTCAGCATCTTTTTTACGATCTGACAGTTTAATCTTCTGTAAGAAAATCGTAAAGATAGCGCCTACTACGATAAATACTAATCCTGTTAAGAATACAGTATGAAGTGAGTCTACTAAAGAGTTTTTCAAAATTGGTACAATGCTATTAGCGAATGCTTCTGGCATTTGTTTTAATGCCTCTGGACTAAATAACATTGAATATAAGCCTTGCGGATCTGTATGAATCATATCTTTAAATTTCGTTACCATTTGTCCCGCTTCTTTTGGGAATGTATCTAATACAGGTACTAAATTTTTTGTTAACGTTGTACCTGAAGTGTTATTCATGATTGATCCTAAAATTGTAATACCAAATGTTCCACCGATTTGACGGAAGAACTGACTTGATGATGTTACGACACCAAGATCTTTTTTCGGGAAGCTTTCTTGTAACGCTAATGTTAATGTCGGCATTACAAGACCCATTCCTAAACCGATAACCATCATATAAGAAGTAGCAGTCAATTTAGTTGTGTGCATATCCATCGTTGTTAATAACCAGAACCCTCCAGCCATTATAAGCATTCCTGTAATAATTTGTGGTTTTACACCAACTTTTAATACAAGTTGCCCGCCAATAATACTCATTACAATCATAGTAATCATCATTGGCGTCATAATTGTTCCTGATTCAGCAGCACTGACTCCTACAATTCCTTGCATGAAGAATGGTACGAACATAATCGCACCGAACATTCCAATACTCATAAAGAATCCAATCGCATTTAGTAATGTAAATGTACGATTTTTAAAGAAATGCATCGGTAAAATGGGTTCTTCTGCTTTCGTTTCAACGATAACAAAGCTAACGATACCAATTAAAGCTAATGCAAATAACCCGATAATTTGCCAAGAATCCCATGCGTAATCTTTTCCACCAAACGTTAATGCAAGTAATAAACTTACAACACCGAGAATCATCGTAAAGATCCCAGCGATATCAATTTTAATTGGTCCTGTTTGTTTATGTGATTTTAATCCCATTGCAATAAAGATTGTTGCTAAAATACCAACTGGCAAGTTAATGTAGAATACCCATCTCCAGTTCACTGCATCTACAATCCAACCACCCACTTGTGGTCCAATTACAGAAGCAAGACCGTATAACGCACCAAAAATACCTTGCCATTTCGCACGTTCTTTCCCCGTGAACATATCTCCGATAATAATCATAGCCATTGGCATCATAATACCGCCACCAAGACCTTGAATACCACGGAAAATAATTAATTCTGTCATACCATTTGCCATACCACATAATGCTGAGCCAACCATAAAGATAACTAGCCCTGTTATATATACGTTACGACGGCCAAGTAAATCCGCTAATTTACCTGCGATTGGTACAACTGTCGTTGATGTTAACATATAAGCTGTTGTTAACCACGTCATTAAGCTTAATCCGCCTAGTTCACCGACGATACGCGGCATTGCTGTACCAACGATTGTTCCATCTAAGGCAGCAAATAGCATCGCAATGATTAAACCGATTAACAACAACTTTCTATTTATATTTTCTTGTTGCTCCATGTAATCTCCTCAATTCCTCTTAGTTATTCTCTTTTTTCTCTTGTGTCCCGCAAATAATTGTTTCTAACTTCTCAAAGAGGCGTAACAAATCTTCTCTTTCTTGTAATTCTAAATGTGAGAAATATTTTGCAATGTGCTCATTACGAGCGGTCATTGCCTCTTCTACTCTAGCTTTCCCCTTTTTGGTTAACTCAATGACGACAACACGACGGTCCTCTTTGTCGTGATAACGCTCTACAAGCTCTTGGTCAATTAAGCGATCGATCATCACTGTAATTGCACTAGGCTTTACATACATCTTTTTTGCTAATTTTGTCGCCCTTGAAGCTCCATAATGATCTAAAATCTTTAAAATATAAAACTGCGGTGGTGTAAGTCCTGTTGCTTGCATTTGTTCTAATAACTCTGTCTGCATTTTCTTTCCAATCGAAAAGGCAAGAGCTTGAATTTTATCGATATGCATCATATCATTTGGCATGTTATCCACCTCTTATTTAAACAATAAAATATTTAATGTATTTAAATATTAATCCGACGAATAAAATCCGTCAACGTTTTTATTTATAAAAACGTTTACATTTTGGTCACAAAGTTGTATAATTTTCGACGAAGTTAATATTGACAGTCACGGAGAATCGGAGTACACGGCTATGAATCATAAAAAAGGAAACTTTTTTATATTTCATGGCCTTTTTATATTCTCTCTGACTTACGACACTTCGAATTAATTTGGGGAGGATTTTCATTTTATGTTTTTCACACAATTCTTTAAACCTGCGCCCCATGCGGAACGCTTACCAGCTGATCGCGTTGATAGTGAATACCGTAAATTACGTTTACAAGTATTTTTAGGTATCTTCATCGGCTATGCAGGTTACTACTTTGTTCGAAAAAACTTTTCACTAGCAATGCCATACTTAATTGAACAAGGCTTTAGTAAAGGGGAACTTGGGGTTATCCTTTCAGCAGTTTCTATCGCTTACGGATTAAGTAAATTTCTTATGGGTATCGTATCCGATCGTTGTAATCCTCGCTACTTTTTAGCAGCTGGGCTATTTTTATCAGGTATCATTAATATTATTTTCGGCTCATTTTCTTTCATTACAACGAGCATTATACTTATGTTTGTACTTCAGTTTTTAAATGGATGGGTACAAGGGATGGGATGGCCTCCTTGTGGTCGTACAATGGTTCACTGGTTCTCTATTAGTGAACGTGGTACAAAAATGTCTATTTGGAACGTCGCTCATAATGTCGGTGGCGCACTTATGCCTTCCCTTGTAACATTAGGGTTATATTTCTTTGCAAATGACTGGAAAAGTATTTTTTACTTCCCAGGTATTCTTTCAATTTTAGTTGGTATTTATGTATTAATTACGATGAGAGATACACCTCAATCTTGCGGATTACCTTCTATTGAAGAACATACTGGAGAATATCCACCAGATGAAAAAGTACAAGATCGCGAACGCGAACTTTCAGTAAAGGAAATTTTATTTACATACGTACTAAACAATAAATTTTTATGGTACATCGCTATTGCGAACGTTTTCGTATATTTCGTACGTTACGGTGTTGTAGACTGGGCTCCTACTTATTTAGTAGAAGAAAAAAGCTTTACTCATAGTAGCTCACGTACAGCTTATGCTCTATATGAATGGGCTGGTATTCCAGGTACACTTCTTTGCGGCTGGATGAGTGATAAACTATTTAAAGGACGCCGCGCACCTGCTGGTATTTTATTTATGGTTGGTGTATTTATCGCCGTTCTTGTGTACTGGCTAAACCCTCCTGGTAACCCAATGGTTGATAGTATTGCACTTGTTGCAATTGGATTTTTAATTTACGGACCTGTTATGTTAATTGGTCTACACGCTCTTGACTTAGCACCAAAGAAAGCGGCTGGAACTGCAGCTGGATTAACTGGCTTCTTCGGTTACTTAGGCGGAGCAGCTTTCGCTAGTGCCGCTATGGGCTTTATCGTCGATGCATTCGGATGGGATGGCGGATTCATCTTATTACTTGTATCTTGTGTACTTGCAATGTTCTTCCTTGCTCTTACTTTAAAGACAGGATCTCCAAAACAAAAGCAAGCTTAAGCACTAATATTATTCTTATCAAAAAAAGAGAGGCTGTTCTTTCCAGAACGCCTCTCTTTTTTCTACATATAATACTTTTTTCTTACAAAAGATTTATTTCCCTCTCTTATATATGTTAGCATTTTCAAAGTACTTCAACTACTTATATACATGCATCCAATCTCTATATAAAAAGATTTTTGAATGTTTTCTCAACTTATGCTTGTCAAACATTGTCAATTTATATTAAAATAACAACAACATACAAAATATTTAGTCTTTTCAGAAAGATGGAGGGATAGCCATGAAGAATCCACTTCTTCGCATTGAAAACTTACAGACTTCCTTTCGCATACAAGATCAATATCATGCCGCAGTTGATGATGTTTCGTTAACTGTCCATGAAAATGAAATTGTCGCGATAGTTGGTGAATCAGGTTGCGGAAAAAGTGCACTTGCCCTTTCCATTATGCGACTGCATAATGAAGCAAATACAAAATTACAAGGGCAGCTTAACTATAGAGATAAGGATTTACTATCTATGTCAGCCGCAGAAATGAATAAAGTACGCGGATCAAACATCGGCATGATTTTCCAAGAACCTCTTACAGCACTCGACCCTCTTATGACAGTTGGAAAACAAATCGAAGAAAATTTAGACTACCACACAAGCCTTTCAAAAGTTGAAAAGAAAGAACGCACCTTAGAACTACTTCATCAAGTTGGTATTCCAAAACCAGAACTTACATATAAACAATACCCACACGAATTATCTGGCGGAATGAGACAAAGAATTGTTATCGCAATTGCAATTGCTTGCAACCCAGCACTTATTATTGCAGATGAGCCAACAACGGCTCTTGACGTAACCATCCAAGCACAAATTTTAGACTTACTAAAATCTATTCAAGAACAAACGAAAATGGGCATTATTTTAATTACTCACGATTTAAGTGTTGTCGCAGAAACAGCTGATCGTATCGTCGTTATGTACGCTGGACAAGTTGTAGAAACAGGAAAAGTTGAAGAAATTTTTAATAACCCTCTTCACCCATATACTCGTTCTCTATTAAACTCTATTCCATCTGCGTATGCTGAAAAGGAAAAATTACATGTTATTCAAGGTGTTGTACCGACATTAGCTAAGTTACCTCGCACAGGTTGTCGATTCCAAGCACGAATTCCGTGGATTAGACCTGATCAACATGAAGAAAATCCCGTTTTACATGAAGTAAAACCAGACCATTGGGTACGTTGCACTTGCTACAAACATTTTAACTTCCAAGATAAGAAAGGAGATGACGTAACTCATGGCACTGCTTAAAGTAGAAGATTTAAAAGTACACTTTCCAATTAAAGGTGGTGTTTTCGGTCGTACATTAGATTACGTTCGTGCTGTTGATGGCGTAAGCTTCGAACTACAACCTGGCGAAACGTACGGAATCGTTGGGGAATCTGGGAGCGGAAAATCAACAACTGGAAAAGCAATTATGCACTTAACAAAAGCAACAGGCGGTAGCATTCATTTTAATAATAGAGATTTAACAAAATTAAGTCGCTCAGAACTAAGAGAGCAACGAAAAGATATTCAGATGATTTTTCAAGATCCTTATTCATCCTTAAACCCGAAGAAACGTGTTATGGATATTATCGCTGAACCACTTCGGAATTTTGAGAAACTCTCACCTGATGAAGAGCGTAGAGCTGTTCAAGATTATCTTGATAAAGTTGGCTTAAATCCAGAGTCTATTTATAAATACCCACATGAATTTTCCGGTGGACAAAGACAGCGGATTGGTATTGCACGCGCACTTACACTAAAACCGAAGCTTATTATCGCAGATGAACCTGTATCTGCACTTGACGTGTCAGTACAAGCGCAAGTTTTAAACTTCTTACAAGATTTACAATCCGAACTCGGACTAACATACTTATTTATTAGTCATGATTTAGGTGTAATTCGCCATATGTGTGACCGTATAGGTGTTATGTATCGCGGACGCATTGTGGAAGAAGCAACTAGTGCTGAAATTTATAATAATCCACAGCACATCTATACGAAGCGCCTAATATCAGCTATTCCTGACATTCGTCCAGAAAACCGCGAACAACAGCGTAAATTGCGCCGTGAAGTAAGCGCCGAGTACGAAAAATCATACGAAAATTATTTCAATGAAAATGGACGTGCTTACGATTTAAAACCAATCTCGCCAACTCACCGGGTGGCATTACCATAAGGGAGTGATAAAACATGTGGAAATTTATATTACGCCGGATTTTAGTTATGATACCGCAATTATTCGTATTAAGCGTACTCGTCTTTACACTTGCTAAAGCAATGCCAGGTGATGCATTAAGTGGCGCTGAACTAGCAAACCCAAAAGCCGATCCAAAAGTAATTGAAGAACAACGTGAGAAACTTGGGTTAAATGATCCTATTCCCACACAATATGTAAGGTGGATTTCAAACGCCGTACAAGGAGATTTCGGTATTTCTTACGCACATAAAATACAAGTAACAGATATTATTGGGGAACGCCTTGGTAATACAGTGCTGTTAGCTCTTCTAATTCTTATTCTTACTTATTTAATCGCCATTCCACTTGGCGTTATAAGTGGGCGTTGGAATGATACGTGGGCTGACCGACTCATTACACTCTATAACTTTTTAGGATTTGGTACACCCCTATTTATTTTCGGATTAGTAATGTTATTCTTATTCGGCTTTTTATACCCGATCTTCCCTACAAGTGGTAGCGTTGATCCACAAGTGGCAGCCGGATCATTTGATTACTATTTAAGTAAATTAAATCATATGATTTTACCAGCTTTATCTGGGGCATTAATTGGCACTGTAGGAACTGTACAATATTTACGAAGTGAAATTATTGATACGAAACATAAAGATTTTGTACGCACAGTAAAAGCAAAAGGTGTACCAGAATCTAAAGTATATTCCAGACATATTTTACGAAATTCATTTTTACCAATTGCAGCATTTTTAGGATATGAAATTACAGGTTTAGTTGGTGGCTCTATTATTCTAGAAAATATTTTCGGCTACCCAGGAATTGGACAACTATTTTTCCAATCTATCACTCAACGTGATTTCAGTGTCGTAACTGCTCTTGTATTATTTACTGGATTCGCAACGCTACTCGGGACTCTTCTTTCCGATATTATTCTAAGCATCGTTGATCCACGTATTCGTATTGATTAATGGAGGTGAAGAAACGTTATGTTAGCAAATCCTGAAAAACAAACTGAGGTCATTCATTACGAAAAGAGCCCTTCTGGTTTCTCCATTATGTGGCGAGAATTTCGTAAAGATAAACTAGCAATGTTTTCCCTATTCTTTTTAGCTTTAATATTAATAGCCGTTTATACAACTTCATTTATTATGAAACAAGAAGATATCGTTCGAGTCGATCTGTTCGCCATTTATGATCCTCCTTCTGCTGAACATTGGCTAGGAACTGATTATGGAGGCCGTGATATTTTCGGACAATTAATTATTGGTACACGTAATTCCTTTACAGTGGGTTTAGCCATCACTCTTTTATCAACTCTTATCGGTCTTACAATGGGACTAATTGCTGGCTATTTTGGAGGAGTTGTCGATAACATCATCATGCGTTTTATCGACTTTATGATGATTTTACCATTCTTAATGATTGTTATCGTATTTATCTCACTCGTTCCAACTTTCAATATTACTACATTTATTCTCATAATGACCGCTTTCTTATGGGTCGGAAAAGCAAGACTTATACGCTCTAAAGTATTAACTGAGAAAGAACTTGATTACGTATCTGCATCTAAAACGTTAGGAACACCAAATTGGAAGATTATCTTCCAGCAAATATTACCTAATTTGAGCTCTATTATTATCGTAAATATTACATTAAATCTTGCTGGTAACATCGGGATTGAATCTAGTTTGACTTACTTAGGCTTCGGTCTACCAGAAAGCACACCGAGTCTTGGTACACTTGTAAGTTATGCAACAAACCCAGATGTATTGCAAGAAAAATGGTGGATTTGGTTACCCGCATCAATCATGATTTTAGTGTTGATGCTGTGTATAAATTTTATTGGTCAAGCGTTAAAACGTGCGGCTGATGCAAGACAAAGAAAAGGTTAAGGGGTGGAGAAGTTATGAACAAACCAAAACTGTACAAAGTATTAAGTACACTTGCTGCTTCAACATTATTACTGTCTGCATGTGGGGGTGCTGATAGCGGTAGTAAAAAGACAAATACCAAAAAAGTAGAAACAAATAAATTTAGTGCTGCTGTAAAAAATGATGCTAAAGAGATTAAAGACGGATCATTAACATATGGACTCGTTTCAAATTCACCTTTTGCTGGTGTTTTAAGTAGAGTACTATATGAAGTTGCTCCAGATTCAGAAATTATGGATTTCTTTGATGAACAATTATTAGCTACAGATAAAAACTGGGAAATTACAAATGACGGTGCTGCAACGTATACAATTTCTGAAGATAAAAAAACAATTACTATTAAGGTTAAAGATAATGTAAAATGGCACGACGGTAATCCTGTAACAGCTGAGGATTTGGAATATTCTTACTTAATTATTGGTAATAGTAAATATACAGGTATCCGTTACGATACACAAATGCAAATGATTGAAGGTATGGAAGAATATCATACTGGAAAAGCTGACAAAATTTCTGGTATTAAAGTAGTCGATCCAAAAACAATTTCCATTACTTATAAAGAAGTAAACCCTTCACTGAAAACTGGTATTTGGACATATCCTACACCTAAAAAATATTTAGGCGATGTACCAATTGAAAAACTAGCTGAATCTGATAAGATCCGTCAAAATCCAATTGGATTCGGACCATTTAAAGTGAAGAAAATCGTTCCTGGTGAATCAGTTGAGTATGAGCGCTTCGATGATTATTGGGCTGGTAAACCAAAGTTAAAAAATGTAACGTTAAAAGTTGTAAATCCATCTATTGTTAGTGCATCTCTGAAAAAAGGTGATATTGATATTGCAGCAATTACTGCTGATCAATATCCGAACGTAAGTAAATTAAAAAATACACAACTAATTGGTAAAACTGACCTTGCTTACACTTATATCGGATTTAAATTTGGACATATGGACAAAGCAAAGAACGAAGCTGTAATGGATAAAGATAAATTCAAAGACGTTCGTTTACGTCAAGCGATGGCACATGCAATTGATAGAGAAAAATTGGCAGAGAAAGTATATCACGGCCTTCGCGTTCCAGCTAACTCTCCAATTCCACCATCTATGCCAAAGTACCATAATAACGATGTTGGTTCATATAACTTAGATGTAGATAAAGCGAAAAAACTATTAGATGAAGCTGGCTATAAAGATAAAAATGGTGATGGATTCCGTGAAGATCCAAAAGGTAATGAATTTAAAATTAACTTCCTAGCTAGTAACGGTAGTGAGACAAGTGAACCACTGGCAAAATTCTATATTCAATCTTGGAAAGATATCGGCTTAAAAGTAGAACTTCTTGATGGACGCTTACACGAATTTAATGCTATGCGTGATATGATTAAAAAAGATGATCCTAAGGTTGATATTTTCTCTGGTGCTTGGGGAACAGGTTCTGATCCTGATCTTTCTGGTCTATGGGGCAAAAATGCTGGATTTAACTATCAGCGCTGGGTAAATGATGAAAATACTAAATTATTAGAAGCTGGATTATCAGAAAAAGCTACTGATGAAAAATATCGTAAAGAAGTATACGATAAATGGCAAAAATTAATTCATGACGAAGCACCGATGATTCCAATTCATTACACATTCGATTTAACAGGTGTTAATAAGCGCGTGAAAGGTTTCAATGTCAACACTGAAGTGAATCAAATAACTTCACATTGGAAAGACGTTACTGTAACAAGTGAGAAGCCAGAAGTAGAAAAATAATCATAAAAATAGCTCTTAGCATCTATATACATGCCAGGAGCTATTTTTTATTTACAACCTTTTTAGTGCTATTAATAACAACCAATTCCTTCCCCACTCTAAAATTAAAAGATTTGATGAATCATCTTTATTACAACAGCTAATGTAACAGATGCAGCAAATCCCCCTAAACAAATAAGACCGACACCTTGGCTATATGATAAATTTTGAAGTGCTTTCATCTTTTTCATCCTCCCTATCTCCCCTTCGTTATTTTTATTTTACCAATGGAATAATTTTCATAACATCGATTTTTCTGACAAAAAACTTACAAATTTGTAAGTTAATATTTTCTAAAACTTATGTATCTATTATGTCCACACTCGCCCCTTTTATACGTCAAAAAAGACCTCGAATTATATCAAGGTCTTGCTTACACTACAAAATATTTCACTCAATTTATTTAATAATCATCACCGGACATTTCACACGCTTTGCTATTTTATGACTGACACTACCAAGCACCATTTCTTGCAGTGTATTTAGCCCTCTACTCCCAGCAATAACAAGATCTATATCTCCTGTATTCACATATTGAACAATCGTATCTCCTGGATCACCATGTAATATCGTAATTTTATAAGAAATGTTCTCTTTCTTTAATAACCCTTCAATCTCTTTCAATTTATCTTTTCGACTAGCCGATATTGTTTCTAAATCCGTTTGACCTTGTATAATATCTGATTTTGCTGTTCTATTATCTACTACGTACACAACTTCAACATTTGCTTCTTCGCTACATTTCGCAATATATGTTGCATGTTCCGCCGCTCGAAGTGCATGTTCAGAACCGTCACATGCTAATATAATTTGTTTATACATATGCTGAATCCCCTTTTCGTTATCCTACTCGTATTATATAATAAAGCCCCCTAAAAAGGAGGCTTCTAACTAGCAATTCTTTTATTATAAGTAGCTAAATTTTTAACAAGTTTTGCACTACGTTCATTTAATCCCGTTATACTTACTTTCACGCCACTTTGTTCATACTTCATGATAACTTTATCAATTGATGCCACTGCTGAATCATCCCATACGTGTGCGTGAGAAAAATTCAACTCAATTTCTTTTACATCTTCCTCAAATGAAAAATTATTTATGAACTCTGCCGTAGATGCAAAGAAAAGTTGACCGTGAATTTCGTATATTTTCTTATTTTCAATATATAAATGTTTCACGTGAATCTTTGCCATATTGAATGCAAATAAAACCGCACTAATTACTGTTCCGATAATTACACCTAATGCTAAATTATGTGTAATTAAGACAATCACAACTGTTACGATCATAACAAATGCATTTCCTTTTGGTACTTTATGAATTGTTGTTACAGAGTTCCAATCAAATGTTCCGATTGAAACCATAATCATAACCGCAACTAAAGCTGCCATCGGAATATGAACAACATAGTCCCCTAAAATGAATAGTAATACGATCAAAAATCCGCCCGCTACAAACGTCGATAATCGTCCACGTCCACCTGATTTAATATTAATAACAGATTGTCCAATCATTGCACATCCTGCCATTCCTCCGAAGAAACCAGCAACAATGTTTGCAATACCTTGCCCACGTGCTTCTTTATGTTTATTACTTTCCGTATGCGTCATATCATCTAAAACTGAAGCTGTTAATAAAGACTCTAGTAAACCGATAATTGCAAGCATAACTGCGTACGGTAAAATAATCCCTAATGTCTCAAGTGTAAAAGGCACGTCTGGAATACTAAAGAACGGTAATTCTTTCGGCAAACTTCCCATATCCCCTACTGTTTTTAACTGTAATCCGCTCATAATTGCAATACTTGTCACAATAATAATGGAAATAAGTGTAGACGGTACAGCCGTCGTAATACGTGGAAATACATATATAATTACAAGTCCTAATGCGACAAGCGCGTACATTTGCCAAGTTGCATTTTTAAAATGTGGCAATTGTGCTGTAAAAACTAAAATTCCAAGTGAATTTAAAAAACCACTCATAACAGATTTCGGAACAAACTTCATAAATGAGCTCAGTTTGAACACGCCAAAAATAATTTGGACAATACCTGTTACTATTGTTGTAGCAAATAAATATTGCAAACCATGATCTTTAACAAGCGTTACCATTAACAATGCCATTGCACCTGTTGCAGCTGAAATCATTCCAGTTCGTCCACCAACAAATGAAATGGTAACGGCAATACAAAAGGCTGCGTACAACCCAACGGTCGGATCCACGCCTGCAATAACAGAGAAAGCAATTGCTTCAGGGATTAACGCTAAAGCAACAACTATTCCTGATAGCACATCCCCTTTCACGTTGGAGAACCAATCATTTTTTATCGTCTGAAACAAAATACCACTCCTCTACTCTTTTACCCCGCTATTTGCCGGGCAGTAAGACCCTACCTCAAAATTCAGTGACAGCAAAGAAGTGAGGTGGGGATCAACTGCCCATAAAAGCCCGATTGGTGAAGGCTAATAATCATTGGGGGATGCCCCCCAATGATTAAAGTTTCACTTTATCATTCGATTTTCTCCATAAGAAAATCTAGCCGACTGCACGAAGGCTATTATATAACGAGTAGAGGATTTTGCGCTATGTAAAAGTTTCCTAAAAAAGACGCTACCTTCATAGCGTCTTCTCTCATTTCATTAATGTCCACCGTGCCCTTGACCACTTTCCTGAACAATTTCTAACCTCTCATCTAGTATTCCTTGCGTTTCAAATGAAATATTTTCAGTATTCCCTAATAAGAATCCATGATTGTACGGGCCAAGTGTTGGGTCATCTTTAAACTTCGGTTGAATAGTAGCAAGGAAATCATACACTGGTTGTGAAGCTTTTCCTTCCTCTAATAAGATAACGGGGGCATGTTTACCCATATGTGAAAATGGTGCTCCTGCAACTGCTAAGTCTGGTGTTTTGCTTGAAACAAATGATACACCGTGACCTGGTTTTGTGAACCCCCATCCAAATTTTGTTTTTTCATCTTTAAACTTTGCAAATGCAATAGAATTCTCTACTGGAGTCTCTCCACTAATACGCGTTACTTTCCCGTATTTGCTTAACTCTTTTTCTACTTCTTTTGAAATGATTTTTTCTGGTCCTAGTACATATATATTTGCTTTATCTTTTCGCGTCTTTAATGCCTCTATCGTCGCTTCTGGCACTTTATTCTTTTCTATATAAAGTAGTGGTTCTGGCATATGAGAAATCCAGTTTACAGCTGGTGTTGTATATAAACGCCCTTCCTCTTCGGATGAGCCGATAATAACACTATTCGGATAACTACCTGTTATATCGGCATATTCTTTATCCACATCTTTAGCAAATGTAGCTGGATCCGTTTCTTTTATTTGCTTTACTTTATACTCTTTTAATTGCTCAAGGATAGATGCATCGACATCCCCCATCACCATAATTTGTGTTCCATCTTTCGTTCCGAGCGGATTTAATCGTTTTATTTCTTTTAATGTCATTTCGGGTACCTTTTCTTTTTCTATAAATAGAATCGGTCCGTTATTCGGATGATGAATAAGGTCTGCACTTGCAATACCTAATTGCCAGTCTTTTACTGGTACTAAAATAACAGCGCCTGGCTGATTCTCTTTATGTGTTGCTGGCCATATCGTCTGCGAAGTTAATACTGCCATTTGAAGAGGATCATTTGTGTTTAATCTCGTTACATTTTTTAAACTTATCGTTAATAAATCATTTGATGCCCCTTTGTTCATTTCTTTCGGCGCAGTTACCTCCTGATTCATTTTCATTTCCTTCTGCTCTGTTTTCTTCGCTTCTTTAGATTCATGATTTTTATGATCTGCATTTGTTTGTCCACACGCCGCAAGACCAACTGCTGTAATTATTGTTATCCCAAAAACTCGGGTCATTTTTTTCACTATACCGCCTCCGTATAAATCATTTTCGAGCCAATATGATTACCTAAAATGGAATTTCAACTTTACAATAACAAGCAATTCTGAAGAAATTATGCAGACGCATTACAATCTGCACCATTTCTTCATGATTTTGCATTACAATTTAAGTAAAGATTATATATGGAGGGCTCTCTATGATTGATATACTGCTCGTAGACGATGAACCGAGAATGCTTGAATTATTAACGCTTTATATTACTCCAATTGGATATAACTGCATATGTGCACGATCCGGAGAAGAAGCGATTTCACATATAGAAAATCAAAACTTTAAATTTATTTTACTGGATATTATGATGCCAAAGATGGACGGATGGGAAACGTGTAAAAAAATCCGCTCATTTAGTAACGTTCCTATCATTATGGTAACAGCTCGTGATCAAACGGTAGATGTCGTCCAAGGATTAAAAATCGGAGCAGATGATTACGTAACGAAACCTTTCCATGAAGAAGAGCTTTTCGCGAGAATTGAAGCTGTTTTAAGGCGAACGAATCAACGGACGCAAATCCAATATCACGGCATTTTATGGGATGAGGCAAAGCATTTCGTTTCTGTCTATAACGAAGAACTTCTTCTTACACCAATTGAATTCTCTTTACTCGGATTATTTTTACGTCATGTGAACTACGTATTAAGCCGCGATCAGCTCATTGAACGAATTTGGGGATTAAATACAAATACAGAAGATAGAACTGTCGATTCACATATTCGTAATTTGCGTGATAAATTACGAAAAGTAAATTTCCCTATTGACGATCATTTAAAAACTGTGTACGGAGTTGGCTATCGATGGGTTGATACTTTAGATTAAGGAGCAAAGCAATGAAGCGAATTTCTATTCAGCTCGGATTTTATTTTTTGATTGTTACACTTTTAATCGAAAGTGTTCTATTTGTCTCGCTTTATTATAGTCTTGTCAACAATAGAGTAAATGAAGAAATGACAGCTTTATTAAAGCGCGGAAATAGTCACAGAGATGTCCTTGAAAAGTATTTTGATAAGCAAACAATCTCTCATGTTGCACTAATGGAATCCGAAGCCGAAACCACTGTTGTTATTACAAATGCAAATAAGGAAGTACTAGCTAAATCCAATGAAATAAATACTACTATAAAAAAGCATATTGAAAAGATGCAAACACGGACAGATCATGACGGAGCAATTATAGAGAATCACTGGAAAACATCTAATTATATATGTACGGTTAGTCCCATCATAGTAGCTGGAAAACATGAGGGGTATGTGTATATGTTTCTTGGGACAGAATCCATTGAAAAGTTGGTGAATGGATTAACAAAACAATTCATTATCGCTGGTGCCATCACGTTTCTACTCACAGTCATTACCATTTTTCTTTTATCTCGGTTATTAACAAAACCATTGTTACACATGAAACATGCCACTGAAAAAATGAGTAAAGGAGATTTATCAGTTTCATTAACGACTACTCGAAATGATGAAATTGGTGAACTAGCATCATCTATTCAAACACTCGCAAATGATTTACATTATATGAAAACAGAGCGAAGTGAATTTCTGGCAAGTGTTGCTCATGAATTACGAACACCATTAACATACGTAAGAGGTTATGCTGACATTGCTTCAAAAGAAGCAACATCTCCTGAGCAACGTTTGCGGTATTTATCTATTATAAAAGATGAGTCTGATTACATCACAAACTTAGTTCAAGATTTGTTCTCCCTTGCACAAATGGAACAACATAACTTTTCTATTCAAGTAAAGGAAGTGCATTTACACACCTTCCTTACGCGTATATGTGAAAAAGTAAACGCCATGTATAAAGAAAGGTACATTACAGTTTCTTTCTCTTGTCCTCCTACACTGCTAGTAAACTTAGATGAACAACGATTCGAACAAGTTGTGGTGAATATTTTAAATAACGCTTATAGACATTCAAAAGAGCATTCTCATATAAACATTTCTGTTACAGAAGAACATAAAAGTATTTCCATTGCAATTGAAGATGAAGGCGAAGGTATTCCGCTTGAAGACCTCCCTCACATTTTCGACCGCTTTTATCGAGTTGATAAAGCGAGATCACGAGCTACAGGCGGAACTGGTTTAGGATTATCTATCGTGAAAGAAATTGTAGAGCTGCACGGTGGGAATATTACTGTAACGAGCGAAGTTGATCACGGATCTTGCTTTATTATTTCATTGCCATCTATACAAAAACACGACTACCATCAGTAGTCGTGTTTCTTTATCATTTTACTTTATAATATAAGTTTACAAATTGCCCAAAACGTTTCGTATCCGTTAAAGTTAAATGAATTTCTGGGTTCTTGTCTTGAAATAACGGAACTCCAGAACCTAATATATGCGGTGTAATCGTAACAACATATTCATCAATTAGATTATTCTTAAAGAACTCTCTCAGTAGACTCCCTCCACCGACCATCCATATTTTAGATCCTTCTTGCTCTTTCAACCTTTTTGTAAACTCCACTACATCTTCATTTACAAACTCCACGTGTTCGTTCGAACCTTTTTCTGAGTTAGAGAAAACATAACATTTTTTATCTACATACGGGAATGTTTCCATATGCTCTACTACATAATCGTACGTTCTTTTTCCCATGATTATCGTATCAATTGTTTCATACATTTCTGTATAACCGTTATCTCCCTCTCCTTCTGTTTCCATTAACCACTCTAAATCATCATTTTCTTTCGCAATATATCCATCTAAGCTCGCCGCAATAAATAAAACTATTTCACGTGACATATCTTTTCCTCCTTGCATCTCATCTTGATAATCATCTTGATAACATATGATGTAAACAATATACTAACAATAAAACATGACAATTTATGTCATGTTAAAAAGAAAAAAGGTGATACATTTGTCAAAAGCTAAACGCTTATTAGATATTCTTATATTTGCTTCTGCCAAAAAGACATTTACAGCGCAAGAAATAGCTGATGAATTTAATATCTCCGTTCGTACTGTCCATAGATACATTTTAGATTTAAGTGATATGGGGTTGCCCATTTACGCAGAACAAGGTCGTAACGGCGGCTATAAAGTATTAACGAATAGAGTCATTCCACCTATCTTATTTACGGAAGAAGAAGCAGTCTCCACCTTTTTTGCTTTTCAATCTTTAAGTTACTATCGAGACTTGCCTTTTAACACAGAAATCAATTCCGTTACACATAAACTGTATAGCTCCCTACAACATGATGCGAAAGTGAAAGTTGATAAAATACGTTCTTACATCGCCTTTTGGAATCCGAAGCGTACAATTGATACACCTCTTTTAAACGAAGTACTAACTGCGGCTATTGAAAATAAAAATTTACAATTTCAATATGAATCTAAATCGGGGATAAAAACAAAACATGTTCATCCTATCGGTGTATATGCTCATGACGGACTATGGTACTTACCATCCTATGACTTCAGTAGAAAAAAAGTATTACTGTATCGCGTTGATCGTATTCTTTCTATATTATCAACGGAAAAAAATGAAAGTACATTCATGAATTTAGCAAAATGGTTTGACTCTAGCTCTAACGTCGTACACATTCCTACGCAGTTACATGTTTTACTGACAAAAGAAGGTGTGCGCCAATGTAAAAGCGTGCCTTACCTTGAAGAATTCGTTGTAGTAAACGAGGACGGGACAGGATATATACATTCAACAATTGATAAAGGTGAAATAAACTTTATTATCCCTTTATTTTATAGACTTGGAAAAGATGCAAAAGTGTTAGAACCGAAAGAATTAATAGATGGTTTACGTATACGTGCGAAAGAAATTTTACATATGTATGAAGACGAAAAAAGCTGCTAGATGTAAGCAGCTTTTTAGTCTCTTTGTTACTATTGACGAATATCAATCCACCAACGATATTCCGCATTCATATTTTCAGTGCCACCATTCCCTCTGTAATGGAAAGCATCAAGGAAGATTGAATCTAGTTTATCCTCATCTACAAAATAACCTAAGTTAACTTTCATGGTTTGTCCTGGTCGGATACTGCCAATATTGTAAAAACTTTTTCCATCTCCGTGAGGTTCTAAATAATCAACTTCACCTGTCATAATACGCGTTGCGTCCATTCCCTCTTCTTTAGCGTATTTCCATGCATTCCCTTCAAATTTAAGCTGTTTTATGGATGGATGCATATAGATTTCTTCTGTCGACTTTTTACCAATATTTTTCACTGTTGTTGTTAAGTAGACAAATTTAACATTAACTAATTTTGAATCTACTAATGTATCAATTGAATCTTTACCATTCCCTAATTTATATTCATCTCGTCTGTACGATAGTAATTTTCCCGTCTGATCTAAAGCCTTATTCTTGCTTAATATCTCTAGGCCAAGTTCATTAAAGTTCTCTTGTTTAAAATCTTTGATTGAATCAAAAACTTCAACTTTTTCTATCACATATTCAATTTGGCTGTTATCCATAGATATCGTTACTGGAACCTTTTGTCCTATATGAAATAGTCGTTTACTATCTTTTTTCAAAGGAATCACCTTATTTTCTTTCGGTTCAGCTGCTTTGGTAAAGCGATTCTCATCATAATCTGCTATATATGATGCCTTTTCTTTTGACGTAGGCTCAAGTGAAATACTCCCTAACACATCCATCATTTGTTCTTCATTTACATCGGATCCAATATAACTTTCTAACATAATCCCTTCTTTCTCAAAAAAGAGAAAGACCTTTCTGTCAAACATTACGTTGTTGTTCCCAGTTTCTTTATGGACAATTACTGCTTTCCTGCCATTTATCTCTTTTTCTTCATAACTTTTTGAATATAAAGTTTGAAAATCCGCATTTTCTCCCACTCTCGAAAGAACGAATGAAAACCCGCCCATTGCGTCGTTATCTTTAAATGAATATTTCATAGCACTATCATCGATTGCTTCCATATTTTCTGGCAATTTACCTATTTTCAGCTTATACCACTTATCAGCCTTTTTCGAGTCCTTATTTGTTACCGAAACATTTACTTCATAATTTTGTTTTTGAACAATCATATTATAGACTTTCACTGCACCAAAAACGGTTGTCGGCATACCAATCAATAAGCAAGCAGCAGCGATTAACATACGATGTTTTTTACGCTTTTTCTGTGGTTGTCCATTTTTCAGCTTCATTTCCTCCATAAACAATTTCTTTTTACGTGTATATGTATGTGAAAATTCATGTTGTTCTTCGAGTTTATCAAAATCATCTAAAGCAATTTTTTCAGCAAGTTCATATATTTCTTTGGAGTTCTTTGAATTCGTCATGTTGTATACCTCCTATCATATTTTGGACTCTTTTTCGAGCACGCTCAAACTGCTTTCGGACATTAGCCTCCGTTATCCCCATGACGCTTGAAATTTCTTGATACGTTAAGTTATAGAAGACTTTATACTTAAACACCTGTTTGTTAGATTCATTTAACTCTTTTAACAATGCATCAATTTGAACCTCGGACATTACACGTTTTTCCCACTCTTCAATATTTTCATCTACTGCTTCTGCTGATTCTCTTTCATATTCTTCTAAAAATGTTTCATGTCGTCTATTTTTCCGGTAGCTATCAATCGCCTTGTTTTTCGCAACCCTCAAAATGTATCGTTTAAGCTCTTCAGTACTCAAGCTATGGAGCTTTTCCAAGTTCTTATAAAGAGTAATAAACGTCTCTTGAACTGCATCTTCTGCCTGCTGAATATTATTTAAAATAGAATAAGCTACATAATAAATCTTTTGTTCATACAACTCATATAGCTCTTCCATCTTTTCATAATCGTTGTTTGTAACTTTCATATAATTCCTCCTCTCACTCTATATAACGAATGAGCACCATACTTTGTGACACTGCAAAATCTTTTTATAGATAAAATTTAATAATAGAATAAACAAAAGCCCAATTTCTCTATTTTAACTGAGAAATTGGGCTTTTGTTTATTAGAATTTTCCTGAAAACTTCTTTAAAACATCCCTCTTACACTTTTTCATTAAGCAGTATTTGCTCTATCGCCCCTTTTAATAAGCGCTTAGTCTCTTCAAAATTATGATTCTGCTTTTCTCCCGATTGTACCGTATAAAATTCAGCAAACGAGCGCTCTTTATATCTTGGTACGACATGCATATGGTAATGTGTTAACTCGTTAAATACTCCACCATTTTGACAAACTGTAACTCCATCTGGTTTATATAATGCCTTAATCGCTTTTGCAATAAGCTTAGAAGCATCCATAATGGATTTTGCTACAACATCATCTAATTCATCTACTTCTACAACATGCTGTTTTGGCACAATTAAAGTATGTCCTGGATAGAAAGGTGCATGATCTAAAAAACATGTTACATACTCATCTTCGTATACTCTGTAAATTTTCTCCTCTTCGTTTGCTAATTTACATCCTAAACATTCCATCATACTTCCCCCCCTCTCTAAAACAGAAAAACGTGAGAGCCGTATTCTCACGTTTTTCTGTTTTACTTTATTAGCTCAATTGTTTCCGTAACTTTTATACTATCCTTTACAGATTGAACAATTGTGCAATTTTTCACTGCAAGCTGCAACGCCTTGTCCAACTGCTCTTCTGTAATGTTTTGTGCTTTAATTTTATAATGCAAATGAACACTTTCAACTGGTTTTGATAAAGCATCACTTCTACCAATTTCCGTTTCAATTGTAAACGTATCGTATGGAATACGTTTCTTTTCTAAAATTGTTCGAAAGACAATTGCACTACATCCTGCGATTGAAGAAATAAGTAATTGTAACGGTGAATACCCGTTTTCTTTTCCAATCGCTAATTGACCATACGATAAATCTGCCTCAATATCATCTTGTTTGATGGTTAGTTTCATTTGTTGTCTCCACCTTCATCGGTTTCTGCCGTTTCTTATTTATATAATAATATATGTAGCAGAAAATTATAAATGGAATACCACAATATAACGCCATTCTTTGTTCTGGAATAAACGCTAAACTAATAACAACGATACTATTTGTAATTAAAGCTAAAATAGGAACAATTGGATATAACGGTGTTTTATATTTTAAGTCCTCTAACTTTCCTCCGCCTTTTATATACTGACTTCTAAAGCGCAATTGCGACAGGGCAATAATGATCCAACTTGAAACAGCTGATAAACCAGCTATAGATAATAAGTACATGTATACTGTATCTTCTGCAAGGAAACTTGTTAATAAAGATAAAGCAGCTACAGCAATTGTTACGACTAGCGCTGTAATTGGAATACCACGCTTATTTACTTTCTGGAAAGACTTTGGTGCCATTCCTTCATTTGCAAGTGACCATAGTATACGAGTTGCCGCATATAATCCTGAATTCGCTACAGATAGTAACGCTGTAATAATAACGAAGTTCATAATATCAGCTGCATATGGAATACCGATTTTATCAAATACAACTACGAACGGACTTTCAATTACGCCAGCTTCTTTCCAAGAAATTAATCCTACTAAAATCGTCATTGTTAAAATGAAGAATAACATAATGCGCCATACTGTATTACGGATTGCACGTGGAATTGTTTTTTCTGGATTTTCACTTTCTCCCGCTGCAATCCCGATTAACTCTGTTCCTTGGAACGAGAAGTTAACTGTAATCATCGTAAGTAATACGGCAGCTAGTCCATTCGGGAATAATCCACCTTCGCTTACAAAGTTAGAGAAAAGAGGTGCTGCTTCTTTTCCGTCATATGATATAAACCCTAGTAACGCACTACCACCAAGAACAACAAAGGCAAGAATGGTAACTACTTTAATACTAGAGAACCAAAATTCTAATTCAGCATAACTTTTCGCCGAAATTGCGTTTGAAGCATATAAAATAACACCGAATACAAGACACCATACCCAAACATCAACATTCGGAAACCATCTTTTCATCATTAAACCGATTGACGTTAATTCTAATCCTACTGTTACTGCCCAGCCAAGCCAATATAGCCAGCCGATCATAAAGCCCGTTCCTGGTCCAATAAACTTCGTCGCATACTTTTGGAAAGAACCTGAAACTGGCATCGCTACCGTTAACTCTCCAAGACAAAGCATTGTTAAATACATAATAAATCCGCCTACTAAATATGAAAGGATGGCTCCCCCTGGTCCAGCCTGATTAATGGTGTAACCTGAACCTAAGAAAAAACCAGTTCCGATTACACCACCTAGTGCGATCATAAATAAATGTCTACTCTTCATCGTACGATGTAATTTCTCATTCGTTGGTTGCTGCATCTAAATCCTCCCCCTACCAATACCCCTATATCTTGTTAAAATTTTCTGATAATAAAAATATACACGAAAGCGATTACATTTTCTATATAAAATTAAAACTTTTCTGATAAAATAATATAAAAAATTGAATTATTGCAAGATTTAGATTCTATTTAGAGGAAAATAAGGAGAAACAAGGAAAAACCCTTACATATATTGTAAGGGTTAACGAAGTTCTAACCTTCTCGATAAAATTGATAAACTATAGTTTACAATAAAGTACATACAAGCTACTACTATAAACGTTGGAATCATATAATTTACATTTTGTCCGCTAATAATTTGAGCATTATGCATAAGCTCTGGGAGTGATATAACGACTGCTAGCGCTGTATCTTTCAGCAATGAAATAAACTGACTGACAAGTGGCGGGACCATTCTTCTTAATGCTTGTGGTAAAATAATGTGCCAAAGTGCTTGCACATACGTTAATCCTGAAGATCTTGCAGCCTCAATCTGTCCTTTTTCAATAGATAATAGGCCACTTCGAACAATTTCAGATATCATTGCAGCTTCAAATATTGTTAAAGCGACAATTACGGCTGTTATAATTTCTAATTTCAAGCCTGCTTCTGGAAGTGCAAAATATGTGAAAAATATAATTAAAAGTAGTGGTAAGTTTCGAATTACTTCAACGATAACTCCTAATATTTGTGAGAAGACGGGTATTTTTGTGTACCGTACAATCCCTATTACACTACCGATAATAAAGCTAAGTACAATTGCTACGAGCGCTACCTCTAATGTGATGAGTAATCCTTTTAATAAAAAGAGAATATGATCTCCTGTAATTGCTCCCTTAAAATCCATTTACACCGCCTCCTTTGCTAAGCGTTTTTCTAAATAACGCACTAGCATACTGAGCGGAATTGTTAATATTAAATAAAACATCCCGACAAATATATACACATCGAACGTAACAAACGTCTTCGTTGAAATTAAATCTCCTTGATACATTAAATCAGCACCAGCAATAATTCCGAGTATAGAAGAGTTTTTTACTAAATTGAGAAATTGATTTCCTAAAGGAGGGATTACGATTTTCATCGCCTGGGGCAAAACAATATAATACATTCCCTGTACATACGTCAATCCTGAGGAACGTGCTGCCTCCATTTGGCCTTTCGCGACTGATAAAATACCAGCTCGAATGACTTCCGCAATAAACGCTGCAGTATATACGGTAAGCGTAACTGTTCCTGCTACAAAACCATTTAAAGTAATTCCTACTACAGGTAAAGCGAAATAGAATATAAATGCAATTAATACGAGCGGAATATTTCTTACAAATTCTACAATAGCAGCTCCCAACCAATTTAAAATGCGAATTGGTGCAATACGCATTACCGCCAAAATTACTCCTAAAATAAAGCTTCCTATCAATGCAAGTACACTAGACATAACTGTATACTTAAAGCCTTCTAAATACATATCAATGTTATTCGTTAATATAGAAAAATCAGGCACATATTCTCCCCTCTTTCTTTACAAGAAGAGGATGAGTACTCTCATCCTCTCACTTTTACTATTTATCACTTTACTTCTCTGGTTTCTGCCCAATCCATTTCTCATATAATTTGTCATACTCTCCGCTTGCTTTCATGTCTTTAATTAAATTATTAATCTCTTTCGTTAAATCATCTGCACCTTTTTGCACTGCGATTCCGTACGGTTCATCCGTAAAAATTTTCCCTACCACTTCATAATTTGAATCTTGTTTTGCCATACCGTAAAGAATTGCATTATCTGTCGTTAAAACATCACCTTTTCCTGCTTTTAACGCTGTAAATGCCTCACTGTAATTTTCAAATTCTAATACAGTCGCTTCTGGTGATTTTTGGCGAATGTTATTTGTCGATGTTGAGCCTTTTACTGCTAACACTTTTACGCCCTTTTTCACATCATCAATACTTTTAATATCGCTTCCTTTTTTCACGAGTAACGATTGCCCTGCTTTAAAATATACATCTGAAAAATCGACCTCTTTTTTACGTTCTTCTGTAATTGTCATTGTTGCAATAATTGCATCAATGTCACCATTTTTCAGGAGTGGAATACGCGTTTTAGATGTTACCTCTTTCAACTCTAGTTTCTTTTCATCCCCAAGAATCTTTTTCGCAAGCGCCTTTGCAACATCAACATCAAATCCTTCTACCTGCCCTGTCGAAGGATTTTTCAATCCAAATAAGTTCGTATCATTCTTCACCCCAACTACTAACTTCCCTCGCTTCTTAATTTGTTCAACAGCACCGCCTTGCTTCGTGTTCGTTTCTTTTGCCTCATCTTTTTTACTTCCACATCCAGCAACGACAAGTACGAATAGACATGAAAATACGATTAACGTAAACAACTTTTTCATTTTAAGCATAAAACTCCTCCTTTAATGGTTTAACACTCGGCTTAAAAATAGACGCGCTCTTTCTTGTTCAGGACTCGCAAAAAATTGCGCCGGTGTTGTATCCTCAATAATCTTGCCATCATCCATAAATAAAATCCGATCGGCTACCTCCCTTGCAAATCCCATTTCATGCGTGACAACGACCATCGTCATCCCTTCTTTAGCTAGCGTTTTCATAACATCAAGTACTTCCCCGATCATCTCTGGATCAAGAGCAGACGTAGGCTCATCGAATAGCATAATTTCCGGCTGCATCGCAAGTCCTCTAGCAATTGCCACCCTTTGCTGTTGTCCACCAGATAATTGATGTGGATATACACTGGCCTTCTCCGGAATTCCTACTTTCTCTAAATAAAACATCGCCGTTTTCTCTGCTTCCTCTTTTGAAATTTTATTTACTTTAATAGGTGCTAGTGTAATATTTTGAAGAACCGTTTTATGTGGATATAAATAAAAATGTTGAAAGACCATTCCGATATTTCGGCGTAATTCATTCATATCTGTTTTCGCATTGTGTACCTCCGTATTTTGTACAATTAACTCTCCATCTGTAATTGACTCTAACTGGTTTATACACCGAAGCAACGTGCTTTTTCCTGATCCTGAAGGCCCAACAACTACTACCACTTCACCTTTTTTCACTTGTACATTAATATCTTTTAAAACTTGAAAGTTACCATAATATTTATTTACATTACGAAACTCTATCAACATACTCCCCCCTTCCCCTAACAAAGCATGTACATTCTTTTTATATTCAAAAATAAGCAAAAAAATAACTTTGATCCTCATTTCACCCATAAAAAAAGCAAAGGGGTTTCCCCTTTGCTTTTTCATCTCTATTCCATTACGATACTTCTTCTTTCTTATCTTTTCCGTATTCATGCTCCCAGAAATCAGCATTTTTAATTCCTAATGGCCCTGGATCGAATACTGGATCTTTTCCTTCTTTTTTCTGCTTTTCATAATCCTTTAATGCAACTAATGCAGGTTTTTGTAATAGTAAAATCGCAATGATATTTACCCATGCCATAATTCCTACACCGATATCGCCTAAAGCCCAAGCCGTTGCTGCTGTTTTGATACAACCGTAGAATACAGCTCCTAAAAAGACAAACTTTAGTACCATAGACAGCCAAGGGCGGTCTTTATCACGGTTTAAGTACGCGATATTCGTTTCTGCAATGTAGTAATACGCCATAATTGTTGTAAATGCAAAGAATAGTAACGAGATTGCAACGAAACCGTTTCCAAATCCAGGGAAAACAGATTCTACTGCTGCCTGTGTATATCCCGGTCCTGGCTGTGCACCATTTAATTTATTTACGATAAAGTTTTTTCCGCTTGCATCAAATACGTTATACATGCCTGTAATAATCATCATAAATGCTGTTGCTGAACAAACAAATAATGTATCAATGTAAACGGAAAATGCTTGCACTAAGCCTTGCTTAGCTGGATGTGATACTTCTGCTGCTGCCGCTGCATGTGGCCCAGTTCCTTGCCCTGCTTCATTAGAATAAATACCACGTTTTACCCCCCAAGAAATTGCTAAACCGATAATACCACCAAATGCTGCTTCTAATGCAAACGCACTTCTTATAATTAACATAAATGCTTCTGGCAGTTTTTCAATATTCATAGCGACAATAACACAAGCTACTAAAATATACCCAACTGCCATAAACGGTACGACAACTTGCGCTACGTTAACAATACGCTTTACTCCACCGAAAATGATAAGAGCTAATACAACAACTAATAAAGCCCCTGATAATGTAGTGTTAATTCCAAAAGCTGTCTCTAAACTTACAGCAATACTATTTGCTTGCACGCCCGGTAATAAAAGCCCAGTTGCAAGAATTGTCGCTGCAACGAATACTAAAGCATACCATTTCACACCTAGACCTTTTTCGATGTAATAAGCAGGTCCACCACGAAACTGTCCTTGATGCTTTGTCTTATAGATTTGCGCGAGTGTTGATTCTACATAAGCTGATCCTGCTCCTAAAAAGGCTACTGCCCACATCCAAAATACAGCCCCTGGTCCACCGAAGGCAACCGCTGTAGCTACCCCAGCGATATTCCCTGTCCCAACGCGCCCTGATAACGAAAGTGCTAACGCTTGGAATGAAGAAACACCAGCCTCTGATTTTTCTCCTTTAAATGTCAGCTTCACCATTTCTCCTACGTGCCTTACTTGTAAAAACCTCGTTCGAATAGAAAAATATAAACCTGCTCCTAAACATAAATAAACAAGTGCTGGACTCCAAACAATATTATTTAACCAATTTACGAAAGCTTCCAATATTCCCCCTCCTTTTTATCAAGAATATTCAGAATATATAAAAATTATAAGTGTATACCGAATCTATGACAATATTATTTTAATAAAACAAACATATTTTTGTATAAAAAAACAAAGTATATATTTGTTTTATATACTTTGTTTTGAACAGAATGTATTATATATTCACAATTGCTTCTTTTTTTATAATTCTTTCGTATAGCTCTTCTGATAACTTTCGGAAATTATCTGGCATATCTTTCCCTTTAAATTTCTTTTGGAGCGTACCGTATAGACCTATGTCACGCAAACGTAAAAATAGTGGTAATGATTCATACCAGCTATCCGCCAGTCTGTGCTCATACTCATAGCCTTTCCGTAACACTTGTAACTGTTTACGAGCAAAGTCTGTCTTCTCTTCCGCTGTCCACGTTGTAAATAGAACAGAGTAATAAAGAACCATTGCTAAATCGTGTATAAAGTAATTATAAGCCGCATCATCAAAATCAAAGATTGTTAGCTCTTTTCCATCATAATGAAAATTACCTGGATGAATATCCCCATGCATAAGGCCGAATGTTTCTCTTTCAATTGGAAGAGCCTTTATCTCATCCATTAATACCGCAGCGATCTTTTTCACTTGATCATCTTCTAATCCATTAACAATCCCACTCTCATCTTCTTCCCACGTATCACGGTAGTCTGTTTTAGGATAATCCATTGTAAGGCGATGCAGTTGTCCAATCGCTTTTCCCCATGCTTCAAAGTAAGCGTCTCCCCAATAAGGCGATTCCGCTCCTTTTACTTGCTCACCTTTTGCATATGTAAATAAAGAAGCGAAAAAGAAAGTTTCATCCTCTGCTCTGATGTCTTCTACAAGATTTTGAGATGCTGAATAAAGGGGGCCTGCTACCTTTGCCCCATTCTCCGCAACATATCGTAAAAAATCTAGTTCAGCCTCTACCTCTTGTTTAGAGCGATGAGAAGAATGTGTTAAACGTAATACGTAATCTTCATCATTATCACCCTTCGCCTTAAAAATATAATTCTCAAAATCTCCAAGCGGCTTTTCGTCCACTGTTACATGAAACAAACTCGCTGCTCTTTTTAAAATCTCTTTCGTAAAAATACGTTCTACAGCTATTTCCATATGTATCCCTCCTATATATCTTCTTAATTCGACATAAATGTGAGAAGTACTGCTATGAAATTGAATAATGCGTGGGCAATCATAGCCGATAAAATAGAATTTGTTTTCTCATATAACCAAGCAAATACTACCCCACTTAAAAAATTCACCGGTAATGTGTTATATGTTGGAATATGGACAACAGTAAATATTATGGAACTGATAAACATACCGCCCCGCATGCCATATCTATTACGAAAAAATGTATAAAAAACACCTCGATATAAAATCTCTTCATAAATTGGTGATATAATTGCTGCTCCAATTACCGCGATACAGAACGAATATATTGATTTATCATTTTGGACCGTCTCCGTTTTACTATTTTCAAAAGAAATACCCATTTTCTCCATTATCATTAATACAGCAATACTAACTACAATTAAGGTAATCAATGCTATAACTGTCCATAAAAAATCTTTCCATGAAAGTTTTCGAATTCCAATATCTTTCCACGAGAGTTTATATCTTTTGATACAAAAAAGATAAACTACAGTAGTAAATATCACTGCCATTATAAAGCCCATTAATACTCCAGCATATAGTGAGTTACCTATTACTTCTAAAATATATTTATAAAAAAGGGATTCGACAGTTACTGGAACAATAACAAATACAAACATAAATAAATATAAAACTTCTTTCCATCCCCACATATACCTCAAAGTCATTTATATCATCCCCTATATCCTATTTTCTATAGTATAAAAGATGACGTAACGTAACTTTCAAGCTACTTTGTCAAAAATAATCCAAGCATAAATTTCTCACAAAAAGCAAAAATTAACAGAAGTAACTTTATCTAAAAGAGGTGGAAATTATGACAGAGCAAAAAGAACAACAAAAGAGTACGGATCAAAAGCATATGTTTCCATCACTTCCGGAAAATATTAATTACATTGAAAATAAGCTATGTCACTCAGATGATATAAAAAAATTAGATGTCCCATTCCAAAACTGCAAAGGAACAATCTTATATATCGAATCTTTAGCAGATTTAAATTTAATTCACCAATTAGCTCTTGAGCCTTTATTAACTCGGTCGGATTTGTCTTTAGATAAAGCTTTTGCCACATTAAGTATGAAGAAAGAAACAAATTTAAATTACGGTGTGCAACTTTTATTACAAGGCAAATCATTATATTTTCATGAACAAGTCGACAGTTTTTGTATTTTCGAAACAGCTTTATCTTTAAAGAGAGATATAGCAGAGCCTGATAATGAAGGCATTGTACGTGGACCACATACTGGTTTTGTAGAAGATTTAGCAACCAATTTAGCTTCCATTCGTAAACTCATAAAAAGTCCAAATATCGTCGTTAAATATTTCACACTTGGTGAAGAAATGCATACGAAAGTGGCAATTGCTTATATGCAAAACATAGCGAATGACGATTTAGTTACAGAAGTAAAAAGAAGGTTAGAAACGATTAAGACAGATGCACTTATGCCTCCGGGATATATACAAGAATTTATAGAGGATACGTCTTTCTCACCATTTCCGCAGCAATTAAATACAGAGCGTCCAGATAGAGTCGCAGCAAATTTAATGGAAGGACGAGTGGCTATTTTATCTGATGGAGATCCAACAGCGCTTATCGTTCCTGTTACGTTATTTGCTTTCTATCAATCACCAGATGATTACAATAACCGCTGGATTGTCGGTTCCTTCGTCCGAATGATTCGCTTAGTGAGTTTCTTGATTGCTTTTCTCTTACCAGCTATCTATATCGCAACCGTAGCCTTTCACCCTGATGTATTGCCGCTTGAACTTGTGTATACAATTAAAGCTTCATTAGAGAAAGTACCACTTCCTCCTATTTTTGAAGCTCTCTTAATGGAGCTAATTTTCGAGTTATTACGGGAAGCTGGTATTCGTTTGCCGAGCAGAGTTGGACAAACAATCGGTATTGTAGGTGGTTTAGTAATTGGTGATGCAATTGTAAATGCTGGACTTGTTTCTTATACGATGATCATCGTCGTAGCTTTAACTGCCATCTCATCTTTTCTCGTTCCATCAAACGATATGAGTTCAGCTGTTCGAATTCTTCGTTTTCCATTAATGCTCCTTGCTGCGATATTTGGATATGTAGGAATATCATTGGGTCTAATTATAACTTTCGTTCACCTATGTCAGCTTCATTCTTTTCATACACCATATCTTTCTCCTGTTGCACCAATGCGGATCAAAGATATGAAAGATTCTTTTGTCAGACTACCAATTTGGTCATTTTGGGAACGACCACATGATCCAAAACCGAAAAAAATGCAGCGCCAACATGTAACGAGAGAGGATGAGGACGGTGACAAACACGCAAAGTAAAATTTCGCTCGTTCAATTTACCTTTTTCGTTATCCAATGCCAAATTGGAGTGGGGATACTTTCCCTGCCTAACCGTCTTCACCCAATAGCAAAAGGTGGTGGATGGATTTCCGCGCTCATCGCCGGGCTTGCGATTCAGCTTATTATTTTACTTATGTGGCTTTTCTTAAAACGATTTCCTGATGCAGATATGTATGAAAGTGTTTGTATGCTATTTGGTAACAAGTTTGGAAAACTATTAGGCTTTGCTTATGTTTTTTATTTTACCCTTATCGGTATGACAGTTATGTTAAATGCTTGTAATGTCATTAAAGTTTGGATATTACAAGCTACTCCTTGGTCTGCCATTCTCATGCTATTTACAATAGCTTGTTGTTATGTAGCTTATAACACCTTTAAAGTCATCGTACGATTTTATGTCATGGCCTCTATCCTCATTATTCCAATGGCCCTTTTAATTGCCCTAGGGCTTTCCCGAGCTGATTTCTCTTATATTTTTCCCATTACAGAAGCCGGCTGGTGGAATGTAATTCAAGCATCCAAGGAAACAATTACAGCCATGTATGGTTTTGAAATCATTCTTATCGCTTTTCCAAAAGTAAATGGCAGTTCTGTCGCAAAACTAAAGGCAATTTCTATTGCGAATGGATTTGTAACCCTTTTTTATACTTTTACTGTTTGGATTTGCTTTATCGTATTTAGTCCAAAACAAATTGAGCTTATTCCAGAACCAGTTGCTTACTTATTACGATCCTTGCATATCGGGATTATAGACCGAACTGATTTACTATTCATACCAATTTGGATGATAACAGTTGTAGCTTCTATCGCTAGTTATTACTGCGCTGCTTCTATAGGAATTGGACATATATTCAATCTTGGTAATCATAAAAAGGCTGTCCCAATCGTTGGTATTATTGCTTTTAGTATAGCCCTATTTATCGATACACCTGAAGAATTAAAAGTGATTGCAACTTTCACAGATAAGTTCACCTATATTTTCATCGTTGTCCTCCCTCTTTTATTTCTACTTTATTCAGTAATAAGAAATAAGAAAGGAGAACAGTATGTTCAAAAAAAGAGTTAAATTACTTTTTGTATTATGCACTAGTGCATTCCTTGCTGGCTGTTGGGATCAAGAACCATTAAGGGAAGCAAGGTTAGCTTATAGTATTGGATCTGATATTACGGAAGAGAATCAACTCCAGCAAACAATTGAGCTCGTAAAAAGTTCAAGCGGCGAACAATCTTCATTCGAGAATGAAATACATTCAGCAACCGGGCATAACATAAGAGATACAAGCGATGCACTGAAAAAAAATGTAACGGGAAACATTCGTTATTTTAAATATGGTGTTCAATTACTAGGAACCAAAATTTTAAAAAAAGGTATACTACCTTATTTAGATGTCAGCTTTCGGGACCCAACAAACCCAACTGCTTTAGTAAAACTTATTGCAGTAGATGGTGAAACATCCGAGATACTAGAAAAAAAGAAAGTAGGAAATTTACTAATTGGAGATTTTCTAAAGAAAAAAGTGAAAAGCTTAGAAGATATGAGTGTATTTCCAAAAGAAACTTTAGAAACAGCTGCTACAAAAATGTTAGATCCCGGTAAAGACTTTACCCTCCCTTCTATAAAAATAAAAGGAAAAGAAGTAATTACAAACGGGTTAGCTTTATTTAACAATGATAAATTAACTGGGCATTTACCTTTGAAACAATCTGTTTTATTCGTATTATTAACTGGAAAAATGGGAACAAGTGCCCGTATAACTCAAAAACTTACTAGCGATGAATCCAAGAAGACATCTGATTATTTAACAATGGAAGTGAGCAATCGGAAATTAAAACGAGACTTAAAAATAACAACAGATAAAAAAGGAAATGTTTATGCTCACATTAAGCTTCAATTAAAAGTTATAGCCCTTGAAGCTCCGAGAGATAATCTTTACAAAATGGATGAAAGAAAAAAGCTAAATAAAGAATTATCAAAGCAACTTACAAAAGAAGCGAAAAAAATAACGAAAAAGTTACAAAAGGCAAATTGTGATGCTTTCGGAATTGGTAGACATCTTATCGCTTATCATCCTGACCTATGGAAGAAAAAAAATTGGAATAAAGATTATGCAAAAGTAAAATTTAAGCCTGAGGTAGAAGTAAGCATTTTGTATAGTGGTGTCTTAAAATAAAAGGTTGTATGCCACGCAGGCATACAACCTTTTATTTCGTATATCGATATATAATTGATTCATATGGTCTTAAGTCAAGGTTTGTAATATCCTTGCTGGAATCTTTATAATTCGACAGTAATACTTCTTGTTTCATTCCATCTAATTGAACGTGCGCTGGTACAGAGTACGTTATTTCCTCTCCATAGAAGTTATTGATAACAAGTAGCACTTCACTTTCTGTAGTACGAGTATATGCCCAAATTTTAGGATCATTTTCATCCAAAATAGCATATTCTCCTTCTGTAATTACATCATACGTTTTTCGAAGTTCAATTAATTTTTTATAATAATAAAATACAGATTCCTTATCTTCTAGTGCCTTCTCTACATTTATTTCTTTAAAGTTTTCAGCCACTGAAATCCAAGGTGTACTTGTTGTAAAGCCACTATTCATCTCTTCATTCCACTGCATTGGAGTTCGGGAGTTGTCACGAGATTTTTGTTTTAAAATCCCAATAATCTCTTCTTTTGATAATCCTTCTTCCAGCTTTATATCGTATATATTTAACGATTCTACATCGCGATATTGCTCAATAGACTCGAATTTAGGATTCGTCATACCGATTTCTTCACCTTGATAAATGTAAGGTGTCCCCTGCAACATATGCATAGCTGTCGCTAACATTTTCGCAGATTCATTTCGGTACTCTTTATCATCACCAAAGCGTGACACAATACGAGGCTGGTCATGATTACACCAGAATAACGCATTCCATCCCCCGCCCTTTTGCATTTCAATTTGCCAATTAGACATAATCTCTTTTAATTTAATAAAATCAAAATCAGCCTTCGTCCACTTATCACCATTCGGATAATCAACTTTTAAATGATGGAAACTAAACGTCATACTTAATTCATTACGCTCAGGGTTTGAATATTTAATACAATTATCAATTGTCGTAGATGACATTTCTCCAACTGTAATTACATCTTTCCCTTCAAAAACATTTCGGTTCATTTCTTGTAAATATTCATGAACACGTGGGCCATCTGTATAATATTTACGGCCATCGCTTGTCGCCGTACTTCCATTATCATTTAAGAACTGTTGATCTTTTGAAATTAAATTAATAACATCTAATCGGAATCCAGTTACCCCTTTATCAAGCCAAAAGCGCATCATATCATATACTTCTTCACGAAGTTTTTCATTTTCCCAGTTTAAATCTGCTTGTGTCTCATCAAATAGATGTAAATAATATTGCTCTGTCTTCTCATCATATTTCCAAGCAGACCCACCAAACTTAGATTGCCAATTATTTTTTTCATCACGCCAAATGTAATAATCTCGATATGGACTATTTTTATCTTCCTTCGCTTCTTTAAACCACTTATGCTCCGTCGAACTATGATTTACAACGATATCAAGCATAATTTCAATGTTACGTGCTTTTGCTTCTTCTAAAAGCTCTTCAAACTCTTCCATCGTTCCGTAAGATGGATCAATATTGTAGTAATCACTTACATCGTATCCATTATCATTTTGTGGCGATTGGTATATCGGTGTTAACCAAATATAATCTACTCCGAGTTCTTTTAAGTAATCTAGTTTTTCTGTAACCCCTTTTATATCACCGGTTTCTTTATTGTAATAGCTATTAAAGCTCTTCGGATAAATTTGATAAACTACACTTTTATGCCAATCCTTCATGTTTAACTTCCTCCTACTTCTGTTTTACTCGTTTTGCAAATAACCACGTTAACGTAAATGGGATGACAACTGCGATAACCATTCCTACAATAAACATTGGAATCGATTTGGGAATGATAGAAATAAATGCTGGTAATCCACCAATTCCGATAGCAGGTGCTAATACACCATTTAATGTAATGAATATCGCCGCCACAGCCGATCCGATAATCGCTGCATAGAACGGGAATTTATTTCGTAAGTTTACACCAAACATAGCTGGCTCTGTAATACCGAAATATGCCGAGATTGCTGATGTCGATGCCATACTTTTATCATTTTGATTTTTAGAAATCCAGAACATCGCAAGTGCCGCACTACCTTGTGCAATGTTAGAAAGAGCAATCATCGGCCAAATGAATGTACCACCGTGTTGTGCAATTAATTGTAAATCGATAGCAATAAACATATGATGCATACCTGTAATTACAAGTGGTGCATACAATGCTCCAAATAATACTGCTCCAACTACTGGTACTGTTTCATATACACCTACTAATCCTACTGTTAATAAATCTCCAATATGACGTGTAACCGGACCAATAATCCCTAATGCTAATACACCTGTCACAACGATTGTTGTAATTGGTACAACTAATAATTGAATTGCATTTGGTACATGTTTCTTTAAAAAGATTTCTACTTTACTTAATACAAATGCTGCTACTAAAACCGGCAAGATTTGTCCTTGATATCCTACCTTCTCAATTTGGAACAGCCCTAAAATATTGAAGTACTCAATCTTTTGACCATCTAAACCAGTCGCTGCTTTTCCATAGTCCCAGGCATTTAATAAGGCCGGATGCACAAGCATTAATCCCATAACAATCCCTAGTATTGGACTACCACCAAAACGTTTTGTTGCTGACCACCCGACAAGTGCCGGTAAGAATACGAATGCTGTATTCGCCATCATATTAATTAAATCCCAAAGCCCGCCTAAGTTTGGATACACATCTAATAAATTTTTTCCATCAAAAAATAAGTCCTTTGCGCCTAATAGATTATTAATACCCATTAATAAACCAGCTGTTACGATTGCTGGTAATATCGGCATAAATACATCTGAAAATACTTTTACAAACTTTTGAGCTGGATTTAACTTTTGGTTTCCAGAATCTTTTACATCAGCTACTGTCGCTTCCTTCATACCTGCAAGCGTTATCAATTCAGCATATACTCGATCAACATCTCCTGGACCAATTACAATTTGAAATACCCCAGCGTTATGAAACGCTCCCTTCACTAATGAAACAGACTGCAATTTATCGTTATCTATTTTACTTTCATCCTTTAAAGCGATACGGAGTCTCGTTACACAGTGCGCAGCTTGTTCAATATTGTCTTTCCCGCCAATATACTGCAACACTTCCTCTGCTGTTTTACGATAGTCTTTCCCCATATTCCCGTCCCTCTTTTCTTTTTTTGATACCGTTTACAATTACATATTAACTCGTATATATAAGTTAGTCAACACTCGTATATACGAGTTTTTCATTTTTTTATAAAAAAAGAGATGAAACATTACGTTCCATCTCCTTATTTTCTCCGCGCCACATCCGAAAAATGAAAAATATCTAAGCGGTGGCGGGATTCTGTATATTCGAACTGACTTCCATCATACAAATGCGTAAAGTTTTTCACGACAACAACATAATCTGTTCCATTTAAATCTAAATACTTTCTATCGTCCTCTGTACATTGTTGCACTTCAATTACTCTCTGTGAGTAACTAATATGAAGACCTAGTTCTTTCTCAATATATTTATAAATGGACCCCGCTGCAATCTCACTCGTTAATCCAGGAATATATTCCGATACAAAATGATTAATATCCAAAATTACTTTTTCTCCATCAATATTTCGTACGCGTTTAATATGATCTATGTCTGTTTTCTCTTTCACATTTAATAGCTTTGCAACCTCTTTTGTCGCTTTTACTTTCTCCATTTCCACGACTTCTGTAATACAATGGCGTCCTAAACGTTCATTTTCTTCTTGGAAACTTACAATACCACCAAAGTTGAATTCAATGTTTTTTCGCTTTAAAACAAAAACACCTTTTCCGTGTATTTTTTGAACATATCCACGTTCTTGTAATAAATCTACAGCTTTTCTTACAGTACCGCGGCTCGCTTCATATTGCTTCATTAATTCAGTTTCTGATGGGATTTTGCATCCCTCTTTTAATTGCCTATTATCAATAGAATTACTGATTTCTGTATAAATTTGTTCATACTTACTCATCATCTACAATAGCCCCTTGTCACCTTCTAGTTCTATATGTATTATACCATGCTACACTCTTCTGCCAATCTCTCACTTATTTTCCAGTATAGGAAAAATAAAGGTAAATATTTAATCTCTAAAACGTATTTTTATAAAAATTTTTATATTTTTCTTTTCATTCAAAAAAACATGTAGTATACTAACTTCAAAATCAGAGGAGAAAGGGAGCAAAGAACTATGCTTACTTATACAACAATTGTAGTTACATTTGCACAAAAACATCATCATCATACGTAACCCTTGAAACCTAGCGGAAAAATTACGCGTAGGTACAAGGGTTATTCCCGTTGTACCTACGCTTTGGCGAAGAGCCATGTAGGTATTTTTTATCTACATGGCTCTTTTTTTATTGCCAAAAAGCTAGTAAAAAATGATGTTTAAGCAAATATTACTACAAAGGAGTTAACAAAAATGGAAACGAAAAAATGGGGATTATGGGTTTTAACAGCTTTTGTTATCGGGAATATGGTTGGCGGTGGCGTATTTATGCTCCCAGCAAATTTAGCACAAGTATCAGGTCCAATGGGTTCTACACTTGCATGGAGTATTACAGGACTTGGCGTATTTATGATTGCACTCGTATTTGGAAATTTAGCAATCCGAAAACCAGAATTAAAAGCGGGGCCACAAAGCTATGCTCAAGCGATGTTCCCTTCAAAAAAAGCGGGTAAAGTTGCAGGCTATAGTATGGCATGGGGATATTGGGCTGCGAACTGGGCTGCAACAGCATCTGTTATTATTTCCTTTGCTGGATATTTATCAACATTCTTTCCAGTTTTACAAAGTAAGCAAATTCTCTTTTCAACGAACGGATTTTCACTAGAACTTGGAAAAGGATTAACGTTCCTCGTATGTAGCCTTATGTTATGGGGAATTCAATATATTCTTTCTCAAAATATTGATCGTGCTGGAAATATGAATCTTCTTGCTACTATTGCAAAAATTATTGGATTTACAATGTTTATTGTAATCACATTATTCATTTTCAATGCCTCTAATTTCGGAGACGGGCAAACATTTATGAATGAAGCAGGACAATCCATTTCTTTAGGTGGACAAATCAATTCAGCTGCTATTGCAACACTTTGGGCGTTTATCGGTATTGAATCGGCTGTCATGCTTTCTAATCGTGCAAAATCTCAGCGCGATGTAAAAAAAGCTACCATTTTTGGATTAATTATCGCTCTTCTTATTTACATGTCAATTACTCTACTTACAATGGGCGCTCTCCCGCAAGATGCTTTAAAAGAGTCTCAAAAACCATTAGTAGACGCATTAAATTTAGCAATTGGCAATAAAGGCGCATATATCATGGCTCTACTTGCACTTGTATCTTTATTTGGATCTACAGTGGGCTGGATTGTTGTTAGTTCAGAAGTACCTTACCAGGCTGCAAAGAACGGACTTTTCCCTAAGCTTTTCGCGAAAACAAATAAAAAAGGTAGTCCTTCAAAATCATTATTTATTACAAATGTGATGACGCAAATTTTCTTATTCTCAACGATTTCTGGTACCGTATCAGAAGCTTATAATTTCGCTATCGTTGTAGCAACATTAGCTTATTTAATTCCATACCTTGTTTCTACACTGTACCAATTCAAATTAGTTATTACAGGAGAAACGTATGATATAATGCCTGGCTCTCGAATAAAGGACGGCATCATTACTACATTAGCATTCATATATTCTATTTGGGTTATCAAAACGGGAACTGCTGATTTAAAAACGTTCTTCTTAGGAATCGGATTGTTCGTATTAGGTCTTATTCTTTATCCTGTACTAATGAAAGACTCACAAAAAATGAATTAAAAAAGGAGAAGCTTCTGGCTTCTCTTTTTTATTAGAAGTCTATAATTAACTTTTCCTTTAACTCTGCTACAGATAAAGGTTTTGCATAATAAAATCCTTGTACATAATCACAGCCCATCGATTTTAATAAGCTTTCTTGCTCTACTGTCTCTACCCCTTCAGCAACTACTGCTAAATGTAAGCTATGGGCAATTTCAATAACAGATTTTACAATCGTTCGCTCTGGCTGTGCATGATCATAATGAAATTCACGAATAAAATTACGATCAATTTTTACTATATCCAGCGGTAGTTGTTTTAAATAATATAAGGAAGAATAACCCGTTCCGAAATCATCTAAAGCAATTAAAATACCCATATTTCTTAATTCTTGTAATGTAGCAATAATATAATCAAAATGACGAACAGCAATGCTTTCCGTTATTTCTAAAATTAAACGATTTGCAGGAAATCCAGTTCTCCTTAAAATGCTACGTACAGATAAAATAAAACGCTTTTGCATTAATTGTTGTATGGATAAATTCACAGATAACTTTAGTCCTTCTTCATACTCTGGCAATGTTTTAAACAAGCGACATGACTTTTCTAATACCCAGTCTCCTAATTTTATAATAAGTCCAGATTCTTCAGCTACTGGGATAAATTCGCTTGGTGAAATAGGTCCTTCTTCTGTCGAACAACGCGCTAAAGCTTCAATACCAGTATATTTCTTCGTTTTCAAATCAATAATAGGCTGCAGTGCCACATCTAACTCTTCATCACGAATTGCCTTTTGCAAAGCAAATTCAATTTTCATTCTACGATTTATTTTCGCACGTAACTCATCTGTAAAGAAACACGCTGCATTTCTTCCCTGTTCTTTCGCACTATACATAGCTAAATCTGAATTCTTCAATAGAGTTTCTACATCTTGTCCATCTTGCGGATATGAGCACAGTCCTAGACTAGCTGAAATGTATACTTCATGACCTTCAAGTATAAATGGCGCCTGAAAGCATGACAACACAGATGTCGCTAGCTGCCTCATCTCATCTTGTGTATGATTTTTTGTTAACAACACAAATTCGTCGCCACCCAGCCTAGCCAAAACATCTTTCTCTCCTAGCACATAATGCAGCCGTGAAGCAACTTCGCTTAAAAGTAAATCTCCTATCATATGACCTAGCGTATCGTTTACTAATTTAAAACGATCCAAATCAAAATAAATCATACCAAACTCTCTTTTATCTGCAATTAATTCGTTAACAGTCGTTATTAATTGTAAACGGTTCGGTAAACTCGTTAAAGCATCATGATACGCAAGCTCCCTATAACGACTTTCGCTTAACCGTAACCTCTGTTCTGCTTCTTTCCTACTACTAATATCATTTCGGATCGCAATAAATTGATATGGCTCTCCTTTTTCATTTAAAAATGGAACAATTGTTGTTTTAACCCAATAATATGTACCATCTTTTGCTTGATTTCGAATCTCCCCTCTCCATACTTTTCCGCTCAAAATACGCTTCCATAGCATTTGAAAAAATGTTTTCGGATGATGTCCTGAATTTAAAATACGATGATCTTTCCCTATTAACTCTTCTCGTGTATATTTGGAGATTTCACAAAACTTATCATTTACATATGTAATAAGACCCTTTCGGTCTGTAATCGCAACAATTGAAGACTCATCTAATGCTAACTTTAAATCTCGCAATGAAGATTCATATAATGCATGACCTCTTTGTTCTAGCATGCGCATCTCTCCTTGCTTCCTATCTGACTAAAACACAACTTGTTTCTTTTCATAGAAATAGAGATATTTCATTTCCTAATAATCGTTCTTTACATACATCACGTTTTGAAATATGTCGATTAAAATAACATAATATTATTTGTAATAAAAAGCAATATAATACCGTTTCGATTATAAATAGTAGTTTTTGAATTATAATAACAAAATATTAACATATTTTCACCTTGATTTTGGAAGAATTTTATAAATAAATACTGTATTAAACAAAAAAGAGGATATCCTCTTTTTTGTTTAATACGGATATGGTGTTGGATATGGCGCTGAATAAGTTACTGGGTACGGTGCTGGATATGGCGCTGGATAAGTTACTGGGTATGGTGCTGGATAGTAGCCTCCACCTGCTGCACCCGTTAATGCGCCAGCTGTAAGCCCACCTAACACACCTCCAGCAAAACTTCCAGGGAAAAATCCACCGCCCCATGAGCCGCCACCCCAGCCCCATCCACCTCCGTGATGGTGATGATGATCATGGTGATTGTGCCCACCATGGTGGTGATGTCCGCCGTTATGATGGTGCCCTCCATGATGATGATTACGATAATACAATCCGTTATTTTCTATATAACTCATATTTCCCCTCTCCTTTTCCATTTTCTCATCTTAATAGGTATTGTAAGAATAATATGGATCTTGTTGGTAACCTGTATAATAAGAATAATCCGAGTAATACGGATAACCATATCCGCCATAACCAAATCCAGGGCTGAGTAATGCTCCTGCTACAAACCCTGGAAAGAAACCTCCACCAAAAAATGGTGAATGTCCAAAACCACCATGAAAACCTCCGTGACCAAATCCTCCAATTGGACGACCATACATTTTATTCACCTTCCTTTTCTCTTTAAAAACGTAACAATACACTGTATGTAGGACAAATGCGGAAAGTATGGGGGAAATACCTACATTTTGTAAAAAACAGAAAACACTTTATAATAAAGTGAAACTTTAATCAGTGGGGGGCTTACTGCCCATTAAAGTGGGATAAAAATGTCACATTACATCCGCTATTTAGGAAGTCTATATTGAAGAAAGATTAGAGGAATTATATAGAAATGAAGAAACCTATTGTCCAATTACTATTAATATTTACAATTGTATCTATCGTTCTTTTCCTATTAAATACATCGTATATTTCGTTATATACATTTGTCGGCGTTCTCTGGTCCATCACAATTGTAGGAATTTCATTCGTTATTTTTATCGAAAATAGGTCTCCGCAAAGTACCTTAGCGTGGTTTTTAGTATTAGCACTTCTTCCCGTTGTAGGTGTACTTTTATACTCTATTTTCGGGCGTAGCCGTTGGAGAAGAAAAAAGCATCTCCATCGTTCAGAAGAACAAAGAAAATTATTCCGTGAAATATTAGAAGGAAAACGACTAGAGTTATCACTCAAAGTCCCATTAAGTGAACGCTCTACCCATTTAACAGAAGTTGTACAAAAATTTGGAGGCGGGCCTGCCGCAGATAGAACAACTACAAAACTTTTAACAAACGGAGATCAAACATTTTCAGCAATTTTGCAAGCTATCGAGCAAGCAAAACATCATATACATATTCAATACTATATTTATAAATCTGATGAGATTGGTACAAAAGTTCGGGATGCTTTAATAAACAAAGCAAAAGCTGGTGTTATTGTACGCTTCCTTTATGATGGATTAGGAAGTAATACGTTAAGAAGACGCTTTTTAAAACCTATGAAAGAAGCTGGGATTGAAATTGTTGAATTTGATCCTATTTTTTCAGCTTGGTTACTTGAAACCGTCAATTATCGTAACCACCGTAAAATCGTCATTGTAGATGGAGAAATCGGTTTTACTGGAGGACTTAACGTCGGTGATGAATATCTTGGCCGTTCAAAAAAGTTTCCCGTTTGGCGTGATAGTCATTTAAAAATCGAAGGAAAAGCGTTATATAAATTACAAGCAATTTTTCTAGAGGACTGGCTCTATGCATCTAGTGGTTTGAAAACCTATTCTTGGGATCAATTTATGAATAGACAATACTTCCCAGGTAAAGAAATTTCAAGTGCAGAAGGTGCCGTGCAAATTGTAGCAAGCGGGCCAAGCTCAGATGATAAGAGCATTCGCAATACATTATTAGCTGTTATGGGCTCGGCAAAAAAATCTATTTGGATTGCTACACCATACTTTATTCCAGATCAAGAAACTTTAACATTATTACGTTTAAGTGCAATATCTGGCATAGATGTACGCATTTTATATCCTGGTAAAAGTGATAGTATTATTAGTGACCAAGCATCTCAGTCCTACTTCACTCCACTTTTAAAAGCTGGTGCCTCCATTTATAGTTATAAAGATGGCTTTATGCATGCAAAAATTGTACTTGTTGATGATAAAATTGCAACAATCGGAACAGCAAATATGGACGTACGCAGCTTTGAATTGAATTACGAAATTATTAGCGTACTGTATGAATCAGAAACTGTTCATGATATTAAACGTGATTTTGAAGATGACTTTAAGCATTCTACTGAAATTAAATGGAACGCTTTCCAAAAGAGAAGTATCAAAAAACGAATATTAGAGTCTTTTATGAGGCTCATTTCTCCTTTACTATAAGCAATCAATGTACTATTGATTGCTTTTTCTTTTATATTTGTCCCCTCTCTTTTTCTTTGCATACCATATTAAAACAAGTTATCATAAGATGTATTACTTTATGAAAATAATGTTAGGTGGGACATACATGTTAGAACAATTTCATATACATGCTGATTTAAAACAGCAACTTTCTACAATTCACGAAAAGAATAAACAAGAAGCTGGTGAAAATGCACATTTAATCGGTACAAAAATATATAAAGCATCTGATAATAGCATTATCGAAGATGCCATTACAGCACTTCTTCTTGGCAAAAATATTCTATTAAAAGGGCCGACTGGTAGTGGTAAAACCGTACTAGCTGAAACTCTTTCTTCTTTATTCCAAAAACCAATGCATAGCATTAACTGTTCTGTCGATTTAGATGTAGAAGGTATTTTAGGATACAACACACTACAAACGAAAGATGGCGCATCTGAAGTTACATTCGTTAACGGTCCTCTTATGAAAGCAATGAAGAACGGCCATTTCCTATATATTGATGAAATCAATATGGCAAAACCTGAAACGTTACCACTTCTTCACGGTGCATTAGATTACCGTAAAATGATTACAAATCCATTTACACAAGAAGTTGTATACGGTGATGATGAGTATCGTGTAATCGCAGCAATTAATGAAGGCTACGTTGGAACAAGTGAACTAAACGAAGCGTTAAAAAACCGTTTCGTTATTATTGAAGTTCCCTACATCCAAGGTGATACATTAAAAGAACTATTATTAGCAGAATCAAAACTAAAAGACACTGCAACAATTGAAAAGTTCGTTGCATTTGCAAGCGATCTTATGCCTTTAGCTCGTGATGGCCGCGTAAGTGAAGAAGCAGCAAGTATTCGTGGCATTATCGATGCATGTGATTTAGGTGTATATATTCCCGTTATGCGTGCAATTGAACGTAGTATTATCGCAAAATTAAACGATGAAACAGAACAAATGACTGTCCGTGAATTAGCAGAAAGTTATTTCTTTGAGGGATAATTTATGAGACAAATTTTTAGTGACAAAAAAATTGATGCGTCGCTGTTTCTACAAATGGAAAACTTAATGTATGCCCTTCTCAAAGAAGATGATGCCTACCTTGAGTATGGCTATAAAGCATACTACGACGAAATTGAAAAAAAGGTTGTCATTAGTCACTTTTGGGATGATCGAAAAGAAGAGGATACAGTAATCGGATTAAAAAGCGAAGTGTTTTTAAAAGCACTTGGTAATAAACATTACTCGGACATGACTTTAATTCGTTCTTATGCAATTGAATTGCAAGAATCACCCTTAAAAAAGTTTTTAACACAATTATTTGTTCTATTAGAAGATTTACGTGTTGAGGAAATCGTAAAAAACTTACGCCCTGGCACAAAGCATGTTTTTAAAAGAAGAAAAGAAATGTATCGCAATTACTTTAGCTCACAAAATGAAATCAATCGTGTTCGTAACTATCACGGTGATCGTCTATTTTGTCTATGCTATCTTTCATTAACGAGCGATAAATATGAAATGTTTAATAATGAATATTTCGAGCAAATTGAAGCTATTTTGCATGAAACATTCCAAGCTCGTAATACGGAAGATATTATGTATATCGTTGAGAAAATTCGCTATCGCTTAGAGGAGCTTCTTGAAAGTGATATGCTGAACAACTATTTCGGGCATGCACCGCTTTATTTATCTGTCATTGCAGATGAAAAAAACTGTCGCGTCGAAGATTTAGCAAACGATGATACGCAGCTCATAGATGACGATGAAAATAAAAACAAAATGGATGAAAGCTTCTCAACATGGCACCGTGAAAATAAAAACAATGAAAACGAGAACTTTTTACGCTTTGAATTAGAAAGCGGAACAAAAACAAATATGATGGGTGACACTGCTCGCGAATCAGAAGATGGCGACCAAGCACTTGGCTCTGTACAAGGTACTTCTCAAAAAAGTACACAATCTAACTTTGATGGTGCTGACACAAAAGAAGCAAGAGCTTCTCACGCTTCTAGTCAAAATGATGGTGCATATGGTAAATATAACACTGGCGCTTCTCATACATTTAAAGAAGCACGTAAACCAAATCCTGATGAGAAAAAGGATTACCAAGCTATCAAATCAGTCGTTAATAAAGATGTAAAAGAATTAAAGAAAATTATCGAAAAAACGATTGAAAATAAAACGAATGCAAATAGTGATAAATATTACGGAAGACTTCGTAAGAAATTCCTTCGTATTTATACTGAAAAGCAGCCTCGCATGTTTTATAAAAAAGGGCAAGAATCACAAGAGCTCGACGTTGCATTCCAACTATTAGTAGACTGCTCTGGTTCTATGTATAACAAGATGGAAGAAACGAAAAAGAGTGTGGTCCTATTCCATGAAGCGTTAAAATCTTTAAAAATCCCGCACGCTATTAGCGGATTTTGGGAAGATGCTTCTAGTGCTAAACCTGAAGATAAGCCGAACGTTATCCATGAAGTTGTAACGTATAAAAACTCAACGTTACCAAACGTTGGTCCAGAAATTATGCAGCTTCGCGAAGAAGAAGATAACCGCGACGGATATATCATTCGGATCGTTTCTGAAAAGCTTGCAAAAAGACCAGAAAAACATAAATTCTTACTTGTCTTCACAGACGGTGAACCTTCTGCGCTAGACTACCAACAAGACGGTATTTTAGATACGCATGAAGCTGTCAAACTTGCTCGTAAAAGTGGTATGGAAGTAATCGGAATTTTCATCGAAGAAGGCGAAGCGAAAGAAGCAACTTATCAATTAATGAAGAACATTTATAACCATCACTTCTTAGTTGCAAATCACGCTGAAGATTTACGTCTGAAGATTAAACCACTATTGAAAAAGTTATTACTGAAGACGATTGAATAGAAAAACAGGAGCTTTGCGCTCCTGTTTTTTCTATTCAATCACTTTGTTTCTGGTTGAAACTTATATGGAATGGCTACTTCTAATAATGAATCGAATCCTCCATCGTAGAATGGGAATCGTTCATTTGCAATTGCTCTGTCCACCCACTCCATTGCGGAAATTTCTCCTTCATCTGCTGCAACAAGTTCACCTTTTACTACATGCGCTCGAAATGTAAATAATAGCGCATGATTCCCTGGCTCTTCAAAGAATTTTTCATTAATCGCAACAAGTCCACCTGCCACAGCAGTTAAACCTGTCTCTTCTTTTACTTCCCTTACTAAAGCTTCCTCTAACGTTTCACCCTTTTCAACAGCCCCACCCGGCAATGACCAAACATTTTGTTCTACATTATGTACCATTAATATTTTATCTGTTTCTTCGTCATGTATTAGTGCGTATACGACATCAACCCTTTGCATGTTCCTTTTCTCCTTCAATTAACTCATCCATTGTAAATAAAGAATGTAGCTGTAAGCCATCTTCTAATAAGTTTTCTCTTCCCTCTTTTGTTCGTTCAATTACGCCTAAAACATTATGTACCTTCGCACCTAGTTCTCTTAAATCTTTCGTGCTTAATAATATTTGACCACCTGTCGTAATAACATCTTCAACAACACAAACATTTTTCTCAGTAATATTAACGCCTTCTGCTAACTTACATGTACCGTACTTCTTCGCTTCTTTTCTTACAAATACAACTGGTATACCCGTTTGTAAAGATAATGCTGTTGCTACTGGAATTCCTCCCATCTCTAAGCCTGCGAGCACTTCTGTCTCAGGAGGAATGAGCTCTTTCAATTGCTTAGCAATTTCTACTAACAATGCTGGATTAGATTCAAATAAGTACTTATCAAAGTATTGATTTGATACTTGTCCTGATCGAAGCTTAAACGTTCCCGTTAAACGTGACGTATTATAAATTTCTTTTGCTAACTCCCATTTCTCCATTTCCTGTCTCCCCTTTACACACAAATTAACTCATTCTATCACACTTGTAATTATTTGTATATTCCTAAAATACAAATAAAAAGAGTCGATTCCTAAGAATCGACCCTTCCTATTAATTCATTACTAACTCAGCTGTGAGCTTTTTTTTTAACTTAGCCAACATGTCCGTTGTCATTTTGTCTAAATCGTATTCTGCTTTAAAGCCCCACTCTTTCATTGCTGCTGTTGCATCAATAGAGTTTGGCCAACTATCAGCGATTGTTTGACGAGCTGGATCTACAGCGTAGTCCATTGTAAACGTCGGAATGTGTTTACGAATTGATGCTGCGATTTGCTCTGGCTCAAAGCTCATTGCTGTAATATTAAATGCATTTCTATGCACTAACTTACTTGGATCAGCTTCCATTAATGAAATGATCGCTTGTAAAGCATCTGGCATGTACATCATATCCATGTATGTTCCTTCTGCAATGTATGAGGTGTATGTGCCTTTTTTAATCGCCTCATAATAAATTTCAACTGCATAGTCAGTTGTTCCGCCTCCTGGAGGAGCTACGTAAGAAATTAAACCTGGGAAACGTACACCGCGCGTATCAACGCCAAATTTTTGATGATAATAATCACATAATAATTCCCCTGCTACTTTGTTTACCCCATACATCGTAGTAGGACGTTGAATTGTATCTTGTGGTGTATTATCTTTCGGTGTTGATGGACCGAATGCACCGATAGAACTTGGCGTGAAAAACTTACAGTTTAATTCACGAGCTGCTTCTAATGCATTTACAAGTCCGCCCATATTTAAATTCCATGCAAATAACGGATTTTTTTCTGCTGTTGCTGAAAGTAAAGCTGCTAAATGAATAATTGTATCTACTTCATTGCGCTTTGCGATATCATGTAGTTTTTGTCCATCTGTTACATCTAACGTTTCAAATGGACCAGACGTTACTACTTCACTATCTGTTTCACGAATATCTGTTGCAATAACATTTGATGCGCCGTATACATCACGAAGTTTCATTACTAGTTCAGAACCAATTTGCCCTAAAGAACCGGTTACTAGAATTTTTTTCATTTTCCCCACTCCTCATTTGCAAGCTATTCAAAAGATGTCGTTACTTAAATGATGCCCATTTCTTTCCCTACTTTTTCATACTTACGAATTGCTTCATCTAACATTTCTTTCGTATGAGCTGCTGTTGGCATATTACGAACACGTCCTGTTCCTTTAGCTACAGTTGGGAACACGATAGATTTTGCATATACGCCTTCTTCATTTAGACGTTTACTAAATTCTTGTGTTAATACTTCGTCACCAATAATACAAGGTGTAATTGGCGTTTCACTTTCTCCGATGTTAAAGCCAAGTTCTTTTAACCCTTGTTTTAAATAGCGACCATTTTCCCATAAACGATCGTGCAACTCTGTGCTTTCCATTAAGATTTCAATTGATCTCATGCAAGCTGCAGCATCAGCTGGTGTTAATGCTGTAGAGAATAAGAATGGACGTGAACGAACTTTTAACCAGTCAATTAAGTTTTGTTTCCCTGCTACATATCCACCAATTACCCCAATTGCTTTTGATAATGTACCAATTTGGAAATCAACTTTATCAGACAGACCAAAGTGCTTTACAGTTCCTGCCCCTTTACCAAGTACACCTGAACCGTGTGCATCATCTACGTATGTCATTAAATCTAATTCTTCCGCAATCTCAACAATTTCTGGTAGTTTTGCAACATCTCCATCCATTGAAAAGACACCGTCTGTAATTACCATTAATTTATTGTAAAGTCCTGATTCTTTCGCTGCGATTGCTTTTTGGCGTAAATCTTCCATATCAGAATGTTTATAAACAATAATTTTTGCTTTTGATAGACGACTACCATCAATAATAGAAGCATGGTTTAACTCGTCTGAAAGAATCGCATCATTTTTATCCATAACAGCTGAAATCGCTGCCATATTACAATTAAATCCTGATTGATAAGCAATTGCTGCTTCTGTATGTTTAAACTTTGCAATTGTTTCTTCTAATTTAATATGCAAATCTAAAGTACCGTTAATTGTACGAACCGCTCCTGCTCCAACGCCGTACTTATGAATTGCACCAATTGCAGCTTCTTGCAAACGGCTATCTGTTGCTAATCCAAGATAGTTGTTTGAAGATAAGTTAATATATTCTTTTCCGCCAATTGTAATGATCGGTCCATTTGAACTTTCGAGCGGATCAATTACGTTATAAAGCCCCTTTGATTTTAAATCCTCTAAATTTTCTTCTAAAAATTTCGCAAGTGTTTTACTAGACATCGTGAAGCCTCCCATCGTTCATGTAAGCGAATTATTGTCTTAATAGTTCTAATAATCCCTCTACTAGCTTAACACGTTTTCAGAATTTATTATAGAAAAATAGTTTAAAGTAACCGCTTACAATTCTAGATTATATATGATTCATTACAAGAAATCTATCATTTACTTTTCATATTTGGTAGAATAAAAAAAATATGTAAGGGGGCTTCAATCATGGCATTTACTGAATCTGATGTATATAATAACGAAGCGTTTTTTGAACAATATATGAAACGAAGATACCGAGAAAATAGCCCAAATGAATCACTTGAAAAACCAGCCTTCTTTCAACTCATTGGTGATGTGAAAGGAAAGAAAATTCTCGATTTAGGCTGTGGGGACGCAAAATTTGGCAAGGAATTATTAGAAAAAGACTGCCACTCTTACACCGGTATTGAAGGTTCCGAACTTATGTATGAAAAAGCTAAAAAACAACTAGAAAACAAAAATGGCGCCGTTCATTTTTTAAACCTCAAAGACTACACATACCCTCCTTCTACTTTTGATTTAGTAACATCTAGACTCGCCTTACATTATATCGAACATCTTACTATCATTTTTCAAAATGTGTACGAAACTTTAAAGACAAATGGAACCTTTACTTTTAGCGTTCAACACCCTATTATTACCTCTTCATTTGAAAGCTTGCAAACGAGCGGAAAAAGAACGAGTTGGCTTGTCGATGATTACTTTAAACTAGGCAAACGGGTTGAACCTTGGATTGATCAAGAAGTTATTAAATATCATCGTACAACGGAAGAATATTTTACACTATTACAACAGGCTGGATTTACAATTACAAATTTAAAAGAAGCTACACCAGATCAAACTTATTTTCAAAGCGCGGAAGAATATGAACGTCGTTTACGTATTCCCCTCTTTCTCTTATTCTCTTGCCGAAAATAAAAAAGACGATGATTTCCTCATCGTCTTTTTCTTTATCTCATTGCATGAGCAACTTCTTTACGTACACGTCTTCCTTTTCCATGCGGAATACAAAGTGGCGTCCCAAATAACGGATCCGTACTAATTTGACATTCCATTCGGAATACATCACGTACTAGCTTCTCATCTACTACTTCTTCTGGCTTACCTTGTGCATATATTTGTTTATCTTGAATGGCTACAATATTGTCTGCATAACGGCAGGCCAAATTTAAATCGTGTAGTACCATAACAATTGTTCTTTGTTCTGTTTCATTTAATTCGAATAATAAATCTAGCACTTCAATTTGGTGAGTCATATCTAAATAGGTAGTAGGCTCATCCAATAAAATAATATCTGTATCTTGCGCAAGCGTCATTGCAATCCAAGCACGTTGTCGTTGTCCACCTGAAAGAGCATGCACATCACGCTCAGCAAATTCTGTCATACCTGTTGCTGCAAGTGCTTTCTGTACCATTTCCTCATCTTTTTCTGACCATTGCTTCAGCCATGTTTGATACGGATAACGTCCTTGCTTTACAAGTTGCAATACTGTAAGCCCTTCTGGCGCTTGCGGTCCTTGCGGTAAAATTGCCATTTGACGAGCGATTTGCTTCGTTTGCATATTTTGAATGGCTTGACTATCTAACAAAATGTCACCAGCTGTTGGTTTTAATAATCTAGCTAGTGAACGTAATAAGGTCGATTTCCCGCAACCGTTAGAACCGATAAAGATGGTAATTTCACCTTTTGGAATTTCTAAATTCAACTCATCAATAATAATTGTTTCACCGTAAGACAACGTCAAACGTTTCGTCTCCAATGCTTTTTGCATATTCATCTTCCTTTATGAATTCCGACTTTTATAAAGTAAATAAATAAAATAAGGTGCACCAATTGCTGATGTAAATACCCCTGCTGGAATTTCAAGTGGGGTGAAAACTGTACGCCCAATTAAATCTGCAGCAAGTACTAAAATTGCACCGACAATAGCCGCAACCGGGAGTAATGCACCGTATAAAGAACCAACTAGTCTTCGTGAAATATGAGGTGCCATTAAACCGACAAATCCAATTCCACCAGCAAAGGCAACTGCTCCACCAATTAAAGCTGTACTAAGTAATAACATAAATATGCGTGACTTTGTTAAAGGAACACCAAGCCCTACCGCAATATCATCCCCTAGCTCTTGCGCATTTAAATGTCTAGCAGCTATAAATGATATTACCGTTAAAATGAGAACCCACGGCGCAAGTACCATGACGTTTTGCCAAGAAGAACCGTAAACAGTGCCTGTAATCCATACATTCGCTTGACTCGCTTGGTAAATTGGCGCTAACAACATAAACAAAGTCGTTGCCGCTTTCGTTAATGCCCAAAAACCAACACCAATTAAAACAAGACTAATCGGTGATAATCCGTCATTTCTCCATGCAAATAAATATACAAAAAGTGCTACAATCGTTGCCCCAATAAAAGCTGCTAACGGCATATAATGAATGCTTACAGTTAGCGCATTATTTTTATCACTAAATATAGCTAAAAATAATACCACTGCAACACTTGCACCACCTGTAATCCCGATGATATCCGGAGAAGCAAGTGGATTTCGAACGAGCCCTTGTAAAATACATCCTGCTACAGCAAGTGCGATTCCTACAAGGATAGCAATTAAAATACGCGGCATACGAAACTTATTTACAACCATATTGGACATCGCATCGCCATTTCCAGTAATCGCTTGCCATACATCATAAGGAGCAATTTTCATGTCTCCCATACCTGCACTCGCAAAAAATAATCCTATTAAAACAACTAGTAAACTGAATAAGACGAGACAAGCTCGTTTATACATTAAAAACGAGAGCCCGCCTTTTCCTATACGAAACGGAATATACTTCTTCATTTGCTAAGCCCTCTCTTACGTGCAATATAAATAAAGAACGGCGCACCAATAAATGCTGTCATAACCCCTACTGGTACTTCTTGTGGCATAATGACATATCTTGCTGCGATATCAGCTAAGATCAATAGTATTGCACCTAATAAGCCGCTATACGGTACTCTCCACCTATGATCTACTCCAACAAGAAATCTGGCAAAATGCGGGGTAACAATACCAATAAACCCAATAGGACCTGCGACCGCAACTGAACCACCGGATAACAGGACAATAATAAGTAGTACGAATGATTTCATTAAAATCGTTCTTTGACCAAGTCCTTTTGCAACGTCTTCCCCCATCATCAATGTATTTACTTTCCCTGCCATCATAATAGATGCAATCCAGCCTATTAATAAATACGGGAATACTGATTGTAAAATTTCTAACTTTCTTCCTTGCACAGATCCGGCAAGCCAAAATAATACTTCTTCAAGCGCCTTTTCATTTAACACAAGTAATCCTTGTGTTAATGATGAAAATAACGCACTAATTGCGACCCCTGCTAATGTTAATTTAAGAGGCGTTGTCCCCTCTTTTCCTAAAGAACTAGAAGCAAATACAAGTACAGCTGCAATTGCTGCCCCTAAGAAGGCAATCCATGTGAAAGCTGATAATGATGTCACGGAAAAAATAACAATTGCTACAACGATGAAGAAAGCAGCACCTGAATTTAATCCAATAAAATCTGGAGAAGCAAGTGGATTCTTCGTTAAAGTTTGCATAAGACAACCTGCAATGGCTAAACTAGCACCAACACTTGCTGCAATTAATGCCCTTGGTAGACGCACATTTTGAATAATAATATGTTCATTGGAACCATTAAAATGGAAAAAAGCATCTAACGCTAATTTCCAACTCGTATTTGTATATCCAAAAATGATACTTCCCCAAATACAAGTAATGACTGCAATGATCCCAACAAATAATCCAACCCATTTTGCTCGATTTGTTTTTAATAACATGCAGCGTTTCCCCTTCAATGTATAATGATACGTTGTAAGTGTATTTCAACTTAATTCTCATTGTCAACGGAAATGAGAATTATTTTCAACCGTATGTATTGACAATCTAAAGATAAAGGCTTAATATCATGCTTGCTATTGAAAAAAATTCTCACTATGTAGGGGGTACATAATGAATTTCATGCGAAAGAAATCGTTTACAGTATTTGTATTTTTATTAGCCTTTTCACTACTTTTAAGTGCTTGTGGAAAATCAAATACGAAAGAAGAATCAAAAGAAGATACGAAAAAAGAAATGATTCCTGTGGAACATGCAATGGGTAAAACAGAAGTTCCTGCTAATCCAAAACGTGTAGTCATTTTAACAAATGAAGGTACTGAAGCTTTACTTGAATTAGGTGTTAAACCAGTTGGGGCTGTAAAATCTTGGACTGGTGATCCATGGTATCCACATATTAAAGATAAAATGAAAGATGTAAAAGTTGTTGGTGATGAAGGACAAGTGAACGTAGAAACAATCGCTTCTTTAAAACCAGACTTAATTATCGGTAACAAAATGCGTCACGAAAAAGTGTACGAGCAACTAAAAGCAATTGCACCTACTGTGTTCTCTGAAACATTACGTGGTGAATGGAAAGATAACTTCAAGTTTTATGCGAAAGCATTAAATAAAGAAAAAGAAGGCGAAAAGGTTTTAGCTGATTACGATAAAAGTATGAAAGATTTAAAAGCTAAACTAGGCGATAAAGTAAACCAAGAAATTTCTATGGTTCGCTTCATGCCTGGTGATGTTCGTATTTATCATGGTGATACATTCTCTGGTGTTATTTTAAAAGAACTTGGATTCAAACGTCCAGGCGATCAAAATAAAGATGACTTCGCAGAGCGTAACGTATCTAAAGAACGTATTTCTGCAATGGATGGCGATGTATTATTCTACTTCACATTCGATAAAGGAAATGAGAAAAAAGGCTCTGAATTAGAAAAAGAATATATCAATGATCCACTATTTAAAAACTTAAATGCAGTGAAAAATAATAAAGCATACAAAGTTGACGATGTGATTTGGAATACTGCTGGCGGTGTAATGGCTGCTAACCTACTATTAGATGATATCGAAAAACGCTTTGTTAAATAGTATTTCCCTAACCAGCTCCCCTTCTATGGAGCTGGTTATTTTTCAATTCACTTAAATGTCACATTATTTCATTTTGTATTTTTATTCCCAATATGTTATATTATAAAAGTAAATAGAATATATTTTCTCTATATCAGAATAAATATTTTAATCTAAATTTTCTGATTAATCACTATTTTATTTTCTTTTAGAATTCAATTATTACATTTGAAAACGCTTATCATCTTGTTTTCAGGGCAAAATACAGTAACGGTCGAAGTAAAATAGAACTTTTTTAGAAATTTTCTTTCTATTTCCATATAATTCTATTGACTTCTAAATATTTTGTAAATTAAAATGATTACATAAATATCCGTTATACAGGATTAGGGGGAAACAAAAATGGATGCAGCTTTAAAATTAGACAAAGCTGGAGAGCAACAATCACCAAAAAAACATCCACCAGGGTTATACTTGTTGTTCTTTACAGAAGCATGGGAAAGATTCAGTTATTACGGAATGCGTGGCTTATTAGTTCTTTATTTAACAACGAGCTTAGTAAGCGGCGGTTTAGGATTTGATAAAGCAGTTGCAGTTCAAATTTACGGTATTTTCACAATGTTAGTATACTTCACACCGATTATCGGTGGTTGGTTAACTGACCATTTCATTACGAAGCGCCATGCTATTACTATTGGTGGTATCATCATGGCAATTGGTAACTTTGTACTATTCTCAATGAACACAAAAACTGGACTATTTTTAGGATTAGGATTATTAGTTATTGGTAACGGATTCTTCAAACCAAATATTTCGACTTTATTAGGTCAATTATATAGCGAAAACGATTCTCGTCGTGATAGTGCCTTCACTATCTTCTACATGGGAATTAACTTAGGTGCTCTTATCGCTCCATTCATTTGCGGTTACTTCGCAGACTATAGATACGGTTTCTTAACAGCTTGTATCGGTATGATTATTGGACAGCTTGCCTTTAATTTCTTAGCACCTCGTTACTTAGGGTCTATCGGAACAACTGTTGTAGGGAAAAAATCTAAAGAAAAAAATGCAAAAGCAATCGAGAAAAAACCTTTAACAACACAAGAGAAAAAACGTACTGCTGCAATTTTAATTTTAACTTGTTTCGTAGTATTCTTCTGGGCAGGATTTGAGCAAGCAGGTAGTTCTTTAACACTTTACACAGATAAGTTTGTGGATCGTACAATTGGTGGATTTACAATTCCAACACCTTGGTTCCAATCTGTAAACCCACTATTCATTATCTTACTAGCATTACCTGTTTCTGCATTATGGATTAAACTTTCGAAAACAAAAAATGGTGATTTAAAAATCCCAACAAAAATGGCATTTGGTATGATTTTACTAGGGATTGGATATTTAGTTCTAACTTTAGCTGTATTAAAAACTGGTAGCGACGAAGGTAACATTACCATGAAAGCAAACTTACTATTCATTGTATTCACTTACATGTTCCATACAATTGGTGAATTATTCTTATCACCAATCGGATTATCTATGGTAAGTGCAATCGCTCCTGTTAAATTAGCATCATTATTAATGGGTGTATGGTTAGCTGGTACTGGCTTCGCAAACTTATTAGCAGGACAATTAGCTGCTTTCACTCAATCTTTAGGATATTTAGAAGTATTCGCAAGTATCGGTATTATCGTAATCGTACTCGGATTAGTACTTCTTATGTTCTCTAAGAAAATTGCACATATGATGGAATAAGAAATAAAAAGACGCTTCTAAACATTTAGAAGCGTCTTTTCTATTACTTCTCCTCTAAAGCCGTCACGTTCACGTGGACGCTTTCTCCAGGATTAGATACATCATACACTTGAGCAACCCCACTCTGCTCGTCACAGCTCTCAATCCATACTGGTACACCTTCATATGTAACGTCGATTCTACTTGAAGAAGATAAAATTTGTTTCACACGTTTTACATCCATTCTACTATCCCTCCTTTTACTTATTACACTCCTTTCTATCTTTTCTTTTCCTTTTAGAATATATTCCATATAGCAACATTTTAATGGTTAGCCTTTTTTCCTTACATATTAACATTCTTTCTCATATCACCTTCTAACAAATAAAAAAAGACGTAGATCCCACACGTCTTTTTCCATAATATTCAAATTTTAAGAAAATAATGTTTTTACTACTTCACTTACTTTATCGTTATGAATTTGATAATACACTTCCAGTCCTCGTCGTTCAAAGCGTACTACTTTATTTTGTTTTAATTTCGTTAAATGTTGCGAAACTGTTGATTGCGGAATTTCTAACACTTCCTGTAATTGTGTTACGTTACATGTTCCACGTTGCATTAGTTCCATTACTAGGCGTAGACGCAACGGATGCGCTAACGCTCTTAACATTTGTACATCTTCTTCTGAAATACGACATTCGAATTGATTTTGGCTCATAAAGTTCCCCTCATTTTCGTTTTTATTTTCTTTTTATTTATTTATATATCTGTTCTTATATTTCCTGTTACGACATAACTTTATCAACCTATAAAGCTGAAAATTTTTTCCACCTTAACCAGCAAAGGACTCAGGAAAAATTCCTTGCTGATTTTGAATATTATACTATACGATATAACGAAAAAGCAAAATAACGGGCTGCAAATACTTTGCTTGCAAACGTTGTTTTATCAGGCTTTTTGTTATATTTTTACCTCATTGCAATGTGCAGTAATGATATTGTAAAATACCGTCTATAATTGATAACCTATCGTAACGTATTTGGGTTATATTTAACCTCTTTGTTACGCTAAAAGGAATTTTCAGTAAAAAGAGCTGCCGTAACATTAAATATTAACTTATTACTTTTTAATTCATATTCACTAGCTTGAACTATGATGGAATACTTCCTATTAAATACATTTCCTGTCCCACTCCTAACTTGATCAAATAGGGCAAGCGGTACATTCTGCAGCTCTATATTTAATACAAAGACGGTCTCTATTATAGAGCTGTAGGATCAATAATGTATAAACAACTATAAGAAAAGAATATGTAAATCATTTATCTCACCCACTCAAATAGATTTGAGTGGGCTTTTTGTCTACTTTATGAACAAAGCATTTCTTTTAACACTATTATGGAATAATTATACTTTTTTACGTTGACAATAGTGTTGAAGGAGAATATACTAAGCATGTAAGTTGATTGTGAATAGTTTCACAAATAATGTGAATTTCTTCACATAAAATAGATAGGAGTTGTCATTATTATGAGTACTTGGACACAAATTTATGACCCATTAAACAATATTTGGTTATCTGCTCTAATCGCAGCACTTCCAATTTTTTGCTTCATCATTTGTTTAATGGGACTGAAAATGAAAAGTTATATCGCTGGGCTTTATAGTGTGATTGTCGCTATTATTCTTGCTATATTCGTTTATAAAATGCCAGCAACAGTAGCTGTAGCATCTGCCGGATTCGGTATTTTATCCGGATTTTATCCAATTTGTACTATCGTTATCGCAGCAATTTTCCTTTACAAATTAACTGTTAAAACAGAACAATTCAACATCATTCGTGATAGCATTTCAAGTATTACAAATGATCAACGTTTACAAGTATTATTAATTGCTTATTCTTTCGGTGCTTTCTTAGAAGGCGCAGCTGGTCTAGGTGTTCCAGTTGCTATTACAGCTGCACTACTTGTAGGTATGGGCTTTAATCCATTAAAAGCAGCAGGTATTTGTTTAGTAGCAAACATCGCTGGTGGTGCTATGGGTGCTATGGGTATCCCAGTTACAGTACCAGCACAATTAACTGAATTAGATGCATTAACTATCGGTCGTCAAACTGTTCTTATTCTACCATTCATTAGTATTGTATTACCTTTCTTACTTGTTTCAATGGTCGATGGAATTAAAGGTATTAAAGAAACTTGGCAAGGTATTCTTGTAAGTGGTATTTCTTTCGCAATTACTCAGTTCGTTGTAACTTACTTCTTAGGTGCAGAACTTACTAATATTTTCGCAGCCGTTGTAAGTATGATCTCTCTTGCATTATTCCTACGTGTTTGGCAGCCAAAATCTTCTGCTAAAGAAGAAAAACAAGAAGAAAAAGAATCTCATACATTCAATCAAATTTTATATGCTTGGTCTCCATTCGTATTCTTAACTGCATTTGTAACAATCTTTAATTTAAAACCAATTAAAGCTTTATTTGCTCCGGATGGTGCACTAGCAAACTTAGTATTTAACATTCAATTCCCTGGTCTTCATAATGCTGTTATGAAAACTACACCAATTACAAAAGCTGATACACCTTTCGCAGCTGTTTTCAAATTTGATGTATTCTCATCTACAACTACTGCAATTGTATTAGCAATTATCGTTTCACTTATCGTGTACCGCGTTAAAGGTAAAATGGTTAAAGAATTAATGGTTGAAACAATGAAAGAGCTAAAAGCTCCAGTATATACAATCTGTAGCGTTATCGCGTTAGCTTACGTAGAAAACTACTCTGGTATGTCATCTACACTTGGACTTGCATTCTCTTCTACTGGTAATGCATTCCCAATTCTTTCTCCAATCTTAGGATGGATCGGCGTATTCATTACAGGATCAGTAGTATCAAGTGGTTCATTATTCGCACCGCTTCAAGCAGTAACTGCAGATCAATTAAACATCGTTCCTTCTACTCTTGTTGCCTTAAACGTAGTAGGTGGTACAATGGCAAAAATGGTTTCACCTCAATCTGTAGCAGTTGCTTGTGCAGCAGTTGGACTAGTTGGTAAAGAATCTGCCTTATTTAAAACAGCAATGAAATACAGTTTAATCTTCTTAGCTATCATTAGCTTACTTCAATTAAACGCTGTATTTAATATCTTTTAAAATAAAACACCGATCCAAATGGATCGGTGTTTTTTACATTACATCTTCTTATTCTTTAGTAAAGAAGCTCCAGCAATTTCAGGATGCGTCATTTCGAATGGATCTAAAATAATATCCAATTCTTCTTCTGTCAGTACACCATGTTCTAAACATAACTCCCGAACAGATTTTCCTGTTTCAATTGCTTCACGTGCAATACGTGATGCTGCTTCATAACCAATATGAGGGTTAACTGCTGTAATAATTCCAACACTTTTCTCAACATATTGTTTCAGCAGTTCTTCATTTGCTGTAATTCCTTTAATACAATATTCACGGAATACACGGAATCCGTTATTCATAATACTAATAGATTGAATTAAATTAAATACAAGCACAGGCTCCATTACGTTGAGCTCCAGTTGTCCTGCTTCTGACGCTAAGCAAATTGTATGATCATTACCAATTACTTGGAAAGCGACTTGATTAATTACTTCTGCCATAACAGGATTTACTTTACCTGGCATAATAGATGAACCTGGCTGACGAGCTGGTAATTGAATTTCCGCCAATCCAACACGTGGACCAGATGCCATAATACGAAGGTCGTTCGCAATTTTAGACATATTCATCATACATACTTTTAACGCTGCAGATACTTCTGTGTATGCATCTGTATTTTGTGTTGCATCAACTAAATGCTCTGCACCAACAAGTGGGAATCCGCTAAATGTTCGTAAGTGTTTAACCACTTGTTCAATGTAGGTAGGGTTTGCATTTAATCCCGTACCAACAGCTGTCGCCCCCATATTCACTTCATATAAATGTTGGCGAGATTGTTTAATTCTTTTTATATCACGCGCAAGCACTCTGCTATACGCTTCAAATTCTTGTCCAAGACGAATCGGAACAGCATCTTGTAAATGCGTACGTCCCATTTTAATGACGTGATCGAACTCGTTTGCTTTTGCACGGAAAGCAGCATGAAGTTCTTCCATTGTAATAAGAAGTTCTTCTAACATCATAAGAGTTGCAATATGAATTCCCGTTGGGAACGCATCATTCGTTGACTGAGCCATGTTTACATGCGTATTTGGGCTAATTTTTGCATACTCGCCTTTTTCATATCCCATACGTTCTAACGCTCGATTAGCAATTACTTCGTTTGTATTCATATTAATAGAAGTTCCAGCACCGCCCTGAATTGGATCTACGATAAATTGATCATGGAATTTCCCATCAACAATTTCTTGCGCTGCCTCCGCAATTTCATGTCCAATGTCTTTCGCCAAGTAACCAGTATCGATATTTGCAAGTGCCGCCGCTTTTTTCACAATTGCCATTGCCGTAATGAGTGACGGATGGATGCGATATCCTGTAATCGGGAAGTTTTCTACCGCACGTAATGTTTGTACACCGTAATAAGCTCTACTTGGTACTTCCTTTTCACCTAAAAAATCTTTTTCTATACGTATATCCTTCGTTGCTATCATTTTCATCACCTATACTTTTCATTCTAAATCCCTATTTAAAAAATTCGCCCTCTAAAAATACGAGTATCATTCAGAAGAATTTTTCAGTGTCCACCTTCACTATATAGCACCTTTTTTGAAAGCGCAAACATTTAATTTTCTATATATACCTTTTATAGAAAATCATTCTTCTCCCTTCTTTATTTCCACTCGTTTAATTTGATGCATATCTTTTTCCAGAACTTTAAAAGAAAAGCCGTGTTTTTCAATAATATCTCCTTCAGCAACGATTTGCTTTTGTACCATAATCCATCCACCAATTGTATCTACATCATCAGCGATTAAGTGTATGCCAAATAAATCATTTACTTCACTAATAAGCACTTTCCCCTCTACAATTTTACACCCTTCACTTATATGCTCTATAGGCGGGTGTTCATCTTCATCGTATTCATCTCGAATTTCCCCAACAATTTCTTCTAAAATATCTTCTAATGTAACAATCCCAGCTGTACCACCATATTCATCATACAACACAGCTAATGGAATGTGTTTTCTTTGCATTTGTAATAGTAAATCATGAATTGGAATATTTTCTAGCACTTCAATGACCGGCCTTGTATATGGCATAATCGAGCACTCCTCGTCCCGATTACCATCCATATAACGAATAAATAAATCCTTTACATTTACCATTCCAATGATTTCATCTTTATCTTCACCAAATACAGGATACCTCGTATATTTTTCTTGTGCGATTATTTTAATATGTGTTTCAAATGGTTCGTCCTCATATAAACCTACAACTTCCGTACGAGGCACCATAATTTCCTTTGCCACTCTATTATCAAATTCAAAAATATTATTTACATATTTAAATTCCCTTTGATTAATCTCTCCGCTCTCATAACTCTCAGATAAGATTAATCGTAATTCTTCTTCCGAATGAGCAACTTCATGTTCAGAAGCCGGATGTAATCCGAATAACCCTGTTACAAGCCTTGCTGAACCATTTAAAGCCCAAATAAACGGATACATTACTCTGTAAAAGTAAATAAGTGGCTTCGATAATAATAAGCTAACTTGCTCTGCTCTTTGTATGGCGAACGTCTTAGGAGCAAGTTCACCAATAACAACATGTAAAAACGTAATAACTGCAAAAGCAATAATAAATGAAACGGTACTTGCAATTGCAGAAGATAGGTGTAGTTTTAAAAACAACGGCTCTAGTAAATGTTTTATAGTCGGCTCGCCTAACCACCCAAGCCCTAAAGCGGTAATGGTAATACCTAACTGACATGCTGATAAATATTCATCTAAATTTGAAGTTACTTTTTTTGCTGCCAATGCTCCTCGTCGTTTCTCACTAACGAGTTGGTCAATACGACTGCTACGCACCTTAATAATTGCAAACTCAACAGCTACAAAAAAACCTGTTAATGCAATAAGAATGACTACCATCAGTAATTTTAAAATATCCACATATATCCTTTAGCTTTCTTAGCTAAAGTGACACCTCCTTTAAAAAAGAAGTTTCACTTTAGTTTCTTCATTTACTCAAAAGCAACCCTATATAAAATTCACCAATTTCAAACCTCATACAATTCTAAAGGTAAACCATCCGGATCTTGGAAAAAAACAAATTTTTTCCCGGTTATCTCATCAATACGTATCGCCTCAGTTTCAACACCACATTGACTTAAATGTTGCACGGCTTCTTCTATATTTGTAACAGCAAATGCTAAATGCCTAAGTCCAGACGCTTCTGGAAAACTCGGGCGCTCAGGCGGACTAGGGAATGAAAATAATTCAATTTGATACTCTCCCCCTACACATAAATCTAACTTATAAGAATCTCGTTCCTTTCTATATACCTCATTTACCTCTTCAAAACCTAATATCCTAGTATAAAAATCTTTTGACACATCATAATTTGAACAAATAATTGCAACGTGGTGTACTCTACATATATTCATACTCTCTCTATTCCTTTCTTTACCAAAGATGCATATTCTCCCTTGAAATGAAAAATATATATAGCAGAATATCTCTTTTAGGGGGCTTACTATGAAATTTATTACCTTTTTCTTAGGACTTATCGTCGTCTTCTTCCTTGCTTATATCGCTAGTAACAATAAGAAGCATATTAAATTTAAACCTATTTTCATCATGCTTCTTATACAGTTAATTTTAACCTATTTATTATTGAATACAGAAATCGGTCTCATACTTATTCGGTTCATCTCCAGTTTGTTTACAAAGCTACTCGAGTATGCTGCTGATGGTATAAACTTCGTATTTGGCGGCCTTGCCAATAAAGGTGAAATGCCCTTTTTCCTTACTGTCTTATTACCAATTGTCTTCATTTCCGTCTTGATCGGTATACTGCAACATTTCAAAATACTACCATTTTTCATTCGTTGGATCGGTTACTTCCTCAGTAAAATAAATGGTCTTGGGAAATTAGAATCTTACAATGCTATCGCATCTGCCATTGTCGGCCAATCAGAAGTTTTTATTACGGTCAAAAAACAATTAGCTCAAATTCCAAAACACCGTCTTTATACACTTTGCGCATCTGCTATGTCAACTGTATCTATGTCTATCGTAGGTGCCTATATGACAATGATCGAACCTAAATATGTAGTAACCGCACTCGTTCTCAATTTATTTAGCGGTTTTATTATCGTACTGATTATTAACCCCTACGACGTGAAAGATGATGAAGATATTTTAGAAATAAAAGGCGAAAAGCAAAGCTTTTTTGAAATGCTTGGAGAATACATTCTAGATGGCTTTCGAGTAGCTATCGTTGTCGGTGCTATGCTTATCGGATTCGTCGCATTAATGAGCTGCATTAATGATCTATTCCTCATTATATTCGGCATTACTTTCCAGCAATTAATCGGCTACGTCTTTGCACCAATTGCATTTCTTATTGGTGTACCAAGTTCTGAAATTGTCGCGGCTGGTAGCATTATGGCAACGAAGCTTGTAACGAATGAATTTGTAGCAATGATGGATCTTAGTAAAATTTCTAATAGCCTTTCTCCTCGTACAGTTGGTATTATTTCTGTCTTCCTCGTCTCTTTTGCCAACTTTTCTTCTATCGGCATTATTTCAGGTGCGGTAAAAGGATTAAACGAAGAACAAGGAAACGTCGTTGCCAGATTTGGCCTTAAATTACTATACGGAGCGACTCTCGTTAGCATTTTATCTGCAATTATCGTAAGCATTATGTTGTAATTAGGTAAAATTTTATCATTTTCTTATCCCTATCTTTTGTATACAATAACGAATAGATGTCTTTATAAATAATCAAGACATCTATTTTTTATACATGTACAATCGCTTTTATTTAGCGTACAATATTTTTTATGTGTTTAAATGCGCTTCTAGATGTATATACTTTGATAGTTTTAAAGGAGAAAAAATGATGAAATCCGATATGCACAAAGATACTCGAGCCAAAAAGGGACGCTCAAAGAAAAAACGTCTACTTTGGTTCCTTCTTATTCCATTACTGATTATAGCACTTGGAGCAGGAGGCTACTCCTTCCATATATACAGTAAAGCAAAATCAATTCTAAGTAATGCCTATTCTGAACTTGGTCGCGGAGACAAATCCAGCAAACGTGAAAAAGCCGTTAAACCTATGACTGACAACATTTCCGTACTTATTATGGGTGTTGATGAAAGTGATATTAGGGACAAAAATTATGGGAAAGCAACTCGTACAGATGCACTATTACTTGCAACCATTAATAAAAACGATAAATCTGTTAAGCTTGTCAGTATTCCACGTGATTCACGTGTCTATATTAAATCACGTGATAAATACGATAAAATTACACATGCGCACGTATTCGGTGGTGTAGACAGCACGATTGATACAGTTGAGAATTTTTTAGATGTTCCAGTTGATTACTATGTAAAATTCAACTTTAAATCCTTTATCAAAATTGTTGATTCCCTTGGTGGCATTACTGTAGATGTTCCAGTGGAGTTCACAGAACAAAATAGTAAAGATGAAGCAGATGCAGTTCACCTTAAAAAGGGACGTCAACATTTAAATGGAGAAGAAGCACTGGCACTAGCGAGAACTCGTCATATCGATAGTGATTATATGCGCGGTCAACGACAACAGCTTGTTTTAGAAGCTATTGCTGAAAAGGCATTATCTCTGAATTCCATTAATAAAATCGGTGGTTTATTAGACGCTGTTGATAAAGACTTAAAAACAAATTTAACTTTTGATGATATGATGACAATTGCGAAAAATTCAATGGGTTCAAACTTAAAAATGGACAAATTGCAAGTAGAAGGTACTGATAAATATATAGGTGGTATTTATTATTACGTTCCAAACGAAAAAAGCGTCGATAATATTTCGACAACACTACAAGATCATCTCGGTGTTACGAATAAAAATGAACATAAAAAATTATAATAAAAAGGCTGCTAGAACTTTCTAGACAGCCTTTTTATTATAATTTTCAACATATTTTTCGTACACATTGTGACAAAAAGAGACAATTATTACAACAGTGTAACATATTTTATAAAAACATTACACGCACAGTGAAAATAATAGTATACTAGTACGTACATAATGTTATTTTCATCATTTTTATACAAAAAATGTAATACATATATTTATACAAAAATTTCTGGGGGGAAATAAATGAAGCTAAGTAAAATACTGATCGGTTCTGCAATTGCTGGAGGCATATTACTTTGTGTTGGCGGTGTTGGCGGATATCAATATGTATCCAAACTAAATAATCAATTAGATACTACTGCATTACCCAATACTACATTTGAAGGTATTTCTCTCGATGGAAAAAATAAAAAAGATATTCAAGCTATTATTAATCAAAAAATCACTGAATTAGATCAAAAATCACTTACGTACATATTCCAAAACGATAAACAAACTTACACATGGAAAGATTTAGGGATAAATTATAAAGAAAAAGATATTATCGACAAAATCTTTAAAGAACAAGAAGGCAACGCAATAAATCGTTACAAAATGCGGAAACAAGCTGAGAACGGTGAATTAAAACGTGACTATAAATTAACACCTCAATTAAATACAACTACTTATAAAAGCTTTATGAAGGATAAATATAATGAAACATTAAAAAATCCTGTTAATGCAGAATTAAGTATTGAAGGCACTACAGTAAATATTAGCCAGAGCCAAAATGGAGAAAAAATCGATAAAGAAAAGTTAACTGATTTAACGCGGCAAGCCATTACTTCTGGCACATCTGACGTTACATTACCCGTTACACTATTAAAGCCTGAACGTTCTACAGAAGATATACAGAAAATGGGGATTAAAGAAGTAATTGCTGAATATTCAACTCCAATGGCTGGCCGTAATGGGAATCAATCCTTTAACGTAAATAAGTCAGCTAATACTTTAAGTGGAGTGATTGTCGCACCTGATGAAACATTTAGTTTTAATGGCCGCGTTGGCGTAACGGATGCTGCTCATGGTTATAAATCCGCAGCTGTATATTCACAAGGGAAAGTTATACAAAGTGCAGGCGGAGGCGTTTGCCAAGTGAGTAGTACTTTATATAGCGCAGCTTTAAGAGCAGATTTAGGAATTGTTTCTCGAAGCAACCATTCTATGCCCGTAAATTATTTACCACTTGGGCAAGATGCAGCAGTAGCAGATTATGGTCCAGATTTAAAATTTAAAAACAATACAGGCAATCATATTTATATTCAAGCATTTTCAAATGGAGGTAGTATTACTACACGTATTTTCGGCACAAATACTGGTAAAAATGTTGAAGTTTCTTCTCAAGTAATTAGTAGGACTAATGATAAAATAACAGCAGTTACATATAAAAAAGTTACACAAAACGGTGAAGTAATATCTAATGGGCAAATTTCAAAAAGCGTATATAAAAGCGCTCCAAAACAATAAAACACTATTAAACGAACGAATTCCAAAAAGAAAAAGGCGTGAGTAGATCACGCCTTTTTCTTTTGCAATAATACTAAAAAGGTTGCAAGATGGTCTTTCGTTTCTTCTAACGACCACATACGATTTCCTTGCTTCGCAGCTAGTACGCACGCCTCTTCCCAAGCATCCTTTTTCTTCATATATAATAATTCATCGCGTAATTTCAAAACAATTTCTTCGTCTTCTTGCTCTATAAACTCTTCCATCACGCCTACTATTTCATCTTCATGGATACTTAACGTACAATACGATTTGAAAAAATATTGTAATGTCGTATACATATTTACTCCCCCTTCTTATTTATCAGATGGATAAGAAGTAATGATCTTATATCCTAAATCCCCTGACTTATCTCTCGCTAAAACAGTAACAGTTTTGACTAACTTGTCTTTTACATTCATATTTTTCTTTATTACCGTTTTTCCAACCGGGAATGAATGTGTTGTATTTAATACGAGACGAGCCTCTTTAGAATTTTTTAACCAATCTTGAATTTCCTTATCATGCTGCTTCAAACTATCTTTTACAGCTTTCGTTGCCGTTTCCTTGTCATAGTATGTACTTGCTGCTGATACTTTATCTGTCTTCAAGCGATTCTTCAAATCTTCTTCTGATTTGCCTACATGTCTTTCAATCGTATGACCATTTTTAGGTGGCCCTTCCATTTCGTCTAAAATATTATCACTAATTTTTTCTACTGATGCCGATTGATTCCCTGTTTGTTTCTCTGTTTTTTGTTCTTTTCCTGCACATCCACTTAAGATCAGCATGAGTGCCAATAAACTACTCACGAAAAGACTACTTATTCGTTTCATCATATCACCTCTTTCATGATTATTATCGTAACTTCACTAAAAGTCAATTTCACATCGAAAAAACATACACATTTTTCAAACTCCTCATCTATTTTGCCAAATTACCACCCGTTTTTCATAAAACCGCTATTTTCGCCCTTACATAAATATACCCCTATGTTTTTATGATTATTTCCCGAGTTAAACCTCCCCCTAAAATCATCTATTAACCTTTTAAATAAAGGTTTTATTTGTATTTTTTTAAAAAGTAAAATATACCCCTTACTTCATATACCTAATACCCATATAAGGTATAATAATGGTGTTTTTTAACGTTTTTCTACATTATGTAAATTTGTACTTGCCTACACAATGGAAATATGGTGTAATGCAAAAAAAAGATAAAGGATTTTAAACAATGGCTGAAACAATTCAAAACTTCTTAACAGACTATTATTCAATCGCAATTCCACTTAGTATCTTAATCAACATAGTCATTAGCCTTTTAGGTGTTATCCCTAGTATTTTTTTGACCGCTATTAACATACAGCTCTTTGGTGTAACAAACGGAACCCTTATTTCGATCGCAGGTGAGGCATTAGGGGCTATTATCTCGTTTTATATTTATCGTATAGGCCTTCAGAAATTCACTCACAGCAAAGTAAATAAGTATCCAAAGGTAGAACGCCTACTTTATGTAGAGGGTAGAGAGGCCTTTCTACTCGTCCTATCGTTCCGCCTCATTCCTTTCATTCCGTCTAGTATCGTGACTTTATTTGCAGCTCTAGGCAAAATGTCATTACTATCCTTCAGTATTGCCAGTACGATAGGGAAAATACCGGCTTTGTTAATCGAAGTATATTCGGCCTATCATGTCATGAACGGAACAAATGAAGCGAAGTGGATTGTAACAATCGCGGGCACTATTGGATTGTTTTATTTGTGGAAAAAATGGAGAAAAAAATAAAGAAGGAGCCTATGCTCCTTCTTTATTTTTGAGGTATTTTATTAATAGCTATCTATCCTTTAGATCGTTAGTTAATACCAACAGCACTAAATGATTGCTTAACTGCATTTACTTCAGCAGAGTTCGCACCATATAAATCAGCTGCAGCTTGTACTGCACCAGCACGCGCTTGACTAAATGTAGTAGATTGCGTGAAATATTGTGTGTTTGCACGGTAATAAATTGCACCTAGCTTATCTTTACCAATACCAGTTACAGTTACACCGTAATGCGTACCGCCATTTGCTAATAAATAAGCTTGTTTGTTAATAATACCACTGTTCGTATGAACCCCACCGTTATCACTAGTACCAGTGTAACGCTTAGAATAATGATCTGGATCACCATATTTCGTTGGATCACTCATAGAGCGAAGCGCATCTCCTGCTTTACCAGGCGTATAAATATCTTCACCAATTTCCCAATCTGGGTTACGGTTATCATAGAATTCTACTAAAGTACCAAAAACATCTGAAATAGCTTCATTTAATGCCCCTGATTCATTTTGATAGATTAAATCTGAGCTATACTCTGTAACAGCATGCGTTAATTCATGGCCAATTACATCAATTCCACCAGACAATGAAGTGAATGTTACACCATCACCATCTCCGTATACCATTTGAGAGCCATTCCAGAACGCATTATTATATCTACTTCCATAATGAACTGTTGATTTTAATGGCGCTCCTGCATCATTAATAGAGTTTCTATTAAAAGTAGCTTTATAGTAATCATATGTTTTACCCGCATAGTAATGAGCATCTACCGCTGCTGCATCATACGCTGCATTGAAAACATTATCTGCATCTACCCATAATGTTCCTGGCAATGTAGTACGATTTTTCGCATCATATGTGAAAATCGTTGCTCCGCGCGTATTATCTTGTAAGTAGTAAGATGAGCCAGATAACGTTGTATTAAGCGACTTCGTATCTCCTAATACACCTTTACCAGTACCCACTGCATTTGTTCCTGTTACAGGCTTTACAGCTGGTTTCGCTTCCTGTTTAGGTGCCTCTTGCTTAACTGGTGATTTATCTTCATTTGCTACATGATCAAGTTTATTATATTTATTTAACACTTTACCGCTGTCTGCTTCAATGAAATAGTAGTAGTTTCCTGGACTCGGGTCTAAGAAGTTTAAATTTACAACGTATGCATATGTTGTTTCTTCACCGTTTTGATATACATATAAGTCCGCTTTTGGTTCTACCTCATATTTAGGTGTAATCCCTAAATCTTTTTGCGCAATTTCAATTGCTTTTGCGCCTTCGATCTTATTTTTATTTTTCAATTTTTCTTTTTTGTCTAAATCAGGCGCAACTGTTCCAGACAATACTTTTAAAGAACCATCTTTACTTACGTGAGCTACTTGCGTAGACCCCCATACAGGTACTCCTTCATATACTTGTTGCAAACGTAATACTGTTGAATCAGTTACAGCATCTTTCTTCACTTGTTTCACTTTGAAAGAATCTTGCGCACTCTTTTCCCCTAACTTGTAATCACCTTTTGCTGCGTTTAAGTAATCAAACACAACAGATTCTGCTTTCTTACCAGTTGCCCCAGTTAGATCCCCAGAAACAAACTCCGGTGACTGTACTGTCTCATTGTACTTCTTCGTAGAGAGCACATTTTTAGAATCTGCAAATGCAGAGCCTGTCCCTCCGAACGTTGTAACTGCCATTCCTGTCGCTAACACTAATGCTAAACTTTTCTTTTTCATGAACCTTCCCCCTAATAAATTATTTTTTGAAAAAGAGTAGTTTCATATTAGCATTATGTTTCCACTATTAATATACTAAAAATTCAATTAATTTTTTTCTCAAGTTTTGTAGAATTTTGAGGAACAAATATTGAAAAACCCCTTTCCGGTTGGAAAGGGGGTTTTTCATTACGATTCAATTGTTTCAACTATTTGTTGTGTTCCTTGCGTCAAAACATCTGGTCTTGATGAATACTGTTCAATAAACTGTGTCAAGAATACAACCCCAATTACCATACCTAAAAACATCAACTTTTTCATATTATTTCTCCTCCCCTTTTTCCAGTAATGAAATAGTTTCTTTATAGTAGCGACTACTCTCTTCGAAGTTACGAATCCCTTCGAAATAATGTGCAATTTCTAAATATACTTGTTTTAAATACACTAAATTACCTTCACTTTTAAAAAATGGTATAGCTTCTAATTCTAGAAATTTCTTATATTCATCCGATGTACGGAAATATTTATATTGTAAAATAATTAATAAATATAATACCCTTTTATGCTTTTCATGGCGCTGAGCAATAGAGATACCTTTTTCTATCCACTGGTTTGCTTCATCCATTTGTTTTAAATGAATGCACTGTAATGCTGTATGATATAAAGTATCTAAGTAATTATCATCTTCATGTTGATGATATTGCAAACTTTTCAAATAATATTCCTTAGCCTTTTCATATTGTTTTTGGTTACCATAGACTTCGGCAATATTACTTAATGCGATACTCATAATTACCTCATTTTCAGAAAACGAACTCGCTTCACGTAAAATACTATTGTACATATCCAAAGCCTCTTTGTACTGCCCTTGCCTTACAAAACAAATTGCAATAATAAATTGACAGTTTATCACATTACGGAATTTATATTCACTACGGAATCCCTCTATTGCAATGTTAGCAAAATGCAGAGCTTTATACGGATTTTCTAAATGACTATACGCTAATGCTAAATTATAATAAATACCATTCTCATGATAATTTAGCTCTTTCGCCATTTTTTCTGTTTCAATTAAACTCTCTAATCCTATCTTCCATTTGTTTTGTAAACAATTCAACAACGAAACATTATATGTGAATAACATTTTTTGAAACGGGGATAATTTTTTATACCCTTTTTTTAATTTATTTAATCTTTCCACTCCGTTATCAATATCACGTTTAATCATAAGATAACGTACATATAATAGCTCATAATAATTCATAATTTCAAAATCCGTTACTTGCTCCATTTGTTCTTGTAAATCAGCATATATTTGCTCAATGCGTTCTCTTTCTAAATGGACGATAGCTTTATGCCAATCCTCCAACTTCCCCTTCACATCTTCTTCTACATCTCTCAAATCCGTCACGGCAATTTCTAATCTTGCGCAGAGCAATTGTAGAATCTCTTCTGATGCTTCGATTTTTCCATTTTCGATTTTACTTAAGTATGAGACAGAACAAATGCCCTGACATAATTCTTCTTGTGTCATTTTTTGCTGTAGCCGTTTGTAAAAGACTTGTTTGCCTATTTTTTCTAATGTTTGTTGCATTGTCCTCCTCCATTCTCATTTACCCCCATTACTTTAATAATACATAAAATCTTGAGAAATATAAATTGATAAATGTTAATTTTCTAAAAAATATGCAATATTTCATTTTTTTCCCTCTTGACTATACTTTCATATCTATTCTTTGCTACGATCCGTGAAAAATTGGTATACTATAACCAAATTATGGAGGTGTTTTCGCGATGACTTATTATAAAGACGATAGCTATGCCTTACATACAGATTTATATCAAATTAATATGGCTTATACATATTGGAAAGATGGTATTCATAACCGCCGCTCGGTGTTTGATTTATACTTTCGAAAACTTCCATTCGAGAACGGTTATGCTGTTTTTGCTGGCCTTGAAAAAATTGTAGAGTACATAGAAAACTTCAGCTTTACCGAAAGCGATATCGCTTATTTAGCAGAATTACAATTTGAAGAAGAATTTCTTCAGTATTTACAAAATATGAAATTCACCGGGACGATTCGAAGTATGCAAGAAGGTGAAGTTGTCTTTAATAACGAGCCTTTATTACGTGTCGATGCACCGCTCGGGGAAGCACAAATTATTGAAACCGCCCTGTTAAACATTGTGAATTACCAAACATTAATTGCAACGAAAGCAGCTCGTATGAAGCACGCTGCAAATAACGATGAACTTTTAGAGTTCGGAACAAGACGTGCCCACGAGTTCGATGCAGCCCTTTGGGGTACACGTGCTGCCTTTATCGGTGGTTTCTCATCTACGAGTAACGTACGGGCTGGAAAACGCTTTGGGATACCTGTAGCCGGCACACATGCGCACTCTTTTGTTCAAGCTTATCGCGATGAATATGTTGCTTTTAAGAAATACGCTGAAACTCATAAAAAGTGTGTCTTTCTCGTTGATACATATGACACATTAAAATCTGGTGTTCCAAATGCAATTCGCGTGGCAAAAGAGTTCGGGGATCGCATCGATTTTTATGGCATTCGCCTCGATAGTGGTGATATGGCTTATTTATCTAAAAAGGCAAGAAAACTACTAGATGAAGCCGGGTTTACAAATACAAAAATTATTGCTTCTAGCGATTTAGATGAATACACCATTATGCATTTAAAATCTCAAGGAGCAAAAATTGATGTATGGGGCGTTGGAACAAAATTGATTACGTCCTTTGAGCAACCAGCATTAGGGGCTGTTTATAAACTCGTTGCGATTGAAGATACTGATGGAAAGTTAAATGATACAATTAAAATTTCATCTAACCCGGAAAAAATCACTACTCCAGGACTGAAACGAATTTATCGCATTATCAACCGAGTTAATGATCATGCAGAAGGCGATTATATTGCATTAGATTGTGAAGAACCAGGAAAAGAAGAACGCTTAAAAATGTTTCACCCTGTTCACACGTATATAAGTAAATTTGTAACAAACTTTGAAGCGCGCGAACTGCATAAAGACATTTTCGTTAACGGTGAAAGAACATATGAACTACCTGACATATTGGATATTCAAAAATACAATGAACAGAGTCTCGCGTTATTTTGGGAAGAGTATATGCGAACTTTAAATCCTGAAGAGTACCCTGTCGATTTAAGTCAAGAATGCTGGGATCATAAAATGAATTACATTCAAACTGTTCGAGAACAAGTTGAAAAAAATATACAAAAATAAAACAGAGAAGCTGCTCCTTCTCTGTTTTCTTCAATGCTATATATCTTTGTAAAAAATATATTAAAATAACAAGACAAATATTTTTTTATTTGTAAATTTTAATATTACGTTATTTATTTTAAAAATAATATTTGTTATTATTTTATTGAGTCAATTTCAACAGAATAACCTAAAAAAGAGGACGCAGGTTGCGTCCTCTTTTTTATCCCGCATTAACGGGCAGTAAGACCCCCAAAATTCAGCAAAAGCAAGGGCGTTAGATGGGGGATCAACTGTCCGTAAAAGCCCGATTGGTGAAGGCTAATAATCAGCGGGGGATGAAGCCCCCCACTGATTAAAGTTTCACTTTATAAATCTTTCACTCGTAGTACACGCATTGCATTTAACACTGCCAGTAGTGTCACACCAACATCTGAGAAAACCGCTTCCCACATTGTTGCAATACCGAAAGCACCAAGTAGTAAAACTAATCCTTTTACCCCTAATGCAAAGATAATATTTTGCCATACAATGCGTCTTGTACGTTTTGCAATGTTTACAGCTGTTGCAATTTTTGAAGGCTCATCAGTCATAATAACGATATCTGCTGCTTCAATTGCTGCATCTGATCCTAAACCACCCATTGCAATACCAACATCGGCTCTTGCTAATACCGGTGTATCATTAATACCATCACCAACGAAAGCAACTTTTTCTTTTCCATGCTTTGCTGCATCAATTTTTTCAATCTCTTCTACTTTTTGTTGCGGTAATAGTTCTGCGTGAACTTCATCTAAACCTAACTCTTTACCAACAGCTTCACCAACTGGTTTTGCATCACCAGTTAACATGACTGTTTTCTTAATACCTAGTTCTTTTAATTTTTGAATTGCTTGTTTTGAATCTTCTTTTACTTCATCAGAGATAACGATATAACCTGCATATTTTCCATCTACAGCAACGTGAACTAATGTACCTACTGTTTCTGGTTGCTTAAATGTAATGTTCTCTTTTCTCATTAATTTAGCATTACCTGCAAAAATTTCTTTTCCTTGTACTTTTACGACTGTACCGTGACCAGAAATTTCGTTATAATCATCGATTATTTTTTCATCAACTGATTTTCCATATGCATTTCGAATCGATTGTGCAATTGGATGGTTAGAATACACTTCAGCAAATGCTGCATACTCTAATAACTCTTCATTTGTAATACCTTCGCTCGGTTCCATTTTTGTAACTTTGAAGACACCTTTTGTTAATGTGCCTGTTTTATCAAAAACAATATATTTCACATCATTTAAAGCTTCTAAATAGTTACTCCCTTTTACTAACACACCACTTTTAGATGCACCACCGATACCTCCAAAGAATCCAAGAGGAATAGATACAACTAACGCACACGGACAAGAAATTACTAAGAACACTAAAGCTCGATAAATCCAATCCGAGAATGTAGCTCCTTCTAAAATAAGTGGTGGAATAAACGCCATGATCGCTGCTGTAATTACTACAACTGGAGTGTAGTAACGCGCGAACTTCGTAATAAAGTTTTCTGTTGGCGCTTTTTTACTGCTTGCATTTTGAACTAAATCTAAAATTTTTGATACAGTTGATTCACCAAATTCTTTTGTAACTTCAATTGTTAATACACCATTTTGGTTCACAAAACCACTTAATACATCATTTCCAATTTCAACTTCACGTGGTACAGATTCACCAGTCAATGCTGAAGTATCTACCATTGATGTTCCTTCAACTACTTTTCCGTCTAACGGTACTTTCTCACCAGGTTTCACGATAATATAATCGCCGATTTGTACATCTTCTGGTGATACTTGTTTCGTTTCATTTCCAATCTTTACATTCGCGTAATCAGGACGAATATCCATTAATGAAGTAATTGATTTTCGAGAACGGTTTACCGCAATACTTTGGAATAGTTCTCCTACTTGATAGAATAATATTACTGCAACCGCTTCTGGGTATTGTTGAATTGCGAAAGCTCCTAGTGTTGCAATTGCCATTAAGAAGTTCTCATCAAACACTTGGCCACGAGTTATGTTTCTTACTGCTCTCCAAACGATATCTCCACCAATTAATACATACGCAAGGACGAATAACGGAATTGTGATCATTTGTGGTAAGCCAGCTAATGCAGCAATTGCTGTCAAAATTCCTCCAACCACTAATCGTCCTACCATTTTTTTCACATTTGCTTCTCCATGATCGTGACTATGTCCATGGTCATGACCACCCTTTTCTTCACGAACAACTTTCACATCTGGTTCTAACTTTTGAACGACATTTGTTATATTGGCTACAGTCGTTTCTAATTCTCTTTTATTCGCTACTTCAATTCGTAATTTCTTTGATACGAAATCAACAGTTGCTGCTGAAACCGTCGGCATTTCCTTAACTTTATTTTCAATCTTCATCGCACAATTTGCGCAATCTAAACCTTCTAATATAAACACTTCTTTTGCCATTTTTGTGTTTTTTTCTTCTTGCACTTTAATGTGCGGTTCTAATTTTGTAACGAGTTGTTTTGCTTCTGTAACAACTTCGCTTTCTTTATTTTGCGCTGTTTCTAAAACCATTGTTTTTGTCGCGAAATTTACAGAGCAAGAATTTACTCCTTCTATATTCCCAACGCCTTTTTCAATTTTCATTGCACAGTTTGCACAATCTAAACCTTCTAACATCAGTTTCTTTTTCACTAATGCTTCAGCCATCGTTCTCCCTCCTCGCGTTCTATTTATTCTTCCTCGTTTACGTGTTCAAACGCTTGCTCGAAGATATGAATTACGTGTTGGTCAGCTAACGAATAATAAACGACCTTTCCTTCTTTACGATTCTTTACAAGTTTCGCTTGCTTTAACACACGAAGCTGATGTGAAATAGATGATTGTGTCATTCTTAATAAATACGCTAAATCACAAACACACATTTCAGCTTCAAATAACGCATGTAATATTCTTGTACGTGTACGATCGCCTAATACTTTAAATAATTCTGCTACTTTACTTAAACTTTCATCCGTTGGAATTGTTTGTTTTACTTGCTCAACAACTTCTTCATGAATTATCGTTTGAGAACATGTCTCTTGTGGTGTTTCTACTTTATTTCCAGCCATTATAGCTCACCTCTTTATTTGAACATATGAACAATCATTCATATATCTTATACCTTTATTATATGAGCGTCTATTCATATGTGTCAATGAAATCTCATACATTTTTTTGAACATTTCGTTCACATTTTAAAAAGATCTACACATATTTTCCGCATCCATTACATTCTCATACAAAAAAGAATATACACTTTACACAAAAGAAAAAGCCTTGCGCGTTCCCTAGACGCACAAGGCTTACTATACTTATATCCCTTTTAACTAAGCTTTTAATTAGCTTGTTCTAAATTATCCTGCGAACTTCCATCGTCTTTTAAATGACTATGTTTTTTCGAATAAACAAAGTATACAACTACTCCAATTGCTAACCAAATACCGAAGTAGATCCATGTTGTTAATGGTAGGTTAAACATTAAGAATAGACAACATGCGATTGAAATAAGCGGTAGCGTTGGTACAAGTGGTACCATAAAGCCACGTTTTAAGTTCGGATGTGTTTTACGAAGAATAATAACTGACACACCTACCATCGCAAATGTTAACAATGCTCCAATATTCGCTAAATTCGACAATTCTTTTAAATCGATAAATCCAGCAATTAAAGCACTACCAATACCTGTTAACCAAGTTGAGAATACTGGCGCTTCTGTTTTCTTATTAATTTTCGCAAATGATTTTGGTAATAAACCATCACGGCTCATCGCGAAGAATACACGTGTCGTTGCATAAATGTAAGCAAAGATTACAGCCATAATACCAATTACAGCTCCAACTGCGATTACACCCGCTACTTTATCTTGTCCTACAACTTCTAATACATATGCCATAGCTTCTGGTACATCTAATTCTTTATAAGAAACCATACCTGTCATAACGAGACATACTACAACATAAATAATTGTACAAATAACTAATGAAGCAATAATACCAATCGGTAAATCACGTTGTGGATTTTTTACTTCTTCAGCAGAAGTTGCTAATGCATCAAATCCTAAGAAAGCAAAGAATACTGCTGCTCCGCCGGCAAAGATTCCGCTAATACCGTATGGTGCAAATGGTGTCCAGTTTTCTGGTTGTACGTAAAACGCACCAACTGCAATGAATAAAATAACAATACCAATTTTAATTAATACCATTATGTTATTCACACGCTTACTTTCTTTCGTACCTCTTGATAGTAACCAAGTTAAAACTAATGTAATGACTACTGCTGGTAAATTCACGATCCCACCTTGTGATGGAATCTTTAACAACTCTGTTGGAATTTCTAATCCGAATCCACTCACTAAGTTATTAAAATAACCTGTCCATCCACCAGCTACTGCGGCAGTTGTTACGACATATACAGATAGTAATGTCCATCCCATTAGATGGGCAATAAACTCACCAATTGTCGCATATGAATATGTGTACACACTACCTGAAACCGGAAGTGTAGATGCAACCTCTGCATAACACAACGCTGCAAATCCACAAACAATCGCTGCAATCATGAATGAAAAGATAACTGCTGGACCAGCATCTCTTGCTGCTACTAATCCTGTTAATACTAGTACTCCTGTACCAATTATCGCACCAATCCCTAGCATTGTTAGGTCAAATGCCCCTAGCGTTTTCGTTAAAGTTTTACTTTTACTTTCCCCTAACAATTGCGTAACGGATTTCTTTTTAAATAGGTTGGCCACGATGTATGCCCCCTTTTGCCAAGAAGAGCTAAGAGATATTCACTCTTAGCTCTTATCATGTTGGTTTATATATTGTTCGATTTTGTTTTGTATAATGCTTGTATTAGCAAGATACTGTTTCTGCTTCTAATAATTCTTTAGCACCTTTGTACTCTACACCGTGAGCTTCTGCAACTGCTTCGAATGTTACATAGCCATCTAATGTGTTAATACCTTTTAGTAATGCAGAGTTGCCTAAGCAAGCTTCTTTGTAGCCTTTGTTAGCAATTTGTACTGCGTATGGTACTGTTACGTTTGTTAATGCAAGAGTTGATGTACGTGGAACCGCACCTGGCATGTTTGCAACTGCATAATGAACAACGCCGTGTTTTTCGTAAGTTGGGTTATCATGAGTTGTAATACGGTCAGTTGTTTCGAAAATACCACCTTGGTCAATCGCGATATCTACAACAACAGAACCTGGTTCCATTGATTTAATCATTTCTTCTGTTACAAGTTTTGGCGCTTTTGCACCTGGGATTAATACTGCACCGATTACAAGATCAGACTCTTTTACAGCTTCTGCAATATTGTACGGATTAGACATTAAAGTTTTTACTTGGTTTCCGAAAATGTCATCTAATTGACGAAGACGTTCTGCACTTAAGTCGATGATTGTTACATCCGCACCTAGTCCAACTGCAATTTTAGCAGCATTTGTACCAGCTTGTCCACCACCGATGATTGTTACTTTACCACGTTTAACCCCTGGAACACCTGCAAGTAAAATTCCTTTACCGCCTTTGTTCTTCTCAAGGAATTGTGCACCAATTTGTGCAGCCATACGACCAGCTACTTCACTCATAGGTGCAAGTAATGGTAGAGAACGGTTTTCTAATTGTACTGTTTCATATGCAATAGAAACAACTTTCTTTTCGATTAATGCTTTTGTTAATTCTGGTTCTGGAGCTAAGTGTAAGTATGTGAATAAAATTAAACCTTCGCTGAAGTGTTTGTATTCGCTTTCAATTGGTTCCTTAACTTTCATAACCATTTCCATGTTCCAAGCTTCTTCAGCTGTATCAACAATTTTCGCTCCCGCTTCAACATACTGAGCATCTGTGAAACCAGATCCTAAACCTGCACCCTTTTGAATGAATACTTCGTGATTGTTACGAATTAAATGTACAACACCTGCTGGTGTCATTGCCACACGGTTTTCGTTGTTTTTAATTTCTGCTGGTACCCCAATACGCATAATGAAATGCCCCCTTATAATTAACAGAAAAAAGAAAGTCTTTTTTCTTTTTGTAATAATTAATAACTTATGTCCTTATTCTAGCATAACTTAAAAGTTATGAAAACGCTAACATACCATATTTTTAAAGTTTATATATTTAGAATAGTGTAAATATATAAAACATTGATTCTATTAGCCTCGTTGTTCCATCTCATTATCTATCACTCTATTTTTATTATACTCCTTTAAAATAAGCAGCAATCATTTATTATTCGACAATAATGTAACAATGTAAGAAATACCAATGATGCCGTATACATATACAGTTATAAGTTTAAACAATACTTTAGGGATATATTCTTTCCCTAAAAAAACAGCTGCTAGCATTTAACTAGCAGCTGGATAACTTATAAATAACTTGGAAAATAAATCATCTGTTGTTTCCGTAATTTTATCAAACAGATCACTTTCTTCCTCTTCTTGCTCTTTTAACATCTTAATTGTTTCACGTGCCGATTCAGGATAATCGGTAATGATACCATCTACGTTCAATTTATAATATCCCTTTAAACTTTCCATATCATTTACCGTCCATACGTAAATTGGTTTATTTAACTTCCTTGCTTCTTTTACTAATTTCTTATTTAACATGTATTCTTCCGCTACATAAAAATCAGCCTTTACATTCTTTAAGTGAGCTCTACTTGCATATAATATATATCCTACTTTTATATTTGGATTTGCACGCTTAAACTCTTTTATAAGCGGATAATGTAACGTTTGAATAACACATTGCTTCTCAAATTCATTATCTTTAATCGTTTTTAATACTTTGTTTACAAAGTCTTTTTCGCCCCCATGAAGCTTCACTTCAATATTGAGTTTGATTTTACCCTTTGCCAACTTAATGATTTCATCCAGCGTACTGATTTGTCCTGAAAAACCATCTTGACTAAGGGTAAGCTGCCTTAACTCTTCCATCGTTAAATCCGAAACATGAACGTTAGCATTGGCAAGACGTTTCAACTTCAAATCATGTATAACTGCTAGTTCACCGTCTTTTGTTTGTAATACATCTATTTCAGCGTAGTCTGCTTTCGCATCAATAGCTCCCTGCACAGCTTCTTTCGTATTTTCTACACCTTTTGAAATATAACCGCGATGAGCCATAATAATCGGTTCTTTATATGTGTTTGTAATAAAGGTCACAATGAAAGCAACAACCATTCCCGCCGTAATAATTCCTACAATATATACACCAATAAATTTCCAACGATGTTTTTGGAAGAAACATTTATCTGCCTTCGTCTTTGAATAATCTAATCCTTCTTCTAATAAAACATCTTCGACTGGAACCTTTTGTAAATACAATCTTGTTAACGCCATAATATAGAACGGCGTCATAATAAAGCTAAATAGATACAATGTACTTGTTAGGAAAACTGAAATAGTTGACTCTGCTAGTAGTGCAAATGTCCCTTCTGGGTTTGTAAATTCATATACTCCCCACAGACAAAGTAAATAAACTCCTACACATAAAAGAAAAACAATTCCTACAGATATGAAAAAACCTACTAAAAAGAACAAAACTTTAAAGAAGCTTTCTTTTACTAAGTTTGCGCTTTTGCGTGCTGCCGTACGGAACGGCTTCTCCTCTAAAACGATAATAGGTAAAACAAAAATCCAACGAAGGTTCAAATAGGCAACTACAGCAAAGAAAGTATAATATCCAACTTGCCCCATTGTTGTCTTAAATAGTTCACCTGTAATAAAATTAGGAATTTGAATTTCAGGAATCAATGCAGATTTATATCCCATACTTAATAGTGGTAATAGTACAACTGCATACAAAACAAAGCCAGGTAAGCAATATGTAAACAGAGAAGGTAAATACGTTACTGTTTTATATAAAATCGGACGTAATCTCACCTTTTGCCTTTTATGAGCGAAGTACGAAATGATAATAAGTACTGCAAACTCTGTAAAAATCAGGAACAATGCCAATATAGATAAAATTACGATCGCCAAAATCCCGTATGGGGTTTTCAAAAATGCTAATAACTCATCATTTGTTGCGTTTGCATACCCACCAAAGTACAACAACTTATTGAAAATAATACCGAAAAGTGGGATAAACACAATCGCTGCTAACAATTTATAAGCAAGTTGGAATGTTAACACATTCCAAAAGGCAAATCTAACAGTTTGAAAGGAATGTCTCATTACTCCTGGTATAGATAGTCTTTTACGGTGTTGCATATATTCCTCCACATTCTAAAACGATATTTGAGATGGATTCCACATTTCCATTTCTAACCCATCCCTTTAATAATAATATATTCCGCTTAACATGAACACTCTTATACATACAATGAAAAAAGTGATGGCTACTTCCCATCACTTTTCACTTACTCTATTTTTTCTCTAACCCTTGTCCAAATGCTTTCAAAAAGCTAAATCCGAATGTGATGGCTCTATTGATATCTGGATCTTTTAACACTTTAAAGAAGTCCATCACTTTTGTTTTTTTACCACTCTTTAATTCATCTGTTGCAAATTGCAATCCAGTGACTAAACTCGATGTGATTTGCTTTGTTACTTCTGGGTCAACTGAGGACAGTGCTTCCCCCGCCCCCATCATGTTGTTAAGTGCATTTTTAACTGGTTCACGATTTAATTGCTCCACAGCGATTTTTGAAACATCTTCCTTAGCAGCAAGTAAACTAATCGCCGCATCTAATATTCCAGCCTTCTGTAACTGCGCTAACAGCTGCATCGTTTCTTCTACTGCTTCACGATTATTAGATAGCTCATTTAGAAGTTCATCTGCTACTTGCTGTTTCTGTTCTTCCTCTGTTACAACTTTCTTTTTAATTAAAGTAATCTCTTTCGCCACTATCTCCGCCCCCTAGTCCACGAGTGATACGTATTGTTTTCTTTGCCATTTTTGCTCGATTTCAACACCATTTTGCGGATTACGCTTTTTATCTCGCGGGTTTGAAGATGGTAACGGACGATTTCCTTTTTCACGTAATACACGCATTTTCACCATCGTTTGTTTGTACGCCGGTGTACACGTATAAAGGTCTGTTGCCGTCCCAGTTAAAATATTGATCGCTTCTTCATTTATCGTTGCATGCATCGGTAAGTATAGCTCTTTCCCCGTTACGCGCTCAGTAATAAGCGCTTGTACTTTAATTTTGCCAAATGGTGATGCTAATTCTACAAGACCACCATCTTTCACATTGCGCTCTATAGCAAGCTCAGGTGAAATTTCAACGAACACTTCAGATACTTTAGATAAAATACCAGCCGACTTATTCGTCATATTCCCTTCATGGAAATGTTCTAGCATACGTCCATTATTTAAAAGTAAATCATACTCATCTGGCGCTACAACTGGTGGTATCCATTCATCTAATGATAAACGAGCTAGTTTATCTGGGAAGTTAAATCCGTCTACATATAATAGCGGTGTATCACTACCATCATGACTACCCCAACATAAACTATTCCATCCTTCTAGACGATCGTACGTTGCTTGAGAGTATAACGGTGCAAGCGATGCGATTTCGTCCATAATTTCACTTGGACTTTCGTAATTCCAATCCCCACCGAGTGCACGAGCAACTTTTTGTAAAATCCACCAATCTGGTTTTGAATCACCTAGTGGTTTTAATACTTCATATAATCTTTGAATACGTCGCTCTGTATTCGTAAACGTTCCTTCTTTTTCTAAGCTTGGTGCCGCTGGTAAAATAACATCAGCAAAACGAGCTGTTTTTGATAAGAACATATCTTGAACAACGAGGAAGTCTAAATTCGCTAAAATATGTTGCACATGGTTCGCATTGGAATCGACTAAAGCCATTTCTTCCCCCATGACATACATACCACGTAGTTTTCCTTCTTCTGCCGCAAGTAACATTGCGATATTATTTAATCCTGGTGCTTTCGGAATCGTTGTGCCGTATGCTTTTTCAAACTTAGCACGAAGCGTATCATCCGATACTGCTTGATAACCTGGAAGCCAGTTTGGTAATGTCGCCATATCACAAGCACCTTGTACATTATTATGCCCTCGTAATGGATATGCGCCTGCACCAGGACGACGATAGTTCCCCGTAACAAGCAGTAAATTGGAAATGGCAGCAGATGTTGTACTTCCTCCTGTATTTTGCGTTACACCCATTCCCCAAAGTATACAAGTTCCATCTGCTTCATATACCATACGAGCCATTTCTTTCAGGTTTTCTTTCGAAATTCCCGTAATTTCTTCTGTATAATCAAGCGTATACTTTTCTAACATTGTGCTATATTCATCAAAGTTCTTCACATTTTCAGCTATGAACTTTTTATCATGCCAATCTTGATCAATAATATATTTCGTAATACCAGCAAGCCATACGTAATCTGTACCTTGGCGCGGATGAATAAATAAATCCGCACGCTCTGCCATTTCATGTTTACGAAGATCTGCTACAATCAGTTTTTGCTCGTGTAATTTATGAGCACGTTTTACACGCGTCGCGAGTACAGGATGTCCTTCTGTTGGATTCGCACCAACGATAATGACAAGGCCTGCTTCAGCTATATCTTTCACTGTTCCAGCATCGCCGCCCATACCGACAGTTTTAAATAAACCATCTGTTGCTGGAGATTGGCAATAACGCGAGCAGTTATCTACATTATTTGTTCCATATATTTGACGAGCTAGTTTTTGCATAAGATAATTTTCTTCATTCGTTACTTTCGAAGAAGAAATAAATCCAAATGCATCGCTGCCGTATTCTGATTTAATATGTTGCATGTTAGAAGCAACAACTTCTAACGCTTCTTCCCATGAAGCTTCAACAAACATATCTCCTTGGCGAATTAATGGCTTCGTAATTCGATCTTCACTATTTACAAAGTCCCATCCAAATTTACCTTTTACACATGTGGAAATACCATTAACCGGTGCATCTGAAACAGGTTGCACTTTTAATATATGGCGATCTTTCGTCCATACTTCGAATGAACAACCGACACCACAAAATGTACAAACTGTTTTTGTTTTATTCACTTTCGTCTTACGCATCGCAGCCTCTACTTCTGAAACCGCTAAAATACTACTATATCCAGGCTCTACATCCTTTACAAAATCAATCATCGGATCTAACACATCTGGTTTTAACCCTGTCATGAATCCAGCTTCACCTAACATTGATTTTTCCATTAACGCATTACATGGACATACTGTTACACACTGCCCACAACTTACACAAGATGAGTCATTTATACTTACACCATGATCCCATATAACACGCGGACGATCTAAGCTCCAGTCTATCGATATCGTTTCATTAACCTGTAGGTTTTGACATACTTCTACACACTGTCCACAAGCAATACATTGATTTGGATCATACCGATAAAACGGATGTGACATATCCACTTCACAAGCACTTACTTTCGGCTCATACGGATATTTCTGTTCTTCAATTCCCATCATGTGTACTGTATTATGAACCTTACAATTACCGTTATTGTTATCACATACGGTACAATACAATAAATGATTCTCTAATATTCGATCCATCGCCTCAGTCTGCGCCTCTTTCGCACGCTGTGACTGTCTTTCAATATGCATACCATTCTCTATTTGCGTTGAACAAGCACGCATTAACTTCCCATCTACTTCTACAATACACGTATCACAAGTTTGAATTGGATCTACTTCTGGTACATGACAAATTTGAGGATGTTCCAAATTACTCTCGTTAAATAATTGTAGTATCGTCTTTTCACCTGATGCTGAAAATTCTTTACCATCTACGGTTACACGGACTGTCTGTTCTGCCATAGTTTCCCCTCTCCTTACAACCAACTGTACAACACACTTGTGAATCCGTTTTCACAAATGAATTACTGTACATATTTTTGAAACGCCCTGCCTAAATACTTTTCTTATGAAGTCGATTCTAGATGTTTATAAGGTATCACTACGAAAGCTTGAAAATTTCACTATTCTACATTTCTATTATATCGTATATATACAATAATAACCAAAATAATCTGATACCTTCCTTCTAATAGATGTTTTTATTTTTTCAATGTTTTATGATGAATGTGGGAGAAAATACATATAAAAGGGGAATTTCATATGGGACCTACGCAAGAGAGTTATACAATTGTACGCTATCACTCTGGTACATTTTCAAAACAAACTGATGAGATTGTTACAGAATCTCCTATTACTATTAAATTGAATGGTGAAGAATATGTAACAGTCGTATGTACACCAAATTATATTGAAGATATGGTAATTGGTTTTTTAATTTCTGAGGGGATTATTTCTTCCTATAAAGATATTGAAGAACTATGGGTTCAAAAAGATAACGGAATTGTCCATGTAACATCATCAAAAATAAATCCGCTCTATCAAAATTTATATAATAAACGATACATCACTTCCTGCTGCGGAAAAGGTAGACAAGGTTTTATTTTCGCTAACGATGCAGCAAAAGCAAAAGATTTACATGATATACATGTAAAAATTACTCCTGAAGAATGCTTTTACTTAATGAATACTTTACAACAATCTTCTACTACCTTTCGCCAAACCGGCGGTGTTCACAATACCGCGCTATGTGATCGAAACAATATCCTCCTATCAAGAATGGATATTGGAAGACATAATGCATTAGATAAAATATATGGACATTGTTTACGCAACGATATATCTGTTAAAGGAAAAATCATTGCATTTAGCGGGCGTATTTCATCCGAAATTTTACTCAAAGTTTCAAAAATCGGATGTGAAATTGTTCTATCTAAATCCGCTCCAACAAAACTAGCATTGCAACTCGCTCACGATTTAGGCATTACAGTCGTAGGATTTATTAGAAATGACTCTTGTAATATTTACACGCATCCAAATCGAATTGATGGTTATCAATCAAATAACTAAAATAACTCCTCAATCGAGGAGTTATTTAGTTATAAAAATGTAATATATTAAACACTTGAATAGTTAATAAAGTTAATATATAATTTCATTACATATTAAAAAACAAAACATTGTAGCATATATCTTTTCATTCTTTTACAAATTAAAAGAGACTGCTCACAAAACACATACACAATCTTATAAAAGGTTCACTTTATTTGAAATCGACCAAGGAGGTTACAACGATGGAAATTCGCTTATTAACGACAGAGGACGCAGAAATATATTTAAAAGTTTGTATGGAAGGTTTAACGAAGAACCCGGAAGCTTTTAGCTCTTCTTATGAAGATGTTCTTAAACATGAGGATCCTGTAGCTGCTATGGCAAAACGATTAAGCAATCCGGATAAGTATACTCTAGGTGTCTTCAAAGATAACGATTTAATCGGCATTGCTACTTTAGAAACAAAGCCTTTCATTAAACAAGAACATAAAGCAAAAATCGGTTCCGTTTTTGTTTCCCCTAAAGCACGTGGCCTTGGAGCAGGACGAGCTCTTATTAAAGCAATTATTGAAAATGCCGATAAATTACATGTAGAACAACTTATGCTCGATGTTGTAGTTGGTAACGATGCAGCAAAAAAATTATATGAGTCATTAGGTTTCCAAACTTACGGCGTACAAGAGCGTTCATTAAAACATAACGGTCAATATTGGGACGAAGAACATATGGTTCTATTCTTAAATGATTAATACTTCAATCTAGTTTTCCAAAAGCATCTTTTTATTAAGAAAGATGCTTTTTTCATTACAACAATGTAATCTTCATGTCACCTTTATCGATCGTACCAAACCTTTCCATTCATTATACTAAAAATATAAAGTGAAACTTTACTCAGTGGGGAACTACATCCCACGCTGATCGCATGTACTTGATATGTAGAGGAGAATGTGACATGAAACAAAACAAACGAGCTATGCTTTTAATATTTACTACAGCAATTGTAACTTCTGGATTAGCAATTTTACCTTGGTTTATTATATAAAAATACTCCCTCTAACAACGAAAAAAGCTTATTGCTTCTTAAGAAGCAATAAGCTTTTTTTATATTATAAAATCCCCAAAATTTTATTTACACAACTTATAATAATAACCATAGATACGGCAACGCACATGACAACCGTATTACGATCTTGCTTTTCTTTTTTTGAAATTTCTTCTTTTGGATTCATGTGTATGATCTCCTTTTAAAAAAAGTGTGAGATAGGAAATTTTTCTTATCCGATGCGAGGTGAATACGAAAACCCTCTCTATCTCACATACACAATAGAATGGAATTGTCATTTTATAAATAAAATGACATGACGTTATGTCGCAACATAGGGTATTTTGTGTCGCTACGTTTTCTATTATAAAAAATAGTTGTGCAAAACTAGTGCATTTTTTATGTCAATTACTCTGAGCGAGAAATCACTCTTCCACTCAATCACATAAAAAGAGTTTTTTATCATTTTCATGTAAACTATACAAGTAGAATGAACAGTTTGGGGTGCACAAGATTATGGTAAAAATTTTATTAGTAGACGATGAAGAACGTATGTTACGATTATTAGATCTGTTCTTAAGTCCGCGTGGCTATTTTTGTATGAAAGCTACCTCTGGCCTTGAAGCACTAAAGTTAATAGAACAAAAAGACTTCGATATTGTTTTGTTAGATGTAATGATGCCAAATATGGATGGATGGGATACTTGCTATCAAATCCGTCAAATTTCCAACGTTCCAATCATTATGCTAACAGCTCGTAATCAAAATTACGATATGGTAAAAGGCCTTACGATCGGCGCAGATGACTATATTACAAAACCATTTGATGAGCATGTATTAGTTGCACGAATTGAGGCTATATTACGCCGTACAAAGAAAGATGGATTTGTTAGCTTCAATGGTATTGAGTGGGATAAAACGAAACATACTGTCACAGTGTATGATGAAAAAATCTCACTGACTCCTATCGAATTTTCGTTACTTGGACTATTTTTACAAAATACAAACCGTGCTTATAGCCGAGATGATTTAATCGAAAAAATTTGGGGTTATGAAACAGACATTGAATATAGAACAATCGATTCACATATTCGCAATATCCGTGATAAATTACGTAAAAAAGGATTTCCAGTTGAAAATTACTTAGAAACTGTTTATAAGGTCGGATATAAATGGAAAAGTGAATAATTACTTCGGTCAGTGGAAACTAGTATACCACTGACCCTTTATTATGAATAAGGTATGGTGAGAAAATGAGTAAACTTTCACTTAAAATCGGGACATACTTTTTAATATTAGCTTTATGCATTGAAACAATTGCTTTCGTATCTTTTTACAAAAGTATTTCTAAAATGCGCATTGAAGAGGAAACACTCGCTCTTTTAGAAAAAGGTAATCGCTATAGTAACAAAATTACACAACGCGCAAAGTGGAGTGCATTTGCTAAAGAAAAGAAACACGGCGAACGCGCTGAATACAATAAAAATCCTAAGCGTCCTATATACCCAGAGTTCGATATCGCTGATGAGGCTGAACACTTAGTTGAATCAGAATCAATTGCTAACTCTGATATAGCTATCATTATAACGGACAATAATGGAAAAATTATTTCCACTTCAGAACCTGTAACAAAAGCAATGCAAAAACAGCTTACATGTAAAACAGAACCTATTCCAGCAAACGGATTGGTTGTCGAAAAGAACTGGAAAAAATCAAAATTCATCACAACTGTAAGCTCACTTAATACAGCAGAGTTTCAAGGAAAGTTATATATGTTATTAAAAACATCTTTCTTAGAAAACATGTTACTTAAACTCATGAACCAATTTCTTATCATTAGTGTTTTGACTGTTATTTTAACGACTATTTCTGTCTTTGTTTTTTCTCGTGTTATTACAGAACCGCTTATAAAAATGAAGAGGGCAACAGAAAAAATGTCAAAATTAAATAAGCCAATTCAATTAGGTATTAAACGGAATGATGAACTTGGAAGCTTAGCAAAAACGATTGAAGATTTGTCCAGTGAACTAACTTATATGAAAAAAGAACGCAATGAATTTCTTGCTAGTGTCGCCCATGAACTATTAACTCCATTGACCTATATGAAAGGTTATGCGAAAGTAGCAAAGAGAGACACTTTAACGAAAGAAGAGCGAGAAGAATACTTGCAAATCATCGAGGATGAAACAGATAGTGTAACTGACCTCGTCCAAGATTTATTTATGCTTGTACAATTAGAACAACACCAGTTTGTTATAAAAAAACAAAAAGTACTTCTTAGACCATTTTTAGAACGAATGGTTGAAAAAACAAAAACAACATTAACAAATAAACAAATGCAACTTCATGTATATTGCAAAAATGATTTAGAAGTTTGCATAGACGAAAGACGTATGGAACAAGTTATGTTAAATTTATTACACAATGCTTATCAACACTCACTAGAAAACACTACTATTACGATACGCGTACTCGCAGAAACAAATTCTTTTACAATAAGTGTACAAGATGAAGGTGAAGGTATTCCTGAAGAAGATATTCCGCATATTTTCGATCGTTTTTATCGTGTTGATAAATCTAGAACGAGAGCTACTGGGGGAAAAGGTATCGGGCTAGCTGTTGCTAAAGAAATTGTGGAATTGCATAACGGTGCCATTCTAGTAACAAGCAAATTAGGGGTAGGAACTACCTTTATAATTGAGCTACCTTTTGAATAATATGTGTGTGAAAACACCAGTAATAGTAAAAACTACTGGTGTTATTTTGTTCATAAAATCAGCTTATATAAGCTAAGCTTTTGAAATTATTCTTATTTCAATATAAAATAAAGATACATTTGTCAAAGATTTGGAGGGTGATATAATTGGATATCCATGTATTAACAAAAGACGAAGCGGAAATTTACTTAGAACTTCGTGTAGAAGGATTAAAGCAAAACCCTGAGGCTTTCAGCTCTTCTTATGAAGATATTATTAATAAAGAGTGTGCGATTGAATATAAAGCACAAAAATTAGCACAAGATGAAAACTATACGCTAGGTGCATTTAAAGATGGAAAATTAATCGGGGTTGCAACGCTGGAAACGAAACCATATGTAAAACAAGAACATAAAGCTAAAATCGGTTCTGTATATGTATCTCCAAAAGCACGCGGACTTGGAGCAGGAAAAGCACTTATTAAAGAATGTCTTGAACTTGCTAAATCTTTAGAGGTGGAACAAGTTATGCTTGATGTTGTTGTTGGCAACGATGGAGCAAAAAAACTTTATGAATCATTAGGATTTAAAACATTCGGTGTGCAAGAACGTTCATTAAAATATAACGGACAATATTGGGACGAAGAGCATATGGTCTTATTCTTAGATGAAAATAAATAATAAAAAACATCCTCTCGTGTATGAGGATGTTTTTTTATTTTTTTCGAAACCACGCTGTATTTAATAGTTGAATCGCTTGCGCAATTTCTTCTTCTGATAAAATCGCAAAACCAAGTAAAACTACATTTTCAGGTGCAGTATCGTCTTTGTAGTACGTAGAAACAGGATATATTTTAATACTATATTTTGCAGCTTCTTTAATTAGTTCTTCTTCTCGCATTCCATTATGCACTTTTAATAAAATGTGTAATCCCGAATCTTCCCCTATTACCTCAACACGATTAGAGAAATACTTTCCTATTTCAAAAACGAGTCGATCCCTCTTTTTCCGATAGACGACACGCATTTTATGAATATGTTTTTCCCAATAACCTTCATTTAAAAACTTTCTAATCACTTCTTGGTCCATTCTTGAAACACTTTGTGTATAAAACAAATATTCCTTTTGATACTTTTTAATTAAATTCTTCGGTAATACTATATAGCTCATCCGTAGTGAGGGCAACAAAGCTTTTGATAACGTCCCCATATAAATAACTTTCCCATCTGTATCTAACCCTTGTAGTGCCGGAATTGGCTTTCCTGAATAACGAAATTCACTATCGTAATCATCTTCAATAATATACCTATCTTCTTCTTTCTTTGCCCATTGTAAAAGCTGCGTCCTTCTTGTAATAGGCATAATCATTCCATATGGAAACTGATGAGAAGGAGTTACAAATACAACATTTGCAGTGCTATTTTCTAAATCTGCCATACAAATTCCGTCCCTATCTAAAGACAACATTTGAACCTTCTTTTCTCCCTGTTCAAAAACGACCATTTTCCTATGGTACCCTGGATTTTCAACAGCGTAATTACTTCCCTTCAACAATTGAAAAAGTAACTTCACTAATATTTGTGTTCCCGCACCTAATACAATTTGACTAGCTGAACAACGTACACCTCTAGATTCATACAAATAGTTCGCAATTTCCTCTCGTAAGCTTAATTCTCCTTGAGGGTGTCCAAGAAAAAGTAAATCATTATTACGCGGCTGCCATACATCATTTATAAGCTTGCGGTACATAGTGAATGGAAAAGTTTTTGTATCAACCCCTGTTTGTGTGAAATCAAATGTATAGTTCTCCTCCCGAAACGATACTTCTTCTACTTTCGCTTCGCTTCCTTCTACATCCATCATTTGTTCAAATTTACATACAAAATAACCTTTTCTTGATATCGACTCAATGTAACCTTCTGCAAGTAATTGCTCGTAAGCCGCTTCTATTGTATTCTTACTCACTTGTAAATAGCTCGCCAGCTTTCTCTTTGCGGGTAATTTTGTAAAAGCGGAAATCGTTCCATCCTTAATCTCTTTTTTTATATACTCATACAATTGCACGTACAATGCCTTTTTACTATTCATATTTAAATTAGGCGTTAATTCTAACATAATATCTGACCCCTTAATAAAACTAAAATCTGATACTTTTTACAGTACCAGAAGTTATATATAATTCCTTTTATCATGTCACACATAAAAAATCAAATACTCGAGAGGAGATGCATGATTATGAACAATAGTAGACGGATTGGACTCATTATGATTATTACAGGAGCTACCTTATGGGGATTATCTGGCCCGATGATTCAGTGGCTATTTCAACATACTAACGTATCATCAATTGATTTTTTAACAATTCGCTTGTTGCTTGCGGGATTATTTATTTTATCTTTTTTACTTATAAAGAAACAAAACATATTTCAAATTTGGAAACACTCTAGACATTCTATACAACTTATTATTTTCTCTATTCTCGGCATGCTCGGTGCGCAATATGCCTTTATCGAAACAGTTCATATTAGTAATGCGGTCACAGCGACATTATTTCAATTTCTAGGTCCTGTTTTTATTACCATTTATGTCGCATTTGGACAAAGAAAATTCCCTGCTTCTATGCAACTACTCGCAATTATTACTGCACTAACGGGAACGTACTTTATTATTACAAACGGTTCAATTGAAAATATTGTTTTATCGAAAGAAGCTATTATTTTTGGCCTATTAACAGCAATTGGATTTGCATTTTATACCCTCCATCCAGCTTCTCTTATTAAAGAATGCGGAACAACCATAGTAATTGGCTGGGGGATGCTAATCGGCGGCATTGCCCTGCTTATTTTTAATCGCTCGTTTGGATGGAGTCAACTTTCACAAACCTTTACACCAAAAACTTTTTCTATGCTTATCCTTATCATTATAAGTGGCACTCTTTCTTTCCTTCTTTATATCGGTAGTCTGAAATATTTAGCAGCAACAGAAACGAGCATTTTATCTAGCATTGAACCACTTGTAGCAGCTATCGTTTCAATCGCTTGGCTAAATGAATCATTTGGAGCGTATCAATTACTAGGCGGGGTATGTATCGTTCTTTCTGTTATTTTCTTAACGATGCCTCAAAAAGAACGAGAACCAACCTTTTCAACTGAACAAATATAAAAAATGTCAAAAGAGGTCGTACAAAACTTACGACCTCTTTTTATACTTTAAAGGAATTGTCCCTCTTTCTGGCAAATACAATTACACTAACAGTAAAAATTAGGAGTGTGACACCATGAAAAAAATTGGAACTATGCTACTTTTCTCCTTTCTCATCACTGGATGCTCGCAAGCTCAACCCGATTCCGAAGTACCTAAAAAAGAAGCTGTCACAACATCATCCAATCAAGTTAATGCACCTTCCTTCTTTCATCTTAGTGTTTTAAAAGATGTGAATTGGGAAGAAGCTCCATCCTTCGTAGATGGAAAAATACCTTTAAAAGGCATCGAAGGAAAAATCGCAATGGCTGATACCTCTATTATCTCAAATGAACAAAATGAAATAATGTGGTACTTTTTAGATCCTGAAATGCCAACTGGAAAACTATCTATTATTGCACTAAAACAAGGATCAGTAACCCCAACACCCGTACTCTTTCAACAAGAAACTTCTAAACCAACTTGGACTACTTCAAATACAATTGATTCTACTACAACCGAACTCCCACTCACTATGTCACTACCTTCATCTGGATTATGGGTATTAAATATATACGTGAATGAAAAATATTATGATCAATTTGTAATTACTACTGAGTAAAGTGACAGAACTAAAATAGTTTCTTACAACAATGTAATTTCCACGTCATATACTTCGATAGTTGAAGTCTCTCTCTTCTCTTATACTTAAAGTAAGAAATAAAACGAGGAGAGATGAGAGATGAAAAAAATGATAGAAGTGATCGTAGCAGTAACTGAGGTTTTAGTAAATGGTAAACAAGTTGCAATGGAATTAAATAAATAGTGAAGAAACATAAATAAATAATTTTACACTTCTTCATTATTTTGATTTCTTATCTCAAAAAAAGCAGTGCCTTTTAGGCACTGCTTTTAGCTATTAATAACTTGGTATTTTCGTAATTTGCGCCACGCCTGAATCAATAGCTGCCTTCGCCACAGCTTCAGCAACACTTGGAACAACTCTTTTATCTAATGGATTCGGGATTACATAATTCGCATTACGTTCTTCGTCCGTAATGATGTTAGCGATCCCATACGCTGCCGCTAATTTCATTTCTTCTGTAATATCAGTCGCGCGCACATCTAACGCACCGCGGAATATTCCTGGGAACGCCAATACATTATTTACTTGATTCGCATAATCTGAGCGCCCGGTTCCTACTACAGCTGCCCCAGCCTTTAATGCATCCTCTGGGAAGATTTCTGGAATTGGATTCGCCATAGCGAACACAATTGCTTTCTCATTCATCGTCTTTACAAGCTCTTTCGTTAGTACATTAGGAGCAGATACACCGATAAAAATATCAGCTTGATAAATCGCTTCTTTTAACGTTCCACGTACATGTTCTCGATTTGTCTTTTTTGAAACCTCAATTTGCGCTTCGTTCATCCATGCTTCACCTTCACAAACAATACCTTCTAAGCTAACTAACGTAATGTGCTTTGCACCAGCCTTTAATAATAATTTTCCAATTGCAATTCCTGCCGAACCAGCACCGTTAATAACAATTTTCACATGATCCATTTGTTTGCTAACAACTTTTAATGCATTAATAACAGCTGCTAAAACGACAATAGCCGTTCCATGTTGATCATCATGGAATACAGGAATACTTGTTTCTTCTTTTAATCGTTTTTCAATTTCAAAACAGCGTGGTGCCGCAATGTCTTCTAAGTTAATTCCTGCAAACGTAGGCTCTAAATTTTTCACAAGGGTAACGATTTCATCCACATCAGTCGTACCTAAACATAATGGGAAAGCATCTACATTCGCAAATTTCTTAAATAAAATACTCTTCCCTTCCATAACAGGCATAGCTGCTTTCGGTCCAATGTTCCCTAAACCGAGTACCGCTGTTCCATCTGAGACAACTGCTACCATATTACCGCGTGCTGTATAGTCATACACTGTTTCTTCATCTGCTGCAATTGCTTTGCAAGACTCCGCTACACCTGGTGTATATGTCAGACTTAGATCATCCGCTGAATTTACTTCTACTTTACTTGTAATTTCAATTTTTCCTACTAATTCTTTATGCAATAACAATGATCTTTCATTAATTTGATTTTCTAACATACTTATAATCTCTCCTTAATTTGACAAGCTAGCTATATGAATATAGCTAGCTTGTTTGATCATGAAAACATTTTTAATAAAATTGTCGCTGTTACAACCATTGCTGCCCCGCCTAAACGAGTCGAAATTTGCGCAAACGGCATTAATTCCATTCGATTTGAAGCTGATAAAATAGCAACATCTCCAGTTCCACCTAAACCACTATGACATCCAGTTACAATTGCTGATTCAACCGGATACATTTTCATCACTTTCCCTACAAGGAAACCTGATGCTACCATTGTAAGAACAACTGATGCGCACACGACAACATATCCTACTGAAAGAACTGCTGCTACGTCTTTTAGCGGAATATATAGTAATCCTAGTCCAACCATTAAAGGCCAAGTTAAATTCTTCGAAATGAATTTATATAGATGGAATGCTCCTTGCTCCATCTTTGCTGGCATTAATTTAAAGTATTTCACAAGTGCTGCTGAGAAGATCATAATGATTGCCCCAGGAATACCGATGAACTTAGAAGCAAATCCTCCGAAGATGAAGAATGTACACGCAATTAATAAACCTGCTCCCATTAATGAGAAGTCAATTGGCTTCTCTGTATTTTGTTCTTTTAATAACTCGGCTTGATTATCTGTTTTTACTAATACACCGTTACCACTAAGCTCCGGTTTCTTCTCACCTAAACGCTTCATATACCCTGCACTCACAATAGCGAACATATTTCCAATAATAGCCGCTGGAATAAGCTGTGATACAAATGTTGCTGATGATTCATTTAAAATATCACTATAAGCTAGCGACAATGGTAAAATCCCTTCCCCGATACCACCACTCACAATTGGTACGATGATAAAGAAGAATGTTTGCTTCATTTCAAATCCAAATAGTGAACCAACCAATAATCCTACTACTACAGAAGCTAACGTCCCTACCACTAAAGGTATAAACATACGAACGAAACCTTGCACTAATACTTTACGATTCATTCCTAAAATACTTCCGACTACTAAACAAGAAATATATAAATATAAAAAGTTCGATTTTTTCATTAACATAGTCGCAGCTTCCATTGAAGCTGGATTCATCCAGTTAAAAAATACAAGTAATGATGGAATAAACAACGAAAGTATTGCTGGACCACCGATATTTTTTAAAATTGGAATTCTCATCCCAATGTCTCCTAAGAAAATACCCATGATCATAATAACTGCAAATCCACCAATCATATCTGCTGGCAATTTATTATATACAGATGCCCCATAAATAATAGCAGCCAATACTACATATAACGGTAAAGGTATAACACCGATTTTCACATTCATAATTTTAGAAGCGAAAGATTCTCTTTGTACTTCATTTCCTTCAGAAAATGATACCGCTTCCACATTCTTTTGAATTCCCATATGGCACCCCCTTGTTTTCTTAATAACAATATTAAAACGCTTTCAATAGTAAAAATAGTTTTTGTAAGTTTTGTAATTGATTTTGTAATTAAAAAAAGTATAAGCGACTTATAATAAGTCGCTTATACGTAAAACTCTATTTTATTTTGGTCAATACATCTTAATTTACTCACTGGTCTCCCTACATGTTGATACACCATTTCGTTTTCTAACACTCCAATTTCAGTCAAAAACATTACATACTTTCGAATAGAAACCCTTGAAACACCAACTAATTGCGCCATTTCCTCTGTTGTAAATGCTTGTCCATTTAGCGACTCGATCTTCCGCCAAATTAATTGCATCGTTTGCTTCGTTAATCCTTTCGGAAGCTCTTTCGTGACAGTAGGTTCTCTTTTTTCTTTTTGCAAAATTAACGAATCTAATTCCGATTGACTAATTTTTTGTTGTTCTTTCATGAAAGTAAGTTTTTCTCGATATATAGTTAACGCCTCTTTAAATCGTTCAAATGTAAATGGCTTAATTAAATAATCTACTACGCCATATTGTAATGCTTTTTTAATACTCCCCATATCATGTACAGCTGAAATCATCATAATATCGATTTCTTTTTCTTGGTTCCGAATATGCATTAAAAGCTCAAATCCAGTCTCTTCAGGCATAAAAATATCAAGTAATACTAAATCTACTCTTGATTCCTCTAATACTTCTATCGCCGATTTTACCGAATTAACTGCTTGAACAAGTTCAAACCCTCCTACTTGCTCTAAATAATGCGTATTTAACATTGCTACCATCGGGTCATCTTCTACAATTAAAACTTTAATCATATTTGCCTCTCATCCCTACCTTTAGGTATTTCAATTGTTATCGTTGTTCCCTTTCCTACTAATGAATACACATGAATTTCCCCATTTATTCGCTGTATACTTTCTGTTACAAGATACAAACCATAACCACGGTTATCTCCCTTTGTGGAATAACCTTTCGTAAATAATGCCCCTATTTCTTCTTCTTGCATACCTTTTCCCGTATCTTGTACTGTAATAATTAGTGTATCCCCATATTGTATCTTAACTTCAACTTGCTTCTTTTCACAATTTGCCACTGCCTCTAATGCATTATCAATTAAATTTCCTACAATCGTAATCAGTTCATGAGTAATACTTTCATCCTCTATTTCCGGCATGTAAGAATCTTCACTTATAATTAATTTTATATTCTTCTCTCTAGCATAGCTAAGTTTCCCGAGTAAAAAACCAGCAAATACTGGACTTTTTATTCTTTTCATAATCCCACCAATTTCATATTGATGCTCTGATACCATACCGCTTATATATTTCTGTAACTCTTCATACTGCTTCATGTGTGTAAGCCCTAATACGACATGCATTTTATTCATAAATTCATGCGATTGTGCCCGTAATGCTTCCGCATATAACCTAATACCAGTTAATTCTTCTGCTAATTTTCTAATCTCTGTTTTATCACGAAATGTTGCAATCGCACCAACTATTTCTCCTTTTACATATAAAGGAACACGATTCGTCACAATCGTAATTCCATAAATATTTTGTTCTTCGTTTAATTGTACTTCTCCCGTTTGTAATACTTCTTTTATACGTGAATTAGGCATATACAACTCAACATCTTTACCAATAAAATCTTCTTCAAGACCACTTTTCTTAAACAATCGTTTTGCCTCATTATTTATTAAAGTTACATTGGCCTCTTTATCTACAGCAATAATACCTTCCTTTACAGATTGTAACATCGTATTTCTTTCTTCGAGAATTTTCGCTATTCTGTGAGGTTCAAGACCGAATAAACTTTTCTTTATATGTCTAGCTAGCAATATTGCTCCTATAATTCCGACTAGTACTCCAACTCCGACACCAATATAAATGATATGTCTACTTTCCTTAACTCTCTCTTTTACATTATCTGCTGAAATACCAACGGCCACCGCTCCAAGCTGTTCACCTGTTTCAGAAAATACAGGTACAAACACTCGCATTGAAATACCTAAAGTTCCTTCTGCCAGCGATACATGTTCCTTTCCTTTCAATGCAGGCCCTTCATCTCCCCCAATAAAATGATGACCTATTTTTTGAGGATTTGGATGTGATTTTCTTATTCCATTCATGTCCATAACTACAATAAATTGAACACCTGTGTTTTTTAATATTCTATTTGTATACGTTTGGATTGCAGCAGTATCCGCTTTCCCAATTAAACCATCGATTACAATCGAATCATTCGCCACAATGTGTGCAATTGTTTTTGCTTTCTCTGCTTGGCTATCCTCCGTTGTCCGTTCTACATTATGACTAATTAATATATCTGTCATAAGTAAAGAAAAAATTACAACTGTACAAACTAACAATGTAATCGTTTTCCATAAATTCCATAGTCTTTTTCTTTTTTTCATCCCATTAATGACTCCCCTAATTGCTGAATAGAAAAATAAGTAAGGTGATATTATTTTCACCTTACTTATCTGCTGTTATTATACTTTAAATTTACTAGTCATCGCTTGTAGTTCTTCGGCCATCTCAGCTAAATTTTGTGAAGCTGAACTAATTTCTTTCATTGAATTCATTTGTTCTTCTGTCGAAGCAGCAACACTTTGTATACTAGCTGTATTTTCTTCTGCAGCCGCTGCAATTTCATCAATAGCATTTGTCACTTCATTTGCATCTCCAGCAATTCTCTTCGTTGTTTCTACCATTTGATTCACTTGAGAAACAATATGTGTAGTAGAACTTAAAATTTCCGTAAAACTTACTTTCGTTTTTGTTACAACATCAAGGCCTTGTTGGACTTCCCCATTCACATTATCCATCGCCTTAACAGTCTGTTCAATATCAGCCTTAATTTCTGCAATTAAATTCGCAATCTCTCCAGATGATTCTCCTGATTGCTCCGCTAATTTTCTAACCTCATCTGCTACAATAGCAAACCCTCGGCCCTGTTCACCTGCTCTTGCTGCTTCAATAGCCGCATTTAAAGCTAAAAGGTTCGTTTGAGTAGCGATATTTTGAATTGCTTCAGAAATAGCTCCTACCTGCTTTGATTTCTCATCAAGAAGTTTAATAATGGCATCTGACTCGGATACCGACCTAGAAATAGACTGCATTTGTTTTGCTGTTTGTTCAACCAATTCCTCCCCTTCTTCAGCTCTTTCTCTCGCATGCAATGAGGAGATAGAAATTGATTCTGCACTTCCAGTTACATCTTGAATTGCTGTATTTACTTGTTGTAATGTAGCCGCACCTTCTTCAACACCTTGACTTTGTGATTCAGCCCCACCTGATACTTGTTCCATTGCAATTGTAATTTGATCTGTCGCATCATTTGCTTGCTGTACGCTCGCTGTTAACTCTTCAGCCGATGCCGCCACATGTTCTGCTGAAAAACTAATTTGAGTAACCACATCTTGTAAAGAGGCAGACATTTCATTAAAGGAATTCCCTAATTTCCCTATGTCATCCTTGGAATAGATTGTAATTTTCTCTGTTAAATCTCCCTTACTAATTTTATGTGCCGAGTCAGCTATTTTTCTTAATGGTCTTGTAATAGACTTTGTAATGAAATAAATTAATACACTACCAAATACAATAGCGATAGCAATAACAATAAAAGTCTTATAAAATACTGGATTCGCAGCTTGGGTAATTTCTTCATCAAACATAACTCCAACTACTTTCCAGCCCGTTTTCTCATTTGTTGCAAAGATTAAATTCTTTTTATCATCTTGTTCTGTATAAGAGACATTTCCTTGTTTTTCTTCATAAATCGGTTTAATCCAAGGGTCAGTAACTTTTGCACCTGGTTTTCTAGATGGATGACTAACAATTTGCTTATTTTGATCTAAAATAACTGCATAACCTTTTTCACCAATGTTAATCATTTTGGAAATTTTCAAGATGTTATCTAAATTTAAGTTAATTCCTATAACACCTTTACCATCTTTTACTTCTTTTGCAATTGTCACTACCATATTTTTTGTAGATGCTGATTGATATGGTGCAGTAACAATTACTTTCCCTTTATTTTCATGTGCTTCTTTATACCAAGATCTATCTGTTGGATTATACCCATCATCCATTTTGATAAATGGTTCTCTTATAAACTTTCCTGTCTGCGTTCCAATATAAATACCTTCTACTTCTGGATGAAGTTTTATATATTGCGCTAATTTCGTTCTTACTATTTCTTCTTGTCCGTTTGGATATGTATCCTCTGTTAAGATGTCCGCAAAGTATGCTGCATCAACAAATTTCTCTTCTATATTTTGAGAAATAACAGTATTTAAAATCGAAATATTTTCCTTTGCTTTACCTGTGATTTGTTGTTCAAAATTTGTTTTGGCAGTTTGATATGAAACACCACCGATAATAAGTCCTGGTATAGTTAAAATAAGAAAAAATGAAATGATTAATTTTTTCTTGATACTCATACATTTAACCCAGTTAAATATTTTTTGCATAATAAGCCTCCTTTATGGAATGTGAATACTTGTGTAATTTTATACAAACGACATATATAAAACAATATATAATGATAACATGTAATATTTTTGTCAATTATGCATTTTTACATATTCACTCCTTCTAAAGATTTAATCATAAAAAATAAGAGAACTTCAGCTTATTATATATGCTGAAGTTCTCTTATTTCGTAACAAAAAGCCCCCACAAAAACTCCTCTTACAATTCCTTACATCCCTTTCCTTACTAATTGCTTTTCACATAACTAATCGCCTGACTCCCCATTTGCACCCATGCCTGTTCAAAGTTTTCTCTCGGTACTTTTACATCTAAACTATCACTTAGAGGATCTCGAATGTATACAAATTCCTTATCATATCCAATAAGTACTACACAATGTTCATTATACGTAATAGAAACATCTCCACTATTTGTTTCCCATGTAGTAAATTCATCTTCATCTAATGGCGCAAATGTTGCATTTGTAATCATAACTACCGGTTGTCCTGATTTTACACTCTTATAAAGTTCTCCTATACTCTTCCCTGTTAAGTCCACAGCTTTGTTAGGTAAATACTTTTTCGCTAATTGAAAAAGTGGTCCATGATATACACCATATCCTGATTCAGAAAAGGTATAAATATTTCCTACGAATCCTTCATTCGGATTCCCACGTACACCATCGTTCATAAAATCAACTTTCTTTATTTCGTTTGCTAATTTCATCTTATCCACTGTAATACCTGCGTATTGTAACATCATCGCTAAGCTCGTCACTTCACAGCCTCTATCTAACTCTGGTAACTGCTGAATGAAAGGTACATTTGATAAGATGACCTTTTCACCATTATTACTAAACTCCGCTTCTTTTTCACTTTGTATATTGAAGAATGTTAACTTTTCCATATACTTTGTAATTCCATTTGTATATACATTCCATACTGCTATAGCTAGTAATGCTATGCATATATACCACTTAAACCTTCGTATCACTCTCACGCCCTTCTTAGTTCGTTAAATAAGAATAAAACGCGTCAGCATCCGTGCGAATCACCGGTACAAAATTTAGTTCTTTTCCTTTTTCAGGCTGATCTTTTTTTATTTTTTCTGCTAGTTCTTGAGTGTTCATATTCGTTTTATCCATATTAAGCTCATCTGCCATTTGTAACACCTTTTGTTCATTAATTTCGCTTAATACTTGATATATATCTTTACCATATAAATCAATATGATATTTTTTTGCCTCTTCTTGCACTTTTTGTTCGTATACTTCTTGTGCTAACTCTTCTATCTCTTTTCCTTTTTGTGAAATACCTAACTTCCCTGCTTCCTCTCTTACTTTCGCTCCATAGATTTCTTCCGCAATGTCCTCTATTTCTTTTTCATTTGTCGAAATACCTAATTTATCCGCTTCATCGTTAATTTTAATCGTATTAATTTGATTAATTAAATTTACAATCGTTGTATTCTCTATAGATATGCCTAGCTTTAACGCTTCTTGCTTTATTTTCGTTTCATAGATTTCTTCTGAAAGAGTTCCAACGTCTTTTCCTTCAATCGAAATTCCTAACTGTTCTGCTTCCCTTCCTACTTCCGTCTCATGGATTTCTTTTTCTAGCGTAATTTGTTCTTTCCCTACCGTTTCAATCCCTAAATTCTCCGCCTTTTCTTCTGTATGCACAGCATGTATCTTTCCATTGTTTAATTGTTCTTTGCTGCGCTGTGTGTAATCTGTCTTTCCTTTTGATGTTTCAGAAGGAGAGGCACCCCCTAATATACTTAAACTCATTACTCCAATAGTGAATACCATCATCATTTTCTTTTTCAAAATTAATTCCTCCCTCTTACACTTTCTTTTCCATCATTCCCTATTCATAATCGAAATAACATTATGATCGATATAATCTACTCAAATACCTTTTTATAATCGCTTCTTTTTATAGGGCGAACTTTTCTGTATATAATACATGTTAAAAATAGTTTCTTAACTTTCCCTTAAAAAAAGACGACCTTGTAAAAACAAGATCGTCTTCTCACTTATATTCTTTGGTGTTTAGGGAAAATCACTTCAAAACAAGTGCCCTCTTCCCATTTGCTCTCTACTGATATTTTTCCGTAATGTTTTTCTACAATCCAATTTGCGATTGAAAGACCTAATCCAGCTCCTTCTGACGTACTTCTTGCTTTATCCCCTTGATAAAAACGATCAAATAATTTCGGAATATCTTCTTCTTTCACTCCTATCCCGTCATCTTTCACTTGTATACGAATTGAACTACTCGTTTGCGTGCAATTGATTTGAATATGACCGCCTTCGTTCGTATACTTCATCGCATTATCTAACAGTATGACCATCATTTGATGAATCCGCTCTCTATCACCCATAAAAGATACGCCACGTTCTACTTTTAATATCATTTCTTTTTCTTGATAAGAAGCAATCTCCTTATATGGAGCTACTATTTCTTCTAACAATTTATCGAGTTCAAACGTTTTCTTATCCATCTCAATTTGATTAGAATCAGAGCGTGCTAGCAATAATAAATTACTAACGAGTTTTGATAACCGCCTACATTCTTTTGAAATTGTAGAAATATCCATCGCTTTTTCTTCTATCGTAGCGGATGGTGACTGGAATAAAACATCTGTTTTTGATTGAATAACTGCAAGCGGTGTCCTTAGTTCATGTGACGCATCAGAAACGAATTGCTGCTGTTTTTCCCATGAATTTTGAATAGGTACGAGTGCCCTGCCAGCTAAGAAAAAGCCGATTCCTATTGCACATAAACTTCCTACGCTACAACCTATTACAAGAATTAAAAATAAAGTATGTAACATTTCTTTTTCAGCTGTTATATCCCTTGCAATTTGAACTATTTTTGCATCTTTTTGAAATGAAAATATTCTAAAATATTGTCCTTGTACTTCTATATCTTGCAAAGTTCCTAATTTCTTTGGAGAAAACTTCTCCAAATTGTCTTCAAAAATAAAACGACGTTTGCCGTTTTCAATATCTATCTCCACCGTGTTTCCAAGCCAAGTTAACTCCATTATCCTTGGATCCCCAATTGGAGGATATCCTCTAATTTTTTTAGTTAGTTTTTTATCATCTGCATTCTTTCTATGTTGAACGGCTTTTTCTATCGATTCATTTACTCCACTATAAATACGCTTATATGTGTAAGAATAAATGATACTACCTAATACGCCTATCAAAATGATAAATACTAATGAATTCAATATAGTCAATCGAATACGCGTCTTCTGAAACATACTTCCCTTTTTCATTGTTCTTTTAATATATATCCAATACCTCGAACGGTTTGAATATCTTTCTGATAACCGAATGGCTCTAATTTTTTACGTAAATGATGTACATACACTTCTACAATTGCCACTGTCGTATCTGAATCAAATCCCCAAACACGATCAAAAATTTGTTCCCTCATTAAAATCTTTCCGCTATTTTGAACAAGGTACTCTAGAAGCTCATATTGTTTTAATGTTAGCTTCATACTTTGTCCATCTACTTGAACATCTTTATCTTTTCCGAACAGTTCAATTCCTTTATATCGAATAGTCTGCTTTGTTGTTAAACTACCACTTCTGCGTAGTAAAGCACGAATTCTCGCTTTTAATTCAGGGGCCTGAAATGGCTTAACGATATAGTCATCTCCACCAAAGTCCAATCCCTTCACCCGATCTTCTAAAGAATCTCTCGCTGTTAAAAACAGGACTGGTGTTTCAATCTTTTCATCACGTATTCTTTGAATTACTTCAAAACCATCCATCTCTGGCATCATCACATCAAGCAAAATTGCATCATATATATTTTGTAACGCTAGAAATAACCCCTCTTCTCCATTCAATGCTGTATCTACTTCAAATTCATCACGCAAAATTTGTACGATAGACTCTAATAACGAAGCATTATCTTCTACTACGAGTAAGCGCATATTCTCACCTTCCACCATATCGTTCGATTCTATTTATAATCACATTCCTGCTTTTCCTAACAAAAGAATATCATTATATTTTGTAACTTCATTTTTAATTCGTTCTTTCTACACTTTTTCTTGATACAGAATTTTAAAGATTAATTATAAAGACTCTTTCTTAAATTTAGCTTAATAAAAAATTGAAAGAAATAAGATTTCCCTTATCTCTTTCAATTTTTTACTACATATACCTTTTTACTTGGCAATTCCAAACAATTTAGCTGACCACCATACACAGCCCCGCCATCAATTCCAATAATTCGATTACTACCAAAATACACGCCACAATTCTCACTACCGTGAAGCGTTTTTGTTTCCGTATGGCCAAATACAACAACCTTTTCGCCACTATATCCATTATGAAACTCATTACGGATCCACATTAACGTATATGGTTCACATTCAGAAACTCGTTTCATAGGCTCAACACCAGCATGTACAAATATGTACTCTTCTGTTTCAATGTAATGATCTAATTCTTGAATAAACTTTACATGATCTTCTAAAACATGCGATTGTAAAATTGGTTTTTGGAAGTCTTCCTCATTAACTACAATATCTTCTTCTACAAATCCATAGCTATATAATGTCTTATCTCCACCATTCCTTTTTACCCAATGGTTCCATGAACGTTCCTCATCAGTCGTTAACGCCTTAATCATCATATCTTCATGATTTCCCTTTAGAACGAGGGCTCCATCTTCTTTTAACTCTTTTACCCTTTCAATTACTGCACGTGCATTTGGACCACGATCTACATAATCCCCTAATAAAATTAGTTGATCCTTTTTTGCATCGTATTGAGCTTCTTCTAATAACTGTTCGAACTTTTTTATTTCTCCATGAATATCACTAATAACAAGAATTCTTTTCATATTATCACCCCTTTTTCTAATTATAGTTCAAAACAACAGAAACTTCAGAATTGCAATTTAAAACCGTATTTATTACAGATACAACGATTATCCTTACAACAATGTAAGTCTCTTGTCATCCAATTCGATAGTTGCGATTGCTATATTTCCTTATACTAAAAGTAAGAAATGAAACAAAAAACAAGGAGAGATGAGAAATGAAAAAAGTGATGGAAGTTTTAGTAGCAGTGGCAGAGGTTTTCGTAAATGGTAAACAAGTTGCAATGGAGTTAAACAAATAATGAAAAGAACAAGATTCATTCTAGACCCTTTACTCATATAAAAGAGATAAGACTTCTTCATTTTTTTGATCCCTTATCTCCTAAAGAAAGCCGTATCCTTTTTCGGATACGGCTTTCTCTTATTTTTGACTCGTACGAGCTGAAATGCTAATTGCTCTATCTGTCGCTTTGACAGCTTCATCTAACGCTTCTTTACTATTCTTTCCGTCATACATTGCTTCTAATGCTTTTACAACTGCATCTCGTGATTCTGGGAATACACTAATTAAAGCACCTTGTGTTGCTGGAGATTGTTTCGTCGCTTGCAATTGATCTACTGTTACTTTTAACTGTGGATATTTTTCATATTGCTCTTTTACTAATGGTTCATTATATGCATCTGGATTAATAGAGAAATAACCTGTTGCAGTATGCCATTTTGCTTGTACGTCTGACTTCGTTAAATATTTCATAAAGTCCCAAGCACCTTGTTGTGTTTCTTCTGAAACCATATTCGTCATCCATAATGATGCTCCGCCAATAACAACACCATTTTGTTTCGAATCCTCTGGATATGGAATATATGACACGCCTACATTAAACTTAGATGCATCAATTAAGTCGCGAACACCAGCTGAAGAATCTAAATACATAGCAACTTGTCCAGACTGGAACGCGGCACGAATATCATCCCAACTTGCTCCATACTTTCCTAGTGCACCAGCTTTATTTAACTCATCTAGCATCCCAAATACTTTCTGTCCTTCTTTACCGTTAAATACAGCTTTCTTTGCAGCATCTTTACGACCATTTTCATTATCTACATATAAAGCGCCTTGTGTCGCTAACAATTCTTCAAAGAACCAACCATAATTCAGCATTGAAAATCCATATTGTTTTACATTTCCGCCTTCTTTAATCGTTAACTTTTTCGCTGCTTCTTGCAATTCCGCATATGTTTTTGGAGCTTTCTCTGGATCTAAGCCCGCCTTTGCGAAAGCATCTTTATTATAAATTAATACTGGTGTAGATGAATTAAATGGCATAGAATACATTTTTCCATCAACTGAATAATAATTTGTAATTGCTTTTTCCAACTTTGAAGTATCATACTTATCTTTTTTTATCCAACTATCAATTGGCGTAATCTTTTTACTATCAATCATATATTTTGTTGTAATTTCACTCGACTGAACAAGAGCTGGCGCTTCTTTCGTAGCAGACATCGTTCTAAATTTCGTTAAAGACTCTTCATATGTCCCTTGGAACTCTGGCTTTATCTCGTATTTATTTTGTGACTTATTATAGTCCGCAACAAGTCCCTCTAATATCCCTTGTGTTTTTCCACCCATCGCGTGCCAAAAACGAATTACAGTTTTATCACCATTTTTTTCAACTGGTGCTACTTTTGCCTGTGCTTCAGGTTTTCCCTCTGTTTTACTATTTGAACAAGCAGCACTAGATAATGCCATTGTTGCTACCATTAATAGAGCAGCACCTTTTTTAACTAGACTCATTTTAATCTCACCTTCTCTTAGTTATTTAATTGCACCTTTTGTTAATCCTTGTTGTAATTGCTTTTGTCCTAAAAATAATAGAATCAATGTTGGTATAACGATAACCGTAACGCCAGCCATTACGCTTCCCCAATCAGTTGCAACTTCTTGAGATTGAAGCTGCTTCACACCAATTTGAACTGTTCTTACCTTTTCATCAGTGGTCACTAAAAGTGGCCATAAGTACATATTCCATGTTGTTAAAAAACTATATACGCCAAGCGTAATAAAACTCGTTTTACAATACGGAATTACAACGCTGAACAAAAATTTTACATTTCCAATCCCTTCAATAAAAGCAGCTTCTTTCAGTTCATTCGGAAGTGTCATAAAATGTTGGCGTAACAAGAAAATACCGAAAGCTGTTGCAAAAAACGGCACTGTCATCCCAGCGAAACTATTGATCCAGCCAAAGTTTTGAATCGTTAAAAAGTTAGGTACCATCGTCGCTTCCCACGGAATAAGCATCGTTGAAATAAACAGGAAAAAAATAAGATTTCTTCCCTTAAACTGAAGAAAGACAAAAGCATACGCCGCTAAGCTTGACACGATAAGTTGTCCAATCATAACAACTGTCGATACAACTAAGCTGTTATATAAATATGTAAAAAGTGGTACTTTCTGAAAAATATTAATGAAATTATCAAAAGTAAATTGAGTTGGAAATATCCTTCTCATTTGAATATCGTCTGGTGTCATAAAGCTTATTAAAAACGCATACAGCACAGGAAAAAATACCATTACTGCACTAATTATGAGCAGCATGTATAGCAGGAAATTTTGTTTCCACTGTTTAACGATCATTTATAATGCACCTTTCTCTCAGCAAACTTAAATTGAAGTAATGTAGCAATGAAAATGAAAACAAATAGTACCATCGCTTGTGCACTTGCTGTCCCAAATTGATGATTCACAAATGCCTCTTTATAAATCGAATATACAATTAAATTTGTTGCATCATTTGGTCCACCGTGCGTTAAAATATCAATCTGTCCAAAGCTTTGGAACGCACTAATTAACGTTACTGTCACGATAAAGAATAAAGTTGGTGATAGCATCGGTAATGTAACACGACGAAGCTTATATAAATAGCTAGCACCATCTATAGATGCACTCTCATATAAAGACGTATCAATATTTTGTAAACCACCTAATATAACTAAAAATGCAAATCCTGTATTCACCCAAACCGTTGTAACTGATACAGAGAATAGTGCCCAGTCCGGACTCGTTAACCATGCAATTGCAGGAAGATTCATAGAAGCTAATATATTATTGAATAACCCGACACTTGGATGAAATAAAAATAACCAAATCACTGCACTAGCAGCTACTGATATTCCCATTGTCGAAGAAAACAGAACTCGAAATAACCCAATACCTCTTACCTTTCCGTTTGCAATCAATGCAAGAAATAAAGCGAGTATAATACTCGTAGGCACTGTATATACAACAAATAATAAAGTTGACTTTATGCTTTTGTAGAAAGCAGGATCAGAAAATAAGTATTGATAATTTTCTAAGCCAACGAAAAGATTAGCTTCTCCGTGTATATCTGTTAAATAAAAGCTATAGTAAATCGTCCTAAATAATGGATAAAAAAGAAAAATCGAGAACAATAAAATAGATGGCGCTAAAAATAATAATCCTATTCTTAAATCTTTCGTTCTACTCCATAAATTCTTCTTTTTTGCCACCTTTGCTTGGGCTGGTAACTTGCCTACTTCAATCATTATTTCGCCACCACTTTCAACTCTTCTTCAGCTACCACTTTTAATCGTTCATTCGTATTTTGATGAAAGAAGCATAACTTATCTTGTGAGAATAATAATTTTACTTTGTCACCTTTGTTCAGGATTAGCTGTCCAATGACTTTTGCACTCCAAGTTGTTCCATTTATTGCGAAGTTTAATATAGATTCGTTGCCTAATACTTCTACAGATTGTAGCGTAACTTCTTGTCCTTCCTCAGACAGGGCAATATGCTCAGGACGCATGCCTATGCGAATTATTCCTTCTGGTAATTGCTTTAATTGTCCAATAGATAACGGAATTTGCAATTGCCCTATATGTAATACACCTTTTTCTTTGTTTACTTCTCCATCATTTATATTCATCGAAGGAGACCCTATAAAACTTGCAACAAATTCATTTGCTGGTTCGTTATAGATGTCAAGCGGTGTTCCAACTTGCTGTATGCTTCCTTTATTTAAAACCATGATGCGATCTCCCATAGTCATCGCCTCTATTTGATCATGAGTAACGTAAATCATTGTAATTCCTAAACGCTGCTGAATTTCTCTAATTTCAATTCTCATTTGCGCACGTAATTTCGCGTCTAAATTCGAAAGTGGTTCATCCATTAAACAAATCGGTGCTTGGCTCACAATCGCTCTAGCAAGCGCAACACGCTGTCTTTGTCCACCTGATAATTGACCTGGTTTCATTTTCACATACTCTTTCAGCCCTACCATTTCAATAGCTTCCATTAATCTCTTTTGCCGCTCTTCTTTTTGTACTTTCCTTACCTTAAGTCCAAATAAAATATTTTCTTCTACAGATAAGTGTGGGTATAGTGCATAATTTTGAAATACCATTGATAGATTACGATCTTTCGGCTCTAAATCATTTGCAACACGTTCATTAATAATTAAATCCCCCGAAGAAATTTCTTCTAGGCCAGCGATCATTCGTAATAATGTGCTTTTCCCACATCCTGAAGGCCCAACTAAAACAAAAAACTCACCCTTTTTAATGTGAACCGATACCCCCTTAACCGCTGTCTCTTCTGCATTTTTATATACCTTTGAAACATTTTTCAATTCAATCACAAAGTTGCACTCCTTTTTTCTTCTTGTATCCATACTTCATAATGACTCGTTGAAATTGCACTTGCGCCTGCACGAATAGCAATTTCCGCATCTTCTCGTGTTTGAATCAGTCCGCCTGCAATGATAGGAAATTCTATTTCCTCTGCTAACTGCTTAATAATGGAAGGCATAATACCAGGCATAATCTCTACTGCATTCGGTTTAGTCGTTTTACAATTTTCAATTGATTTTGTAAGAGATAAAGTATCGACAATAAAAATACGTTGGATTGTTTTTAATCCAATTTTATTGGCATTTCGAATTGTCGATCCTTTTGTTGAAATAATACCTTGTGCTCCGATAACGTCTTGAATATACAAAAGTGCTTCCTCTGTATTCGTATTTAAACCTTGTATAAAATCACAATGAAGAAAGACATCATGTCCATGTTTCTGTAATTCATATACACGCTCTGGTAACTCCAGCATTGAACCCGTCATAAGAAAAACTGTTTTCGGTAATTTTTTGTATGTGTTGTATCCTTTCCAATCCTTTATCATCGCAATATAAGGTTCTTTAAACATTCATTCCACCTAGCTTTTCTGTTTTTATCCAAACTAAAAACACCTACTTACATAGAACACCTTTCTCCTTATTTGAACTCTAGGGAATAGAGCACACCTAAGAAAGTGGCACGTTATATGTAAGCGGGTGTTCTCAAATGTTCTCTACCCTAGTTATTTTGTTACCTTTACTATAGTATGCATTTATTAAGTCAGTTTTGATAGATTGTTAATTAGCTGTTAATCGAATGTTAATATTCACCATATTTTCTTAACGTTAATCTAGATATACGAATAACCCCCAACAGCAAACAACTATCTTTAAAATTTAAGTAATATGCAAATTCATTCCATAGTTAATCAATTTTAGTTTTCTCGCAACTTCTTGTGAGGCATAATTATCCCAAGAAGTACTATAAAGTGAAATGCGGTTTTCTTCTTGTATTGATATCGCCCAGGCTGTAACAACATCAGTACCATACCCATTCCCTTGAAACTCCGCTAAAGTTTCCACACTCGCCTCAGCAGCTACAGGTGTACTCCTAGCACTGCAACATATAGAAACTACCTTTTCATTTTTTACAATTGCAAAGTAAGGTTGCCTCCACTCCATCTGTTCTATTAGATTAGGAAAATTTTCTCGCAAAAGCTCTTTATTCTTCTCTGTTATCTGTATTGTTCTAGTTGGCTTATGTAAATTATTAGAGAACATGAAAGCAGGGCCCATCAAATATTTTTTACTGTTCTTTCTTCATTTAATACATGGATAATCTTTGCTATCTCTATATGATTTGAAGGTTCTCGAATTAATTTCTCAATCTTACCTACCGTTTCATCATCCAGATCACAATGATATCTCGTTATACTCCCTTCACGAGTTCTGCCAAGAAAACAGCGTGGTGCTTTCGGATTTCCTTGTTCATTTACATATTTCATTTTTCCTACTTGATTATGAACAAATAAAACCTCTACCTGAATTGCTATTAAATCAAGTTCTGAGAGCCTCATTTATATTCTCCTTAGTTACTCCATATACCATTCATAATCTATTTTTCATGCCCAAAACAAAAATCCCATTTACATACACATTACTGAATCCATCATACTCAATGACTTCTTCATTCTGTCTATCTAAATGGGATTATTTCATACTTGTTATTCTACCGGTTGCGGTTGTGGCTGTACTACTTCATTCGCTCCAGCTACCCTCAACATATTTGCAATATCTTTAAAACCTCTTTTTTCAGCATATTGCAGTGGCGTAATATTTTCCTTATTGGCCATATTTACATCTGCCCCGTGGTCAATAAGCATTTGAATTACTTTCTTGTGATTTTCACTACCATTTCCTAATACAATTGCTTCTACTAAAGCTGTTCCACCACGAGCATTTTTATAATTCACATCAATATCTGTATGCTCTAACAATTCTTTTACGACCTCTACATGGCCACGCTCAGATGCAGAAATAAGGGCTGTTCCACCTGACTTAGTCGTTTCTTTCGTATTAACTCCTGCATTAATTAATACTTTTACAATATCCGTATAGCCTTCTCTACTCGCATAAAGAAGTGGATTACTTTGTTTCTCATCTTTAATTTCAATATTAGCACCTGCACCAATTAATGCTTTCACTGTCTCTACATGATTTTGGTACGTTGCTGCAAGGACAGGTGTTTCTCCGTTGTCACCTTCTACATTTATATTCGCTCCATCTTGGATCAACTTCATAGCTGTTTCTGTATCTCCAAGAGTTGCAGAAAGTAGCAACTGTTTGTCCATTAAATTTATACTTTTTTCTTCTTTAGATTCTTCCTGTTCTTTATGCTTCTCTTGTTTCTTTTCGTTTTTCACATGAACCGGTTTCGATTCTGGCTCTTCTTGCTTATCGCAAGCCACTACCGTCATTAAAAGTCCTAATAACATACATAATAAAATTTTTTGTTTTCTCACAACTACAGCTCCTATGAAAGATAATGTTTTCTTAACCATTCCTCCATCACATACAATAACTCTTCTTGAGTACATTTATCCATAAGCACTTTATATTCCTTCTTTAATTGGATTATCTTAAACTTATATGATGTTTCTCAACCTATTGGAATGATACGCCTGCTGGCCTCATCATTAGCATTATGAAGCAATTAGTTTAGCACGTTTTCACCGCATTTGTATACATTTCTAAAAAGTACATACATGGTTGCTTTAGGTCACTACATTCCATTGTAACCGTTCTTCTAAAAATTTTACACCTTTTCTATATTTGCACCTGAATAATACTAGAAAAAGACAACTATGCAGTTGTCTTTTTCTAGTATTAATGATGCCCACCGTGATTTCCCTTTTTCGTGTTCCCCATCATTTCTTTATTCATTTCCCATTTATGCTCTGCTAGCTCTTTATACGAGAGAACTTTCCCCTTATAGTTAGATACAAAGCTCTTTGCATCTTTTTTGTTTTTAAATGAAATGACATTATAAGCCATTGGTGTTGTAATTGTTTTATCATATACATAAGTAGCATCTTCTAACGAAACCCAATCTTTCGAATCATAATCTCGAACAAATTTTTCTTTCGTCTTTTCACCTGGATTAATCTCCATCCATTTATACATACAACCGATATCATCAAACTTTAATGCTTTTCCATTTTCTAAAATGATTTCTGTTGCAAATTGATTATCCATTACCCCAATTTGGCAAATATCACACTTATCATGCTTCTCATCAATTGCCACAGCCTCTGCTTGTTTCTTACCACATCCTACAATTGTAAAGACAAAGAATAAGCATATAGCAAGCATCACATACTTTGTTCTCATTGTATTTCCTCCCTAACCGTATCTTCTACAAGGAGCATATCAAAAACTTGTGTGCGATTTGTGAAAAAATGATGTGTCTTTTGTAATATATGGAACAAAAAAGATGTGTAGTCCTCTCTACACACCTCTCATCATTCACAACCTGTAATTACTAAATCATCTTCTATTTTAATTAATAATGTATCTGTATGAATTTGCTGCCCAACAACTACATTTACTAATCTTATATTTCCACTGATGCCGACTGCAACCTTTTCAAGTTCACCGTTATTTTTTCGGATCATCATTAATTTTTCCCACTCATATACGTAAGAAGATTCATTAACAAAAATCTCTTCTACTTTTCCTTCATAAGAACTACAAATCTCTTCCATTCTTGTTTTCATATAAAATCTACTCCCTATTTCACACTTCAATATTGTCATCTTATTCTACCATTCTTATGGAGAGCAGCTTACTTTTTAAAAATTCAAATTAACTCCCGTGAACAAAATGACCAAAATAAAAATTATGCTTCTAATGATGTTATTTTTCAAATTATTTACCATTCAAATAGATGCTTTTATGATAAACAAAAAACCTTTTTCTGAATTTTTATTTTTTTGAAAGCGCAATCATTTTTGAGGGGGAGATTACATGTTAGCACTACTTGGATTTGCAATGGTATTTGTCTTTATGTTTTTAATTATGACAAAACGTATGTCAGCACTAGTAGCATTAATATTAATTCCAATTACGTTCGCATTAATTGGAGGATTTTATGCAAACATGGGACCTATGATGTTAGAGGGCATTCAAAAACTAGCACCTACTGGTATTATGCTTATGTTTGCTATTTTATATTTTGGAATTATGATTGATAGCGGTTTATTTGATCCTGTCATTAATAGGATTTTGAAATTTGTAAAAGGAGATCCTTTAAAAATTGTTGTTGGTACAGCGATTCTTACAATTATCGTTTCATTAGATGGGGATGGAACGACAACGTATATGATTACTGTTTCCGCAATGTACCCACTATATAAACGCCTTGGAATGAATCCACTTATATTAGCTGGGGTTGTTATGTTAGGTGCAGGCGTGACAAATCTTACACCGTGGGGTGGACCGACAGCTCGTGTTATGAGTGCACTTGGACTAGACGCATCAGAGCTCTTTACACCACTTATACCAGGAATGATTGCTGGTGCACTTTGGGTAGTTTTCGTTGCTTACTATCTTGGAAAAAAAGAAAGAAAACGTTTAGGAATTATGGATATACAATATTTAAAACAAATGCAAACAACAGATGAGCAAGCTGCAACAGTAGAAGCTGCTGTTCATAAGCGCCCTAAACTTCTATGGATTAACTTTTTATTAACTGCTACCTTACTTGTCTGTCTTATACTAGAAGTTATGCCATTACCTGTTTTATTTACAATCGCTTTCGCTATTGCTGTTATGATTAACTATCCGAACTTAGATCAACAGAAAGAGCGTATTGCTTCTCACGCAGGAAACGTATTAGCAGTTGTTTCTCTCGTATTTGCCGCTGGGATTTTCACTGGAATTTTATCAGGAACAAAAATGGTAGATGCAATGGCTAAAAGTGTAGTAACTCTTATACCAGACGCTCTTGGCCCACAACTACCAATTATTACAGCTCTTCTTAGTATGCCATTCACATTTTTCATGTCCAATGATGCATTTTACTTCGGAGTATTACCTATTTTGACAAAAGCTGCTGCTACTTATGGAATTAGTGCAGCTGAAATGGGACGCGCTTCCTTACTGGGACAACCTGTTCACTTATTAAGCCCCCTTGTTGCATCCACTTATTTATTAGTTGGGATGGCAAAGGTTGATTTTGGTGAACATCAACGTTTTACTTTATTGTGGGCGGTTGGAACGACAATGGTCATGTTGATTACTGGAATTTTAATTGGGGTTATTCCAATATAAAATAAAAAAACAGTAGCGGACATATATCCTCTACTGTTTTTTATTATGAAGGAATAAGAAAATATCTTCTTTCTGGTCTCCCAACACTCCCATATATAAGCTCCGCATGAACTTTCTTTCCTGATATTAAATATTCTAAATAACGCCTCGCTGTCGATCTGCTTACTCCGACCATTGAGCTTAGCACTTCCGCAGTAATACCTTCTTCATTCACTGTTAACATATGCTTTTTTATTTTTGCTAAAGTTAAGGGGTCTATACCTTTCGGGGCATATTCTATTTCATTTCCCTTTACGCCTCTTTGAGACCATAAATGTTCTATTTGTTCGATAGATAATTGGTTATTTTTCTTTAACTGCACAAGCTTTTTTTGGTAATTTTCCAAACTTGTTTTAAATCGATCAAACATAAGTGGCTTTACGATATAATCTGTTACTCCACCTCGCAGGGCGTGCCTCACTACATCTGTTTCCGATGCAGCTGTAATCATAATAATATCTGTATCATGTAAATTATGTCTAATATATGTGACAAGTTCCGTTCCTTGCATATCAGGTAAGTACACGTCTAATAAAACGAGCTGTGGCTTCACAAGATCTAGCCATTCTTTCGCTTGTTCCCCAGTCGTCGCTGTTCCAATTACTTTAAATCCCTCAATCTTTTCAGTAAAACGACGATGAATGTCTGCAATTCGAATATCATCTTCTACAATCAATACTTCAATCTCCTCACCCATTACAATTCGCCTCTCTCTTTTGGTAATGCAATAATAAACAATGCACCACCTAAATCCCCTTTTTCGATTGCGATACTTCCATTTAAATCTTCTACTAACTCTTTCACCTTTGCTAATCCATATCCTCGCTTCTCGCCTTCTTTCGTCGAGAAGCCTTTATAGAATATGCTAGTAATGACCTCATCATGAATCCCTTGTCCTGAGTCTTCCACTTCAATGACTATTTCTTCTCCGATATCAGTCACAAACATTCTTACTTTCTTATCATGTTCTTCATTTCTTTCAATCGCTTCAAATGCATTCGTAATTAAATTTCCTAAAATAGAAACGACATAATTACTCTCAATATGCGGGCTTAATTTGTCTAAGCTACTCTCTCTATCTAGCATAAAATCAATCTTCAACTCTCTTGCTCTATTATAGAATCCAATTAAAATCCCACCTAACCATGGATTTTGAATTCGTTTCATAATAAATTGAACAAAATCTTGATATACCGCTGTTTCCTTATGAATAAGCTCCAAAGCATCTTCATATAATTCTAGCTGGATAAGACCTGAAAGCGTATACAACAAATTGTTATATTCATGCGTTTGCGCTCTTAATGCCTCTGTATATTGCTTCGTCTGAGATAATTCTGCTGTTAACTGATCCATTTCAGATTTCAAACGTAAGCTCGATACAACGCCAGTTACTTTATTCTTTACTTTAATGGGTAGACGGTTCGCAATAACAGCCTGCCCTTTTATATTTAATTGGCGGTCAAACTGTTCTTCACCAGTTTGAAGTACATCTAATATCGTTGAATTAGGAATTATATCTAAAATAAATTCTCCAATAATATTTCGTTGTTCATCTAGCGAAAGAATATCATAGGCTGCTTGATTAACTAAACTAATTATGCCATGTTGATCAATGACAATAATCCCCTCACGTACAGATTGAATCACTGTACTATGCTCTTCATATAAAGATGAAATTTCTTCTGGCTCCATCCCAAACATCATTCTTTTTATACTGCCAGCTAAATATATAGAGCCGATTACTCCAATTAATAGACCTATTATTGTAATCCAAAACACACGCTTTCCATACACTTCTACCGCTCCATGAATATCATCCATTGAAAATCCAACAGATACCACACCAATGATTTCATTTTCCTGATTATGGATTGGAACTTTTCCGCGTAATGAAGGGCCTAATGATCCAGTTGCTTTCGAAACATAAGATTTCCCTTCTAATAAAACTCCTTTGTTATCTCCGCCAACCATTGCTTCTCCTATTTTATCTTTCCTAGGATGTGCATAACGAATCCCTTCTTTATTTCCAACTACAATAAAATCAGCATCTGTATCAATTCGAATTTTTTCCGCAATCGGTTGAATAATAGAAGCTGGATTTTCTGTTTGAAAAGCTTCCTTGATTTCTGGTATAGCAGCAACTGTTTTCGCAACATGCAAAGCTCTTTTGCCAATTTGCTCTTCTACCGTTTCAGATAATATGTAATAAAATAAATAACTCGTTAGCATAAGTACAACAAGAATAAGTGTACTAATAGTTAATGTGATTCTCGGTTGGAGTTTTAATTTTTTAAATTTCAAAACCATTCCCCTAACATGATTAAAGATAGAATTTAAAGAATATACAGTCTCTTTAATTATACTTAATCATAACACGGTTACTCTATATTTCTTTCTTTTTCTCTTCATAAAAAAGAAACGAAGTAAAATTATTACCTCGTTTCTTAACAATCATTATTACACTTTAAACTTACCAATCATCTCCTGTAATTCCTCTGCCATTTGTGATAAATGAACTGCTGCTGCATTGATTTCATCTACTGAAGCTAATTGTTCTTCTGAAGAACCAGCAATATTTTGAACGCTTGCTGCATTTTCTTCAATCGTAGCTGCAATTTCATTAATTGATGCACTAACTTGTTTTGCATCTACTGTCATTTGCTTCGCTACTTCTACCATGTTATCAATTTGTACAACTGTATCATCTGTAGATTTCAGTATTTCAGCAAAGCTTTGCTTCGTTTCATTTGCAACTACAAGCCCTGATTGTACTTCTGTCCCAACTTGCTTCATAGAACTTACCGTTTCCTTGATATCAAATTGGATCTCTTTCACTAGTTTTCCAATTTCCGTAGAAGACTGTCCTGATTGCTCAGCTAATTTTCGTACTTCATCTGCTACAATTGCAAATCCTCTTCCTTGCTCTCCAGCTCTTGCAGCCTCAATTGCCGCATTTAACGCTAATAAATTAGTCTGCTCTGCAATGTGTTGAATCACCTCAAGAATTGCTCCAATTTGTTTTGATTTATCATCTAACAAAACAATAACTTTATCTGATTGTGAAACAGACTCATGGATTAATTGCATTTGATTCACAGTTTGTTCAACTAACTTTCCACCATCTTCAGCCTTTTTCTTCGTATACATAGATGCTGTGGATACTAATGAAGAACTATCTGCAACACGCTGAATTCCTTCTGTAACTTCTTCTAATAATGTTGCGCCTTCTTCAACTTCTTTCGTTTGTATTTCAGCCCCGCTCGACACTTGCTCTATTGCTTGTGTAATTTGTTCCGTCGCTTCACTTGTCTGCTTCATACTAGCTGTTAATTCTTCTGAAGATGCCGCTACGTGACTTGCTGAAGTATTTATATTGGAAATGACCTGATGTAATGATGCCGCCATCTCATTAAAACTTTCTCCTAGCTGTCCAATTTCATCTTTAGAATGAACTGTAATTGTTTCTGTTAAATCGCCTTCACTAATCTTTTTCGATGATATAACAAGTTGTTTTAACGGACTAATGATAGAAGCAATTATGAAGTAAATTAAAATCCCACCAATTATTAATGAAATACCAATAACAGTTAGCGTTTTATAGAAAATAGGATTAGCTGCTTCAATAATTTCTTTTGAAGGCATAATTCCTGCTATTTTCCATCCAGTCTGCTTATTTGTTATAAAGGTAATATTGCGATCATCACCATCGAGTTTGAATTTAAAATCACCTGTTTCCTGTTTGTACAATTCCTTCTCAAGTTTTTCTTCTATTTTGTCACCCGGTTTCATCGTCGGATGTGCTATTACATGTTTAGATTGGTCGAAGATTGCTACATATCCTTTTTTGCCGATATTGACCATTTTTGAAGTATTTACAATATCATTAATAATTAAATCAATACCGAGAACACCGCTCTTATCCTCATTTTGTTTTGCTATTGTAATAACAATATTCCCTGTTGTACTTGACTTATATGGAGCTGTGATAACCACTTCTCCGCTTTTTTTCGCTGCTTCTTTATACCAATCTCTTTCGGTAGGATTGTATCCATCTGGCATTTGAATAGACGGTGATTGAATAAATTGTCCCGTACTAGATCCCGTATAAATTGCTTCTATTTCTGGATGTAATTTATTATATTCTTCTAATTTATTTTGCACATTTTGAAGCTGATCAGTTCCGTAACTTACTCCGTTAAATAACTTTGTAAAATATACTGCGTCTACCTTTTTACTGTCTATCTCTTTATTAATAACATTATTTAAAATCTTTACGTTATCTTCCGCTGATTGTAAAATTGTTTCATTAAAATTTGTCTTTGCTTGCTGATAAGACGTCCAACCAATTACAATACTTGGAAGAATTAAAACAATAACAAATGATACAAGTAACTTTGCTTTTAAACTAGTTCTCCTTAATTTCCCTTGAAGCATATTTCTACCCCTCCATACCGTTTTAAATGTAATTACCTTACATTTAATTTCTTTATATAAATTATACGATTAAAATGTATCAACTCTTTATCTCTTTTTCTATTAAAGAATTAATACATACCCTTTTCATTCTATATAAATTAAATAATTAAAACAATATATTAAAATGTATATTATTCGAATAATTCACAGAAGAACCTCTAGTATCTCACTTACTAGAGGTTCTTCCCACTATACTATTCTTTATCTTTTTCTACTTCGTTTTTCTCATCTTCTACTACAGATACAACCGGTTTATCGTTTGATAATTGTTGTACTGCTCCTTTTCCAGCAAACCCTTCTAATAACTCTTTTAAATCAATACCAGAAGAAGCTTTTAATGTTTCTTGCATCGTTGCCATTAAATCAGTCGCATAACCTGCAACTTTTCCGGCGCCGCTATTTTTACCACCGCCGCCTGTATCGACAACTGTAATTTTATCAATGTTACTAAGTGGGCTTGCAACTTCCTTCGCATAACTTGGAAGCATTTTAAGTACCATATCCATAATTGCCGCTTGGCCATATAACTCAAATGCCTCTGCAATTTTTTGTTTCGCTTCTGCTTCTGCTAAACCTTTTAACCTAATAACATCTGCTTCCGCCGTACCTTGTGCTTTTTGTACTTCCGCTTTTGCTTGACCTTGCGCTTTTTCGATTTCCGCCTTCGCTAAACCTTCCACACGTACTTCTTCCGCACGTGCTCTCGCTTCAGCTTCAATCTTATATTGATCCGCATCTGCCTTTTTCATTTGTTTTACTTTTTCTGCTTCCGCTGATTGCTCAACAGCATAGCGATCTGCATCTGCTTTTTTCTTTACTTCTGCATCGTATTGCTTTTCACGACGCGCAATCTCTTTTTCTTCTAATTCAATTTGTTTCTCACGCTCAATGATTTTAACGCGCATTTGCTCTTCTGTAACACCTTGTTGTGCTTTCGCTTGTTGTAATTCGTAAGAAAGATCTGCATCTGCACGAGCTTGTTCTTGCTCTCTCTTATAAGATTGTACTTTTAATTCTTTATGTTTTTCAGCTTCAGCGATTTGGGCATCACGTTGGTATTCAGCCTCTTTCGCTTCTTTCTCAGCACGAGCTTTTTCAATACGCGCTTCCTTTTCACGCTCTGCATTTGCAATTGTTGCATCACGCTTAACCGTCGCAATTTGCGGCTGACCAAGTGCATCTAAGTAACCGTTCTTATCCATAATTTCTTTAATTGTAAAGGAAACGATACGAAGACCCATTTTCTTTAAATCTGTAGAAGCTACTTCATGCACCTTTTGAGCAAATTGCTCTCTATTACTATACGCATCTTCTACTGTCATAGAAGATAAAATCGCACGTAAATGACCTTCTAAAACTTCTTTCGCTTCTACTTTTAACTCTTCTGTTTCTTTTCCTAAATATTGCTCAGCTGCTGTCGATACTTCTTCAATTGTAGAACCTACTTTAATAATAGAAACACCATTTACTGTAACTGGAACACCTTGCTTCGTATACGTATCGCGTGTGCCCACTTCTAACTTGTAATTTAGTAAGCTTAAAGGTTCTGCTCTTTGCATGATTGGCACTACGAATGTACCGCCACCGCGAATAATCTTAATCTTCTTTCCATCATCAGTGGTCACTACATTTTTCCCACCACCAAGCCAGTTCCCTGTCACAATTAACGCTTCATCTGGTCCAACTGTTCGATACTTCGTAATGAATACTAAAATGAGTAGAATTAAAATTGCGAGTAAAACTCCACCAATAATTAATGGAATCGTCATGTGAATTCCCCCTTATAATTTTGGTTTTTTTAAAGAATAAGCGATGTTTTGTACAAGCAAAACACCATCTTGGACTCCCTCAATAATAACCTCAGTTCCTTGTGAAATATCTTTTTTCCCAATTGTTTTAGCTGGAATTGCATTACTTCCAAATTGGGAGGATATTAATACTTCACCAAATCCTTCTGTAGGAATTGTCGTAATGACTTCTCCCTTGCAACCAATGAATTCATCCATACGTTGCACAGTATTTTGTTCAGCCTCTGCAATCGGCTTTAAAATTAATATTTTCATTATGAATACACCAATAAAGGATATAGCAAATGCAGCCACGAAAATAAGAATACTATTAAAGGAAAATAAATATTCTCCTATATAACTAAGTCCACATAACATAGCGAAAAAACTAAGTAATAAAGTAACAACGGATACAGATCCGCCTCCAAAACTAAATATGGATTCAAATATATCCCCAAAAAAGATATAAATCACAGTGAGTATAGTAGCAATAATAAATCCGTATAAATAAATTGTCTCAAGTGGATAACCAAACAAAACCATTTCTTATCCCCCTCTCTTAAACAATCCCTTTTTTGTTATGTGTATGCCCCACCTCTTTCAAAGATTATTGTTCTTAATTTTCAGTTATTTACTCTTTAAAGAAAAGCCTGCAGTACAGGCCTCTAAAAAAGAACAGGAGAAGCCTATTGTGACAGGCTCCTCCTAGAAAATAACCGATATATTATATATCTATATAATATACTATTTTCCACAAAAAGTAAAGTTAAACATACATTGGAAAAGCACTTATTTTACTGATAATTCGTATGTTCCATCGCCATTATCATATTTATATACATACAAGTAATATTTACCTGGTTTTGCATTAAAGTTTGCCTCTATATGATTGCCATTTGCTTGACCGTAAGCAGCATAATTTTGCATATCTGATTCATGGTGAAGTACCCATGTCATCCCGATTCCATACTCATTTAAAACGGAAATATCAATATTTTTCGCTGATGCTACACTAAATGTATAAACATCAGTGTGATCCCCGCCGATAAGGCTACCTTTTATCGTAGTGTTTAGTCCAATACGATTTGCTTCCTCCGGGCGATTATTTGGTTCTGATTCTGTTAAACTTCCATCTTTAACCGTAACCGTTGTTTCGCTTCTACTCTCTTTCCCTTTATCATCTTTTACTATTAACGCTACTTTATATGAACCTTCTCTTTCATATACATGTACTGGATTTACTTCTGCACTTGTGCTTCCGTCTCCAAAGTCCCATAAATAAGAAACGATTTTTCCATCTTCATCTTTTGAGCCGTCGCTTTTAAATTGAATACCTTCTTTTACAAGTCCATTATAAGGGCCATTTATATTAACCGTTGGAGCTTTATTTTCTCCGTCATCTTTTGCGATACCGTGGAAGACTACATCATATTCAAATTCATTTGAGCTATTTACACGATAATTGACGAAATATGCTGTAACAGTTTTGTAGCCACTCCATTCTTTTTGCGCAAGTTGTTCCAAAACTTCATTTACTTTCTTACTCATTGCGTTCCAATCTTCTGACTCACCTTTTGTTACACTACCTGTATACGTACCTTCTAATGTAAATGTATTAAAGAATTGGGAGCTATGTTTTGTCATTTTTGCATCTTTCATCGGCAACGTTTCAGTCATTTCTTTCTCTACTGCTGTTAATGATTTTGGGGCATGTTCAGCTAAATAATCATCTGCTACTGCCGGTACATTATATTTATCTTGATTATCGATTAGCTGCTGCATATACTCTTGATACTCTTTATTTAACTTAGGATCTTTACTTAGATTTTCACGATATGCATCATAATTTTTCACGTCATTCGCACGAATCAAATCTTGAATTTTATCAAATGTTTCAAACTGATGCGTATATAAGTAAGACTGCAATGCGAACGAGTAATTATAGAAATCCCAAGAACCGTATTTAGCAAATAATGTACGCTCTGCTGTATAACGACTTGCAGGATCAGATGATAATCCACTAATGATGCTCTTTCTCGGTACTACATTATTTGTTCGAGTAGACCCTGCGAAAAACTCTGCATTTCCTTCTTGGAACCAAGTTAACCTTTCATTTTGATACATATCTCCTCTTCCGAATAAACCTGGCACTTCATATCTCCCTTGAAGATAATGGGTAAACTCATGGCGGAATAATTCTTCTAAACTATAAATACTTTGTTCTGGCGTGCGTTCATATGTAAAGAATGTTCCTGTTTCTTCAATATAAATTCCACCGTTGTTCGTTTCATATCCATACAGTTGTCTATTTAATTGGTACTCTTCTGGACTGTTATAAATTACGATCGTTAATATATCATCTGCATTGCCCGGCTCTAACGCTTTATCATTCCCAATTACACGATGATACTGCGCTTTTACTTCCTTTGCAGCCCAGTATAGTCTCTTAATTTTTTCTTCCGATACTTTATCTCCTGTTTTAAATACGATAGATCCATCATCAAATGTATACGTTTTTGGTAAGTACTGTTCTTTTCCTTCTTTACGTATTTTCTCTAAATCTACTGTATTCCCGCTATAATCTTTTCCGTTATAATTTGTTGTAATTTGTTCTACTGCGACAAAATACGGCTCACTTAAACGTGGATACATATGCATTGCCTGTGTCACAACTTCTAATCCTTTATTTGGATTGCTATGAAACTTCCCTAAACGACTAGCAAAGTAAATTCCATTATTAACGAGCCACTTATTTTCTGGTGTTACTTCATTTAGAAGAGCAATACGATTTATTTCATTAATAAACCCATCTACTTTTCCATACCACATCGTTTCATTCGCTTCTTTACGAGCCTCAATTAAGTAAGACTGTATATCATAGTCAATCCCTTGCATAATATCGTATACAGCTTGTCCTTTCATACGATCGTCTACATACGTATGAAGATTATCATTATATTGTTTTAAAATATTAGCTGCGTATTGAACCGTTTCAACATCACTTGAAGCGTTACTAATCAATTTTCCGTATGCAGATACGACTGTATCTTGTTCAGCTGTACCAAGCTTAAAGTTTGGATTTTTTGCGATAGATTTTAAAGCAGGTAAACATTTGTCCTGGAAACTTCTTTCATTTAATTCACTTAATTCGTTATTATAAAATGCCAGATAAAAAGCTGAACGTAGCACTTCCGTAAACGTTTGAATTCCTTTTGAATCATCTTTCGTAAATGTACTACCCCGATGAGCTAATTCATCTATAACGACTTGCATTTTCCCTTTATCTTTATAAAAAGCTTTTGCATCTTCATTAAACTGGAATAAGTCTGTAATTTGGTGCCACTTAATACTACCTAACGTTTCGACTAATTCTTGATCATTCATTTTGTTTAAATCAGCCATTGAATAGCTTTCTTTAACTTGCTTTACTGCCGCTTTGTTCGGAATAGATGCTGGTCGTTGTGAAAAGTCTCCTACTTTTAACCGTTCTTGAAACGATAATGTTTCCTCCGCTTTAGAAACGTGTCCAATCTCATCTACTGGCTTTTCAATTCCTACTGGTTTCGAATGCAATACATTATATGGCACCTTTTCTTCTGCTGATGCATGAGTTTGAATTGCCCCCAGCGATAGAGCCATTGTACTAATGCTAAGCATCACTTTATTGATCTTTGATTTCTTGTTCATATCCTTGCCCCCTATTTTAATATTCCATCCAAGAATTTAACATAAAATCTAGATACAACAATATAAAATGCAATATTTCATATTATTTCTTCTTACATTTTGTACATATCGTGAACAACCTCCCCACTATCTAGCCACCAATAGTTATGAATCTTTAGCGATTAAACAGTCCTTTTACACATGTTAAAAATCGAATTTTTTGACAATTCACCTTTCAATTGTTATGATTAATATAATTGTTAACTTTATTAAACAAGGGTGGGATTCTGTGATAAAAAAAGAAAACAGTGTATTCTATATCTCCATCTTGCTAACAACATTATTCATCATATGGGGAATTACCCCGGCAAGTTGGATACAAGGCTATGATTTACAAAGCGTTACATCTTCTTTAAACTCATTTATCCTCAATAAATTTGGATGGTTTTACTCTCTACTTATGACTGCAATGATTATTTTAGCCACGTATTTAGCATTCTCTAAATACGGTTCTATTCGTCTTGGTAAAGATGGAGAAAAACCAAAGTATAGTTATCCATCTTGGCTATCCATGTTGTTTGGAGCAGGAATGGGAATTGGACTCCTCTTTTATGGAATCGCTGAACCGATTTCACATTTTACAAATCCATTAACAGGAAAAGCAGGTACAGAGGAAAGTGCCAAACTCGCTATGCAATATTCATTTTTCCACTGGGGCCTCTTTCCATGGGCACTATACGCAATGGTTGCTTTAACAATTGCATATTTCACATTCCGCAAACAAAAAGGTAGCACAATTGGGGCTACAGTTACTCCATTATTTAATCGATCGAAAAATTCTCCTATCGGAAAAACAGTCGATATTTTAGCTGTTTTAGCCACAGTATTTGGTATTGTGCCATCTGTTGGGATTGGTGCTCAACAAATTGCTGGAGGATTAAGCTATTTATTCCCTTCTATTCATAACACTTTACTTACACAGCTCGTACTTATCGCTATCTTCGCTGTTTTATATTTAACAAGTGCACAAACAGGCTTAGATCGTGGGATTAAATATTTGAGTAACTTAAATTTCTCTCTTGCAGGTATATTACTCGTCTCCTTCTTACTTTTAGGACCAACTGTATTTATTATGAAATATTTCACATCTACACTCGGTTCTTATATTGGAGCTTTACCTAGTATGGGATTAAATTTAGGAGCATTTAATGAAAAATCTTCTTCTTGGATAGAAAACTGGACTATTTTCTATTGGGGATGGTGGATCTCTTGGTCCCCATTCGTCGGTACATTCATCGCCCGTATTTCTAAAGGACGCACAATAAAAGAATTTATTTTTGGAGTTGTATTAGTCCCAACTCTCATCTGCACATTTTGGTTTGCAGTATTTGGCGGTACCGCTATCCATATGGAAATGTTCCAATCGCTTGGTATAGCTGATGAAATCGCAAAAAATGGTACAGAGATTGGATTATTTGCTGTTATTTCACATCTACCGTTCTCTACATTTTTAACAATTATCGGGTTAATTTTAGTAGCCACATTTTTCGTTACTTCTGCTGACTCGGCAACATTTGTCGTTTCTATGCAAACGAGTAACGGAAGCTTATCACCAAAAAATAGTTTAAAACTTATATGGGGATTAACAATCGCGATTATTGCAGCTATTTTATTACAAGCTGGAGGATTAAATGCACTGCAAATTGCAGCGATCATCGCAGCACTACCATTTTCTATCGTAGTCGTCCTTATGGTTACTTCACTCTTTAAAGAGCTACGAAAAGAAGATGTTAATTTGCAAACGAAAGAAGTTCCGAAAAAAATAAAAAAGGTTATGTAGCGATTGGCACCTCAAATTATTTCTAAATCCATGATAAATGAGGAAAAAAGTAAATTAAAAAACCCCATTCGTATGAAATATAATTTTCATACGAATGGGGTTTTTTACTCTATTATATAGTGTTGTAAACATGCCTTCTCCTCAAAACCTACTTTCTTGTACAACTTCATCGCACGATCATAATTCGTATTCAAACATAGTTCTACCTCTCTCATCCCTTGGAAGGAGAAAATATATTGAATTGAAGCTTGTAATAACCGCTCTCCGACACCTTTTCCATTTATCTCCTTCTAAAAAAGACATCATCATAAGCATATTTCAAAATGAAATCGCCATGATAATGTCTTCTTAAAAACTCATATAATCATATTACATTATAATAAAATAAAACGTTTTTTATTTCTTAAATAATCTCTTTCTAAATACAAACATACTCAATGCTGAAAGAACTAACGCTATGCCTGAAAGTAATATTGAGGTATTCTCTTGTCCACCTGTTGCTCCTAATGATTTCTTACTTTCTTCTTGCTTATTAACAACTGGTTTATTTTCTTTCACAACTTGATTATTCACGTTTTGTTCTTGGACTACTGTGGATTGATTTACTGCGTCTTTTGAACCTTCAATTTCTTTTCCTGTTCCTTTTATCTCAGCTTTCGCCCCTTCAACTCCTGTTGTTGGCTCGTCCACTTCTTCTTTTACCTCTTCAACTTCTTTTATTGGCTCTTTTACTTCCTCTTGCTCTTCTTCAACTTCTTTTATCGTTTCTTTCACTTCTTCTTTTGTTTCTTCAACTTCTTTTATCGTTTCTTTCACTTCTTCTTTCGGTATTAATTTTTCTACTATATTCTGCATGACGATGCCACTATATAATATGCCCGTCTCATAATGATCTGCATCCAAGTCAAATTCATATATTTTTTCTCCTAGAGTACTCCAAATGATTCCCTCATCAGTAAGCATTCCACCTGCACTCTTTAACGTAATCTTTTCAATTCGTTCCCCTTCTAAATCATATACAGGTATTTTCACTTCTTTATTTATTTCTGCATCATCCAAAATGACCTTTTGCCTTCTAACATCAATTGTTCCCCACTGGCCTAATTGTATTAACGGCCTTACATCACGAATCTTATTTTCAGCTAATTTTAAACTAAGTAAGTCTAACATTGATCCAAGAACTGACACATCTTTAATACGATTATCTGTAAGATTTAACCATTGTAAATTTTTTAATGAAGATAATGGAGTAGTATCTTCAATTTGATTATGAGATACATTCAAATTATTCAATTGTTTCATGTTTAAGATGAACTCAATATTTTTCAGACCTACTCCTTCCAAAGTGAGTTTTTCTAAGTTCATCATGTATTCTAAGCCTGTTATATCTTTTATCTCTTTTCCTTTTTCTTTAAGGATCTCTAATTTTTTAATCTGTAATAAATCTTCTTTTGTGATAGGAGCGTTTAAATTCTCTCTACCTAAATTCTCTTTATTAATATGTTGTTGTAAAGTTTTATCGAGAATTACATTTTCCTTTTGTTCATTATCCTCTTTTATTTCATCTAACCTTTCAACAACATTTTGAATTACTGTTCCATTAAACTTAATACGATTTTCTTCTGGCTTTATATCTAATATAAATTCATATGTTTTTTCACCGGTAGTACTCCATTTAACAGAACCATTATTAACTATTCCATCTCCATTCTTTAATTGAATAGTATCGAGTGGCTCGCCTTGTAAATTATAGATAGGTATTTTAACTTCCTTATCTTTTTCTACATCATCTAAAAAGATTTTTTGTCTTTGAACGTCAATGTACATTCTTTTTCCTAACTCTTGAACCGGTCTAACATCACGAATTTCATTTGACGCTAGCTTTAAATCATATAAACCTGTTAATTGACTAAGTGGTGTTATATCTGAAATATAGTTTTCTTCTAAATTAAGTGATTGTACAGTAGACATTCTTGATAAAGGTTCGATGTTTTCTAATTCATTTTTAGAAAGGTCTAACTCTACTAATTTTTTCATTGGTGTAATATGTTCAATATTAGTAAGTCCATTGTTACTTAAAGATAAACTCTTCACATTCTTCAGTTGCTCAATCCCAGCAAGATTAGCATTACTAATTTGATTATTTGCTACAGTCAAAGTCCTTAAAGATTTCGCTGTAAATAATGGTTTAATATCTTTTATATAATTACTATTTAAATCTAGCAATTTAATCTTCTTCATTTGACTTAGTGGGCTTAAATCTGAAATTTTATTATTTCTCAAGCTTAAACTCTCAATATGTTCTAACTCAGCCAAAGGTCCAATATCTTCAAGTTCGCCATAGGTTATACTTAATGATTTCAATTGCCTCAAATTCGAGATAAATTTTATATTTTCTAACTTAACTTCTTCCAACGTTAAGTTTTCTAAGTTCTTCATATATTCTAGACCGCTTACGTCTTTTATTCCTTTACTTTTAGCTTCAACGACTATTAAAGATTTAACTTTTAATAAATCTTCCTTAGTTATTGGGGTATCTAAATTTTCTCTATTCAAGTTATATTTATTAATATGCTTTTGTAATTGCTTATCTAATATTACATTTCCATTTTCATCTTGTTGATCCACTTTATCCTCTTTATTTTCCTTTTGTGCTTCTGGAACATTATTTTCTAAATTCAATGTATTTACTTCAAACTGTACTTGATACTTATTGTCATAAGCCATTGTCGGAATATAAATATGCATTTGCATATTATACCTTTTTCCTAATTCCCCTACTTCAAACTGAATCACTTTCGTTCCATTTTTCTTTTTATCTTCTGATATTACTTTCACATCATGAAACACACCAGGAGTATGTATATCCTCTGTTTTCAAGTATTGAAAGAAATCACTATCACTTAACGTTGCTGTTACAATTTTCTTTCCGTTCTCAACTGTTAATTTCGGATTTTTTATATAAACAGCTGCCATAGACTCTTCATTTGTTTTATCTTTATACGCTTTAATAACAGCGTCATATGTACCATCTTCTAAACCTTGTCCCGTTTTATTCGCCTCAATTGCTACTGCCGCTAAAGCAGGTGTTGAATAAACAGCAAACGGAAGTGATAACGTCGCCGCTATAATCATTGCATTTATATGTTTTCTTTTATTTCTTTTCAACTTGACATCTCCTCCAAAATATATAAGTTAAAATGTAATCATTTCTCGAATAATTGATAATGATTTTCATTATCAATGTCAACTAAAAAAATAAAAAGTTTACAAAAAAATAACCCCTCAAAAAGGGGTTATGCCATTTTCTCTCCTGATTCTTCTCTAAAAAAGCTCTTCATCGCATGGAATACATCTGCTTTTTGCTTTAAAATATAATATCTGAAGTTTTCATCTTTAATATTTTTATAGGCTGACATAAGTGTACTGTGGCGATTGTACTGATTCACTTCCCCATATCCAAACATATTACACTTCTTCATTAATTCTTCAACAAGTTTTACACATCTAGCATTATCTGATGTTAAATTATCACCGTCTGAAAAATGGAATGGATAAATATTATAGCGGTCTGGTGAGTATTTATTATCAATTAGCTCGAGTGCTTTTTTGTATACAGAAGAACAAATTGTTCCACCACTTTCTCCTTTTGAGAAAAACTCTTCCTCTGGAACTACTTTTGCCTCCGTATGATGGGCAATAAATTCAATATCTACTGTTTCATACTTTGTGCGTAGAAATCTCGTCATCCAGAAAAAGAAGCTCCGTGCCATATATTTCTCCCATATTCCCATCGATCCACTCGTATCCATCATCGCTAATACAACAGCTTTTGAATCTGGCTTTAATACTTCATTCCAAGTACGGAACTTTAAATCTTCTTGATGAATTGGATGAAAAGATGCTTTACCACGCATCGCATTTCGTTTATATGCGGATATCATCGTTCTTTTCTTATCGATATTGCCCCATAATCCCGTTTTTCTAATATCATTAAATTCAACATGTTCAATCTTGTTTTCATCCATTTCTTTTCTCTTTAAATTAGGTAATTCTAATTCTTTGAAAAATGCTTGCTCTAATTCCAAAATAGAGACTTCAGCTTCATAATAATCTTCTCCAGCCGCATCCCCTGCTCCTTGCCCTTTTCCTGGTCCTTTTTGCTTTTGACCACCTGATCCATCTCTCGCAACGACATCACCAACTTTGCTGTCACCATTTCCTTGCCCAACGTGTTTGTTTTTATCATAATTGTACCTAATCTTATATTCATCTAAAGAACGAATCGGTATTTTTACAACATCCTTACCATTAGACATAACAATGCTTTCTTCTGTTACAAGATCGGGTAAATTATTCTTAATTGCCTCTTGTACTTTCTCTTGATGGCGTTGTTGGTCGTCATATCCTTTGCGATGGAGGGACCAGTTTTCCTGTGAAATCGTATAATTTGGTTGGTTTTCTTCACCCATTTCTTTCCCTCCTTACTGTAATTGTCTTCCTATATGAACAGCAAGCTAGAAATTTTGTTTTATACTGTACCAGCTAGAATGAAAGGTAACTGCCCATCGAAAATCATCCCATAAACATATATAACGTTTTTCATATAATACTCCGAGCATCCTAAACAAAATTTTGCCACTCACATACTAGAAAAGAATCATTCAGCCTTTGATAAGAAAGAAACACAATGCATAGTTGCACACATTTACACTTTGCAACATATTGTATTGTGTTGGCTTTTTTCGTATGAATGGTTGGTTACTCTATCATATGCATATTGTAAAAATAATTGACAATAAATTCATAAAATTGCATCTTAATTTATTGCATTTGGACAAGGTATGACACCTTACACATATGACTGGATAATAAAACGCTGTCCCGCAAAATACAAGAGACAGCGTTTTGTTATCAAACTATCGGTTTAGCAGACTACCTACATAGCGTAATAATTCATTTGCTGAAGAAGAATTATAGCCGTGCTCATCAATTAAACGTGCAACAACATCATTAATTTTCTTCAGCTGATTTTCGTCTGGTGTTTTCGTTGATGTTGTAATTTTCACTATATCTTTTAAATCAGCAAATAGCTTCTTCTGAATCGCTTCACGAAGACGTTCGTGCGAATTATAGTCGAAGCGTTTTCCTTTACGTGCATAAGCAGAGATGCGAATTAATATTTCTTCCCGGAATGCTTTTTTAGCATTTTCTGAAATTCCAATTTGCTCCTCAATCGAGCGCATTAACTTTTCATCTGGGCTCATTTCTTCACCTGTTAACGGATCACGTAATTTCGACTTATTGCAGTACGCCTCAACGTTGTCTAAGTAATTATCCATAAGTGTCTTAGCGGATTCTTCATACGAATAAACAAACGCTTTTTGTACTTCTTTTTTAGCAATTTCATCATATTCTTTTCTTGCTAATGAAATGAAGTTCATATAGCGCTCTCGGTCTTCATTACTAATCGATGGATGCTGATCCAATCCATCTTTTAAAGATCTAAGCACATCTAGAGCATTAATAGATGGTACCTCTTTTCGAATAATTGTAGAAGAAATGCGGTTAATAACGTAACGAGGATCAATACCTTTCATACCTTCATCTTGATATTCGCGTTGCAACTCCTCTACATCAATCGCATTATAACCTTCTACCGTTTCTCCATCATACAAACGCATCTTTTTAATTAAATCAATATCTGGACGCTTCGGATCTTTTAAACGAGTTAAAATCGTAAACATTGCTGCAACCCGAAGTGTATGCGGTGCAATGTGCACATCGGACACGTCACTTTCACGAATCATTTTTTCATAAATATGTTCTTCTTCACTCACTCGTAAATTATATGGAACTGGCATTACAATAATTCTTGAGTGTAATGCTTCATTTTTCTTATTTGCTATGAAAGAGCGATACTCTGTTTCATTCGTATGCGCTACAATTAATTCATCTGCTGAAATAAGTGCAAATCTTCCCGCTTTAAAATTCCCTTCTTGTGTAAGCGATAATAAATGCCATAAAAACTTCTCGTCGCATTTTAACATCTCTTGGAATTCCATCATCCCACGGTTTGCCTTATTCAATTCTCCATCGAAGCGATACGCTCGTGGATCTGATTCTGAACCATATTCTGCAATTGTAGAAAAGTCCAAGCTACCTGTTAAATCTGCAATATCTTGTGATTTAGGATCAGAAGGGCTAAATGTACCAATACCAGTTCGGCGATCTTCAGAGAAGAAAATACGCTCCACAACTACATCTTCAATTCTCCCACCATATTCTTGCTCTAGGCGCATAACGTTGAGTGGTGATAAATTCCCTTCAATTCTTACTCCATACTCATCAAAGAAATCATCTCGTAAATGATGCGGAATTAAATGAAGTGGATCTTCATGCATTGGGCACCCTTTAATTGCAAAAATTGCTCCTCGATCTGTTCTTGAATATGTTTCTAATCCTCGTTTCAACATCGTAACTAATGTTGATTTACCTCCACTAACAGGACCCATTAATAATAAAATACGTTTTCTAACATCTAATCGTTTTGCAGACGGATGAAAATATTCCTCTACAAGACGTTCTAAAGCATCCTCTAACCCAAATAGCTGATTACTAAAGAAGTTATACTTTCTTCTACCATCAACTTCTTCAATTCCAGCATCTTTTATCATATTGTAAATGCGAGAGTGTGCTGTTTGAGCCACCCATGGTCTTTCCTTCACAAGCTCCAAATACTCCGCAAACGTACCTTCCCATTGTAAGCGTTCTTCTGCTTCTCGATGCTGTTCAATTTTTTTTAGAATATCCATTATAGCTCCTCCCCCATCTCCTTGTTCAATCGGATTATTATAAAAGGTATGCTAGGATGTCCTTAAACATTCTTTAAATCAAAATGAAATATACAGTAGTGTTATAAAATTCTCTCCAAAATTCAAAGAAAATTCTGTATAATATAGGTATTAAAGTTTTTACATCTCTATTCATTTTAAATAAATTCTTTTCTTCCAAGAACATTACATACATTTCGATTCATATTTCAGATTCGTAAACTGAAAAAATAGGAGGGATATTAGTATGAAATTATTATTAATTTTAGGTGTATCACTCACATTTCTTACAGCTATTTTTACATCTGGTTACAATGATAAACCCGGTACACATAAAAAGTGATGTGCTTCTTAGCACATCACTTTTTTTATCGATTATTTATAATACACATTTTCCACATCATATTTTGATAAAGGGCGGCTATAATAATAACCTTGTACAAACTTCACATTCTTTTCCTTCAAAAATTGTATTTGTTCCGCTTTTTCTACCCCTTCTGCAATTACATTCAATTCCAACGTATGAGCTAGATGAATAATTGCAGCCGTAATATTCGTATCGCGTTCATCTACATGTATACCTTCCATAAAAGAACGATCAATTTTCAAAGTATCAATTGGATACGTTTTTAAATAACTCAAAGATGAATACCCTGTACCAAAATCATCTAAATGAATCTTTAAATTTTGTTCTTTTAATTGTAGCAATACTCTTTTCGATATATCTTTATGTATAAGGGCTCCTTCTGTAACCTCTATCGCTAATAAATGAGCTGGTACATTGTACTTATGTAAAGCTCGTGTAATCATCTCTATTAATGTAATAGAGCGAAAATGCCTGGCTGAAATATTAACTGCAATTGGGACAACTTCATATCCTTTATTTAACCATTCGCGTATTTGTCGACACACTTCATTTACTACCCATTCATCAAGCTTAATAATAAATCCTGTTCTTTCTGCTAGCGGAATAAATTGATTGGGAGAGACAAATCCTAATTCTTTATTCTCCCACCTTATTAAAGCCTCCATACTAGCTATTTTTTTCGTTTCAATATTAATTTGCGGCTGATAATATAAGAAGAATTCATTTTTTTCTATAGCACGATGTAATTGGTTTTCTATTATAAATCTTTGTTCACGCTCACAATCTAACCCACTGCAATAAAAATGATAATGCCCTTTTCCTTTTTCTTTTGCTTTTTCCAAAGCAGCATCAACTCTTTGGAATAATATCTTTTCATCTTCTCCATCTGTTGGAGCCATTACAATTCCGATTGAAGCACTTAAATACACGTCCTCTTCTTCGATTACAAAATGTTCACTAATCCTTTTCAGTATGTTTTTGGAAACTCCCTCTACACGTTCTTTCGTTATATTTTCTATTAACATAACAAATTGATCATCGTGTTCTCTAAATAAGTGTATACCGGGTATTTGAAAACTGCTTAAACATTCTGTAACTTTTTGTAACACTTTATCTCCTTCTTTATGACCAAACGTATCATTAATAAGGTGAAATTCATCTAAATCTATAAAGATAAACGCAAAAGCTACCTTCTCATTTAAAAAATCATTTAACTTATTTGTACATGAAATTCTATTCATTAATCCTGTTAGCTGATCATAATAAGCTAAATATTCCGTTCTCATTTCATTTAATATTTGCTTTGTAACATCCCTTGTAACAATATATACTCCAACAATTTCACCATTTACAATAATCGGGATAGTTCTCAAGGAAATATAGAGCTCATACCCTTCTTTATGAACATATTTCTTTGAAACAATTTGCTTTGCCCTTCCTTGCATGGCTTCTTTAAATATAATTTGAAAATCTTTTTCATATTCTTTATTAATAAATTCAAAAATAAACTTATTATTTAATTCTTCAAATCGGTATCCAAATATTTCATACGTTGCTGGATTTGCATATGTAATTCTTCCTATAGAATCTATAGATATGATGGAGTCATTATTATATTCTAGTAATGACTTAAACAGCATTTGTTTTTCCTCTATCTCCATCTTCTCCTCTATTTGAGCTGTGATATCCCTTGTAATACAAATAATAAACTGACATACTCCTTCTTCATCAAATACAGGATTAAGTGAAGATTCATAATGTAAATTACCAGTTGGTAAACTAACTACATCACAAAAGGTATGTGCTTTCGCTTCGCTCGCTACTTTTGCATATTGCACTTGCAATATTTCCGCCGTATCTTCCGGTAATACTTCTGCAAAAGTTTTTCCATAACATTCTTCACTTAGCTTCGCATAATCCATACCTAACTTATTTACATAAATATATGTAAATGTTTCATCATCAATAACTTTCACAATAAATACTAAATCTTGAATAGCATGTAATAATCCTCTTCTTATTAAATCCATATCTATCATACTTAAAAAGGTATTTTGATTACTATATTGTTCCTTCATATTTATCTCAACCCGTCTGATCTATTTTTATTCATATATCCCATTTTATATGAATATGTATCCTTTTTTAAATGTATGATTACATATTATTTTTATTTTTAGAAAAAAAGTCGCCATATGGCGACTTTTAATAAACAATTTCTAAATCTAATCCTGGATAATTTTGTTGACGGAATGCTTCATAAATTAAAATAGCTGCTGTATTAGATAAATTTAATGAACGCACTTTATCAGTCATTGGAATACGTAAACAATGATCGAAATTTTCTTCGATTACATTAGCTGGTAAGCCGTTCGTTTCTCTTCCAAATACAAAATAGTAATCCTTCTCACGTTTGCTATAATCAAACGCTGTATGAGCTTTCTCGCCATACTTTGTTAAATAGAAGAATTCACCGTCTTTATTTTTCTCATAAAACTCTTCAATTGAATCATAATACGTAATTTTCACGTGCTGCCAATAATCTAATCCTGCACGCTTTAACATTTTATCATCCGTTGAAAATCCAAGCGGTCTAATCAAATGTAATTCTGTTCCAGTTGCTGCACAAGTACGAGCAATATTCCCTGTATTTGCTGGAATTTCTGGTTGATATAAAACAACATGTACTCCCACGCGATATTCACCTCTGTTTTTTGTCTACTACGTATTATACCACTTGAGCGAAAAATCTCTACCCATTAATAATATGAAAGAATTTATATTTCATTTGTGGTGTATATTTACTAGAATCTTCATAGTTCCAATAACGCCGACGGCTATTCGCTGAATGTGCATTTACAAGTGGCATACCATCTGCGTCTTTTGCTACTACAATCGTCGTATGGTTCCACCTACCATCATCCTCGAAATCATAAGCGATGACATCACCAAGAATAAGGTCCTCTGGCCTTTCTACAGCTTCAGCTCGAAGTCCTGATGTAGCACCTGACAAATACCAATAAAAAGAGTGTGCAACAGCCCAGCTCCAACTCCACTGATTCTCCCTTTGCCACCATCCTTTACGAATATTAGGATATCCATTCATTGGTACTTCTCCAGTATGAAGACATTGAGAAATAAAATTCGTACAATTATCAGGGAAATTACGATATGCAGGGTTTCGATCATCCCACCAACGCTCTGCATATTTAACTGCCTCTAAACGGTTGTACTGATAGGAACCGTACTTCTCTTTTGTAACTTCCCTTTCTAATGTCTCACTCATTCCAACTGCTTCTGGCACTTCAATAGCATAATCACCTATTATCCGGCTATTATTTAAACAAACTCTTCGTTTTAATTGTTCCTCTTCAATATAAAATAATTCTTTATGCTTAATTAAATATTTAAAATGTATTTGATAATCAATTTCTTGATGATTGCTATTATTTAATTGCCTCATAAAAGAAACATCCGCAGTTGCTTTTACTATCTCTGCATTACGCTTTTGAAATAATTGTTTCTTTCTCTTTGCTATTTGCAATAAATCTTCAGCAATACCATCTACATTTGTTCGTTTCTCTGTTATATATGCTAAAAAGTGTTGGACTTGCTTTTCAATATTTATTTTTACAACCATTTCGTCTCCCTCCCATATTACAATATGAAAAAGGGAGATATTATCTACTCTTTTTTCTGCGCTAACAGTTCAAGTCCGCGATTCATTTCATGAAGAACCTCTTCGTCTTTCTCACGTTGCATCGCTTTTTCAATAGCTTCGCCCACGCCGTCTCCACCAATTTTTCCAAGCGCCCACGCTGCCGTCCCGCGAAGCACTGGTCTTGGATCATCTTTCATAACACCTATTAAATCTGGAATTGCTGATGCTTCTTTAAAATGTGCAAGTGCCAAAATTGCATTTCGTTGCAACGGTTTTTTACCTCTCCATGAACCAGACATAATTCCATATTTCTCTTTAAAGTCACGATTGCTAATTGTTAAAAGCGGTGTTAATAACGGTTTAACTAACTCAGGATCTGGTTCCATCTCAGGGTGATTATGAAAATCCATTCCTTTATTTTTCGGACAAACTGTCTGACACGTATCACATCCATAAATACGATTACCTATTTTGTCGCGATACTCTTCTGGTAGGAATCCTTTCGTCTGTGTTAAAAATGCTATACACTTCTTCGAATCTAACTGTCCTCCTTGTATTAAAGCACCTGTAGGACAAATATCAATACACTTTGTACAGCTCCCGCATTGATCTTCTATCGGCTGATCTGGTGGGAATGGAACGTTTGTAATCATTTCTCCTAAATATACATACGAACCAAATTCAGGTGTAATAATAGAGCAGTTCTTACCGCTCCATCCAATACCAGCACGCTCTGAAACAGCTCGATCACTTAATTCACCCGTATCAACCATTGACTTAACTTCTATATCGGGAAGTTTTTCGATTAAATATGCTTCTAATTTCTGCAAACGATCTCGTAAAACTAGATGATAATCTTGTCCCCAAGAAGCACGACAAAAAATCCCACGGCGTTCTCCACGCTTACTTAATGGTGCATTTTTTAATTTTGAAGGATACGCTAATGCAATCGCAATAATTGATTTTGCACCAGGTAATAGAAGCTGTGGATTCGTTCTCTTTTCTATATCAGGCTCTTCAAATCCAGATTGATAATTTAATTGTTGCTGCTGGATTAACCGCTGCTTTAATTCTTCAAATGGTGAAGCACTAGCAAAGCCTATTTTATCTATACCAATCGTTTTACTATACGCAATAACATCTTGCTTTAATTGTTCAAAATCCATTCCTAATCGCCTCCTCAGATGAATCCATCCTTTATGTAACGATCTATTAGTTAGCAATTCACTTTCGGAATACTATTCTTTACTTCTATTTTCGCATACAATTACGTTTTCCAAACATTAAAAAACGCAATGCCTCGTTTATCTCGGAAACGAAACACTGCGTTGATCACAATTTATAGAAAAACATTTAATAAAATTTGGAGCGGGTGAAGAGAATCGAACTCTCGACCAGAGCTTGGAAGGCTCTTGTTTTACCACTAAACTACACCCGCAAATATGAAATACATATAAGATATTAGAATAACTTATGTAAAGTAGTATAGCATGTAAAAAAAGCGGAAGCAAGAATTTTATCGAAAAAAGTCGAAAAAGTGATGAGTAGCTCATCACTTTTTCAATTCTTTATCAATCGCCTTCTTCATACTATCGAAATCAGGGTTTGCAAGATTTCCGTTTATATATACTGAAGGAGCACCTTGAACTTTTAATTTTTGAGCACGATCTGAATCTTTACGTACTTTTTCTTTTATTTCTTTACTGTGTAAATCTTTCTTAAATTGATCTACATCAACTTTCGGAAGCTTCTCTTTCACAATGTTAAGAAGTAATTCTTCTGTAATCCATTCTTCCGTATCTTTCTTTTGACTTTGATAAATCTCATCATAGAAAGTCCAGAATGAATCTTTATCTTGTTTATAAATTGCTTCACCAGCTGCTGCACCTAAATCAGAGTCTTTCCCAATAAACGGAAAATTAATAAAGTATAACTGCACTTTACCTTTATCAATATACTCTTCTTTTAATCGTGGCAATACTGTTACATCCCAAGTACGACAAGCGGGACATTTGAAGTCTCCAAATTCAACTACCTTAACCGGAGCATCATCTTTCCCTAAAGATTGTTGTGTGGAATAAGCAAACATCTCATTCCCTTTATCTTTTTTGTCATTTATGATGCTATACGCAATCGTTCCGATCACAATCAATACTGCAATGGAAAAAACTATACCAAGAGCCATGAGTTTGTTCGATGATTTCATATACATTCCTCTTTAATTTCATATTCTGTATACAGCATTGTACACAATACACATAATATCAACACTTATATACGTCACGCAATGAACACGCTCACATAAATTACAAAAACACAATAATTGTGACGATATTGTGTCACGATTTGTCACAATTTATTCAAAAAAAGAAGCTCCTATGTAGGAACTTCCATTAGCTTACTGCTTTTTCACGAGCACTATTTAACATCGACTGCTCTGTTTTTATATCATGACGAATGACTAACTTCTCACTAACTGCTTGCACATACTCATCATGATTGATATAGCCTTCTTTCTCCATCAATCTCAAAACGACATTTCGTCTCTCTACGGCCTTATCATAATTTTGTGCCGGTGAGTAATAAGCAGGTGCCTTTACTACAGCAGCCATCATTGCACTTTCAGCCAATGTTAATTGGCTCACCTTTTTACCGAAGTATAGGTTTGCTGCTTTTTCAATTCCCCATGCTCCTTCTCCGTAATAAATATTGCTTACATACAATTTTAAAATTTCATCCTTCGTAAATGTACGTTCAATTTTTTTCGTATAGAAAATCTCTTTCCACTTACGAGAAAATGTACGTTCATTCGTTAAAAAAGCATTTTTAGATAACTGCTGTGTAATTGTGCTTCCGCCTTGCACAACACCACCAGCTTTTATATTTTCAACAGACGCTCTGACAATCGCTATATAATCTAAACCGTTATGATGATAAAACCTTTTATCTTCTGTCGCAATAAATGCATGTGTCAATGATTCTGGTACCTCTAACTTAGCCGGTACATGTAATTTACTAATATCACTTTTCTCAATCATTACATTTCCAATGAATAATAACGTAAAACTTAACAATAATAATAAAATAATGGCTTTATAAAAAAACTTAGTCATTGGATTTAATGCAACTTTTTGATGATAATTCACCCTAGATAATACTCGTTCTTTCATCTTAAACACCTCTTTTCCACATAGCGTATAACTCTTACTTTAAGAATACCTTGTTGTAAAAAAATATCCCATCGATTTCTCTTACACGTACCTTACATCATTGTAAGGTATAAATTGAAACTTTCATCAGACCCCCACCAATCTGGCTGCCCGGCAAATAGCGGGATAAAAAAGTATTGTATCACAGTCCTTTTTTATCTACTATTCATCTGAAATATTGAATATAGATTATGCTAAATCAATAGCAGATTAGATCTTAAGGCTATTATACTTTCTCTATTAAAGCGCCCTATTTTCATTATATCATCTACCAATATATATACTTTTGAGTATCTAGTAATCTAAATGTACATAATATATCATATATTATACAGAACAAACGTTCTTCAAATCAATACTAACGCTATTATTATTTTGACCTTTTTCTTAAACAGTATACAAAAAAGAGTAGTGATTTGACTGTATCTCAAATCGGCTACTCTTTTCTTTACAATCTTCCTATTAAGTTATACGGCTGCACTTCCCACGTTTCATACGGAATGAAATGGGTTGCTCTCATCGCATCAAGCGTTCTGGATTTCATATGAGGACGCGTTATATACTCATTTATGTTCTCTTCGTTTAAAGCTACAAATTTAGCCTCTTGTATTTCTTCATGTTGAATTTTTATTTCACCGCTTACATATACTACTTTAAAAACGACAGCTAAAATGTTCATGGAAGCATTATAATAAACTCCTGTAACTCCAAGCGGCTTCACAGTTAAACCCGTCTCCTCAAGCATTTCCCTACAAACAGCTTGATCGAGTGCTTCCCCTTCTTCTACCTGTCCTCCTGGTAACTCCCACGTATCAGCTCGCCAGTGTACCTTTGCTAATAACACTTCATCTTTTTCATTTGTTAAATAGCCTGCTACAGCAACGATATGTTTTGGTGTTTTTTGTTCCATGTTAAGCCTCCTAGCAATAATGAATATTTCATATATCCCTATAAGCATATTCCCTGTTTACAATAAAATACCTTTATTAAAAAAGCCCCTATTCGTTAAACGAACAGGGGCTTTTATCGTATTATTCTCCTAAGTCTACGTTGTGATAAACTTGTTGTACATCTTCTAAATCTTCTAATGCATCAACCATTTTTTCAAATTGTGCTTGTGCATCTTCAGGAAGTGTTACATCGTTTTGTGCAAGCATTGTTAATTCGGCAACTGTAAATTCTTCAACACCCGCATCTTTAAGAGCAGATTGTACTGCATGGAATTGATCTGGTTCAGCATACACGATAACAGCATCTTCTTCTTCAAGTATGTCACGTGCATCCACATCTGCTTCCATTAAAATCTCAAGAACTTCATCTGATGTTTTCCCTTCAAGGCCGATAACAGCTGTTGCATCAAACATGTAAGCTACAGAACCGTTTACACCCATGTTACCACCGTTTTTGCTAAATGCAGCTCGTACATCTGCTGCAGTACGGTTTACGTTGTTTGTAAGTGTATCTACAATTACCATAGCTCCATTTGGTCCGAATCCTTCATAACGAAGCTCGTCATAATTTTCTTCTGAACCACCTTTTGCTTTTTCAACTGCACGATCGATAATTGTTCTTGGAACATTGTATGTTTTCGCACGTTCTAATACAACTCTAAGCGCTTGGTTTGATTCCGGATCTGGCTCGCCTTGTTTTGCCGCTACATAAATTTCACGTCCAAATTTCGCGTATATACGGCTAGTATTTGCATCTTTTGATGCTTTTTTATCTTTAATATTATTCCATTTACGACCCATACTTTCCACTCTCTTTCCCGTTTTAAATCTACATAAAAATATTAATATGAAATATCATGTGTGTTCAACACATTTTTAAAAGAAATATAAAAAGTTCATTTTTGATTCATATTACAGACATAATATAAATCACTATCATTTTGTTCTTTCGACAAGTTATATTATACATGAATTCCTACGTTTATTACGAATTTTAGAAGCACATAACATAATTTAGCAAAAAAATTCTACCATTTCACCAACACACTATTTATGCTTATTTTGTAGTGTGATGAAAATATAAAAAGACTCTACACATTTGGTGTAGAGTCTTTTTATTACGCCGTTCGTGATACCGATGGTCGGGGTCGAACCGACACTCCCGAAGGAACACGATTTTGAGTCGTGCGCGTCTGCCAATTCCGCCACATCGGCACAAAAGAAAAGGCGGCAACCGGATTTGAACCGGTGATAAAGGTTTTGCAGACCTCTGCCTTACCACTTGGCTATGCCGCCATATAAAATTTTACTGGAGCGGAAGACGGGATTCGAACCCGCGACCCCAACCTTGGCAAGGTTGTATTCTACCACTGAACTACTTCCGCAAAAATGGCTGGGCTAGCTGGATTCGAACCAGCGCATGACGGAGTCAAAGTCCGTTGCCTTACCGCTTGGCTATAGCCCATCGAATTCTTACTTAATTATATGTAAGTATCCATTAGATTATTTATAATTTTTAAAATAAAAATGGGGCGACTGATGGGAATCGAACCCACGAATGCCGGAGCCACAATCCGGTGCGTTAACCACTTCGCCACAACCGCCATGTTGTGTAAATATATTTGGCAGGGGCAGTAGGAATCGAACCCACACTGGAGGTTTTGGAGACCTCAGTTCTACCTTTAAACTATGCCCCTATGTAAATGGTGGAGGGGGGCAGATTCGAACTGCCGAACCCGAAGGAGCGGATTTACAGTCCGCCGCGTTTAGCCACTTCGCTACCCCTCCGAAACTTACATGGTGCCGGCTAGAGGACTTGAACCCCCAACCTACTGATTACAAGTCAGTTGCTCTACCAATTGAGCTAAGCCGGCGTATTTTATTAAAGTAAATGGTGGCTCGGGACGGAATCGAACCGCCGACACGAGGATTTTCAGTCCTCTGCTCTACCGACTGAGCTACCGAGCCTTATTAAAATGGCGGTCCCGACCGGGGTCGAACCGGCGATCTCCTGCGTGACAGGCAGGCATGTTAACCACTACACCACGGGACCATTTGGTTGCGGGGACAGGATTTGAACCTGCGACCTTCGGGTTATGAGCCCGACGAGCTACCGTGCTGCTCCACCCCGCGATAATATTATTCATATAGTTTATATGGTGGAGGATGACGGGATCGAACCGCCGACCCCCTGCTTGTAAGGCAGGTGCTCTCCCAGCTGAGCTAATCCTCCAAAAGTGGTGACCCGTACGGGATTCGAACCCGTGTTACCGCCGTGAAAGGGCGGTGTCTTAACCACTTGACCAACGGGCCAAATATTATAAATCCTATGGCGGAGAGCAAGGGATTCGAACCCTTGATACGCTTGTGACGTATACACGATTTCCAATCGTGCTCCTTCGGCCAACTCGGACAGCTCTCCAATGGCTCCGCAGGTAGGAATCGAACCTACGACCGATCGGTTAACAGCCGATAGCTCTACCGCTGAGCTACTGCGGAATAATATTGCCTGGCAACGTCCTACTCTCACAGGGACAAGGTCCCAACTACCATCGGCGCTAGAGAGCTTAACTTCCGTGTTCGGTATGGGAACGGGTGTGACCTCTCTGCCATCATTACCAGACATTATTCTTTTGAGACAATCATTATTATAACTTATTTTCTTTAAAAGTCAACAAGTTTTTTATGTTCTCTCAAAACTAGATAACATTGCTACATATTATATGGTTAAGTCCTCGATCTATTAGTATTCGTCAGCTCCACATGTCACCATGCTTCCACCTCGAACCTATCAACCTGATCATCTTTCAGGGATCTTACTAGCTTACGCTATGGGAAATCTCATCTTGAGGGGGGCTTCATGCTTA
>NZ_JARVHN010000001.1:4800000-5015000 GCF_040459765.1 Bacillus cereus group sp. RP29
TGGCTTTTTAGCTGTTATCGCTAGTACAGTCGTTTATTTTTGGATTGGTATGTTATCTACTAAAACTGTACAAATTATTTGTCCAAGCTGCGATAAACCTACAAAAATGCTCGGTCGTGTCGACGCATGTATGCATTGCAACCAACCTTTAACAATGGATCGAAATCTAGAAGGAAAAGAATTTGATGAAAAATATAATAAGAAGAGCTATAAATCATAGGCACATATGAGTACAGTAAGGAAAATGTATCCTTACTGAGCTAAACAGTAAAAGGTGATTTCTTGGTTAAGAAATCACCTTTTGTATTTATTCTTAATTAAATTAGATCTCCACTGAACATTTTAACTCCTTCTGAACCTAACGTAATTCCCATATATAATAAAGAAAGAGGTTGACGTAAAGCCGTCAGCCTCTTTCTTTATTATATATTACGCCTTATGACACTCTGGACAAACGCCATAAATTTCTAAGCGATGACTATTAATAACGAAGCCTGTTGTTTTTGCAGCTTCCTCTTCAAGTTGTTCCAAACCTCCATAAGGAAAATCAACAATTTTACCACATTTTTCACAAATCACATGATAATGTTGACTTGTAACATAATCAAATCTACTTGAAGCGTCTCCATAAGTTAATTCCTTTACAAGCCCAACCTCTTTAAATACACGTAAGTTATTATAGACAGTTGCAACACTCATATTTGGAAACTTACCTTCTAATGCTTTATAAATATCATCCGCTGTTGGGTGCGTCATTGATTCCACAAGGTACTCTAAAATAGCATGACGCTGTGGAGTAATGCGTACACCCGTATTTTTCAGCATTTCTAGCGCTTCTTTTAATTCTTCTTTGACCACCGTCATGCACCCCGATTCTATACGGATTATTATTTTATAATTCTTATAAAGAGTGTACTCCTTTTCTTATAAATCGTCAATATTTCTACTATAAGTATGTGGTTTATTTTTGTATATAGCCCTATTCTTATGTATCTTTCCCTATTTTTTATGCATTTACAATAGAAAAAAAGTGCGACATAATCGCACTTGGAATACTATCATCTGAGGAGGTATGCCCTACACTTCACTTTATGTAAGACAATAAAATATGTATAGACACTCGCCTTACTTCTATATATTTTATCTCCACAATGGATTTACTTTATATAAGAAAGAACATCTTCAATATGTCCCTTCACTTTCACTTTACGCCACTCTTTTACAAGCTCACCGGCTTTATTAATCAGGAATGTAGAGCGCTCAATTCCCATGTACTCTTTCCCAAAGTTCTTTTTCAATTTCCAAACATCGTATAATTCTGCTACTTTATGATCCTCATCTACTAAAAGTGTAAATGGAAGTTCATGCTTCTCAATAAATTTCAAATGTCTATTTGCCGAATCCGGACTCACTCCAAGAATAACCGTGTCCTTCTCTTGAAATAATCCATAAGAATCACGGAAATCACACGCTTCAGTTGTACACCCTGGAGTCATATCTTTCGGATAAAAATATAGAACTACATTTTTCCCACGAAAATCAGCTAAGCGAACTTGTTCCCCGTTACTTCCCTCTAATGTAAATTCTGGAGCCATTTCTCCTACTATAACCATTGTTATCACTCCTATTCTTTTCTTTTACTATAACAAATGCTTCCTTATTTTTCATTGTCTATTACAGACCTCATCACGAAAGCAAACGGTAATGTATATCCAATTAGCGCTTCTCCAATTGCAATCCACCGCCCAATTCCAATTGGAGATATATCACCATATCCAACAGACAATAAAGTAACTGCGCTAAAATATAAACAAATTTCAACGAGTTGAAAAGAGTGAGCGTTTAAGCTTTCTCCATCCTCTTTCAAAACTGCAAAACCCATTTCTTCTAATACAACATAACTTAATCCAAACGCAATTAGTACAGTTGTATAAATCAAAAATAATGTGGCTAGATTATACAGCGAAAAAAAACGCGTTGAATCTGAATAGGAACTCCATAACAATTGGACACTTCTCAAAATAGCAATTGCTACAATTAATAGAATAAATCCCCATAACATGTCCTCCACCTCATTTTATATGTATGAGACAGCCATTGGATTTATCCCTTAGAAACAAACAAGCTTTTATAATTAATTCCCTGCACCACGGTACCTTTTTACCCCTTGATTCCAAAGAGTAATTGCAATCGTAAAACAGATAACACCAACGAGCGGTGTTGCAAATGCATAGCTATTCCACTCTGTTTTTCTTAAAAAGTACGCTGCTGGATACACTCCGACAAACGCAAATGGTAAGACAAACGTTAAAATGAAGCGAATCACACGGTTATAAATATTAACAGGATAGCGGCCATAATTCCCTATGTTATACATTAGCGGCATAATCGAACTTTTCGCGTCCGACCAAAAACCAAGACTTGCAAGGGTAACAAATATTCCTCCGTATACAAGTGCGCCCCCTCCTACCATCAACAAGAATAAGAAGATATCGTACCAGTAAAAAGATAATTGCAACTCCACTGCTGCGTAGCCCATTACAATCATTCCCGTAATTGCTCCAATTAAAGATTCAAGCTCCATTCTTTCTAAAATAATTTGAAATAAACTATGAATCGGTCTCGTTAATATGCGATCCATTTCTCCTTTAATAATGTAACGATCATTAAAGTCCCATATGTTAAAGAAAGCTGAGAAAATGGCAAACGGCACTAAAAAGAAACCATAAATAAAGATGACTTCTTCTCTACTCCAACCTTTTAATGCTTGCGTATGTCCAAACACAACAAGAATAAAGATTAAATTAACAGCCTGTAGTGATAAATCAGAAAGTAATCCAACGATAAAATCGCCCCGATACTCCAATTTTGTTTTTATATATTGACTTGCATATTGCAAAAATAGTTTTATATATATCATCTCATCATCCCCCTTGTACAATTAGACGTTTTCTCGCCGTTCTCCACATGAGTACAATCGGAATAATAAGTACAATGGCCCAAATTACTTGGAATAATAATGCCTCATACAATTTACTTCCTTGTATACCTTCTGAGAAAATCATACTCGGAATATAACTAATAGCCTGAAACGGTAAAAACATCATTGCCTTTTGGGCCCATAACGGATAAAAACTAATTGGTAATAATAGACCTGAAAACAAATCAATAACAACACGTTTTGCATACATAATTCCACTATTATTAAATAAGAAGAATGTGAGCATTCCCGTCATTAAATTAATTTGTGTATTAATAATAAAACTAAATATTAAAGATAAGAAGAAATATAACCACGTTTGAAAGTTCGTTGTAATTTGCAATGAAAATAATAAGGTAACGATGACCATACCCGGAATGGAAAAGAAGGCAAAGCGAAATATTCCTTCACCAAGACCTTGCATCACTTTCATCCCTAAATAGTTATATGGACGTATCAGTTCTACCGCTACACGTCCTTCTTGAATCTCCATCGCAATTTCCCTGTCTATATTATTAAAATAAAAAGCACGTGCCATCCACGCAATTGCGATATACGTAGTCATTTGCGAAATAGATAAACTTTCAATATTCTCTTTTCCGCTATAAATTGCTTGCCATAAAAAATAATACGCACCGATATTAATCGTATAAATTAAAATCCCGCTATAATAATTTGTGCGATACGCAAGCATCATTAAAAAGCGAATTCGAATCATTTCAATGTACTTACCCATGTTTAATACCTTCTTCATAAATGTTACGAATAATTTCCTCTGTAGACACTTCGTTAATTTTTAAATCTTTAATTTGAAAGGCTTGTACCACTTTAGAAATAAGCATTGAAATAATAACTTCTTCATTCGGTATTTTGGCAATCCACGCGTTTTCCTCTTTCGCTTTCGACCAAACGACATGACTATCTGGCATAACCATTGATAAAGCCTGATAGGAAACTGGTGCGACAAACTGAAAATGTATTTCCTTCTCTGCTCCCCACTGCGTACGAAGATTATGTAAAGAACCGTCATACATAATATTTCCTTCATCCAGCATGATAACGCGCTCACATAATGCTTCAATATCAGTAATATCATGGGTTGTTAATAAAATTGTTGTTTTATAACGTTCATTCATTTCTTTTAAAAATTCACGTATTTTCAATTTCACAAGTACATCTAGCCCAATTGTTGGTTCATCTAAAAATAATAACGGTGGATTATGAATTAATGCCGCCGCTAATTCACAGCGCATTCTTTGACCTAAAGATAACTTTCGAACTGGCTTGTCTAACAAAGGACCAATATCTAACGTTTCGATTACGTGCTCCATATGTTCCTTATACTGAGCGTCTGAGACACCGTACACTTTTTTTAATAAACGAAACGATTCTTGCACGGCAATATCCCACCAAAGCTGCGAGCGTTGACCGAAAACAACACCAATTGTTCTTACAAATTCTTCCCTCTGCTTATGTGGGTTCATCCCATTTACTAAAATGTCTCCTGATGTCGGAGTCAAAATTCCCGTAAGCATTTTAATTGTCGTTGATTTACCGGCACCGTTCTCACCGATATATCCAACCATTTCACCTTGTTTCACAGTAAAAGATACATCATTTACTGCTGGTACTATTTTATAATTACGATTTAATAAATCGCGAAATGCACCCTTTAAACCTGGACGACTTGAATAGGCTGTAAATTCTTTACGTAACCCTTGTACCTCAATTACCGATTTCATAACCGGACCCCCTTCCTAAATGTCACAACGAATAGTTTACCCAACTGCCTTCTCTATCACAAACAATACGTCTTTTCGAAAAACATGTTAGAATAATACATAGATTTTTGTAAGGAGATGAATGGTAGTGAAATTCACAAAATCAGAAGCATTACATAAAGAAGCTTTAGAACATATCGTTGGCGGTGTTAATAGTCCTTCTCGTTCTTTTAAAGCAGTTGGTGGCGGCGCTCCTGTTGCTATGGAACGTGGAAAAGGTGCTTATTTCTGGGATGTAGACGGAAATAAATATATCGATTATTTAGCAGCATACGGTCCTATTATTACTGGACATGCTCACCCGCACATTACAAAAGCAATTACAACAGCTGCTGAAAATGGTGTACTTTACGGAACTCCAACAGCGCTAGAAGTAAAATTTGCAAAAATGTTAAAAGAAGCAATGCCTGCATTAGATAAAGTTCGCTTCGTAAACTCTGGTACTGAAGCTGTAATGACAACAATTCGTGTCGCTCGCGCTTACACAGGCCGCACAAAAATTATGAAATTCGCTGGTTGTTACCACGGTCATTCTGATTTAGTACTTGTAGCAGCTGGATCTGGCCCTTCTACACTAGGAACTCCTGACTCAGCGGGTGTACCACAAAGTATCGCTCAAGAAGTTATTACCGTTCCATTTAATAATGTAGAAACTTTAAAAGAAGCATTAGATAAATGGGGACATGAAGTAGCAGCTATTCTTGTAGAACCAATCGTTGGAAACTTCGGTATTGTAGAGCCAAAACCTGGCTTCCTTGAGAAAGTGAATGAACTTGTTCACGAAGCTGGTGCACTAGTAATTTATGATGAAGTTATTACTGCTTTCCGCTTCATGTACGGTGGTGCTCAAGACTTACTTGGCGTAACACCAGACTTAACAGCGCTTGGTAAAGTTATTGGCGGCGGACTTCCAATCGGTGCTTACGGTGGTAAGAAAGAAATTATGGAACAAGTTGCCCCTCTTGGACCTGCATATCAAGCTGGTACAATGGCAGGAAATCCTGCTTCTATGGCATCTGGTATTGCTTGTCTAGAAGTTCTTCAACAAGAAGGGCTTTATGAAAAATTAGATGAACTTGGTGCAATGCTTGAAAAAGGAATTTTAGAGCAGGCTGAAAAACATAATATCGATATTACATTAAACCGCCTAAAAGGCGCTTTAACTGTATACTTCACAACAAATACAATTGAAGATTACGATGCAGCACAAGATACAGACGGAGAAATGTTCGGTAAATTCTTCAAGCTTATGCTGCAAGAAGGAATTAACTTAGCACCTTCTAAATACGAGGCATGGTTCTTAACGACAGAACATACAAAAGAAGATATTGAATATACAATTGAAGCTGTAGGTAGAGCATTTGCTGCTTTAGCAAACAATAAATAATCCCGCCATTAAAAGGAAAAAAGAAAGCACACCTTTCTTTTTTCCTTTTTTCTATTTCATAAATCCCTCATTAATAGTATAATTATTCATAATTATCTGTTTAATTTTATTTTATATCCTTACTATCTTTGTATACAAGGCTGCTCACGCCTCAAATAGTAAGATTATTCAAACTTTCATAAGAGGGGGGATTGACGGATGCTCAATAAAACAAACACATGGACACCGTCTTTATTTCGAGATTACAAAAATGCGGAACACGATGCGTGTGGAATCGTTTCCGTTATGGAGAAACGAAAAATTCCTACAAAAGAAAATATTGACCTTTGCATACAATCGCTCGTCAAAATGAATCATAGAGCTGGTTTCATTAATGGCGAAGGCGATGGAATCGGTATTCACATTGATGTACCAAAATCACTTTGGAATGAAAAATTAAAAAGTAGCGGATATAATCCAACGATCGTGGATCATCCCCACTTTATCGTTGGACATTTTTTTCTAAACAAAAACGAAAATATAGTTAATTTAAAAAATCATATTCGTACACAACTAAATAACGAAAACTTTGCAATTCTTTTCGAAAGTGATGATGTAATCAACTCCGATGCACTCGGTCCACTTGGTAAACAAGAAGAACCTTTATTTTGGCAAGTTGCTCTTATCGCAGAAAATGAAGTTACAAATATTGAGCAAACATTATTTACAGTAACGATAAAAATAGAAGAAAATGAAGCGATTCATGTTGCTTCCTTAAGTCGTGATCACGTTGTATATAAAGTTCTCGGTGCTGGGGATACACTTGTTGCCTATTACAATGATTTACAACACCCACTTATTGCTTCAACTATGACACTAGGACATAATCGCTATTCTACTAATACATTATCTAACTTCTTTCGTGTACAACCATTTAGTATCCTCGGACATAATGGTGAAATTAACACAATTGCAAAATTACGCGATCAAGCTGAAATGATTCACGTTCCACTTACTGCTGGGGGCAGTGACTCCCAAGATTTAAACCGCACCTTAGAAACTCTACTTGTTCAATACAACTACAGTTTATTTGAAGCAATGGATATACTATTCCCGCCAATTATTAATGAAATTAAACTTTATGAACCACATCTACAAGATTTATATACGTATATACGTGAAGCATGGGGCCATTTTGCACAAGGTCCAGCTGGCATTATTTCACGTTATAAAGATGAAGCTGTTTTCAGCGTGGATTCCCTCGGGCTACGACCAGTATGGAAAGTAGAGACAGAAAGCTCTTATATTTTCTCTTCTGAACCTGGAGTTGTATCCCCAACTGAATATGTAGCAGAACCAAAACCACTCGCTCCAGGGGAAAAAGTCGGACTAAAGTGGAATGAACAAGATGAGCTTGTTCTTTATGAATATGACAAATACCAAGCTCAAGTATATGACCGTTTTAAAAAACGAGTGGATACTAAAGATTATCATTTAAACTTATCTACCCCTGAAACGAAAGAAATCCAAGGATTATGTGATTCTATGCAAGTTGATACAAAACAATACGTTGCTTTCGGATGGGATCGTGAACATATTCAGCTTCTTGAACAGATGGCAACAAAAGGTGTTGAACCAATTCGCTCACTTGGGCATGACTCACCACTCGCTGCACTTGATACTGATAGACGAAATATCGCTGACTTCATTAAGGAAAGTGTAGCTGTTGTTACAAATCCAGCAATCGATCGCGATCGAGAAGTTGAACACTTCTCCACCCGAACGATACTTGGCAAACGTCCAAGTTTATTGGCTGATGCTAAACAGCCATTTGTAGTTGAGATGCTTTCCCCAATCATTTTAGAAGGAAGTGTAGCACAATCTATTGTAGAAGAATTACACACAATTACGTACGAGCAACTTATACAACTATTCAATACTCATAGCTCTATCGCTACAATCTCTGCTACATTCAGTCAGGCAGAAACTTTACAATGTGCCTTAAGTCGAATTAGTTCTGAAGCGATAACAGCCGTGAACGATGGAGCTTCCCTATTATTAATAGACGATGCTGACGCTCACCTAAATGGACGATTATGGATTGATCCGCATTTAGTTACCGCGAAAGTACATCAAGTATTAAGCGAAAATAAATTACGCCGAAACTGCTCTCTCGTTATACGTTCTGGTGCCCTTCGCTCCTTACACGATATCGTCACACTGTATGGATTAGGAGCAGATAGTATCAATCCATATTTACTATTTGCAACCGTAAATGATGGGACAAAAACACCAATTACGAATTTATATCATGCACTTAATAAAGGACTGGAAAAAGTCATTTCAACAATTGGAATTCATGAATTGCGTGGTTACGGTCGCCTCTATTCTTCTATCGGGTTACATGAAGAAATCGCAAATATATTGCAAATTACAAATTTCTTAGGTTCAAATGATTTAGCTTTTTCTCTTGAATCACTTGCTGAAGATGCACAAATGCGAGCGAACGATTATAACAATCCTAAAGTTAGAATGCGAAAATCTTTTCATATATTCCCGCGAATTTGGAAAGCAATCGGCGATGTTGCAAAGGGAAACTCTTATGATGATTACCGTGAAAAATTAAGTGAATTAGAAGAAAATAACCCAATCGCAATTAGACATCTTGTTCAAACGAAAGAAACAAAACATGTCGTTCCGGCTGAAGAAGTGTCCATCAGTATTCAAAATCATGATTTACCATTTATTATTAGTTCCATGTCATTCGGTTCTCAAAATGAAATTGCCTTTCGTGCATATGCAGAAGCAGCCGATCAGCTAAATATGATTAGTTTGAACGGTGAAGGCGGCGAAATTAAAGATATGATTGGAAAATATCCACATACACGTGGACAACAAATCGCGTCCGGACGATTTGGCGTAAACGCCGAACTACTCAATTCATCAAACTTAATTGAAATAAAAATTGGGCAAGGTGCCAAGCCTGGTGAAGGTGGACATTTGCCAGGTTCAAAAGTAACAGCCAAAATCGCTGAAGCGCGTAATGCTACAATTGGCTCTGATTTAATTTCACCTTCTAACAATCATGATATTTATTCCATTGAAGATTTAGCTCAAATGATTACAGAAATTAAAACGGCTAATCAACTTGCAAAAGTAGCTGTAAAAGTTCCTGTCGTCCCTAACATTGGAACAATTGCTGTCGGTATCGCTAAAGCTGGTGCTGATTTTATTAACATTAGCGGATTTGATGGTGGTACAGGTGCCGCACGTATTCACGCATTGCAACATGTAGGGCTTCCTGTAGAAATTGGTGTGAAAGCCGCTCACAATGCTTTATTAGAAGCAAATATGAGACATAAAGTAGAAATTTGGGCTGATGGTGGTATTCGAAGTGTGAATGATGCCTTGAAAATTATGCTCCTTGGAGCAAACCGCATTGGATTTGGTACATTATCCATGATTGCAATTGGCTGTACAACTTGCCGCGGATGTCATCTAGATACTTGCCACGTTGGAATCGCAACACAGATTGAATCTGAAGCTCAAGCGAAAGAACACGGATTACGCCGCTTCGTCCCGCGTGAATTAGAAAGCGCCGTGGCTGGATTATTACATTTATTCACTACTTTTGGCGAAGAACTAAAACGATTAACAGGAAATCTCGGCTATACAAATTTACAAGAAATTGTCGGGCGTTCCGATTTATTAGAACAAGTTCGAGGCAAAAATTTATTAAACTTATGTAATTTACTACAAACGATAGAACATCCATCTGGTACAAAAACAGAACACGTACTAGAAAAACAATTTGAAACAATTCATTCTCCTCATTCAAAAGAATTAGTAGGCGTTGGCGTAGAGCAACGCGTTATGGGTGGTCTAGAATCTTGTTATCGCGTTCGTAGTAAATTATATGAAGACACGAAGCTTGAACCACTTACATTAAAGTATACGAATGGCTCGATTCCTGGAAATGGATTAGGTGCTTACAATAGTGAGAACTTATTTATACACGTAAACGGCGGCGCACAAGATGGTATTGGTAAAACCTCCTTTGGTGGTGGTATTTATATAACAAAAGCAAAAGGAAAAGACGGTCTATATTATAACGGTTCTGTCGGAAAAGGTTTTGGATACGGTGCACAAAAAGGGGCGCTATACGTTCAAGGTAACGCTGATGCTCGCGCTGGCATTCGCCTCTCTGGAGCAGACATGATAATTGGCGGACGCATGATAAAGCCACTCCGCGAAAAAGAACAAGGGAATATAGGAGCATACTCTAATATTAAAGGTTTCGCTTTTGAATATATGACAAATGGGCGCGCGCTTGTTTTAGGAGATCCTGGTCCATGGATTTGTGCTGGTATGACTGGCGGTGTTGTTTATTTACGCCATGATTCAAGCTTAGGTTTAACAGAACAGGCCTTAAAAAGAAGAATCGCAAAAGGAGCAAATGTTACATTACAACCACTTAGTAAAAATGGTGTGCAAGATGTGACCGAGTTATTACTAGATTATATCCGTGTATTAAATGAACATGAGCAATACGAGGAAGTTGCTTTATTGACACCGTTATTCGATGATATGCAGCAACAGTTTTTTGAAATCATCCCGAAAAAAGAGCAGGCTGATCCATCTATCTCAACAGAGTGATATGCCTAATTTTCATCTTCAAGAAAAAAATTGACGAAGTACACTTCTCATAGTAATCTATAGTAACAATTTGAAACCTGCTGAAATTCAGCAGGTTTTTTTACTAAAAATTGATGTTTAAAAAGAATTAGGAAAAAGTATAAAATGAATCTTAATTTCTTATTAACGTCACTAAAATATCACTTGCTAACATATTGTAATGAATGTATAGTATCATGTTGTACATTCATTATGACAAGAGAAAGGATCTTATTAAGGGTATGAAACTTGGTGCTCGCATTTTAAAAACGGGTATTGCCATCACATTAGCTTTATTTGCTTGTATTTTACTTAACTTACCGAGTCCAGTATTTGCGGGAATCTCAGCTATCTTCGCTGTTCAACCGTCTGTATACCGTTCGTATTTAACTGCACTTGAACAAATTCAAGCAAACGTCATTGGTGCGGTATTCGCTATCGCATTCGCTACTGCTTTTGGACATAATCCTTTTATTATTGGATTAACATGTATATTAGTAATTGCTCTTACATTGCAATTACGATTAGAAAACACAATATCAATTGCTTTAGTAACAGTTATCGCTATTATGGAGTATCAAGGTGAAGATTTCTTTAGTTTTGCCTTACTTCGATTTGCGACGATTATGGTTGGAATTATTGCGGCTTCACTTGTAAATTTAGTGTTTATGCCGCCAAAATACGAAACAAAGTTATATCATCGCATCGTTGATAATACAGAAGAAATTGTAAAATGGATTCGAATGAATAGCAGGCAAGCTTCTGATTTTACAACATTAAAAACTGATATTGATCGTATGAAAGAAAAAATGATCAAATTAAACCATTACTATTTGCTGTATAAAGAAGAAAGAAGCTATACGAAAAAAGTAAAGTTCGCAAAAATTCGTAAGCTTGTTTTATTCAGACAAATGTTAGCGACGACAAGTCGTGCTTTAAGTACGTTAAAATCATTACATCGTACTGAAAACGAACTGCGCTATATGCCAGAAGAATTCCAGGAATCTATTCAGAACGAACTTGATTCATTAACACATTATCATGAACAAGTTTTATTAAAATTTATTGGTAAAGCAAAAAAACAACAATCTGTTGAAATGCTTGATGAAGTTGAAACAGGTAAACAGGAATTAATTGATATCTTTATGGAATATCAAAACAAGGATGATGAAGAGGCATATAAAACATGGCTACATCTCTTCCCTCTTATTTCTGCTATTATTAACTATAGTGAAGAAGTAGAGCATTTAGATTTACTTGTGGATAGCTTCTACACATACCATAAACCAGAAGCAGAACTCAAAATCGATGATAAAAAAGAAGACGAATAAAAAACAGCTCCTTTTACCCTAAAGGAGCTGTTTCTGTTATATGTTGAAGTTGATATAAATTGTGGTAATATCCTCTTTTTTTCATTAATTCTTCATGAGATCCTGTTTCTTTAATTTCACCATCTTCAATGTAAATAATCGTATCCACATGCGTAATCGTCGCCAATCGATGTGCAATTATGATCGTCGTTCGATCAGCAGCTAACGTTTGAAGCGCCTCTTGAATATATCGTTCATTTTCTAGATCCAAAGCGGAAGTCGCTTCATCTAATATAAGTAACGATGGATTCTTTAAAAACACGCGTGCAATCGCTACACGTTGCCTTTGCCCACCAGATAACTTCACACCGCGTTCCCCGACGACAGTATCATAACCATCAGGTAACTCAATAATAAAATCATGAATTTGCGCAGCTTTGGCAGCTGCAATTACTTCTTCCTCTGTAGCTTTCGGATTCCCATATAAAATATTTGCCCCGATTGTATCGCTAAATAACAAATTATCTTGCAGTACAATTCCAATATGACTACGTAAATTTCTCATATCATACTTTCTAACATCTATCCCATCTACATAAACTGTGCCTGAAGAGACATCATAGAAACGCGGGATTAAACTAGCAAGAGATGACTTCCCTCCCCCACTCGCTCCTACAAGTGCTACCTTCTCTCCTGGCAATATGGTTAACGAAAGGTTATGTAATACCTCTTTTTCATCCGAGTTGTAACGAAAAGATACATTATCAAATATCACTTCACCATTTAATTTTTTCGTTTGTACCGCACCTTGTACATTCACAATATCGTATTTTTCGTCTAACAGTTCAAACACCCGATCCATCGATGCGAAAGACTGTGTTAATGTCGTAGAGGAATTGACAAGGCGGCGAAGTGGACTATACAAACTATCCATATATCCAACAAAGGCAACCATAGTTCCTAAGGTTAACTGCCCCTGAATCACTTCATACGCCGCAAAACCGATCACGAGTAACGGCCCTAAATCTGTTAACGTATTTACTGCCGAAAATGTTCTCGCCGTCCAACTCGTATGTGTTAACGCTTTCGTCAAAAATTCATTATTTCTTTTTTCAAATTGCTTCCCTTCATACTCTTCTAATGCAAAGCTACGTGTCACTTGCATCCCTTGAATACGTTCATGTAAATACCCTTGCATCGTTGCTAACGCTTGTGAACGCTCTTTCGTCAATTTTCGAAGACGCCCGAAAAAATATTTCACTGCCACTACATAAATAGGTAAAATTAATAGCGCAACAAATGTCAATTTTATATTCATAGAAAACATAACAATGATAGCGATAGCAATTGTTGCCGTGTCTAACCAAACATTCATCAAACCAGTAATTACAAAATCCTTCGTTTGTTCTACATCATGAATGACACGCGAAATAATCTCCCCTGTTTTTGTATTCGAATAATAACGTAAACTCAACTTTTGTAAATGACCAAAAATATGTTTTCGCAAATCATATAGTATTGTATTTGCGATACGCTGCGCAAAATATTGACGATAATATTCAATCGGTGGTCTTAACACTGCAAAAATAAAAAAGGCAATCCCAATCGCTGTTACTAGTTGGGACGTCTTATCTTGAAGTGACCCTCCGCCCTGAATGACATCATCAATAATATACTTTAATAACCACGGCATAATGAGCGGGATGCCGAATTTAACTAGACCAATCATAATCGTAATAGCAATAAGCCATCGATATGGTTTAACAAATTGCAAATATCTTTTTATACCTTGCACATAATCCCCCCTCTAATAGGACAAACCTGCGGGGAAATCCCCTGCAGGTTTGTTTTAATTTCTGTACATTAAATATCTCTCATACCACATATCTACAAAGTCTGGTGCGAATGGCCCTTTTCTTTGATGAATCCATTGTGTTAGTTGTGCTACATTTCGTTTTAAAATCGTATCAATTACAGGTGGATATTGCATAATTTGACTATGTTTTTCATATTCATCTTCATCTAAAAGTGTATATGTCATATCTGGATACACTTTAATATCTAAATCATAATCAATATACTTTAACGCTTCAGAATCATATGCAAAAGGTGAGCTTAAATTACAATAATAATATACGCCCTCTTCCCTTAACATTCCAATCACATTAAACCAGTAGTTTGCATGAAAATAACAAATTGCTGGTTCACGAGTAATCCATGTTCGGCCATCTGATTCTGTCACTACTGTACGATCATTTGCGCCGATCACAAGACTTTGTGTCCCTTTTAAAATCGTTGTCTCTTCCCACATTCTATGAATGGAGCCATTATGTTTATAACTATGTATTTGTACTTTTTCTCCTTCTTTGGGAAATCCCATATATGCTCCCTTCCTTCAACTGCAAATGCCCTTTGAACTGCATTCACTTTTTTTCTATTATAACTTTTTTGTCGAAATTTTAAAACTAAAGCGATAAGACTCTATATTTTACACTGAATACGATATCCTTAATCCTATTAAGAAACAAGGATCTTCGCTTAACATTTTATAAAGGAAGAAATGAGAATAAAAAAAGTCCTTCCTCATTTCCATGTACAGAAGGACCTTTCACCTAAAGGCAACAATATATCTTATCCTAAATTTGAAATCATTTTTTCAGTTTCAAAAGATTGAATCACACTATTTGTTTGCTCTTCAAATTTCTCATGTAATAGCTTGAGCGCTAATTCTGTTCTATATATTTCTTGGCGGATAAAATGTAATTCCTTTTTATCGCACGTATCCTTTTCGCTCATTTCAATTTGCTGATACTTCTCTAGGTGAGCTTGTAACTTCAATAACTCATCCATCGTTTCCAATTGCTCTCCTACCAACTTATCAAAATCGTTCATTACTTACCCCCTTTTGGACTTATTTATCATTTATTATTCCTCATTACATATTTCTAATCTTTAACTTCCTTCTCCTTTGACTACATTTGTTGACTTATTAGAAGTTATGTCGTTCGTTTTATTTTCATTCCCATGACCAAAGCACAAAGAAAACACTTCTCTCGAATTAGAGAAGTGTTTTTCTTTCATTACTGATTTGAACTAGAAGATTGTGATTGTTTTGCAGCTGATTGTGCATTTTGTTTTTTCACAGCATGCACGTCTGTTTCAGTTGCAAATTCAGTACCATAACTAGCGTTTGCACTTTGTGCACCAGAAGCTTGTGCTTTCTTCGCTTCTGATTGTGCGTTTGCTTGTTTTACTGCTTGCACATCTGTTTCAGTTGAAAACTCTGTACCATAACTAGCATTTGTACTTTGAATGCTAGCACCAGAAGTTGCCTTGTTATAACCTTGTTGTTTTTTACTCATCTTTCTCACCTCCACAATCAATAATGTAACCAATTCAACTAGAAGCTATCCGTAATTTTCTTTTGAAAAAATTCCGCATATATCTCTTGTTACTCATTCAAACTATAGAAAATGGAGGTGGGAATATGTATGTAGGACGCGATATGACTGAACTAACGATGGTTTCAAAAAGTGAGTGGAAAGAAGATGAATTGGCTTATTTTCATCATTCATTACAACAGATTTTGCCGTATTTAAATGCAGAAGGTCAAAGTATCTACAAAGAAATTGTAATAGAAATTGAATCAAGAGGCGGCTTACAAGAAGGTGATGCTAGTTGGACTCATGGGACAAAAATTTCTTACGATTAAAAAAGTGTTCCCAATCTGGGAACACTTTTTTTGTTTATCCCGCTTTAATGGGCAGTAAGACCCCCACCTCAAAATGCAGCGAAAGCAAAGAAGTGAGGTGGGGGTCGGGCTGCCCATAAAAGTCCGATTGGTGAGGGCTGATAATCAGTGGGGGATGAAGAAAACCCCCACTGATTAAAGTTTCATTTTATTGCATTGTAATTTTCTCAACACAATTCTCATAAATCGTACGATGTGATTTAGAGAAAGGTAACTGCTCAAATGCTTCTTTCGATACAAATTTCAATGTATCTGTTTCAACGATATCACCAGTTACTTTTCCGTAAAATACGAATATATCCCATGTGCGATGTGTAAATGTATGTTGTACATTCATTGCGTATTCATCAATAGAAATCGAGAGCTCAAATTTTTCTTTCATATAATCTGTAAGCTGTTCTTTCTGACTTCGAATCCCTTCGCCAAGTTCAATATTCGGAAACTCCCACATGTTAGCTAATAAACCGGTACTTGGACGTTTATTAATGACGTAACGACCATCTTCAGTTTGAAGTACTCCTGCAACGATCGGTACCATCGTAGGGGCTTTCGCTTTACTTTTTACTGGTAATTCCTTTTGAACACCTTCAGCATATCCCCTGCAATGCTCACGTACAGGACAAAGTAAGCATGCTGGATTTTTAGGAATACAAATCAGTGCTCCTAATTCCATCAAACCTTGATTAAAATAAGATGGATTTTCAGCCGAAATAATTTCACGCACAATCTCTTCAAACACTTTTCTCGTTTTTGGTTTTGCAATGTCATCCCATACTGATAAAATGCGAGATAATACACGCATAACATTTCCGTCAACTGCCGGCTCTGGTATACCATATGCGATACTTAAAATAGCACCTTTTGTATAGGGACCGACTCCCTTTAATTTCTCAATCTTCTTTACATCACTTGGCACAATCCCGCCATATACTTCTTTTACTTCTTTTACGGCTGCATGTAAATTTCGCGCTCTAGAATAATAGCCTAAACCTTCCCATGCTTTTAACACTTCTTCATCATCAGCATTTGCCAAAGCTTCTAGAGTAGGAAACTTCCCCATGAAATTTGCGTAATATGGTTTTACAGCTTCTACCCTAGTTTGCTGCAACATAATTTCCGAAACCCAAACACGGTATGGATCTTTATTTTTACGCCATGGTAAGTCGCGTTGCTCTTTTTCAAACCAACCAATTAAATCATTTTGAAACTGCTCTATGTTAAAATTATTTAATATTTCAAGTGTCAAACTTGGTCCCCCTCATTTTTTTGCATATAAGTACTATTATAAAGATTTTAGGAAAAAATTTAAGTAAGATGACATAGGAAATAGAAGGCAAAGGACTTGAGGTATCGAATAAAAAGAGTTACATTAATAAAAAACGGAGGTGGATTTCTATGGACACAGCCACTCACCTTGTTATGGGCGTTACTCTAGGCAGTTTGGCCACGTTAGATCCAGCCATAGCACAAAGTGATATTGGGCCACAAGCAGTTATGCTTGCTACAATTGCCGGCTCCAATATTCCTGACATCGATACAGTTTTAAAATTGCGTAATAACGCTAAATATATAAGAAATCATCGTGGGATTACTCATTCCATTCCTGCAGTGATTCTTTGGTCTTTCCTTATAAGTGGCATCTCTTTCGCCTTCTTTTCAGACGCTCCATATTTGCATCTACTACTTTGGTCCTTTATTGCCGTCTTTCTTCATGTCTTTGTAGATATTTTTAATGCCTACGGTACACAAGCATTACGGCCCTTCACAAAAAAATGGGTAGCGCTCGGCATCATTAATACATTTGATACCGTCATTTTCTTTATCCATATACTCGCAATTGCTTGTATGCTCGTAGGTTCCCATAAAGGATATACTGCCTTAGCAGCGTATATATTAATGATTGTTTACTACATCGGACGGATTATGATGCATAGAAATATAAGAAGTGTTGTACAAAAACGTTTCAAAAATGTTGAGAAGATAATCATTTCTCCTTCTTATCGATTTTATCATTATCATTTAGCAGTCGTTACAACCGATTATTACTACGTTGCTAGATGGCATCGAGGTAACATTATGATCTATGATAAGTTCGATCGGGTACCGTTCCCAGATAATGCTATTATGCGCGCAGCTAAACAAGATGAAAACATCTCAGCATTTTTATCTTTCTCCCCTGTATATCGCTGGGACATTTTCGATTATGATCATTATTATGAAGTTCGATTCATTGATTTGCGATATCGTAGTAAAGACTATTATCCATTCGTTGCGATCGTTCAACTCGATCATAATTTAAATATTATTAGTTCCTATACAGGATGGATTTTTAGTGAAGAAAAACTTCGAAAAAAACTGGAGTTACTTCCACATTAAAAAAAGCGACTTCAGTCGCTTTTTTTAATGTTTCAAATGATCTTCTTGATTGATTAGATGGCTATATTTCGGATTATTTGTACGCATTTCATGAAGGCGTCCTCCATGATTATTAATCCATGATCGCACAACTTGTTCAGTCATTTCTTCTCCTTGATAACGACCTGATTTCGCATAAGTCGTTTGAAAATCTTCCCACAGTAATTCAACCCAAGCACGCGCTTGTGCATAAGAAAGCTTGTCATTTTTGTCTAATAGTTCTTTCGTTAATGCTTCATAAATATCATTCATGTTCTAATCTCCTTTACCTAATTATCCCTTCATTTCTAAAGGATAGTTTCTTCTATTTTGCACATTCTATAATTGATACTTCTTCAAGAGGTATCAACTGATGATGAGGAGGGCGTTCGCAATGGGTAAACAAGCCGAATTTTGGTCTGAGTCAAAAAACAACAGCAAAATCGACGGTCAACCGAAAGCGAAATCACGCTTCGCTTCGAAGCGACCTAACGGCACAATTAACACGCACCCACAAGAACGTATGCGTGCTGCAAATCAGCAGGAAGAGTAGTAACAAAGTAACTTAACTTCCTACACGAGGTGATAAAGATGAGCTACCGTGATCGCTTAGATAGTCGTTCTGAATTATTTAACCATACGTGGACTCGTCCGAAACATGCAAAAGCGCAAGTTAACGGACAGACGCAACAAACCCAGTCTCTCATTATCTTGGCGAATGAATGTAAAAAACGCCAATTTTAGAATCTCCTATCTCCTGTAACGCCTACCAAAGATGAAAACCAGAGAGATATTCGCTCTCTGGTTTTTATTTTTCTTGTAATAAAGAAATCGGTATTCCTATCTCTTCATTATCATTTTGCTTATGTCCCCAAGCAAATACCCCATTGAAATACGTAATTTCAAATAATATACCAGGTTCTTCTACTAATTCATACGTTTCACCAATATGGAATTTGTTTATGTCAGTCATATAAGCGCGAGCCATTGCTATCTTTCGCATTAATACATCGAACTCATTTACAATTCCAAGTTGCTCAGCTTTTATTGCTTGCTCTTTCAAAACCCCAATTTCTTCCCTTAGCTCATATGGTGTCATTTCACTGTAGCGTTTTGGCATATTCATTTTATTCCCTCATCCCTCTTCACGTTTCATTTGCAAAAATATCTCTATCTCATCAATAGAGAATCCTTTACGATATAACGCTTGTTTCATCTTATTTTCAAACGTCCATCCATCATACTTCTTATATTTCTCATAGTATTTGTTCCCATGATAGTGTAACGCTTCTTGTTGCTTTTCGTCATCTTTTTCGTCTTTCAATTCTTCTAAACAAATTTGAATCACATCTCTAGAATATCCTTTACGAACCAGCATTTCGTCTAACTTTAGCTTCATTTGTAAAAAGGAATGCTTTTGATAAGATTTCTTCTTCTTTTCTATAAGAATTAAAGCATTCTCAATTTGCTTTTCCTTCGGATATTCTTGTAAACTATGCGTAATAATTAAATCCTGAACACCTTTATTTAACAACTCTCTTTTAATAACCGTTGGACCTTTTCGATTCACATTACTTTGCGTTCTCGTATATAAAATAGCATACTCTTTATCATTAATATATCGGTCATGTAATAATTTCGAAACGACCTCAGAGATGATGGCTTGTCCAACTTCTTTTTTTCGTAAAAAATCTTCTATTTCTAGTTTCGTTCTCATTTGATAGGATAAATAGGAGATTGCTTGTAAATATGCTTTTTGTACCTCTTCATTGTACAAAATATTTCCTAACGCTATTTCATCAATTTCTAAGCCCTTTTGTAATCCGTGCTTTATTAAGATTACTTCGTTCACACTAAATCCGTATTCTTCACCTTGACCTTTATCGATATAAATATTAAACCGTTCTTTCGATCGTTTTTGCACTTCTATTTTTGTAATGACAGCCATACTCTCACCTCTCTATTATTTTAACATAGTCGAGGAACGTTTTTGCTTTTCAAGAATATATATAATGAGGAGGAAATAATTGTGAAAATCGCAATTTCTGGTGGTACCGGCTTTATAGGTAAATACCTTTCTACCTTTTTTATTCAAAAAGGATATACTGTTTATATTCTCTCACGAAAAAAAACTGCTGAAACTTCCGATCCTAACCTTCAGTATGTACAATGGACACCAGATTTACAAACCTTCCCCCTCTCTTCTATTGATGTAGTTATTAATCTAGCTGGAGAGTCTATTAATAGTAGATGGACAAAGAAACAAAAGAAAGTCATTTTAAACAGTAGAATTCAAACAACAAAAGGACTCATTAAACAATTGCAAGCACTCCCTACAAAACCACACACATTTATTAACGCAAGTGCAATTGGATACTATGGAACATCTGAAACCGAGTCTTTTACAGAACAGCATGTGACTCCTGGAAATGACTTTTTAGCAAATACAGTATATTCATGGGAACAAGAAGCATCTAAAGCACGTGCTCTCGGAATACGGACAATCTACGCAAGATTCGGAGTCGTATTAGGTCCAGACGGAGGAGCCCTTCCAAAAATGCTACTTCCCTATCAATTCTATATCGGAGGTACAGTTGGATCTGGAAATCAATGGTTATCATGGATTCATATAGACGATGTCGCTTCCATGATTGATTTCATCATACACAAAGAAGAAATTGATGGACCTCTTAACATTACAGCTCCTGATCCTATAAGAATGAAGGAATTTGGAGAAATCATTGCAACTATAATAAAAAAACCTCATTGGTTACCTGTCCCTTCATTTATGCTTCATGCTTTATTAGGCGAGATGAGCATACTTGTACTAGAAGGGCAACATGTATTACCTAGTAAAGCAATTGAGTATGGGTATCAATACACATTTCCGTCAATAGACCATGCATTACAAAATATACTTTCGCATACAATGTAGTACTTCTAAAACACAGTTTTACAGAGGGCCCTTTCAAAACTTTTATTTTCTAGCATCCGGAGCATTATTACACAAATAATCTTTCAGTTACTTTCCCTTACATTCCATTAACATTATAAAGTAACAGAAATGAGGTACCTATGAAAATATTGCTCAAACAAGCCATTGTCTATCCTATTACATCCCAAAAATTTCAAGGGGATGTACTCGTTATAGGAGAAAAAATTGCTGAGGTCAAGCCTTCCATTCAACCTACTCAAGATATGACAGTTATAGACGCACGTGCTCTTCATCTCTTACCTGGATTTATTGATGTCCATACCCATCTTGGTCTCTATGATGAAGGTACTGGTTGGGCTGGCAATGATGCAAATGAAACGTCTGAAGTTTCAACACCCCATATCCGTTCTTTAGACGGAATCCACCCTTTGGATATTGCATTTAAAGATGCGGTACAAAATGGAATTACAACTGTTCACGTTATGCCAGGAAGTCAAAACATTATCGGTGGTACGACTTGTGTAATAAAAACAGCCGGAACTTGTATTGATCATATGATCATTCAAGAACCTGCTGGCTTAAAGATTGCCTTTGGCGAAAATCCTAAAAAAGTCCATAGTAATGGAACAAAAGAGTCCATTACGCGTATGGGAATTATGGGATTACTTCGGGAATCATTTTATGAAGCACAGCACTACGGGCATGAAGCAGATTTTCGAATGCTTCCTATTTTAAAAGCATTACGCCGTGAAATACCCGTACGTATCCACGCTCACCGAGCAGATGATATTAGTTCCGCTCTACGCTTTGCAACAGAGTTCAATCTTGATTTACGTATTGAACATTGTACAGAAGGACACTTTATTGTTGAAGAACTTTCAAAACACAATTTGAAGGTTTCAGTTGGCCCCACGCTTACACGCCGTTCTAAAATCGAACTAAAAAATAAAACATGGGATACTTACCATATATTATCAAAAAATGGAGTGGAAGTTTCCATCACAACAGATCACCCCTATACACCCATTCAATATTTAAATGTTTGTGCTGCTGTCGCAGTAAGGGAAGGATTAGACGAAAAAACTGCACTAGAAGGAATCACTATATTTCCAGCGCGAAATTTACGTTTAGAGGATAGAATTGGAAGCATTGAGGCTGGAAAAGACGCTGATCTTGTGCTCTGGACCCATCATCCTTTCCATTATTTAGCCAAGCCTGTACTAACTATGATTGATGGAAAAATAATTTACAAAAAAAATAAAAAAAACTAGTTTATTTTTTTGACTAGATAAAGTATTATACGATTATAAACTGAATGAAACCATAATCAATTTGTGTCGTGATTATCATTTTCAAATTGATGAATGGGGAAGGCAAATGGTGCGCCACCAGCGTTAGAAACTGGTTCTAGTGGGTTCGATTCCCACCCCGAAATTTTTTAAAGATTGATATAAAAATTTCGAGGGTGGGGTGTTTTTTCGTCATGCTACCCTCGTGTGAGGAGGAGTTAGTATGTTGAAAAAACGCGACTTACACGACAGCCACGTTCTATACGAGTTAATGGTGGATCCAGCTGTCTTCCCTTTTGTGCGTCAAAAGGCTTATTCTTATGAGGAATATTTATTTTTAACGAAACAAACGATTGAAGCTGAAGAGCGTGGGGAATTAATTTCACGCACAATTTTAGATGAATGGGGTAACCCTATCGGAACAATTACTTTATTTGATGTGCAAGAAAAAGCCGGATTCCTTGGAACATGGCTTGGCAAACCTTATCACGGAAAAGGCTACAATAAATTGGCAAAAGATTCATTTTTTAGCGAACTTTTCTACGAGTTAGATATTGAAACGATCTTTATGCGTATTCGCAAAATAAATATTCGTTCTATTAAAGCTGCAGAAAAATTACAATATGTAAACCTAGCAAACGAAACAAGAAAAGCCGTTTATGATGAAATTAACGCAAATGAAGAAGTATATAACTTATATGAAATTCCAAAAGATCAATATACACTTGCTACAATGCGAGATACAACGTTCCAAGATTCTCATCACTTAAAAGAAGCATAATCTAAATTTTCAGAAATAATAATTAACCATTAACATTTTGATATATACGTATATCACCCCATGTCTTTGGAAACGATAAATAGTGACTTTAGGACACGAGGTGATTTGTAATGGATAAAAAGAAACGTGATAAAGCAAAAAACGCATTATCTAGTACACAAGAAGTTCTCTACCAACGAGAATTTCGTAAAGCAGATCGCGCAGCGGGTTATCGCTCGAAAAGTATTTAAAGTGAGAATGAATAATTAGAAGTTCTCCCCCCCTAATTATTCATTCTCATTACATATTTTTTCTACGTGATAGAGTAGGAAAAAGGTTCCTTATAAATAAGGAACCTTTTTTATGTGGATAACGTTATCCACATAATTTATAGAATTGTGAATAAATTAGGCAAACCTTTCACCAGTTTATATATCGTAACGCACATCAAATGTTAGAATTGTGGATATTTTTCTAAAAATTGTGGATAATGTGGATATAGTTGTTAATATTCCGACTTTACTGTTTAATGAAAGCGCACTCTTTATGTGGATAAGTCTTTATCTTCGAAAATAATAAAGAACCCTCTTTAAACATACAAAAGAGGGTTTCATATTAAGTAAATGATTGTGCAAGAGCAGGTGATTTAATAGGTATATGATTCGGTTCTACATGGTTTTCTGCCAAAATTGTATCCACAATATGATCAGCTGGCTCTGGACGATAAATGCTTTTCATCGCTTCTTTCATTTGAAGAAGCCTCATATCATCTTGTAATAACGCCTCTGTTTTTGCAAAAACCTCACTATCATCACGAATGACAACTGCAGCCCCTTTTCTTTCAAAGTACATCGCATTTTCATTTTCTTGTCCTGGAACAGGCTTATATAAAATGACAGGTACTTGCAATGCTGCCGCTTCACTTAACGTAATACCGCCTGGCTTTGTAATCATACAAGAAGTAACACGGAATAGTTCATCAATATTTTCTACATAACCAAATACTTTTAATGCATCAGGATTTTTTTCCTGTAACCCTAACAAATCCTGTTTTAACGCTTCATTTTTCCCACAAACAACAACTACTTGTAAATCAGGTACTGACATAAATGATTGGCATAGTTCTTTTACACTTCCTAATACTCCATGAGCACCTGCTACAATTAGTAAAATCTTTTTATTCTTACATAACTGATATTTATTATATATAATATCTGAATTGATCTTTAACTCAAAACTACTACGAATCGGAATTCCAGTTTCAACAATTTGCTCCGCAGGCACACCAATATCAACCATAACTTCTTTTACGTGATCAGTTGCTACAAAATAACGATCTACTTCCCGATGAATCCATATTTTGTGCACACAGAAATCCGTTAATACGTTATACACAGGAATTGAAATACCTGTTTGCTTTTTTAATTCTGGTACAGCTATAATCGGAAACGTATTAATAACAATATCCGGTTTCTCCGCTTGTAAAAGTAATTTCAAACGTTTTCTTCCAAAATTAGCATACCAAGATGCTATTTTTTTATCATAAATTTTTTCCACGCCATAATAAAACAAGCGGTACAATTCTTTTCCTATTGTATAACTTTTTAAATATAAATATTTTGTAATATCGGTTATAACCGGATGTGATTCTCCGAACAAATCGCATACAATTACATCTTTAATTCCTTTTTGGCGAAATGTTTGTTCTAATGTTTTCGCTACTTGCACATGACCGTTTCCGTAATGTGCAGTTAATATTAAAACCTTGGGGTTTTTTATCAAACAAATCCACTCCTAGCTTATTGTTTCTCCATATTGCATATACGACAATAGGAAAAACATTTTCCTTAAAAATTACATAAACAGACTCTAATATTTCTCTTTCAGCTATGTACCTGTCGTGGATATGCAAAGCATATAAGATTGACCCCTTAATCCTATCTGTGCTCATATCTTTACATTATACTTTCCTATAAGAGCTTTCGCAATAACTTACAAATGTTCTCTATTCCATGATACTCACTCTTTTACTTCTTAATTCTTTTTACTATTTTGATTTCCCTTTACAATTATGTAAATTTCTCCACTTATTCCTTACAAAAATATGGATATTCTATTTTCAGTATACTCTTTTCTCCATATATACTCTAGGTTTTATTGTAAAGAAAGCAAAAAGCCTAACCCAACATTTGGATTAGACTGCTTGTAAAATATGTCTTGCTTCTTCTACATTTTTTTCAGTAGGCGGTTCTACATTTGCGAGTGGATACTTATGCCCAAGTGCCTCCCATTTATATACACCAAGCTTATGGTATGGTAGCACTTCAACTTTCTGAACATTAGACAGACTTTGAATAAAACTAGATAGTTTTTGTAGATCCTCCTCATTATCAGTAATGCCAGGAACTAATACGTGTCGTACCCAAATCGGTTTATTCTTATCCGATAAATAACGAGCAAATTGTAAAATATGTTCATTTGGTTTTCCTGTTAATTTACGATGTTTCTTTGAATCAATATGTTTCAAATCCAATAAAACTAAATCTGTGTACTCCATTAAAATATCTAGCTTATTTTGGAATTCTGGTTCTTCAGAATAACAACCACCCGAAGAGTCAATTGTTGTATGAATTCCAATTTCCTTACACTTCTTAAATAATTCAATTAAGAAATCTAGTTGTAATAATGGTTCCCCACCACTAACTGTTATACCGCCTCCGGAAGCTTCAATAAAAGGAAGGTAACATGTCACATCCTGCATTACTTCTTCGACTGTTATTTCTTTTCCTTTACCGATCTCCCACGTATCAGCATTATGACAATATTGACAACGTAATAAACACCCTTGTGTAAATATGACATAACGAATTCCTGGGCCATCAACAGTACCACAAGACTCTACAGAATGAATTCTTCCTTTTACCATGTTACTTCCTCCTTTATTGAAACAGCCTCCCTCTGCTATTTATAAAATGCAGAGGGACACTTTTTTCATTTACATGCTTTCATGCATTGTACGGTTAATTACATCGATTTGTTGTTCACGAGTTAATTTAATAAAGTTTACAGCGTAACCAGATACGCGAATTGTTAATTGTGGATATTTCTCAGGATGTTCCATTGCATCCATTAATGTTTCACGGTTAAATACGTTAATATTTAAGTGATGTCCTTCTTTTACTGCATAACCATCAAGCATTGATACTAAGTTACGTACTTGTACTTCATCCTCTTTACCAAGTGCTTTTGGAATAATAGAGAATGTATTAGAAATGCCATCTTGTGCATCTTCATATGGTAATTTAGCTACAGATAATAATGAAGCTAACGCACCTTTTGTATCACGTCCATGCATCGGGTTCGCACCTGGTGCAAATGGTTCTCCAGTACGGCGACCATCTGGAGTGTTACCAGTTTTCTTACCGTATACAACGTTAGATGTGATTGTTAAGATTGACATTGTATGAACAGAATTTCTATATGTTTTATGTTTACGAAGTTTATTCATAAATGTTTTCACAAGATTTACAGCAATTTCATCTACACGGTCATCATTGTTACCGTATTTAGGGAAATCTCCTTCAATTTCAAAGTCAACTGCAATTCCGTTTTCATCGCGAATTGGTTTTACTTTTGCGTATTTAATTGCACTTAAAGAGTCTGCTACTACAGATAGACCCGCGATACCTGTTGCCATTGTACGAAGAACATTTGTATCGTGAAGTGCCATTTCAATACGTTCATAGCTATATTTATCGTGCATGTAGTGAATAACATTTAATGTGTTTAAATATAGACCCGCTAACCATTCCATTGTCATATCAAACTTATGCATAACTTCTTCATAATCTAATACTTCAGAAGTAATCGGTGCGTACTCAGGACCAACTTGTGCTTTAGATTTTTCATCTTTACCACCGTTAATCGCATATAGCAATGCTTTTGCTAAGTTTGCACGTGCACCGAAGAATTGCATTTGTTTACCGATTCTCATTGCAGATACACAACAAGCAATCCCGTAGTCATCGCCGTAGTCAGCACGCATAATGTCATCATTTTCATATTGAATTGCTGATGTTTTAATAGACATTTTCGCACAGTAGTTTTTAAAGTTCTGTGGTAATTGTTTAGACCAAAGAACCGTTAAGTTTGGTTCTGGAGCTGGTCCTAAATTATCTAGTGTATGCAAGAAACGGAATGAGTTCTTTGTTACTAATGGACGGCCATCTAATGCCATACCGCCGATAGACTCAGTTACCCAAGTTGGGTCACCAGAGAATAATTCATTATAATCAGGTGTTCTTGCAAATTTCACAAGACGTAATTTCATAATGAAGTGATCCACAATTTCTTGTACGTCTTCTTCTGTTAAAGTACCATTTGCTAAATCTCTTTCAATATAAATATCTAAGAATGTAGAAGTACGTCCAAGACTCATTGCAGCTCCGTTTTGCTCTTTAATTGCTGCAAGATATGCGAAGTATAACCATTGGAATGCTTCTTGAGCAGTTGTTGCTGGCTTAGAAATATCAAAGCCATGAGAAGCAGCCATTTGTTTTAACTCTTGAAGTGCACGTATTTGTTCAGATAACTCTTCGCGTAAACGCATTGTATCTTCACTCATTACACCGCCAGTTAAATTTAAATCTGCTTTCTTCGCTTCAATTAAATGATCTACTCCATATAATGCTACGCGGCGGTAGTCACCGATAATACGTCCACGTCCGTATGCATCTGGAAGACCCGTAATAACACCTGATTTACGAGCAGCTCTCATTTCTGGTGTATAAGCATCAAATACACCTTGGTTATGAGTTTTTCTCCAATCTCTAAAAATACGACTAAGCTCTTTATCCATTTCGTATCCATAAGATTCACAAGCTTGTTCCGCCATACGAATACCACCATACGGTTGTAAAGAACGTTTAAATGGTTTATCAGTTTGGAAACCGACTACTTTTTCAGTCTCTTTATTTAAATATCCTGGTTCATGTGATGTAATAGAAGAAACAATTTTTGTATCCATATCAAGAACGCCACCGTTTTCACGTTCTTTCGTTGTTAAATCCATTACTTGATCCCAAAGTTGTTTCGTTGCTTCAGTTGCTCCCGCTAAGAAAGATTCATCTCCCTCGTAAACGTTTACATTATTTAAAATGAAATCGCGAACATCAATCTCTGCTTTCCATTTTTCACCTTTAAAGTTTTCCCATGCATTTTTAACATTTTCTAATACTTGAGTCATCCTAATCTCCTCCATTTTTGATTAGTACAGGACTAAGATTTTTTATATAACAGCTTACACACTTAGAATACTACTTTTTTACGAAAGTGAACGAAATAGTTGTGACATGTTTGTGAAATGTTGAGCAAACTACTATATACATAGTGTTAACTTCATTTTAAAGTCTTTACAATTAACCCTTTCCTTAATTGTATTTTTTTGGTATTCTTATATACGAGTCCTATTTTGTAATATAAAAACAATACCCATTGTAGAGCTGTAATACTCTTATCTCCTAATCTGTTATAGTTTTTATAACAGAACAAAAAAGTGTACATATGTTGTACACTTTTTTGTTACCTATAAAATATCTCTTTTTCTATTTCCATCATGGAATCCACCACGACTGCCTGTTAATGCAATTAATTGCTCTAACCCTTCTATATGATCACCAATAATTCGAAGTACAGCTGGTGGATGACCTATTTTAGCAAAATGTTCACTGGGTCGAATACGGTTCATCTTATCGACTTCAACACGACTTACACATGCAACTTCAAATCCTGAAAGAATAGCTTTCACTTGAGCTACACACGGTGCCAGTAAAGATCTATATCCAATTTCTTTCAAACACTTACGACTAAATGCATTCGGTACAGCAATAAGAGAGCCTACACCTAGATCTTTTCTATCACAAGCTAAATTTAATGCATATTTAAATGCAGTTACAAGATGAAGCGGTACTCTTAAATCTAAATAATGATTTAGATCATTTAATGCAACATCTGTTCCATCTGCAATAGCTTTCGCAAAAGGATATAACTCACTCGCTGGAATAACAAAATCGCCGTCTATAAATAATACAATTTCTCCTTTTGCGAAATACGTTCCAAGTGAGCGCCCCACATCATTTCCGAGTGCTTCTTTATATACGATTGTCGTTGCTCCCTTTTCTTTTGCAATCGTTGCTGTTTGATCAGACGAACCATTTACAACAACGATAATTTCAAAAGGTTCAATTTTGCGAAGTTCTTCTATAACGTTTCCAATTGTTTTCTCTTCATCTTGTACAGGAATAATGACCGATAATTGCTTTCCCTTATACAAATTCGATGTAACGCCCCATCCTTGATAAAAATCTTCAAAATCTAAAGTATGATAGACACTATCTCTTTTCCTATTTCCATCATAATACCCTCCGCGCTCATCGCTACCTACTATTCGCTCCGCTACAGCTTCTATATGGTCACCTATCATCCGTTTTTCAGAATGAGAAAGACCCGTGCCATACGCAGCATGCTCGGTCGGCCGAAATTTATTTGGTGTAATAACGTCAATTGCACAATGTCGACTAATTCTCCATTTGCTTTGAACAAGACGTAAATGAGCGACAATAGGATTAACAAAACATTCATACCCAATGCTTTGAACAACTTCTTTCGTCAACGCATGAGGTACAGATAATAAAGAGTCAATTTTTAACTCCTCACTCTCTAACATTGCATTTAATATTTGGCGCCACACTGTCACTGAGTGCGGTTTTTGTTTCTTTAAAAATAACGCATCCAAATTATTTAAAACGATGTCGGCCTGATCATGTAAAATTGGATTTAGGAATAATTGTAACTTTGAAGTTTGAATAACAAAATCTCCATCTATAAATAGTAATACATCACCTATCGCGTGTTTTGCGCCAACTGCACGGCCCACATCATTCCCCAGTAGCTCTGTATACTTGATTACTTTACACCCTAAACGATCAGCAACCTCTTCTGTACCATCGTTACAACCGTTTGCTACTACAATAATCTCTACTGGATTTAATCCTTTTGCCGATTGAATAACGTCTGAAATCGTATCCACTTCATTACATACAGGTATAATAATCGATAGTGACTTAGCCATTGTTTTCTTCACGAAACCATTTAATAGTTTCTTTCAACCCTTGTTCCCACGTTACTTTCGCTTGAAATTGAACAAGTTCTCTTAATTTCGTTACATCTGGTCTTCTATTTGGAATTTCTTCAAAGCCATGTGGATATACCTCTTCGAAAGGAACTTGAACAATTTTTGAAGAAGAATTCGTTAATTTTTTTATTACTGCTGCTACTTCTTTTATACTCTTTTCATTCTCAGAACCTATATTAATAATCTCACCATTTACCTTCTCATCCATTGCTCGAATCGTTGCCTCTACCGCATCGCTTACATACGTAAAACAACGTGTCTGCTTTCCATCTCCATATACGAGAATGTCTTCTCCTCGCAGTGCTGCACGGATAAATCTTGGGATTACCCCTGCATACGGACCATCTTTCGCTCTTGGACCATAAATATTAAAATAACGAACAATCGTTACAGGTAAACCTTCTAAAGCGTATCCTAAACATAATGTTTCTTCTAACGTTTTACAAATTGCATAACTCCAACGTATTTTAGAGGTTGCACCGTATAATCGATCTCCTTCTTCAGAAAAGGGCGGCTTTGCCTTACCATATACTTCTGAAGTAGACGCAAAAACTACTTTCTTCTTTCCTTTTAGCGCTGCTTGTAAAATGTTTCTCGTTCCATCAAAATTCGTTTCAATAAGCTCTATGCTCTTTTCCATTGTCGTTTTCACACCTAAAATTGCTGCTAAATGAAACACTACATCATGTTGATTTACTAATTCATAAATAGAATTTTTATCTAAAACACTTATTGGAATAACCCGAATTTCTTTCATTAACTCATCATGATATTTATTTTTCCCTTTATAGAAGTTATCAACGATAGTGACATCATAACCTCTTTTCACCAGCTCTTCAGCTAAATGCGATCCAATAAATCCTGCTCCACCTGTGATTAAACATTTCTTACTCATACACTCACCTTCTTTATAATTCCACGTGTATCTATGACTTGCTTTATCCCTTTAAAAACCTTCCAATCGATATTAGAGTGGTCTGTTAAAATTAAAATACAATCCGCTTGTTTAACGACTTGTTCATCCAAAGAAACAGATTGATACACCTTATCTCCAAATTTTGCAGAAGAAATATATGGATCGTGATACGCTATCTCATATCCTGCTTTTATTAACAATTCAATAATTGGCAACGCTGGCGATTCTCTTAAGTCATTTACATCTTTTTTATATGCAATCCCTACAATTAAAACCGTTGCAGGTGATTGCACCACACCTTTTACTTTCCGGACCACTTTCTCTGGCATTTCCTCATTAATTACATGTGCCGCCTCAATTAATTGACTAATTGCTCCATTCTTTTTTATTCTCCACTGGAAATATAAAGGATCTACCGGAATACAGTGTCCCCCTATCCCTGGTCCTGGCCAATATGGAGTAAACCCAAATGGTTTTGTAGATGCCGCTTCAAGTGCCTCATAAAAATCAATTCCTAAACTTTCACATAGTGTATTTAACTCATTTACTAATGAAATATTGACTAAGCGCTGAATATTTTCAAATAGCTTACACATTTCTGCTACTTTTGGGGAGCTAACTGGAACAACTACATCAAATATAGTGCTATACAAAGCCTGTACTTTTTGTTTACACATTTCTGTTTGTCCACTAATGACTTTTGGAATCGTTTGAACTGAATAGTGACTATTAGCTGGGTCAATTCTCTCAGGAGAATACCCAATATAGAAATCTTCTCCTACCTTTTTTCCTGTTTGAGAAATAATCGGAATAATAACTTCCTCGAGCGTACCTGGATATGTGGAACTTTCGAAAATGAAGGTTTGTCCTTTTTGAAGGTTTTGTTGTATATAATGCGAAGCTGAAATGAGGGCACTTAAGTCCGGTTCTCTTTGTTCATTAATTGGAGTTGGGACAGTGACAATAACATAATCACTATTTTGAAAATCAGCAATACCTTGATCCGGTGTATTGACTATTAATTTTTTTCTAGTCAATAAACTCTGTAACAATTTAGAAGAAACATCTGGAATATAACTTTCTCCCTGTATAATTGATTCTATTTTTCTAGTATCTTTATCTAATCCAAGCACTGTATGTCCTCTCTCTGCAAAATGAACTGCCAAAGGAAGACCAACATATCCTAATCCGATAATGGCAACTGTACTACTAACATTCATCTGTATTCTCTTCTTCCTTTCTCAATTGTTGAATGATATTTCTATTCCGCTCTCCATCTGTAAAACTCCCGCGCTCGTCTGTGGATTGCAATAAATATGCAATCGCCTCAAGTTGATCACCGAAAATACGATCAAATGCTGGAATACGCCCATTTACAAATCCATGTTGCTCTGGGCGTACTCGATTTGTTTTTATGACATCTACAAAGTCTACCGCTGTAATAGAAAATCCCTCCAAAATAGCTTTCATTTGAGCGAGTGGTGGAATGATAAGAGAATCATATCCGATTTTCTCTATTACCTTTTTATGCATAGCATGTGGTACTGCCGTTAATGAGTTATTCCATAAATCTGGTCGTTTCGCTACCAAATTCACAAAATATTTTCCCATGCTAATTGGGTCTGCCGGATGAAACATATCTAATAAACACTGTAAATCATTCAATGCCACATCATTTCCATCTTCGATAGCATGTAAAAATGGAATTAGTTTTTCCCCTGGAATAACAAAATCACCATCGACAAATAAACAAATATCGGCCGTAGCATGCATAGCTCCTATCGCTCGGGCTACATTATGTCCAAGCGCTTCCTCAAATTCAATAACAATGACATTCTCTAGCTTTGCTTGTTTAACTGTCTCAACGTCCGCTCCATTCGCAACAACTATAATTTCATCTATACCTGATTTTTTCACTTCTTGTATAACAGATCTTATAGTCATCTTTTCTTCTGATACTGGGATAATTGCACTATATTTCGCTTTTTTCTTTTGTAATAAAACTGGTTTATACTTTCCTATAAATTCTCTATCCCTCTTTCCTTCCGAAAAGCCGCCACGCTTACCATATATTTCGATTACGTATTGCAAAGCACGTAAATGATCCCCCATAATACGGCTAGTCGCTTTCGGATAAGGAGAACCGGGTGATGTACCAGTATGAACAGGACGCACTTTATTTGTATGAATGACATCGACTGAAGCCATATCGACAATATCTACTCCTCTAGACATCGCCATCGCTTGAAATAGTGCTGGATCCGCTAAATTCCACCAACCAAACTTCTGAATAACTTCCCTACTCATTGCATGCGGAATTGCGATTAAAGATCCAACAACAAGCTCTTTTTTATTCAAATAACGATTCAACATAAATTTTCCAACTGTCGTATAATGCGGTCTCATCTTTAAATAAACGGACCATGTTAAATTATTCACAACAATTTGGTGGCCTTGCTGAATACCTTTTATAAAACGTTGCAGCTCTCTATGATCAATGACGATATCACCATCTAAAAACAAAACAATGTCGCCTTTCGCTTCTCTTGCACCAATTGCCCGTCCAACATCATTACCAAGAGAATATTTATAATAAATGACATGGCAATGATGTTGTAAGGCTATTTCTTTTGTTCCATCTGTCGACCCATTATCTACTACGATAATTTCATATGGTTTCAATTTCTCCACTTCTACTAAGACTTGTGATAAAGTACTCGCTTCATTATGCGCCGGAATAATAACTGATACCCTCATACTTGTACCACGCTTACCCTTCCAAGCGAACATAAGAAATGATAGGAATACGTACAACTACATCTTCCGGTGGTCCATAAGAAGGAGAAGTACGAACACTTACTGCCCCGTCTGTCACAGATAACAAAATACCCGCAACAATTTCGACCGCTGTCACAACTTGCACTAGCTCACCAACATGGTTACGTAATTCTTCAGTAAATAACATATATAAGTCTCCTTTCTTACGCTTCTTTAATTGATATAATACTTGTAAATGGTAATAAAACTTCTGTTCCTATTCCTTCTTGCAGTGTTAAGAAATCATCACCAACTGCTACAATTACACCTGTTAACTGTCCAACTGTCACCGTAATTTCTACATTTTTACCTAAATACTGCTCTGCAATTTCTTTAAAAGGTGATGTATTACATTCTTTTAAAATGTTACAAATAATAGATTGAAATCTACTTGATTCAATAAATTCTTCCGTAGCTTGCTTGGAGTTTCTTTGAATAAACCTCGCGAAGTTTTGCGAAAACAAAAGTCGTTCCACAGCAGGCAATAACTTATTATCTAAAAAATAATCTAATTGTCTATTAAACAATCTCGATAACTTTTTCCAATACTTACCGAATAAACACATACACTTCTCCTCCTATTATTTTTAAATTATAAAAATATATCCATACATCTTAATGTATACAAAGCAGACTCTTTTTGTGATAGGTAAGACATACATTTTTCAACGAAACAATATGTTCTAACAATAAAAAAGATAGATGGCATTCCATCTATCTTTTTTACCTCTTAATTTTTAATTGTAACTATCGCAGAGACACTGTAATAAACCGCTCGTGGTATTTCTGCCCGTTCACTTATAGAAGAAGCTGTAACAAGTGAACCACCGCTTGCCGAGAAATACTTAACAGCTTCTAACGGAATACCATCTTCTTTCACATCAATATGCGTTCCATCTCGCCATTCTATTTTCTGCATTGTTGCTGAAAAGTCCCCAGTCACTTTACCAAATTCCTTACCATCCGATCCTAGAAAGATCCATTCCCACTTTTTTAAACTTAGTACTTGTTTCAACTCTCCTAATTTCTCTCCATCTACATTAGAAAAAATATAAAAGTTGCGTACTCCCATCTTCTTTTGAACACGCAATAATCTTTCTCCCGATTGATTATATAAATAAAATTGTTACTTATGTAGTCCCTTAAAAAGAAAAGAGAGTACAGCTTGCCATACACTTTGAATAACAAAATCATACTCTTCTTTTAAAAATCCTACTGTATTTCCATCTAATCCAAAGTATGTAATTACTTGAAATACTCCTACCTCTTTGCGAACGACAAATTTTTGTTGCTCCAATAATTCAGAGGTCTCTATATTATAATGTTCCTGTTTGAGCATTTTTGATCTTCGTTTTTCTATAAAGCTATATATTAATAATCCAAATGCCGGTAGTACAACACCTATTAATTTCAGATTTTCTTTCTCCGAAGTGAATAGCATCCCTTTTTTATATTCCATCACTAATCCAATTGCGACGATAATCCATACAATAACAGATAAAAAAAAGATGCGCTTTGCATTACGTTCATGATGCTTATGTATACTCATACCCCTCCCCCTTTTCCATTTATTTCATTATCTCATTGCACATACACTTCCTCAATAAAAAAAACTACCCAAAAGGATAGTCTCTTACACTTCAATATTTCGTAACATCGTATAAATGTCATTATTCACTTTACCAAAAGATTTAATGTTGTTTTGAATGTTAGATAATAAAACAACATACACACTACCATTTTTACTAAATCCATTTAAACAGTTCCAGCCTGGCATTACACCGTGATTCGAATAACTTCCCGGGTCTACGTACCATCCAAACCCGTAATCTTTTTTTCCACCTGTAAACATTTGATCGTAGCTTTCTTTTGAAATCAACTTTCCAGAGAAGAGCGCTTCATTAAATAAATATAAATCATGGGCACTTGTATATATATCACCACAACCATAAAGTTGTGACATACTTGGAATATTAGGTGTTGTCATATTGTTATTTACTATTTTATAACCTGTCGATGGAAATCTCGTTTGTTCTAGCTCTCTACCAAAACCAGAATGTTTCATACCAGCAGTAGCAAAAACATGTTGTTTAATATACTCTTCTAACGGTTGTCCGCTTACCTTCTCAGCAATATAGGCAAGTATCGAATAGTTAGAATCGGAATACTTCCATTTCTCTCCTGGACTTCCAATACGCTTTTGCTTTCCTATTCGTTTTATCAATTCTTCATGAGAGATATCCTCTGTTCCCTGCTCGTACTCTGGAATTCCTGATGTATGTGTTAGTAAATGTTTTAACTGAATGCCCTTACCTTGAGGGAAATCTGGAATATACTTCGCAATCGTATCCTCTACATTTAACTTATTTTGATCTTTTAATTGCATAATAGCAGTCGCTACAAAAGCCTTTGAAATAGAACCAATATAAAAAGTTGTCTCTGAATTATTCGGTACTTGTTTCTCTTTATTCGCCATACCGTATCCTTTATTCAAAAGAACCTTTCCGTTCTTCACAATAACCGCTGTCCCGCTAAATCCTGTTTTTTGCAAATATTGATCTAATTGAGCGTTTTCATTAATTTCTTGAGGTGGTCCCTCAGCAGGCTGTTCTGCAGCTTGTGCTTGCTTCACTTGTTCTTCCTGCTCTATTTGTTTTTTTGCTTCTTGCTTCTTTTTTTCTTCTTTCTTTTTTAGCTCTTCTTGTTTCTTCATTTCTGCTGCTGCTTTTAAAGTTTCTTCTTTCTTATTATGCGCAACAATTTTTGTATACATGAAATATACAAGTGAAAATAGTAAGACGAGAATGATTGTTCTTTTTATGTATACAATCGGCCGACGTGATTTCCCATTCGCATTATTTTTTTCGTGATCCATGATTACTTTTTTCCCCTTATTCACCAATAATTTAATCTCTCTACTAAAGATTTATTTTAGTAGATTATGGATAATCCATTCTATGTCATCCCTACTTTATCACGCACTGCACATATTACCAACCTATATGTATAAAAAAGAAAAAGAAAATTTACAAAAGTAAGATTCCCGTTAAATTTTTAACATAAAAAAAGAGGATATCCTCTAAAAACTGATGTTATCAATCTTTTTGGATATCCTCTTATCTAATTATTTATACGTGTTTTTTCATATCATCGGCAACAGATTCAACATTTGTACCTACGATAACTTGGACACTCGTGTTACTTAATTTCATAACACCTTTTGCACCAGCACGTTTTAATGCTGCTTCGTTTACTTGACCAGCATCTTTCACTTGTAAGCGTAGACGTGTCGCACAGTTATCAATAACTGTTAAGTTTTCTTTTCCGCCTAAAGCTAATACGTAAGTTTCACCAATTGAACCTGCAACTGGAGCTTCTTCGCCTTCAGCTACTTCCTCTTCATCTTCACGACCAGGAGTTTTTAGGTCGAACTTCTTAATTAAGAAGTAGAATACTACAAAGTAAATTGCTGCGTAAATTAAACCGATTCCAGCTAATAATACTGGTTTTGTTGCAATACCGAAGTTTAAAGCATAATCAATTGCACCGGCACTAAATGAGAAACCATCGTGAATACCAAGTGATGTTGTAATGAATAAAGAAAGACCTGTTAATACAGCATGAATACCATATAATACTGGTGATAAGAACATGAATGAGAATTCAATTGGTTCTGTAATACCAGTTAAGAATGAAGTTAATGCTAGACCACCTAACATACCTGTAACCATTTTACGTTTTTCTGGTTTAGCAGCCGCAATCATTGCGAAACATGCTGCTGGTAAACCGAACATCATAACTGGGAAGAAACCTGTCATGAACATACCTGCTGTTTTATCACCCGCAAGGAAACGAGCAATATCACCATTCACAACATTACCTGCTGCATTTGTAAAGTCCCCAAATACGAACCAGAAATATGTGTTCATTACGTGGTGTAAACCGATTGGGATTAATAGACGGTTTAATAAACCAAACAATCCTGAACCAATTGCACCTAAATTAACAATTCCGTGAGCTAATGCATCAATGCCATTTTGAATTGTTGGCCAAATTTGTGCAAATAAAATTCCTAGTATTAGCATTACTACCGATGTAACAATCGGAACGAAACGTTTTCCAGCAAAGAACCCTAACCATTCTGGAAGTTTAATTTTATGGAATTTATTATAAAGAAGTCCTGCTATAACACCAACAATAATGCCACCTAAAACTTTCATATCCACTTTAGTCGATAATTCGGCCGCCTTAGATACTTGTGTCATTGTATCTGCAAGCTTAGATGGATCAACATTAGCGCTATTACCTATTAAATCTTGGACTTTGCCTAATTTATCTTGTAATTCAGCAGTAGAATACCCTTTGCTCAGTGCATCAATACTGTTTTTCATAACTAGATAACCAATTGCACCTGCAAGACCTGCTGCACCACTACCATCAACTGAAAGACCGATTGCAATACCAATTGCAAAAATAAGTGCTAAATTATCAAAAACTGCTGCGCCAGCCTGTGCCATAACAGGAATATCAAATACATCTGGTTGCCCTAAACGAAGCAATAATCCTGCTGCTGGTAGTACTGCGATTGGAAGCATTAACGCTTTACCAATACGTTGTAGAAACTGCAACATTTTAATTCCCCCTAATTCAATTTATGAAATCGTTATCATTATAAGTACGCCTTAGAAAACGCTTTCTATTTACATAACCATAATAACATATAGTTGTATAGATGTGTAGTTTTTATTTTTGAATTTTTTATGGATAAATCTCCTATTTCCAAACTGTTATATAAAAGGAAAATTCTCCTTTTTCACTACAGAATACGCGAAACGAAAGACCCACTATAGAACATGCAACTTTCGTTTTATCATTCCACTTTTTCATGTTATTATTTATTTCCGAGCATATCGGGAAAAGTAAACTTAGTTAATTCGAAATAGGAGCGTTGGTACTATGCAGTGCATTGAAACAAACAACTTACAACAGTTGTTAGAACAAGTAAAACCATATACGAAAAAAGGAAAGCTTGCTACTTATATCCCCGAACTAGGAAATGCCAATCCAGATGATTTAGGGATTGCCATTTTTCATAAAGAAACAGAATACATCCATGCTGGCAACTCACAAACACTATTCACTCTTCAAAGTATTTCAAAAGTAATTACACTTGCACTTGCCCTTTTAGATCGTGGTGAAGAATATGTATTTTCTAAAGTTGGAATGGAACCAACCGGTGATCCATTTAATTCTATTATTAAATTAGAAACGACAAGTCCTTCTAAACCACTTAATCCAATGATTAATGCAGGGGCACTAGCCATTACAAGCATGTTAGCAGGAAAAGATAATGAAGAAAAAATGGATCGCATTCTTCATTTCGTACGTGAAATAACAGATAATCCTACTATTAATTATTCTTCTAAAGTTGCCAATTCAGAATTAGAGACAGCTTACTTAAATCGTTCACTTTGTTACTATATGAAACAAAACGGAATTATTGATTGTGATATCGAAGAACTGATGGATTTATACACTCGTCAATGTGCAGTTGAGGTAAACTGTATCGATTTAGCACGTATCGGTTTAATTTTTGCGATGGATGGATATGATCCATATAAGGAAAAACAAATTATCCCTAAGCATATTACAAAGATTTGTAAAACATTTATGGTTACATGCGGTATGTATAACGAGTCTGGTGAATTTGCGATTCGCGTTGGTATCCCCGCAAAAAGTGGTGTAGCTGGTGGCATTTTCGGCTGTGTAAAAGGCGAAATGGGAATTGGTATTTTCGGACCAGCTTTAGATGCAAACGGAAATAGTATCGCTGGTTTTAAAATTCTTGAACTTCTTTCTGCTCAAGAAGGTTGGAGCATTTTTTAATTGAGAGCTATCCTGCTATACTAGCAGGATTTTTTCATTTCATAAAATCCTCAACTTTATCAGCTATCCGTCCCCTTACAAAAACCGTACTGAAAGTTTCTCTATATCATGCATATTTGCTCCTCCCTCCTGAATAATATAGTACAACCTAGCGCTATATGTGGAGGTGTGAAAGATGAAACTAATATTTCAAATGGGAAAACAGCCTGTTCTTGAAAAAACAATTCTTCTTTTTATATTGAGTATTGTAGAAAGCTTGAAGTTAAAAGTTGTTTCACTCGATGAAGCTCACCGATACATATTCAATTTAGAAGTACTTGAACTATTAATGGATCGGAACATCGATGATCAAGTACTTGAACTTATTCATTTCGGAATGGGACTTGAAGACATTCATCATGTGCTTCCTGAAGAACTTGAACATACAATCGAAGAATTAAAGTGGCTTTGTATCCAAGTATTAAGTGAGTACAGTATGCACGAAGAATCGGAACAATTAATTGAAGATATACGTTAAAAAAAAGCACCTATGTAGGTGCTTTTAATGTTTTTTCAAACTATTTTTATACGCTTCAATATTTACTGGTAGCTCTTCCTCTTCCAAAGTATGTTCATTTACATCTTTATGAATGAACGCACCTTTAGGTGGTTGGTGATCATGCCCTTTTTTCTTATGATCAAATGCTTTCCCGCGTCCCATACAAATCCCCCTTTCTTAAAAGAAATCCGTATTAGTATGGAGAAAAGTACGTCGATATATGCAATCCCTTGCTGTATTTCCAAGGAAATACTCGAACCTTGTTTTCTACTCTCCTTACAACAACTGATCTATCCCGATAAGAATTAATAACACGCCCGCAATAACCGTAGCCCATTTCCCTAAGTATTCTGCTAAATATCGTTTTCCTACATACGCAAAACCACTTATGCAAATAAAACTAAACACCCCAGAAATAGTTGCTGTAAGCCAAAGGTTCAAGTTTGTTACTCCAGCATCAAATCCACCTGCAATATTATTAATAGACAACGCAATCCCTAAAACAATTGCTTCTGAAAAACTAATTGTTTTAGAACCATCAAAATCTGCTTTTTCTGGATCACGTAAAATCCCCATAAGTACATTACCATCTTTAGAGCCTACGGTATTTCTTTGCCCCAAGAAAGGCTGGCACAAAATAAACACACCGATTATCCCTAAAACGATTGCTCCAATCAAGTTTGCTGTAAACTCTGAAATAAATAACGCAATCCAGTTCCCAAAAAATCCAGCTAATAAAGTAAATAAAAAACCAAAAAATGCGATGATAAAATTGTTGAACCACGAAATTCTAATTTTACGAATGCCATATGCAATCCCAACACCTGCATTATCTAAATTAGAAGCAATCCCAATTAAAAAAATTGAAAATAGACCTGCCGTACTCATAAATAGCCACCCCTTTTTCTCACTTTTCAATGCATCTTATGAAAATGTTGAGCAACTGTGCCTGTCTGTTTCATATACATGTAATAAATACTCAACATTTTTTCAACAATAAAAAGGAGTGCCTTCGCTATGCCTAAAGAAAATCCAAATGAGCGGCTTAGTAGATTAATAAAAAAACTTTTAAAAGAACGTGCCTTATCTATGCGTCAACTCGGAATGCTTACAAATATTGATCCCGCAACAATCTCAAGAATTATGAATGGTAAACAACCGCCAAAACAAAAACACCTACAAAAATTCGCAGAATGTCTGCAAGTTCCACCCCAATTGTTATTTGATGAAATGTATCCGGATTCTCCTCACATTAATAAAGAAAAGACGGATATGTACACATCTCTTGATACAATTCAGCAAACGCTGCAATCCTCTAACTTATTCGATTTCGACTACACAACAACCCGCGTAAAACAAGAACTTGAAAACTATGAACGATATGCGCAAACAACAGAGGGTGAAAAACGTATTCATGAAAGTTTTGCAAGCAAGTTAGAACAAATTGATAGTGCTGGTCCTTTCATTGAACAATTAACGGATATGTATCAACAATTTTGCAATGAAACGATTCCAAAAGAAGAGCGTGCAGTCCTTGGCGGCGCATTACTGTATTTCATTTTATCGACAGATATTATTCCCGACTATCTCTTTCCAATTGGTTATTTAGATGATGCAATTGCTGTTGAATTAGCGAAAGAGAAATTAATTGAGCTAAAACGAAAGACATAGAAAAATAAAGAACTATTTCAGTTGTTTCTATCCAACTCTGAAATAGTTCACTAAAAAATCGTACAAGTATACATACCTGTACGATTTCAACATACTAATCTATTTTTTTCGTATGACACCATTCGTATATAAATGCTGTTATTACTTTTGTAAATTCAATTAACTGTTCTATTTCTACTTTCTCATTTATTGAATGAGCTTCCTCTAATGTACCTGGTCCGTAAATAACGGCCGGAATATGAAATTCACTAAACCAACCACCATCCGTTACCGTTGCAGACATATCTAAAATTGCATTTTTAGAAAGAATTGATTCGTGTACTGAGCTAAGCGTTTTTACAGCTGCATGTTCACTATCTATTTCTAAAGAAGGAAAAATTTCGCCACGATCCACAATCATTGATTCTCCGCCCCACTTAAATTGTGGTGGATTTTCAGTTAGCCATGGATCGGCAGCTGCCACTTTCCCAATATACTCTTCAATTTCTTTTATTATTTGTTCATGTGTTTCATTCGGATAAAAGTGTACTGTTATCCATAACCGGCACTCATCCGCAATAAATGCTGCATGTCTTCCGCCTTCAATAACAGCTGGATTAATTGTTGTTGTTCCAAATGGATAGCCTTCATATGTTTTCATGACTGCCCAGTGACGCTCTAATTCTTGTAAACTTTGCACAATTTTCATCATTTTTTCAATCGCGCTCGCTCCGAATAAACGACCCCCTGCATGGACCATTTGCCTACGTGTTGCATCATGAAACGTTTGCGGGCTTTTCACAGTAATCCACCCAGTAATTACGCCGCCCTGTCCTTGCATATGTAAATCACTCGTATCTACTACGACTGCAAAATCAGCATCATACCCTCTTTTGCAGCATTGAAGTGTACCCGCTTCTCCCACTTCTTCCCCAATTACGGATTGAAAGATTAGATCTCCAGGTAATTCAATACCAGCTTCTTGTAATAGCTGAATAGCAAATAGTGCCCCAGCCAGTCCCCCTTTCATATCTGCTGCACCACGTCCAACTAACCAACCATCTTTTATAAATGGCTCAAACGGATTCGTTTCCCACGCCTCACCTGCTGATATTTCCGCTACATCCATATGCCCATTAATAATAAGACTTTTATATGTGTCACTTTCTATCCCTTTTTTCACCCCAACAACGTTCGGATCATTCGGATATACATCCCATTTATCAACACTAAAATTTCGTTTTCTTAAAAACTGTGCAACAAATTCTTGCGCCTCATTTGTGTTTCTCGCCGGCGGTGCTGGTGTTTCAAAACGAATTAAGGTTTTTGTAAGCTCTAGTAACTCATCTTTTCGTAAATCAATCTGTTCTAATAGCTGTGAAACTTCTTCATTCATCGCTAATCCCCCTTTGCATACATAGTATGTTTCCAGCTTTATTTTCACAAAAAAAGAGACTGTTTACAATTTTACAGTCTCTAAATTACTCAATATTATAAACTTTCTACTTCTGTTTTATCTATCTTTTCAATATGTTCTACTTTATGTGCCTTATTTCTTGTCGCACGGTAAAACAGTAAGCAAACAATCATAAATGGAATTCCACAATATAACGCCATTCTTTGTTCTGGAATAAAGGCCATACCAACAATTACTGTTACATTTAATACTAATGCAAGCAGTGGTACGAATGGATACAGTGGTGTTTTAAATTTCAAGTCTTTCACATCTCCGCCCTGCTTTATATATGACCTTCTAGCTAATAAGTTAGATAAAGCAATAGATGCCCAAACTAATATCGCTCCGAACCCGGCAATAGAAAGTAGCCATAAATAAACTGTATCTTCCGCATAAATACCTGATAGTAATGAAAGGCAACCTACAATTGTACTTACAATCAATGCATAAATAGGAACACCATTTTTAGATAACTTACCAAAAATCGGACTAATCATTCCTTGATTAGACATAGACCATAGCATACGAGAAGTTGCATATAATCCTGAATTTGCAACGGATAGAACCGCTGTAATAATAACGAAATTGATAATATCGGCTGCATAAGGAATACCAATTTTATCAAATACAACTACAAATGGACTTTCTATTACTCCCGCCTGTTGCCAAGGGAATAATCCTGCAAGAATAAAAATAGATAATACAAAGAACACGAGTATACGCCAAACTGTATTATTAATTGCCTTCGGAATTGTTTTCTCTGGATTTTCACTCTCACCTGCTGCAATACCGACTAGTTCTGTTCCTTGGAAGGAAAAGTTAACAGCAATCATCGTAATTAAAATAGCGGATAATCCATTTGGAAACAATCCACCATAATCAGTAAAACTAGAGAACATTGGTGCTGGTTCATTTCCTTTCATATCTAGAAAACCAAACATCGCTGCCCCGCCCAAAATAATAAATGCAATGATTGTAATGACTTTAATACTTGCAAACCAAAATTCAACTTCTGCAAAACTTCTTGAAGATAACGCGTTAATAGCAAAAAGTAGTACCGCAAACACTACGCACCAAACCCAAGACGGTACATCAGGAAACCAGCGTTTCATTAAAATACTAACTGCAATTAGTTCAATACCTATTGTAGCCGACCAGTTTAGCCACGACATCCATCCGACTACATAACCCGCTGCAGGGGAAATATGCTTTGTAGCATACGTTTGATAAGATCCTGCGTCAGGCATCGCAACAGCTAATTCTCCGAGACAGAGCATCGTTAAATACATAACAAATCCTCCAACAAGATAAGCTACAATCGCTCCTCCAGGTCCAGCTTCATGAATTGTATACCCCGATCCTAAAAAAAGTCCGGTACCAATAACTCCTCCAAGTGCAATCATAAATATGTGTCTGCTTTTCAATTCCCTTTTTAATCCTTGGTTTTGATCCATCATACAAATCCCCCCTTTTCCCTTTGGAAACCCATTTCATGTAAGCGTTTTTATTTTTTTATACGAAAAATAATTATTGAAAAGAGCAAAATACATAGTATTAATCACTACCTGTTATTAAAAGATCATCCCTCACTGTTATTAATAACTTTTGATCAGCGATAGCTTGTCCTTCTACTACTTCTAATGACTCGATATACCCACTGATTCCTACCTTAATTTCTACTTTCTGTTTATCTATTGTTTCAATTAACGCTAATTTCTCCCATTCGTATACGTAAGAACTTTCCATAACAAATAACTTCTCAACTTTCCCGTAACAAGGACTATAACCGTCTTCACTTTATACACTCCTCCTTCTTATTAATTGGTACTGAAACGTTGCATATCCCTCCTTTAGAGATTTCAACTATTCTTTATGCAAAATGCGTACCAATCTTAAATTCCTATTTAAAATGAGGGTTCCTCACAAAAAAATCTTCATAACCGCAAATTTTTTCTACCGTGTAAAAAGTTTTAAAAGGAAAATCGCAAAAAAAATTTTGCGGTTTTATAAGAATTTTAATAAAATTATAAAAAGTCAGTCTTCATAGGGTGAAATGAGGAGAAGATAATCTATGCGTACAGAAGAAATTAATTTGAAACAGATCATTGAAATGAATATGCTATATGAAACTTTGCTCAATGAACTCGATATCGGGATTCATATTATTAATGAGGAAGGTAAAACGATTATCTATAACCGTAAAATGATGGAAATTGAATCAATGGAGCGCTCAGATGTGCTATATAAAAGTCCTTTAGAAGTATTCGCATTTGAGGAAAATAAAAATAGTACTCTTATAGAAGCATTAAAATTAGGAAAAACAAACAAAAATATAAAACAAACTTATTTTAACAATAAAGGGCAAGAAATTACGACGATTAACAATACTTTCCCTATAATAGAAAATGGAAAAATTAAAGGCGCTATTGAAATTTCAAAAGAGATTAGCAATTCTAAACAAACAATGAAAACAAACCTTTCCCGAAAACAAAATAATAAGTTTACCTTTGATCACATAATTGGTGATTCTGAAGCCATTCAATCAATCATTGCGGAAGGAAAAAGGGTAATTCGTACATCCTCCTCTATACTTCTCGTAGGAGAGACAGGCACTGGGAAAGAACTATTTGCACAAAGTATCCATAATGAAAGCCAGCGTTCAGGCAAACCATTTATTTCACAAAACTGTGCCGCTATACCTGATACGTTAATGGAAAGTTTATTATTTGGTACGAACCGAGGTGCATTTACAGGAGCTATCGATAAAGCCGGTTTATTTGAAGAAGCGAACGGAGGAACTTTGTTATTAGATGAGATCAATTCGTTAAGTCCAGCACTTCAAGCGAAGTTACTGCGGGCTATACAAGAAAAAACAATACGAAGAGTCGGAGGCACACAAGAAAAAGAAATTGATGTTCGCATTATAGCAACTATTAATGAAGACCCTCTTGAAGCTATTACACACAATCGATTACGGGAAGACTTATATTACCGATTAAGCGTCGTTACTTTATGCCTCCCGCCGTTACGCGAACGAAAAGAAGATATTCCCGCTCTTGTTCAGCACTTTATCGAAAAGTACAACATTCAATTTGAACTTAGCGTAACAGATATAGATGTACATGTAAGAGAATTCTTGTATGCATATGATTGGCCCGGAAATGTACGAGAATTGGAACATATCATTGAAGGTTCAATGAACTTGGTTGAAGATGAAAATATTATTACAGCGTTTCATCTTCCCACTCGCTTTCGCGAACGAATAAAAAAAGAATTCAATACGCAACCTTTCCTAACTAATAACGATACTGATACACCTAAAACATTAAAACACACAATAGAAGCAATGGAAAAGAACTATATCAATCAAATTCTAAAAGAATATCACGGTAATATCTCACAAGCTGCAAAGTTTTTAGGATTAAGTAGACAAAACTTACAATATCGAATTAAAAAACTGCATTTACACATATAAAATAAGACTTTAATCAGTGGCGGTTTTGTCCATCTTCGACTGATGACTAGCCCTCACCAATTAGTCTTTTATTGCCTATTAAAACGGGATCAATCTGTTTCCAAGTACAAATAAAAAATTGGTAAAATATGATATAATTAACATATAACATACTTGAAAGGAATGATATATATGAGTAGTAATACAAAGTTAAAGTTATTACAATACTTAGCCTTTTTCCCTACCATTGTATGTATGATGTTACTAGTTGATATAAATGCCTATCCTTATGCAAAGCTACTAGCAACACTTAGCGGCTCTTTTGCAGCTATTATGCTTGCTGCTTTTTGGAATTTGAAGATACGTATGAAGAAAGAAAGATCTTCTTAACGCTAAAGCATAAAAAAAATCGAGCCTACACAGCTCGATTTTTTTACTGATTATTAAAACTCAACATTCTCCAAATACAAACCACTTGCCTCAGCAAGGCAATTAATCTGATTACGTTGTTTCGCCTCTAAAATGTGTGGAATCGCCTCTGCATCTAATTGTCCTAATCCAACTTCAATTAATGCTCCAACAATTTTTCGTACCATGTTATGAAGGAATCCGTTACCACTTACTCTAATTTGTACAAATCCTGCCTCTTCCATCACATCAAGTGTATATACTTCTCGCACCATAGACTTTTTCTTTGATTTTGCATTTGAAAAAGCAGTAAAGTCATGTGAACCAACTAAATGTTTCGCAGCTTCTTTCATGCTTTTCACATTTAATTTTTTATTCACATGCATGCTGTATTTACGCATAAATGGGTTCGTATGCTCTTCATTCCAAATTTTATACAGATATGTTTTTGCTTTAGAATTGTAACGAGCATGGAATCGATCATGTACTTCTTCCACATTTGTAATGCTAATATCATTTGGCAAATATTGATTTAAATATTTTTTTACTTTATGTTCCACTAACTTCTCATCACTTTGAAAGTTAGCAACTTGATTCAAAGCATGTACACCAGCGTCTGTTCTACTACAACCGATAATTTCAATTTCTTTTCCGACCATTTCGGAAATGACACTTTCGATTTTTCCTTGAATCGTATTATCGTTATTACCGAGACGTTGCCATCCTTTAAAACGTGCACCATCGTACTGAATCGTTAATTTATAATTGTTCATTTTATTCTCCTTCATAGAAAATATTCCCTCATATCGTGAGGGAATATAAATACACTTTACTTTCTAACAAGCTTCACTACATTTTCTACATGGGCTGTATGCGGGAACATATCAACTGGTTGTACATATTCCACTTCATAGCTCTTCATTAACGCTTGTACATCACGTGCTAATGAAGAAGGGTTACAAGATACGTAAACAACTTGTTTCGGCTTCACTTTTAAAATTGTTTCCAGTAATTTATCATCGCAACCTGTACGAGGTGGATCGACAACAATTACATCTGGACGCCATCCTTCTTTTACCCATTTCGGTAGCCATTGTTCAGCTTTACCTGCTTCATATTTCGTATTTGTAAATCCGTGGCGCTTCGCATTTTTTCTTGCGTCTGCAATTGCTTCTGGAATTACATCCATACCACGTACTTCCGCTGCATCATTTGCAAGCCAAAGTCCGATTGTACCAACACCACAATACGCATCTACAATTTTCTCATTGCCAGTTAAAGCAGCGGCTTTTTTCGCTTCATTGTATAAAACAACCGTTTGTTCTGGATTCAACTGGAAGAATGCACGTGCTGATAATTCAAATGATAAATCACCAAGTGTTTCTTGAATTACTTCTTTTCCAGCTAATTTAAATGTTTTATCACCGAAAATAACAGATGTTTTACGCCAGTTTACATTTTGCATAATTGATTTAACAGCTGGCATCTGTTTTTGTACTTCTGCAATAAATTGTTCTTTATTTGGCAACTCTTCTTTTGTTGTAATAAGTGTAACTTGTACTTCCCCTGTTTGAACTGCAGTACGTGTCACAATTGTACGTACTAAACCTTTTTGTTTTTTCTCATTGTAAATAGAAACATTTAATTTTTCTAAAATACGTCTTACAACTTTTGTCGCTTCATTCGTTGCTTTATGTTGAATCATACAATGAGCAATATCAATTAGCTGATGTGAATTTTGTTTATACAGTCCTGTAATAACCTTTTCGTCTTTACGCCCCACTTGTAGTTGACTCTTATTACGATAATGCCATGGATTTTCCATGCCAAGCGTCGGACGAATTTTCTCTTCCAAACCGTTGTTCATATACTTCTGGAATGCTTGTACAACGATATCACGCTTTTGATTTAATTGTTCTTTATAGTCTAAATGTTGCAATTGGCAACCGCCACACTCTTCATATACCGGACATGGTGCTTTCACACGATGTGGTGAAGCTTTACGAACTTTTTTCACTTTCGCTTCAGCGAAGCCACGCTGAATTTTCGTTGTTTCTGCAACAACTTCTTCTCCTGGTAATGCCCCTGGAATGAAAACAACTTGTCTCTTAAAATAACCAACGCCTTCTCCATTAATCCCAAGACGTTTAATTGTCACAGGGAACGTTTGACCAACTTCCAACTTACTCTCATGTTGCTTTTGTATCATTATTACACCTCTACTCTATACTTTTCCATAAATATAACGCTGCATAACTGCAGTATGGTTCACACTCTTGTTTCACTTTTTCTAAAAATGCATCATCAGGCTTATCATCTAATTGAAATACACCTTGTACTGCACGCTGAATCCCAATATCCGCTTTCGGAAACATGTTTTTCCGTCCAAGCCCAAACATTAAAAAATTTTGCACTGTCCATGTACCAATCCCCCTAATTGGTAACAATTGTGCTGAAATCTCTTCTTCCGCCTTGGTTTCTATACTCGCTAAATTTAATGTACCGCTGGCAATACTTCGACCTAATCCTACTATATATTCAGCCTTTCGCTGACTAAACTTCTGCTCTCTCAATTCCTCTATTGAAATATTTGCTACTATTTCTGGAGTGGGGAAAAAGAATACACCGTTCTTTTCTGTTCCATATCGTTTCACAAACTGTTCTGTTAACACAGTAGCAAATTTCAAATTTATTTGTTGATGAATGATACAGCGAAGAAGACAAGCAAAATAATCAAATTCTAAAATAATTGGAGTATAAGCATATGTTTCAAATAGTGGACGTAATGATGTGTTTAAAAAATGATTTTGTATATCTTGAAACGGTTCATTCCAATGAAAAATGGCCCTCATTCGTTTCATAACTTTCTCTGGATCTCCTGTCTGACTAGAAATCCAAAACTGTGGATTTTGAACAGTACCAATCCCTTGCAGGCGAACAACAATCTGTTCCTCGTCTATACAAAGCGGGACATAAATAACTTTCTCATCTAATTGAATGACGTTAAGAGGATCAAAAGATAAACGTTTTAATACTTCTTCAAAATGATACGGATACTCTAACGTAACATGTTCGCTCCACATACGTTTCCCCATCCTTTTTACACATCATTATAGCATGAGAAAACCGCAAGCATACATGCTTACGGTTGATTGCTTTTTACTAAGTCATCTAGACTTTTAAAATGATACCCTTTCTCGCGCAAATCATCAATGATTTTCGCAAGTGCTTCTGCATTATCTTTTGATATTGCATGAAGTAATAAAATAGATCCTGGATGAATCATCGTCATAACATTATTATGCGCATATTGCCATCCTCTTTGCTCATCCACTTTCCAATCCAAAAATGCAAGTGACCAAAATACATTATAGTAGCCCATTTCTTTCGTAAGAGCTAACGTTCTTTCACTAAATACGCCGCGCGGGGGACGTACATATTTCACTTCTTTTTGTCCGGTTACTTTTTTAATTTCTTCCGTTACACTCGTTAATTCTTGACGAAGTTTCTCATCATTTACCGCTGTGAAATCAGGATGGCTCCACGAATGGTTTCCAATAATGTGTCCTTCATTCTTCATTCTTAACAATAAATCTTTTTGTGTTTTAATATAATGCCCCGTTACAAAGAAAGTTGCTGGTACTTTTTTCTCTTTTAATACGTCTAAGATTTTTCCTGTGTATCCATTCTCATATCCATTATCAAATGTTAAATAAATATCCTTTTTCTTCGTATCCCCTAAATAAAAACCACCATTTTTTTGTAGCAAATCTGTATATAACTTTCCTGCATCTGGTACTGTTTCATTTTTAGGGCGCGGGATTCCCCAGTTATGTGGAGTATTTGTATAAGCTAGTGCCGAAACTGGAACAAGTGCCATCATAATTGAAAAAATGAGACCGATATATAACCATTTATGTTTCATAAATAGTCTCCTTTCCATATATAATCGTACTCGTAGTTTCTGTTGCTACGCATTCTTTCATGCTGAACATGTTTTTCTATATATACCAAAAAAATGCATCTCGAATCGTTCGAGATGCATTTTTGTTTACTTAAATACTGGCTCTTTAAAGCTAGCTAATTTTTCAAGTGATGTTTTATCAACATCTGCATGTAAGCTATTACCGTGAGAATCCATCGTTACAACTGCTTTAAATCCATCGATACGTAAATGCCACATTGCCTCTGGAATACCAAATTGTAAGAAATCAACATCTTTCACTTCTTTAATACATTCAGCATAATATTGCGCTGCACCACCGATTGCGTTTAAATATACACCACCGTGTTCTTCTAAAGCTGCTAATGTTTTCGCACCCATGCCGCCTTTTCCAATGACAGCTCTAATACCGAATTTCTTCATAATATCACCTTGGTACGGTTCTTCACGAATACTTGTCGTTGGACCTGCCGCTTTAATTTGCCAATTGTCATTTTCATCTTTCACAACAACTGGACCACAGTGGTAAATAATTTGTCCATTTAAATCTACTGGACAATCGTTATCCATTAAATGCTTATGAATTGCGTCACGACCTGTATACATCATGCCATTAATTGTTACAACATCACCAACGCGAAGTTCACGAATTTGCTCTTCTGTAATTGGCGCTTGTAATACAATTTCACGCTGCTCCGTTTTTTCTTGTACTTCTTGCTCCAGTGTATCTTCACCTTCTTGATATAACCAATCCATAATTTCACCTGTTTCAGGATGGATTGTTACACCAAGGCGACGGTATGCCCAGCAATTATACGCCACAGATACGTAGAAACTAGCTGGCAGACGGTTATACACGCCAATTTTACAGCCAAGTAAAGTTGTTTCTCCGCCAAATCCCATCGTACCAATGCCAAGCTTATTCGCATTTTCTAATACATATTCTTCAAGTTGTTGTAATTCTGGGATTGGATTGACATCATCTAATGTACGGAATAATTGATTTTTTGCTAATTCGTAACCTGATGTGCGGTCTCCCCCGATACCAACACCAATTACACCTGCACTACATCCTTGACCTTGTGCTTGATATACCGCATGAAGAAGGCATTTACGAATCCCTTCTAAATCGCGGCCAGCTCGTCCAAGTCCTTCTAGTTCACACGGTAAGCTATACTGAATATTTTTATTCTCACAGCCACCCCCCTTTAGGATTAAACGTGCATCAATATAATCTTTTTCCCATTGTTCAAACTTAATAACCGGTGTACCTGGTCCTAAATTATTTCCACTATTGTCTCCAAAAAGAGAATCAACAGAATTTGGACGAAGTTTACCATCTTTTGTCGCCCGCTCAAGCGCATTATAGATAGCTTCCTTCAACTTTAATTGATTCACACCAACTGGTGTATAAATTTTAAACGTTGGCATCCCTGTATCTTGGCAAATTGGCGAGATGTTATCATCAGCCATTTTAATATTATTTGTAATTGTGCCAAGTGCCATCGCAGAACGAGTCCCTGCATTTTCTCGCTCTTTCGCTTGTTGAATCGCACGACGAACATCTTTCGGTAAGTTCGTTGACGTTTCAACAATTAGTTGATACATGCTTTCTTGAAGCTTTTCCATTGTTACTTCCCCCTCAATTGTGAACGCTACCAAAACGTTATGAGCTGAAATTTCCACTATTATGCTCTGCAGCTTTTTATTTGTTTCACGCTATTCAAGCATACATGAAATTTTTCACAACTTGATTATACCTCTTTTTCTATCGTCCTTCTATTATCCGCACAGAAAAAGGCTACCAAATTGGAATTGGCAGCCTTTTTAATATATTATTCGTCTTTTTTAAATTGCTCACATTTTAATTCTAATTCATCTAGCATTGCAAGAAGACGATCTACATCTTCTAATTCTACTTCTTCAGGTTCAATTGTATCAATTACTTCAATGAACATATTTAAACGTTCTTTTAAATATACTAATTGTGTATCTTTATCTTGAATTGCTTTTCCCATGAAGGCACTCTCCTTTTAATTCGAGTTGCTTTTATTATACCGCAAAAATGATTACAATGGGTATGTAATTTCATCAATTTTGTCACGGTTATTCACTATAATGTAAGCCCTCTCTCTTTTTCCTCTAAAAAGTTTCGCTTTATAAAAAGCACATATTCTTCTATTATAGAGGATGGACAAATTGTTATTTCAATAGTCAAAGGAGTATTTCATATGACGATATCACAAAAAATGAAGCCGATTACTCCTTCTTACGATCCATGGGAAGCGTATATGGACCTTGAAGAGTACGGCAAACTACTATTAACAAATGTTGAGTTTACAACGACGACGTTATGCAATATGCGCTGTGAGCATTGCGCTGTTGGTTACACGTTACAGCCGAAAGACCCGAATCCGCTTCCGATGGATCTTTTATTAAAACGATTAGATGAGATTCCTCATTTACGTTCTTTAAGTATTACTGGCGGAGAACCTATGCTTTCAAAAAAATCCGTCGACAACTATGTAACACCACTCTTAAAATACGCCCACGAACGAGGTGTTCGCACTCAAATCAACTCAAACTTAACTATAGATTTAGCACGTTACGAACAAATTATTCCCTATTTAGACGTATTGCATATATCTCATAACTGGGGAACAATTGACGACTTCGTTGAAGGCGGATTTGCAATGATGGAGCGTAAACCTACGTATGAACAGCGTGCAAAATTATTTGAACGTATGATCACAAATAGTAAAGCTCTATCAGATGCAGGTGTACTCGTATCAGCCGAAACGATGTTGAATAAACGAACTCTACCACACATTGAGCATATTCATCGTCAAATCGTTGATGAAATGGGATGTAAACGTCATGAGGTTCACCCAATGTATCCAAGTGACTTCGCGAGTAATCTAGAGATTTTAACAAAAGCTGAAATTCGTGATGCAATTGAGCATTTACTAGAAATTCGCGATGAAAATGTATGGATGTTATTTGGAACTTTACCTTTCTATGCTTGTAGCGATGATGAGCGAGACATTGCCACATTTAAAAAATTACAAAAGAGCAAAAATGTAACTGTTCGTAACGATCCAGATGGCCGTTCTCGTTTAAATGTAAATATTTTTGATGGAAATATTATTGTAACGGACTTTGGTGATGTTCCACTTCTAGGTAACATTCAAACAAATACGTTACAAGAAGCGTATGAAAAATGGAGCGCTTCAAAAACAGCAAAATCATTAAGCTGTCACTGTCCAGCAGTAAAATGTCTTGGACCGAATGTTCTTGTAAAAAACAGCTACTATCCAACCGAAGATTTCTTATCAAAAACGGCAAACATTACATTATAAAAAAACGTCAGCTTATAAGCTGACGTTTTTTATCTTATTGCGAATGAGAAGAAGAAATGAATTTAAAATATAAATGATCATGAATTGGGATAGCGGCTCCAATTCCTTGAGAAGTAATATTTTTTACAACAAGCCTTTTTTGATTTCCTTTTAATACGAGGTATACTTCTCCAAATGTTACTTTTCCTTTTTCATTTACCGCTGGTGTATAAGCGTATAAATATCCAAGTTGACTCGGACTAATATTATACACTCTCTCATGTCCAGTACCATAACCAATAGTCGTTTTAAATGAAAGTGGCAATTGTACTTTTTCAAGTGCTTTGAGAAGCATCATTTTTTTCACATCTGCAGCATCTTTCATATCTGCTGTTAAATCACCTTCAACCGTCTTTTGTGTTTCTTGCTTATAGCGTAGTGGATATAGGCGATCTCCTCCGCGATTATCGTACACATTGCGATTTACTTGTTTATATTCCCAATTAACCGATGTATCAATCGATTCATAATGTAAAGCCCATTGCCCTAAATAAATCTTTGCTCGGTACCCTACCGCAAGCGGCGCATTCGAAATTGTTGTTTCATTAAACATTCGAATTAAGTCCGGATTTTCAATTTTAATATTTGCTGTTTTTAATAATTCTTGAGCAAACTTACTCGGCTGTAAACGCGGTAAATCTTGCGCATCATTTGGAAACGTATTGTCTTTAGAAATATTTAAAACAGATGAAGGCATTTTTGTTTCTACTGTTGTCTTTGCAAAGCCACTGTTAGGAAATAATAAAATAAACGAGACCATAGTTGAAAGACATATGCTGTATACTCGTTTCACCTGTCTGGCTCCTTCCTACATAAAGGTATATATACTACTTCGTTTATTGTTTTCTCTGAGCACAATTGTTATGCCTATTTTTCATAATAAATAAAAACCAATTCCCATAATGACATACGCAGCTAATAAAGTACCGCCTTCAAACCAGTTTGTATCTCCATCATTTGAAATCGCAATCGTTAAGAAAACAGCTGTGATCATAGAAACAAGTTCTGGTATTGTAAATACTAAAGGCATCCTTTGCGTGAAAAACATAGAAAGCAGTACTAATACAGGAGCAACAAACATGGCAATTTGTAATGTAGAACCTATTGCAATCTCAACTGCAATATTTACTTTATTTTTATACGCCATAATAATTGCAGATGCATGTTCTGCTGCATTTCCAACAATCGCAACGATAATAACACCTATAAACAATTCTGACCAACCAAATGATTTTGCAACTGTCTCAAATGTATGCACGAGCGCCTCTGACACATAAGCTACCGCAATTGTTGCTATCGCTAAAATGAGTAATGCTTTCCCTTTCGACCACTCTGGTTCTTCCTCATGAGCGACTTCATCACTTTTCTGCTGATATACACCACGGTGCGTAACTAACTTAAATAGCAATGCAGCAAGGTACATAATAATCATAATAATCGAGACACCTATACTTAACTGATACGTCTTTCCAGCGTCCATCTTCATTGAAAAAATCTCTGGAATAACAAATGCTACTACTACAGCAAAGATTAATAAAGCCGAATTATGCCTTGCATCATATACATTAAAACTTTGTCTCTTATATTTAAGCCCTCCCACAAAGAAGGATAGCCCTCCTACTAATAATAAATTTCCAAGTACAGAACCCGTTAAAGAAGCTAACACAACTTCAATTAATCCTGCCTGAAGGGCAAAAATTGAAATGATTAGTTCAACGGCATTACCGAAAGTAGCATTTAATAATCCACCTATTCTAGGACCAGATACAATTGCCAAACTTTCTGTCGCTCTCCCCATAAAACCCGCTAATGCGATAATCGTAATACAATACACAGCAAACATAATTGTTTGAGGCCAATGAAGTGTTTTCCCAAGTACAGACAGTGGTACACCTATAAGCGCCACTATAAGAAATATTTTATTAAACATGCTTTCCATCCTTCCATCGTATGTATTTCTCCTCGATATTATTATTATTCTTCTCCTAACTTGTCCGATTTCATCACAATTGCGTTTAAAAAATCGGATTGAAGAAAACAGTATGAAAGATATTTAAATTACCTTGTTGAAACAGACAGAATTATAAATTATGAAAAGGGGTTAAAATTATGCACTTAAAAGAAAAAATCGCAACTATTATTCAAGGTCAACGTACCGGTGTATTATCTACAGTACGAAATGAGAAACCTCATAGCGCCTTTATGATGTTTTTCCACGAAGATTTTGTACTGTATGTTGCAACAGATCGACAATCAAAAAAGATAACAGATATTAAAAACAATCCAAATGTACATGTTCTACTTGGTCGTGAAGGAAAAAAATTAGATGAAGATTATATCGAAGTGGAAGGCTTAGCCTCCATCGAGGAAGACTCCACATTAAAAAACAAGTTTTGGAGTAATAGCTTAAAGCGTTGGTTACTCGGTCCTGAAGACCCTAATTATGTACTAATTAAAATCAACCCCGATACAATTTATTACATCGATGGTGCCGGTACGACGGAGCCCGAGTTTTTACGACTATAAAGTGAAACAAGCCCACCTTTATGTGGGCTTGTTTTGTCGAAAAGTTCTTCTGAAAAAAACAATAAAATAGGTGGAACTTTCTAAAGATTCTGTTATATAATAGCAGTAACTTAAATAAACTGTATTAAAACAGATTGAGAGGAGAAATAAAATTGATGAAAAGAGAAGAACGCAAAAACATGATTGAGTTTATCGAAAAGAAAAAAGGGATTGAGCGTGACGAATTATTATTTATGACAGACGATGAAGTAGAACATATTTATAATGTAACGTACTTTTTATATGAGGAAATTGCAGAGTAGTATAATAATCCCCACCTTATGAAAAATATAAGGTGGGGATTATTTCGTTATCTATCCAGCTCTTTGCGAGGCGGTAAAATCCCATTCACTTTATACGTGAGAATGATTTTCATGTATAATAATGTACGATTGGAGGAATTTTACTATGAGTTCATGGCTCTTATTCGCACTATTATCAGCAATTGCTGCTGCCCTTGTGTCTATTTTCGGTAAAATTGGTTTAGATGGAATCGATGCCAATGTTGCTACGACGGTTCGTTCTATTATCATGGCATTATTTATGGTAGGCGTTATTATTATACAAGGTAAATTTCAAAATATTGGCGACGTACTTCTAAATAAAAAAGCACTGCTCTTTATCACATTAAGTGGGGTTGCAGGTGCTTCGTCATGGCTATTTTATTTTCTTGCCCTTAAAACAGGAAAGGTTTCACAAGTAGCTCCTGTCGATAAATTAAGCGTCGTATTTTCTATCATTCTCGCTATGATTATACTCGGCGAAAAATTAAACTTTATGACTGGTATTGGTGTTGTCTTTATTACAGCTGGTGTACTATTTATCGCTTTCAGCTAAAAAACCGCTACTCGCGGTTTTTCTTTTTCTTTATGTAAAACCATACGACACATGTAACAACTACTGAAATGGATAAAATCCATATTCCATAATGATGCAAACTATACTCAACGAAACGCCACTTCTCTCCTAACTTCCAGCCAAGTCCAATAAAAACACTTATCCAAATAAGTGCACCACCGTAAGCGTATAAACAAAAACGCCAAAGTGTTAAATTCGACATCCCAGCAAAATACGCTGTTAAATGACGTACTCCTGGGATAAAATAACCAACTATTAAAAGAAATGGGCCATATTTTTCAAATAAAATATGTGTTTTTTCAATGTGATGTTCTTTAATTCTAATTTTCGGTCCATATTTTTTTAAAACAGGGAGTCCAAGTTTTAAACCTAATATGTAGCTTAATGTAATGCCTAACATCGCACCAGCCATCCCACTTAAAAACGCAGCTGTTCCTGACATAACGCCTTTTGAAACGTTATAACCAACGAAGGTCAATAAAAACTCGTCTGGTATCGGTAATCCAACAATCCCGCCAGCTAAAGCTATAATAATTCCAAAATACCCATAATGTGCGATTAACTCGCCAATATGTTGTTCCATTCGGAAGACACATCCTATACACGATCGTTATTCCACATTGTGCCCTTTCTATCTTTCAGACAAACATGGTATACATATTCACTATACATTGTTTTTATAATGAACTCTACTTCTATCCATTCCTTTAGCAGACAGAAATTGAACTATTAATCAGTGACCTCGCTCATTCTTAGTACACATCAATCACGTGCTAGACTCCCGCCTTCTTTCCTTATATCCATCTCCTCGTATGATTAAGTTAGGTTTTTAGGGACGGGATGTACCTATAAACCCAAGGGTATCTATTTTTATGAGATACTAATATTTGTAGATAGAGTGTTGCCGACCATCTCCCTGAATCTTTGTATTCGTAAAAAAGAGCGGTACCTCTGTCTAATAAGTAGTTTACGAATGAGTTGGATGTTGATGACCATTGGTCATTCTTCGTATCTCTTACGAGGTAGTAGCGCTTATTAGTTCAGGGGAGGAAAGCACTATCTAACACTAATTAATATAGGGGTGTAAGCTATGTTCTATTTAGGTATTGATATCGCTAAACATAAACATTATGCGTCCATTATCGATCAAGCGGGAAAACCTATTACTAAGCCATTTCCTTTTCAGAATCACAAAGAAGGTGGACAAACCCTTTTAAATCAGATCTACCAATACATTGAGTCTCCTACAGAAATACTGATTGGAATGGAAGCCACCGGACATTATTGGTTAGCTGTTTATTCTTTTCTACTGGATCATGGATTTTCAGTCATTGTATTAAACCCCATTCAAACCAATGCCTGGCGAAAAGGAACAGAAATTAGAAAGCGAAAAACAGACGCCATTGATGCCACTATGATTGCCGATATCATTCGATTCGGCCGTTTTGTTGAAACCCCACTTGTGGACGAAAAAATGTTCGCTCTAAAACAAATGAGCCGCTTTCGTAATGCGCTTGTAAGTAATATGAGTGATTTAAAACGAAAAGCTCTTGTCGTATTAGATCAGACTTTCCCAGAGTACCAAAGCATCTTTTCGGATGTTTTTGGTAAAACTTCTTCGCAAATCTTACTTGAATATGCCTCTCCTAGTGACTATGAACAGATATCTATTGATGATTTAACACAAATAATTGAGCAAACCAGTCGTAACCGACTAGGAAAGAAAACAGCTAACAAGCTAATGGAATTAGCCTCTAATTCGTTTGGTGTTACCTTCTGTAAAAACGCTTTTTCCTTCCAACTAAAAATGTTGATGGAGCAAATTCGTTTTATCGAAGATCAAATCAAAGAATGTGAAGACGAAATGTCACAACTTTTAATTGATTTAGATACTCCTATCATGACAGTACCTGGCGTTGGACCAATTTTAGGTGCCACTATACTAAGTGAAATTGGGGATATACACCGCTTTGATAAACCATCTAAACTTGTCGCTTACGCAGGCATTGATGCCTCTGTGTCCCAATCTGGACAATTTGAATCATCAGGTATGTCTATATCTAAGCGTGGCTCTTCTCATTTACGTAGAGCCTTATTCCAAGCCGCTATTACAGCCCATAAACATGACCCTGTCTTGAAAGCTTTTTATGAGAAGAAACGAAAACAAGGAAAGCACTACTATGTTTGTATAGGAGCTGTAGCTAGAAAGTTGTGCTACATTATCTATGCCATCCTAAAAAACAATAAACCGTATGAAATCCCTCAATATTCAAAAGAAGTTTGATACTTTTATTTTTTTTAACATCTCTTAGGGTTATTTGGTGCACCCTTTTTTAAGTTTCCTATTTATAAAATTCCTCTTGACTTCTCATAGTTGGTCTCTTGAAGGACTAATCTTACTATCCACAAATACCATGATTAAAAAATAAAAATTCATATGCTTGTTTTTTTGTTACAATAAAGGAAAGTTACTTTTCGCAACGGTTTAACTCTCAGGAAAAATGATATACCTAGCAAAAACATAGTTTGGTCGATATAATGCAACTTCTACCTATTAAAAGAACATGCACCCTTTACATACAACATCATTTTTCTAAATTATACAGGGGGAACGAACATGACCATTGAAAATCAATTTATCCAAAAGGTTTACTATAAAACATTTTTAACAGAAAAAACTTCTACTCCAGTATCAGAAGTACTCGGTGAAGCATATATAAATGAATCTACAAATGAATTCTCCAACATTTCTAATATTCGCTTTGCTCAAGGTGAATTGTATTACCAAAATAAAGACTTTGAAGCAGCAATATTTAAATGGGAGAAAGTAAATAATGAGCTTGCACTTTGGGCAACCAAGAATATTGCAGATGCTTATTTTGAACTAGGATTCTTACCAAAGGCAGAAGAAATGTATCAATCTATCCAAACGGAAGATACAACTCTTACAATGGAAGTTTCCTTACAACTTCTTTCTCTTTATATCGAACAAGATCGTTTAGGTCTAGCATTTAAGACGATTAGTGAGGCTGTTGCATTTCAACCTGACTATCCAAATATTACTTCAATTGCTCGTTCATTCTATGAAAAACAAGAAGATTGGAATAACGCCATCGAACTTGCCGTTCAAGAAGGAATTCGAACAAAATCATTACACTGGTTCGATACTTTAATTAATTATGTGAATCAAGGATTTACGAAACAAATCAAACCAGAATATTTCTATGAATCTTTAAAAGCTTTATATGCAATTGATCAAGTCCAATTTAAGGAACTTGTTATTGCTCTTTGGAACAGCTATCAAAATGAAAAATCACATCTACCTTGGATTCAAACAATCAATCATTTATTCTTACATATTGAGACAGACAACAATGACGATTGGCATGAAATTGTTGAACGCTATCAAGATACGTACTTTGAATTAATTACTGGTGAACATTTCATGCATGAAATGCAAGGACTTGTACCTGACTTATTAACCAATTGGTTTAGTTTAACGAGAGCAAAAGACGCCCTATTCGTCTCTGCTGCAGTGTTAGCGTGGAATGAAGTTTCACCTACAACTTTAGAGTCATTACTCGTAAAAAGTGCGGGAGCCCTACTCTCTAATTCAACAGCTGAAACAAATGTGAATATGGAAACTGTTTCTCATTTATTCGAAACAATTGCTGTATGGGCTGAAAAAAATGATGTAGATTTAAGTCATCAATTTACGTTACTCGTTCATGAACTATGTGATTTAAATGTTACAAAATTACTAATTTCGGGAACTAGTGACTATGATAAATTATCATTCGTCAATTCAATATTAGGAGAGAACATCTTAACTGAAACTATAACAACTCCTATTCTATTTAAAGATGATAGCCAAACTGAAATAACAGAATTCACTGCGTTAGATGTGCACAATATACCGAACTTTGATGAATTCCATCAAATAATGGCTACACCTGAACAATCAGAACTTGAGAACAAATGTATAGAAATTAAATTACCAAGTAGATTTTTGAGAAAGAATAAATTTGCATTTCTTGTTACACCATCTGTTCGAGGACAAGTGGATAAAAACAGCTCATATTTTGAATACTTACAAGCCGCAGATAGCCTTATTTACGTATTAAATTCTGCTTCATCGTTACATGGTGAAGAACTTGATACATTACTTTATTTACGTGAACAAGTACCAAACTTACAAATTCATTTCGTATTACATACAAATAATGCGGATACGAATGAAAAACTAATGAGTAAGATGAAAGTCCATTTCCCAAATGCGCAGTTCTTCCCATACTCTCCTTCACAAGAGGGGAGCCAACAACTTGGGGACGTGACAGAGTCTATTCTTTCTAATCTAGCAGAACGCGATATAGAACAAGAACGTATCGAAAAACTAATATGGTTTACTCAAAAGACAATCGCATATCTTGTAAATGAACGTGTGGAATTAGAAAATACATTAGTCAAATCAGTACGCTGGAATAAACATATCTCAGTAAAACTAAACGGATTTATTAACAATCTTACTGCTCTTGAAAAAGATAAAATTCGTTCTATTACAGAATCTTATCTTTTAACGAAAGAAGAAATCACAAGAGATATCCATTCTCAAATTCCTGAATTATTACAGAGCTGCTCTGATCTTGTTCAAGAAGATAGTGATTTCAAATTAGTTCATGAAGAATTAAATACTGCGATGAACGAACGAATTCAAAAACATGTACAGCAAGTGCTTCTCCCTAAATTTACTGGGTTTATTCAAGAGTGGATTGAAACAGCACATAATGAATTTATTCAAGCTCAATCTTATTTAGATGAAATGAGTGAAACGTTTAATAAATTATATAAAGAAGAACGAATGAAACTTCCTTGCGATTTCAAATTACTAGATGATTGGCATCGAGATGTTGTACGCATGACCAATAGAATTACAGTATCGAATATCAATATTTTATTACGTTTTACACCGACACAATTTTTCTTAAAGAGTGCAGGAAAACTATTTGGTAACATGCAAAAAAATCAATCTATGCTTGCAAACAAATATAAACAATATATTGAAACGGAAGACTATACGGAAATTGCTCAAACGATTTCAAAACAATTCTTCCTTCAATTTGAAGTATTTGAAGGCGCATTAGAACGAGATATCATGATGTTCTTTAAAGATCCACTTAGCATACTGAAACAAAATGTAGAAGCCGCTCAACTTGAAATACAGGAAGACGAGCAAACATTAGCAACGTTAAGAAGCAACCCAGAAACTTATCACGATCCGTTAGCATTCTTTAAACTGCAACTATTGCAACACAAATTCGTTTTAAGTACGCACAAAAACAATGAAGACGTCTATGAATTTAATGAGTCTCCTACGATTTAACATAAAGTGAAACTTTAATCAGTGGGGGGTCTTCATCCCCCACCTAACTTCCTTGCTTTCGCTGAATTTTGAGGTGGGGGTCTTACTGCCCATTAAAGCGGGATAAAAAACCAAGCAAACTGAAATTTGCTTGGTTTTTTACTTTAATTCATTATTTTCATATGTTCAAATGGATAATAAATTGCCGCTAATTCTCCTAATACATCAGCTTTATCAATGAGTCCTAAACCATTTCTACTATCTCTGCTTATTAAGCGATTATCTCCCATAACAAAAATCTTATTTTTGGGAACTGTAATCGGTCCAAAGTCCTCCGTTAAATTCATAAGTTTTTTTTCAGCTTGTTTTTTATTACTATACAAATACGCTTCCTCTATCACTTCATGATTTACATATAATTGATCATTTCTCACCTCAATAACATCGCCAGGCAAGCCAATAACCCTTTTCACATAAAAATTATCCGTCTTCACAACAATAATATCTTCTCTCCCATAACTTTCAAATTGCTTTGCCAACTTATTCACAATCACCTTATCCCCATCTTGTAACGTTGGCTTCATGGATGCCCCTTTTACAGTCGTAGGAAAAAATACGAAAATTTTCGCCAAAAACACGAGCAAACAAGCAATTGCAATTGTTCCAAAGAATTCGCGCCAACGTTTTTTCTTTTGCATCATTCCACCATCTCATCATCTTTTTACTTTTATTATAAGTACTTCAACTAATAAATTTCTATAAAATTCTGAATTATATAATCATAATATTACAAATTTAAAAATAAAAATATCCAAGAATGTATTATTCTGATATACTATAGCTTGCATTTATTCTATTTTATGTACTTAGGAGGATTTTTTCTATGAAAGTTATGCTTAAAAATGAAAATACCGGTCAAATTAAGCAAGCAAAAATTGGTTTTAGTTGGACTGTATTTTTCTTTGGTTTCTTCCCTGCTATATTCCGTGGAGACTGGAAATGGTTTTTAATTATTTTAATCGCTAGCATGTTTACATTCGGATTCTCTAACCTAGTATTCTGCTTTATTTACAACAAACTTTACATCAATGATTTATTAGCGCAAGGTTATAAAGCCGCTGATGAATACAGCCTTTCTGCTCTACAACAAAAAAATATAGTAGCATAATAGTAACGAAAAAAGATACTCCCCAAATAGTCTATCCACTATTTAGAGAGTATCTTTTTATAATCCCACATATACAATACACATTTGAGCCGCTACATATGTAAGCCAAATCCAAAGTGGTTCATACTTTAATTTGCGTCCTCCAATATCTGTCACACCAATAATAAAATCAGAAATCACAAATAATAAACCACCAAAAGCTGGTATCCACCATATTCCTGTATTCTCATAGTATAAGGCGAATGCAAAGCAAGCCATTCCTCCAACCCACAATCCGTAAATTAGCGCTCCTATCGTAAACAATTTATCTTGTTTATCATTTCGAATAAAGAAGAACCATCCTATAATGAGAAAGAGTCCGTATACGAGTAAACCAATCCAAAAACCATTCCATGAAATACCTGTTTGCAAAAATGCTTTTACATAAAAACAATGTGCAAGAGCGAAAGTAATCATCCCTCCAATTAGCCTGTGACCAATTGGAATTAAACCTGCCATAAATAAATCCCCTACAGTTGATAACGTCATACCTAGTGCAACCCACGTACTATAATCTACTGATGGATCTTGTAACCATATCCAAATTGCACTTGCTGTTAAAGAAAAACTAAGAATAAGACGCACCGCTAAAGGTAACGGCATATTATTTCTTTTCTTTTTTGTCTGTCCTATTGCATAAATTGCACCAATAAAAAAAAGAATGATTTGTGCAATTAACACCATGTAAAGTAGATTCATAATATGTTCTCCTCAATAAATACTTTTGTATCTTTTTTCGTGACACCTAGTCTATTATCCTTTTTCTATAAAAAAAAGAAGAACAGCACTGTTCTTCCATTGTAATCGTTTTCTCGTTATCTATGCTACTTGTTTTTCTTTCTCCATTTTCTGCTTAGCTGGCACCCGATTCACCACAATAATTCCCGCAGCTACACACGCTAAACCGAATAATACAAACGAATGAATTGCTTCGCCTAAAATCATGCTCGATAATAACACACCAAATACAGGTATAAAGAACATGTACATTGATACTTTTCCAACCTTGTTGTACTTCATAATTGTATTCCAAATGCAAAATCCTGCTGCGGATAAGAAAGATAAATAGATAAGCATTAGTATTGCATGTATACTAAATGTAAATGGCATAACTCCAACTTGCACAGCCCCTATACATAATAGTCCGATAGAACCAAAAATCATTTGGTAGGCTGTCATATAGCCAATATCTAATGTTTTACTACCTTCTTTCGCCAATATATTCCCATACGAGTACAACATTGCTGCAATCAGAAGTAATAAACTACCAATTCCGAAATGGAATGACAAACTACCATCACTCGGTACATTTACTAAAATGACACCACAGAAGCCGATAGAAACTCCAATTACTTTTCTCACATTAAGAGCATCATCTTTATATAAAAAATGTGCGAGTAAAATTTGAAAGAATGATGAGGTTCCTGAAATGATAGCTCCTTCAATACCAGAACTATAGCTCATTCCAATATAAAAGCATATATATTGAAGAAATGTTTGAAATAAACCAATTTGTACTAACTGCTTCCCCGTTCCTTTTTTGAAATTCATATCTTTTCCTAACGCTTTAAAGAAGAATAAAAGCATAACCCCAGATAAGAAGAAACGATAACCAGCAAATAATATTTGCTCCCCAACTTCTTGTGGCTGAATTCCAAGTTCAGCATAACTTAATTTAATAAAAGGGAATGCGCTCCCCCATAAAAAAGTCGCTACTATTGCAGCAATAAACACGCCAATCGGATGGGTAAAAAATTTCTCTGTCTTCACTTGTTGTCTTCCTTTCCGATCTTTTTACGAACAATATTCATATATACCAAAGGAACTGTGAAAACACAAGTTTTCAGTTTATACGCAAACAAAAACATATCATCTAACGAAAACATATGCTATACTATAGAATAATTACAACATAATAACTGTTAAAAACAGATTCAACAGAAATGCTGCTATCCATTATGGATGGCAGCTTTCGTCGTTTTATAGGGGTTTCGATTTTGATTATTTTTCTCAATAAGAATTTGGAAGGAGCGAGTAGTAATGAACTCAGAAGTAAAAACATTACAAGTACAAAAGTCTATTTCTCATCCCTCTTTATGGGATACATTAAAGAAACATTATGAACTTATATTTGCAATCGCATCTGGTATTTTCATTTTAGCTGGTTGGTTATTCACAAAGAACGATGTAATGAATGTAGGCATTACTTGCTATATCCTTGCTTATATAGTTGGTGGATATGCAAAAGCAAAAGAAGGTATTGAAGATACAATTGAGGAGAAAGAGCTAAATGTCGAAATGCTTATGCTCTTTGCTGCTATCGGTGCTGCAATTATTGGCTACTGGGCAGAAGGCGCGATTTTAATCTTTATTTTCGCACTAAGCGGTGCAATGGAATCTTATACATTAAGTAAAAGCCAAAAAGAAATTTCAGCGCTTCTTGATCTACAACCTGAAGAAGCATTACGTATTTCAAATGGAACCGAGGAACGTGTTCCTGTTGGACGATTACAAATTAACGACATTATTTTAATTAAGCCAGGTGAGCGCGTTCCTGCTGACGGTACGATTCATAGCGGTGAAACAAATATCGATGAGGCAGCGATTACTGGTGAACCTATTCCAAATGAAAAAAAACATGGTGATGAAGTATTTGCTGGTACTGTAAACTTACGCGGTGCTATCGAAGTTAAAATTACGAAGCCGAGCGATCAAACATTATTCCAAAAGATTATCCGTCTCGTTCAAAGTGCACAAAGTGAAAAATCACCATCACAACTATTCATCGAAAAGTTTGAAGGAACATATGTAAAAGGTGTACTACTCGTTGTTGCGCTTATGATGTTCGTCCCTCATTTCTTACTAGATTGGAGCTGGAATGAAACGTTTTATCGCGCTATGATCTTACTTGTAGTCGCATCTCCTTGTGCACTCGTTGCTGCCATTACACCAGCAACGTTATCTGCTATTTCTAACGGAGCAAGAAATGGAATTCTCTTTAAAGGTGGCATACATTTAGAACGCCTCGCTTCAGTAAAAGCAATTGCTTTTGATAAAACAGGGACATTAACAGAAGGAAAACCTACCGTAACAGATGTATATGTTCGAGAAAATATGACAGAAAAAGAAGTACTTTCAATTACAGCAGCAATTGAAAGTCACTCTACACATCCTTTAGCTGAATCTATTGTGAAGTATGCACAACATGCGTATGACATTACATTAAAAAAACCAGAAAACGTTGAAGATGTAACTGGTTTTGGGCTAAAAGGAACATTCGAAAACAAAGCTTATAAAATAGGTAAAGCTGATTTTATCGGTGAAGAAACAAAGACATTTCATAATGGTATTTCTGCTTCCCTTGAAAAAGAAGGTAAAACTGTCGTTTATATTAGTGACGAGGATGGCATCCTTGGGCTTATCGCTTTAAAAGATACACTTCGCCAAGAAACGATAGCTGCTATTCGCGAATTACAAAGCATCGGTGTCGAAGCAATTATGATTACTGGTGATAATGAAGAAACAGCAAAAGCAATTGCCTCTGAAAGTAATATAAAGGAATATTACGCATCATGCTTACCAGAAACAAAAGTGGAAACGATTAAAAAGCTAAAAAAAAAATACGGGACAGTAGCAATGGTCGGAGATGGTATAAATGATGCCCCTGCACTCGCTACTGCTAGCATTGGTGTAGCGATGGGAGAAGGAACAGACGTAGCTTTAGAAACGGCAGACGTTGTACTTATGAAGAACGAGTTATCTCGACTTTCACAAGCAATTCGTTTATCAAAACGAATGAACCGTATTGTAAAGCAAAACGTAATCTTTTCACTAGCTGTAATTGCAATGCTGATTTGTTCAAACTTCATGCAATTTTTAGCTCTTCCATTCGGTGTTATCGGGCATGAGGGAAGTACGATTCTTGTTATTTTAAATGGCTTACGATTATTAAAAGGAAACAATTAAAACGGGTCCCTCATAAAGGACCCGTTTTTTCTAATGGTAGCTATTATGCCCGTTTGCACTACCACTCGTTTTATGCTTTGGATGCGAACTACTCTTTTGTTTATTGTTATTTTTATTGTTGTGATTCTTTTTATTATTACTCATGAAATATCCCCCCTGTTCCCTATTATTATGGAACAAGAGCTCACTTTTCATTACGGGAATTATTGTCACCCGTCCTATAATAATGGAGTAAACCATTAATTTCACCGCCAAGTAAAATTACCCATCCAGTTAAGTAAAACCATAACATTAAAATAATAATACCACCGAGACCACCATATGTATTGGCGTAATTCGCAAACTTATCTACATAATAAGCAAATGAGTACGATACCACAATCCATCCTACAGTAGCAAATGTTGCTCCTGAAATGACTTCTCTTCTTTTTAATTTTCGATCTGGTGCAAATGTATATAAAAAACTAAACAATGCAAATAACACGAAGAAACTCGCTACTAAACGCGTAATACTCCACACGTAAGAAAAACTATCCGATAAACCAATTGCTTTAAATACAGCTGCCCCAATGACTTGTCCAAACACTGGAACAATTAGTGCAAACACAATCATAAAAATAATCGCTAATGTAAATACAATTGATAACGCCCTCGTTTTAATAAAAGAACGTGTTTCTGTTACATCATACGCACGGTTAAAAGCATTCATCACCGCATTTACACCATTTGAAGCAAACCATAGCATTGATAATAAACCAAATGATAATAAACCACCATTTTGCTCATTTACAACTTTATCCACGTTTACTTCAATCAAAGACATTGCATCTTCAGGTACGTACGGTTCTAATAAGTTGAGCACACTTTCTGTTTGAAGGTCAATGAATCCAAGAAGCGTAATTAAGAAAACAAGCCCAGGAAAAATCGCAAGCAAGAAGAAATAAGCGAGCTGTGCTGCCAAGCCCGCTACATCATCGCGCATCGTTCGGTCATATAAATCTTTACCAAACGAATAAGTACGATTTCTTCTCACCTTTTCTAAAATTTTTCTCATATATGGTTAAACGCTTTTCTTCTCTTCTTTATCTTGCTTCAACTCAATGTACGCTTCAGTTTTTTTTTCCTCTACATTGGAGTCTTTCATAAATAGTTCACGCGCTTCTTTCATACCGCCATCTTCAGCAACTACCGGCTCTTCTTCTGCTTTCAGTTCATCTACTTTTGGAGAAACAGCTTGAATTTCAATCGTTTCTGGCTTCTCTGCTGGCTCAACCTTTTTCTTACTAAAAATTTCTTTCGTTTCTTTTAACGTCTCTACAACAGACGGCGTCAATTTTTTAATTTCTGCTACTTTTGCTTTCACTACATTTAAATCAGCAAGTTCGCGTCCTTTATCTGTAACAGTTTGCACTTTTTCTTTGATTTTTGCATTTTCACCAATTTCAATCATCTTTGTTTTTGCTTTTTCTGCAGTATTTTTTACTTTTTCACGGTTTTCTTTCTTCAACATAGATACAGCTACACCTGCAGCTACACCAATCGCAATGTTTCGAGCAATATTATTTTTCTTTGCCATATTCCTTCACCCTTTCATTTCTTATGTTAGAAAGTATTTCTTTCTAAGCTTCCTCATATTCCTTGTTCTTTTCGAATGAAAGCTAATAGCTTTGCACACCCTTCTGTTACAAGGTCATATACTTCTTGGAAATTCCCTGTATAGTAAGGGTCGGGAACGTCTGTCCAGCCACCGTCTGGAACAAAATCGGACAGCCTACCAATATAGCCTCCAGTTTTACCTAAACTTTTTAAATCTGCTATATTCTTGTTGTCCATGGCAATAATATAATCAAACTTTGTTAAGTCTTCTTTTTCTACTTGCCTTGCTTTAATTCCTTCAAAAGTGACTGCATTTTCTTTTAAAATTTTTTGTGTTCCTTTATGTGGCGGATGGCCAACATGCCAATCTCCAGTTCCTGCAGAATCAATGACAATTTTCTCTTCGAGTCCCTCTTTTACGACAAGATTTCGAAAAATCACTTCTGCCATCGGAGAACGGCAAATGTTCCCAAGACAAACAAACAATACTTGAACCATATTTTTGTTTCTTCCTTTCTTGGTGCATTTCTTTATATATACTTATAGTATAAACAACCAATTAGTGAATATAAAGGAAATCCCTACTAATTTAATAGGATTGAAAAGATTCATTAACGAAAATGATAAAAAATGTTAAGATAGCCTTATGTTATTTTAAAGGGGGACACTTCGGTGGATTTATCCGTAAAGTCAGAAGAAAACGTTGAATATATGGTTGAAGCTATTAAAGAAAAATTACGTATGGTTAATGCTGGAGCGATGAGAGCTGCTAGCTTTAATGAAGAAATGTACGAAGACTTACGTGACATTTATGAGCATGTTATGAAACGTGAAACATTCAGCATTAGTGAAATGCAAGCTATTACAGAAGAATTAGGTACATTAATTAAAAAGTAAAGGAGCCTCGTTTATGAGGCTCTTTTTTACTTCCAACAAATTCATGACAACTCTTCTCTTTCCCTCAATCAACTGTAAAATATTGTACAATAGAAGTAGAACCTCACCTTAGATTTTTTCTCCATACATACTACTCACAAATAATAGCAACACTACCATTGCTAACTGTTTTTACTGGAGGTGCTTACTTATGAGCAATTGGTACAGTAAGACGAAAGATCAAACATTAATCGACCTAGAAACAAACGAACAACACGGTTTAACAGAAGAAATTGTAAATGGACGTTTAAAGCAATACGGTTCTAATGAATTAGCTACAAAACAAAAACGCACTTTATGGCAGCGTATTTTCGCCCAAATTAATGACGTCCTCGTATATGTCCTTATTATTGCTGCCCTTATTTCAGCCTTTGTAGGTGAATGGGCTGATGCAAGTATTATTGCGCTCGTTGTAGTTTTAAATGCTGTTATCGGTGTCGTCCAAGAATCGAAAGCAGAACAAGCTTTAGAGGCATTGAAAAAGATGGCGACACCTAAAGCTATCGTCAAGCGAGATGGTGAACTAAAAGAAATTCCATCTGAGCACGTCGTTCCAGGTGATATCGTTATGCTCGACGCCGGACGATATATCCCATGCGATTTACGCCTGATCGAAACCGCAAATTTAAAAGTTGAAGAATCTGCTCTAACTGGTGAATCTGTCCCTGTTGATAAAGATGCAATCTACCACCCTTCCATGCAAAGTGATGAACAAGTACCACTCGGTGATCAAAAGAATATGGCCTTTATGTCTACTCTTGTTACATATGGACGAGGCGTTGGTGTTGCTGTTGAAACTGGAATGAACTCACAAATTGGTAAGATTGCTACCTTGTTACATGAAGCAGACGATGATATGACACCACTTCAAAAAAGCTTAGCACAAGTCGGAAAGTATTTAGGCTTTGTTGCTGTAGCTATTTGTATCGTGATGTTTCTCATCGGCTTTTTACAAGGACGAGATACACTAGAAATGTTTATGACTGCAATTAGTTTAGCCGTTGCAGCTATTCCAGAAGGTTTGCCAGCTATCGTTTCCATCGTTCTTGCAATTGGTGTGCAGCGTATGATTAAACAAAATGTTATCATTCGGAAACTACCAGCTGTTGAAGCTCTCGGTTCTGTCACAATTATTTGTTCAGATAAAACAGGTACGTTAACACAAAATAAAATGACCGTTACTCACTTTTATAGTGATAACACATACGATCAATTAGAAAATTTAAACGTAAATAATGATGTGCAACGTCTATTGTTAGAAAATATGGTGCTATGTAATGATGCATCTTACAATAATGACTCACAAACGGGAGACCCGACTGAAATTGCTCTTCTCGTTGCCGGGAGCACCTTTAATATGCAAAAAGATCATTTAGAAAAAATACATGAACGTGTAAATGAGCTACCTTTTGATTCAGATCGTAAAATGATGTCAACCGTGCATACATATGATGAAAGCTACTATAGCATGACGAAAGGTGCTATCGATAAACTCTTACCTCGATGTACCCACATATTTAAAAACGGTAAAATCGAGGTTCTAACAGATGCTGATAAAGATCAAATATTAGAAGCCGCTGGGTCAATGTCTCAAGAAGCTTTAAGAGTACTTTCATTCGCATTTAAACAATACAATTCAAACGATGTGGATATAGATCATCTCGAAGAAAATCTCATCTTTATTGGTCTTGTCGGTATGATTGATCCACCGCGAACTGAAGTAAAAGATTCAATTACAGAATGTAAAAAAGCCGGTATTCGCACAGTTATGATTACTGGTGACCATAAAGATACCGCCTTTGCAATTGCTAAAGAACTTGGCATCGCTGAAGAAATATCTGAAATTATGATTGGAACTGAATTAGACAACATTTCAGATACAGAACTAGCAAACAAAATTGATCGCTTACATGTATTCGCTAGAGTCTCTCCAGAACATAAAGTAAAGATCGTAAAAGCATTACGTGCAAAAGGCAATATCGTTTCTATGACTGGTGATGGCGTCAATGACGCTCCATCTTTAAAACAAGCAGATGTTGGCGTAGCGATGGGCATTACAGGAACAGATGTTGCAAAAGGGGCAGCGGATGTCGTATTAACAGATGATAATTTCTCATCTATCGTGAAAGCTGTTGAGGAAGGTAGAAACATTTATCGTAACATAAAAAAATCAATTCTCTTCCTACTCTCTTGTAACTTCGGAGAAATTATCACTTTATTTTTAGCCATTTTACTCGGCTGGGCAACACCACTACGACCTATTCACATTTTGTGGGTGAATTTAATTACAGATACGCTGCCTGCATTATCACTTGGGGTTGATCCTGAAGATCCTGATGTGATGAAAGAAAAACCACGACATGCGAAAGAAAGCTTATTTAGTGGTAGCATTCCTTTCCTTATTTTCAATGGGGTTGTCATTGGCCTTTTGACGCTAATAGCCTTTATCGCCGGAGCAAAGTTCTATACTGGAGATACACATCTATTCCCTCTTTTCCCAGAGCAAATTGATGAGGATGCTCTATTACACGCTCAAACGATGGCATTTGTCGTTCTTAGTTTTTCTCAGCTCGTTCATTCATTTAACTTGCGTTCAAGAACGAAATCGATCTTTTCAATTGGGATTTTTACAAATAAATATTTAGTCTTCTCCCTTCTTATCGGTGTTCTTATGCAAGTTTGTATCATCTCCATTCCGCCCCTTGCAAATATATTCGGTGTGCATGCATTAACGATGCGAGATTGGGGATTTGTTCTCTTATTAAGTATCATTCCGCTTGTTGTGAATGAAATCATTAAATTAGTGAAGAAAAACTAAAAGGCAATGAGGACTATTCCTCATTGCCTTTTCGTTTACCCCACTGATTAAAGTTTCACTTTATCCTTGTAATTCTTTTTTAATGTTCTCTGTTAATGTAGCCATACGTTTGCGGCTTTCTTCACGCTCACGTTTATTTTGTTCTTCAATTTGTTGTGTTTCTTGCATACCTCTTGAAATAATGTTCCAAGTTTCCTCAAGTGTTTCCATCTTAATACTAGAAGAACCTGATAACCTCGCTACTTCCACACTTTGCGTCGCGATATTTTGTGCATTTTTCTTAAGTAATTCATTTGTACGGCGATCCAGTTCAGCCATAGAATCTGCAACAAGCTTTTGACGCTTCGCATTTACCGCTTGAATGATACCATTTTTAAAGATAGGGATCGTTGTAATAAATGCTGTATTTATTTTACCAATTAATTTATTATTACCACGTTGAATCATACGAATTTGTGGTGCTGTAAGTAACGCAACCATACGTGCTTTTTCTAAATCATCAATACGCTGTTCTAAAATTTCAACAGAGTTTTTAAGCGACTCTAATTCAATACCTGCTAATTGATCATTATTACGTACACGCTCTTCATACATCGGAACTAACTCTGTATTTAAACGCTCTAATAACATTTCTCCTGCTACTACGTATTTTTCTAAGTCTAAATAATATTTTAAGTTTTGCTCATATAAACCATCTAACGTACCAATTGATTTTTTCATTTCATCTTGATACTTTGTAATTTCCACATACACTTTATCAATTTCACGGCCCATCGTTTGATATTTGCTAAAGATTTGTTCAATCATTTTATCCGCTTTTTTGAACATACGTGAGAAGAAACCGCTTTTCTCTTCCGCAAAGTCTTTGCTATCGAATCGGTCCATAATTTTACCAAGCTGTTTTAATAATTCACCAGAATCTTCTATCTTTGATAATGACATTGTATGTAAAATTTGATCAGCAAAACGTGAAATTTCCATAGAAGGTTCTTTTCCAAGTTCAATTAATTCTAATTGATCTTTAATATCTACCGCATTATAAATACGTTGTACATCCGCATCTTGTCTAAGTTGCAAGCGAACATCTTGTGCTGTTTGCTCATTTAATTCTGTTTTCGAATCTAGTACGACTGGGTTATTCATATGGTATTCTCCCTTTCCTTATAAAAATGGACGAAATAGTCCTTTTATTGTTTGTGATAAATTTTTATAGGCTGATGAACCATGAAACTCAAGATCGAAATTAACTTCTTCAAGCCAATGTGAATCAAATGCCCCCGCTTCAATATATGGTTCAATATCGTTTCTTCCCGTTGGATTGAAATGGAATACATCTACTCCAATTTGATTTAAAAATAGTAATAAAACAGCATCAGAACGAGTTAACTCTCCACTCTTCTCATTATTAAATATAACAATTTTCGGTACATCTTGTGAATAATCAAATTTCTCAAGCTGTTCTAAAATATTCGGTGGTATTTGAGAAAGTTGCGCGAAAACATATAGCGCTACATCTTGTTTCGTCTCTTTTGCAATTGGTTTACACATTTCGCTTTCACACGTATGGATAATCGCTTCTGCAATACCATGTTGTAATCCTTCTGGCAATCGTTTGTGTGGCCACCAATGACTGTTCATAATTAAATCTGGATGCAATTTTCCCCCACGGTCTAATGCATCTCGATAATGGTATTGGAAATTTGCTTTTTGTTCTTTCGTAAACGGAAATGTATTAATTAATAAACTGTTATCAAATGATGTAACAGCCTTTAATCGTTGAAAATACTCTTTATCATTCTTTGAAACACCTGATATTTTCGCAAATAAAGAAGGGATATAAATGTGTTTATTTTCAACAAAGAATGTCGGGCGTACAAACGCCTTTTCTTTCGTAATTAAAAAGAGTTCATCATATGTTGTTTTTAATGTACGAGCTACAGGCGTATAGGAACGGAATTGCCATGGCTTGTACAGCAGTGAATTATCGTGGTGAAGTACTTGCTCAATTTCTTTTGAAGCTTGATACGCTACTGTTGCCACACGCTCACGGCGGCGATCTGGAAATGGTTCAAGAGCAATACGGCCTGGATGAGACATAATAAATGTCCTTCCCTCTTCATCGACATTCTCAAATCCATCTTTTCCTTCTGGGTGATAATAAAGTACATCGCAGCCGAGCATAATAAGAAAGTATAAGAAATATATACGGCTTTCCTGTGCATCACCGTACCAAACAATACGCGGCATTTGTTTCTTATAGTTAATCGTAGAGAACCACTTCGCTACGTAATTTTCGCTTAATTTAATCATGTCGATTAAGAAACGACGAAAGCCTTCTGTCTTTAAAGATTGATTATGTTGTTTCTCATATAATTTCAATACAGAAATAAATGTCGTATGTATATAATGTTGTAAATCAGGATTATCTACTTTCGGCAAAAGTTGTTTCCCAGATAAGTGTGCCACTAGCCTATTTACTGTTAGACCATTTGGTGCTTCTTGATGTAATCCGAACACTTCTTGAATATGACGAAGTTTTTCCGAATCGATTACTTTATTTAAATTTTGTTCATGTAAAACTTCAATTCCTTTCGCTTCACTATAATCAAATAGTTCATTGAAATATTCATCTACATCATTAGGAACGCCAAGGATTCGACATGCTATATAACTAAATTTCATCTCATTCTCTGTCAGCTCATATTGTGGACGTTTTTCTAAAAGCGTTTCAAATTGCTTTAAATCTGATTCATCTTTTAATGCATATGGTTGAAGTGTAAAACGTGAAAACACAACAGTTCACCTCCAAAAACATTTACTTTTTCTAAGTCTTTCTTCTATTATAAACTATTTCTGTCTATAAAAAATGGGCGCTCGTAAAACGAGCAAACCCATTTCAATTATTTATTGTCTTCTTTAGTAGCTGCAACTTCTTCTTTAGCTTGTCCAGAATTCTTCATGTAGTGAAGTATAAATGTTGCTCCAAATGCTACAACTAAAATAATGAAGAACACTGTATGGCTTATTTCAATATGAATGACAGACAATAACATTTTTGCTGCGATAATTAAGATTAAAATATATGCTGTCGTTTCAAGTTCTGGAATACGCTCTAACAATTTTAAGAATACACCAGCGATACCGCGCATCATTAAAATACCGAGCATTCCACCTAATAATAGAATCCAAACTTCATTTGATACACCAAATGCAGCAAGTACGCTATCTACAGAGAATGCGATATCCATTAATTCAACCATCGCAACTGTTCCCCAGAAGACACCAAACATTCTGAAGAGAACACTGTTTTGGTTCATACCATGAGCTTCCTCTTCTTCTGCATTACCTTTTCGTTTATCAATAAAGTATTTAACTGAAAGCCATGCTAAGTAAAGTGCACCTAACACTTTTACCCATGCTAATTTAATTAAGAACATTCCAATTCCAATTGCGATAAATCGAAATACATAAGCTCCAATAAGTCCATAGAATAATGCTTTTTTACGTTTTTCTTCCGGAAGGTGTTTTACCATTACCGCTAATACAAGTGCGTTATCAGCAGATAACAATCCTTCAAGTACAACAAGTGTACCTATTAATCCCCAAGATACTGGATCCTGCAACACTTTAATCCACATGTCCAAGTCGAAAAATTGAGCATACGTATCAAGGATTCCTTGCAAAATACTCATCTTACCTTTATCCCCTATTCTTTGCTAGATTTATAGAAAGGTCAAAAAAAGGAAACGAATATCGTTTCCTTCCTATGCATCCAAGCCATACGCTCTTACAAGCGCACCTAAGCCACCTTGGAATCCGCTTCCTACTGCATTAAACTTCCACTGTCCATTATGACGGTATAATTCACAAAAGACAACTGCTGTTTCGATGGAGAAATCTTCCCCTAAATCAAAACGAAGAACTTCTTCATTCGTTTCTTCATTCGCTAAACGAACGAACGCATTTCCTACTTGTCCAAAGTTTTGACTACGGCCTTCTGCATCATAAATTGTAACTGTAATAGCAATTTTGTGCACATCTGCTGGAACTTTCTTTAAGTCCACAACAAGTTGTTCATCGTCACCTTCACCTTCACCTGTGCGGTTATCTCCTGTATGTAGAACAGATCCACAAGGAGACTGTAAATTATTATAGAAGATAAAATCAGTTTCCTTTGTACATTTTCCGTTCGCATCTAATAGGAATGCTGATGCATCTAAATCGAAATCTGATCCACCGTCGTAAGATTTAATATCCCAGCCAAGACCAATTACCGCTTTTGTTAAACCAGGACTCGTCTTACCTAAATCAATCTTTTGTCCTTTTTGTAACTGAATAGCCATTTATATTCACCTCTATATTTTAATCTTAAAGAATATATCCATCCGTAAATACATATTTACGGATGGATATATAACTCTATTACTCTACGTCTAAACCAAAGTTATTACATAGAGACGCTAATCCACCTTGGAATCCACTTCCGATTGCATTGAACTTCCAGTCACCTGCATGGCGGTATAGTTCACCTACTACAACAGCTGTTTCAATAGAGAAATCTTCTCCTAAATCGTAACGAATTAACTCTGCATTCTTTTCTTCATCTAAAATACGTACGAAAGAGTTAGAAACTTGACCAAAGTTTTGGCTACGACCTTCTCCATCGTAAATTGTAATTGTGAAACAAATACGTTCGATATGTGCAGGTACATTTTTCAAATCTACTTTGATAGATTCATCATCGCCTTCACCTTCGCCAGTTCGGTTATCTCCTAAATGTTCTACAGCACCATTCGCACCTTTTGGGTTATTATAGAAAACAAAATCTTCTGCTCCTGAAACTTTACCGTTAGCACCTACTAAAAAGATACTAACATCTAAATCAAAATCAGCTTGTCCATCATAACGATTTGTATCCCAACCAAGTCCTACAAGAACTTTTGAAAGACCTGGATTCGTTTTTGTTAAGTCTACCTTTTGTCCTTTTTTCAATGAAATTGATGCCATATACAATTCCTCCTCGGTTTATATTATTGATAACGTGATACAATCTCACTTAAGTTTTTATCTTGTGTTCCTTCTCCAACAGCTGAAAACTTCCATTCACTTCCGTGGCGATACATTTCACCTGCAATTAGAGTCGTTTTGCCAGCATAATTATCCGATAAATTATAGCGTGCGAATTCTTCGCCAGTTTGCGGGTTTTGAATACGAATATATGCATTACGAATCATCCCGAAATCTTGACGACGATTTACACAGTCATAAATATTTACAACGAATACTAAACGATTAATACGGCTCGGAACTTTATGTAATTCTACGAAAATTGTTTCGTCATCACCAGCGCCTTCGCCTGTTAAATTATCTCCTGAATGAATAATACTACCACAAGTAGAAAGCTTGTTTCCGAAGTAAACTAAATCGTTTTTGTTTAAAAAACGATCTTCTTCTAACATAACAACTGATGCATCACAATCTACATTTGGTTTACTTCCAAATAATGAAGACAGAAACCCACCTGATTGCCCAATTGGATCCCAGCCTAAGCCAACCTGTAGTTTTGCTACTTTGGGTTGTCCTTTCGTTAAATCGATCTTTTGACCTTTTTCTAAAATAATAGGCATGCAGTTTCTTCCTTTCTACAAAGCATTTTCCAATACGGAAAATATTGTATTCTCCTCTTATATTGTAGCATTATTTACCTAGTGATAAAAAGGATAAATTCTCAGTTATATGAAAACATTCATATAATTTACTTATGATGATGTAAGAAGTGGTAAATAGCACCAATCATTCCTGCACAATTACCGTTTTGTGCAAGTTCAATCTCACAATTATTATAAATCTCTTTTTGTAAATATTTTTCTACCTCTTCTTTTACTTCTTTTAAGAACTGATTTCCTCTATCAGTAATTCCGCCACCAATAACAATCATTTCTGGATTGAAAATATAAGCAAGGTTACTAATTCCAATCGCTAAATGTTTAAAGAATACCTCAACTGCTTGCGTAACTTCCCTATCTCCTTTATCATACAGTTCGAAAATCGTTTTCCCATTCCAATCACCTTCTCCTTTATATTTTCGGACAAGATGAATTAACCCTGAAATGGAAGCGACCTCTTCAAACGGCTTTCCTTCTATTAACATATTTCCCCATTCACCAGCACTAAACGAATGCCCTCTATATAACTCTCCATCTATAAAAATTGCTCCTCCAATACCAGTTCCAAGGGTGAACATAATAAAATTTCCTTTCTCTCTTCCACTACCATTCCACTTTTCTCCAAACGCTGCACAATTCACATCATTATCAATGGATACAGGAACTTTTAATACCTCTTGCAATCTATTCATAATAGGAATCATACTATAGCCCGGAATATGATCCACACCTCCCGTCACCACCCCTTTATTAACGTCAACAATTCCCGCCGTACTAATACCAATTCCCCAAACCTTATGTTCCCCCATTAATTTTTTTGATAAAAGAATGAGTTTTTGAATGATTTGTTCTCCGCCCAAATGAATTTCTGTTAGAACTGTTTTATGCTTTAGTACTGTTCCTGTTTCTGAAACAATTCCATATTTAATGTGTGTACCACCAATATCAAATGCAATATACTCTTTCATCTGCTGTCACTTCCTCTACTGTAATGTGTGTGAAATTCCCACTACTCTACTATTATAAAGAATTTACACTAACTCTTTTCTCTCTTTAGAAATACACCACCTTTTTCTATATATAGATTTTTTTGTATAAAACTCTTTTTCCTATGAAATATTACAAAGGGATGTATTTTAGATGGAATATTAATTTTTCAGGAGGAAATCAATGACGAAAATTTTTATTTTAGCATCAACTCTTTCTTTATCTTTTTTTAGTGGTTTAAATATTGGTAATGCAGCAACAGAAAACTTCTCTCCAGTAACAAATGCGATTGTACAAAATAACGATCATTTCGCAGAAGGTAACTCAAAAGATAATAATAAACCACCAGGAAACGGTGGTTCTCAGGACGATAGTGGTTCTGGTGGCAATGGTTCTGGCGGCAACGGCCCTGATGGCAATGGTTCTGATGGCAATGGTTCTGGTGGCAATGGTTCTGATGGCAACGGCTCTGGTGGCAATGGCTCTAGCGGTAGCGGTTCTGATGGCAGTGGTTCTGGTGGCAATGGTTCTGGCGGCAACGGCCCTGATGGCAATGGTTCTGGTGGCAATGGTTCTGATGGCAACGGCTCTGGTGGCAATGGCTCTAGCGGTAGCGGTTCTGATGGCAGTGGTTCTGATGGCAGTGGTTCTGGTGGCAACGGCTCTGGTGGCAATGGCTCTAGCGGTAGCGGTTCTGATGGCAGTGGTTCTGGTGGCAATGGTTCCGGCGGTAGCGGTTCTGATGGCAGTGGTTCTGGTGGCAACGGCTCTGGTGGCAATGGTTCCGGCGGTAACGGTTCTGGTGGCAATGGCTCTAGCGGTAACGGTTCTGATGGCAATGGTTCTGGTGGCAATGGTTCCGGCGGTAACGGTTCTGGTGGCAATGGCTCTAGCGGTAGCGGTTCTGATGGCAGTGGTTCTGGTGGCAACGGCTCTGGCGGCAGTGGCTCTGGCGACAACAGCTCTGGCGGCAATGGCTCTGGCGGCAATGGCTCTGGCGACAACGGCTCTGGCGGCAACGGTTCTGGCGGCAATGGCTCTGGTGGCAATGGCTCTAGCGGCAATCGTGGTAAAGGCGATAGCAGTTCTCAAGGGGGAAATGACTCTCATGGAGGTAACCGTGGTAAAGGCGATAGCAGTTCTCAAGGAGGAAATGGCCCTCAAGGTGGCAATAGTTCCAAAGGTGGTAACGTAAAAGATAACGCGAAAAAACAAGGCGATAAGTTACCGAATACTGCAACACATTATCCTGCATCTATTTTAATGGGACTTTCAACATTCCTAATTGGTATGTTACTATTCATTCGCCGTAAAAACGCAAAATAAAAACATATCCTTCCATCTTAAAAATACATGAAACAAATTGTAAAACTAAAAAGGACTTTGGATTGCATTTTATTATGCAGCCTAAAGTCCTTTTCATCCTTCCTATCCAAAAGAGCATTAATACGCTTTTCCCCAATACACCATTTGTTTCGCTTCTTTACCACAACAAATACATTCGTCAGCTAAATGCTCTTGCTCAAAAGGCATACAGCGAGAAGATACTCCGACTTCTTCTTTTAATTTCTCTTCACAAGCTAGTTCCCCGCACCACATCGCCTTAATAAATCCTTGCTTTTCATCAGCTAATTTTTTCATCTCTTCAAACTTCGTCACACTATACGTATTTTCATCACGAAATACTTTTGCTTTATTAAATAAAGAGTTATGAATTTCCTCAAGTAGTGCTGGAATGCGTTCTTCTAATTGATCCATTGATATAAACTCTTTTTCTTTCGTATCTCTTCTTACGAGTACAACTTGATTCTTTTCAATATCTTTAGGACCAACTTCTAATCGAATTGGAATACCTTTCATTTCATACTCATTAAATTTCCAACCTGGTGTTTTATTACTAGCATCTATTTTTACTCGTGCAACCTTTTGAATATGTCCTTGTAACTCTAGCGCTTTCGCCAAAACTCCTTCTTTATGCTGAGCAATCGGTACAATAACAACTTGCACTGGTGCAACTTTAGGAGGCATTACAAGCCCATTATTATCACTATGAACCATAATCAGTCCACCTATCATTCTCGTTGATACGCCCCAAGATGTTTGGTGTACATATTGCCACTTACCGGTACGATCTAAAAATTTAATATCAAATGCTTCAGAGAAATTCGTTCCAAAGTTATGGGATGTTCCTGTTTGAAGTGCTTTCCCATCATGCATTAAGCTTTCAATCGTATAAGTTGCCTTTGCTCCCGCAAATTTTTCTTTTTCTGTTTTTTGTCCTTTAATTACCGGTATCGCTAAATAGTCTTCACAGAAAGAAGCATATAGATTTAAAATATTTAATGTTTCAGCTTGAGATTCTTCTGCTGTTTCATGAATTGTATGACCCTCTTGCCATAAGAATTCCGTTGTGCGAAGAAATGGCCTCGTTGTCTTTTCCCAACGAACTACTGAACACCACTGATTATATAACTTTGGCAAATCATTATAGGATTGCACAATTTTTGAAAAGTGCTCACAGAATAAAGTTTCAGATGTAGGGCGTATACAAAGTCTTTCTGCTAACTTTTCATTCCCGCCATGTGTCACCCATGCTACTTCAGGAGCAAATCCTTCTACATGATCCTTCTCTTTTTGTAATAAGCTCTCTGGGATAAACATTGGCATATACACATTTTCATGACCGGTTGCTTTTAACTTCTCATCCATAACTTTCTGCATATTTTCCCATAAGGCATAGCCGTACGGGCGTAGAATCATACATCCTTTTACACTTGAATAATCAACAAGTTCTGCTTTTTTTACAATATCTGTGTACCACTGTGCAAAGTCCTCTTCCATCTTCGTAATCGCTTGTACTTGTTCTTTTGCCATAGTCAGTCTTCCTCCTTCTAGAAAATACAAAAAAGCCCGCGTCCCTAAATAGGGACCGAGCTTTGCCGGCGTTACCACCCTGATTCATGCACAAAATTGTGCATGCTCTCTTTTTGATAACGGGAAATTCCCGCTGCATATGCAGAACGCAAAGGTAGGTTCCATGTTGTCTTTTTAAGAATCTTTCAGCCTGACGGATTCTCTCTCTGCTAAAAAGGTTGAACATATACTAGTCCTTTTTCATCGTTATAACAAAATAAATTTGTTGAATATCATAATATAAATTTCACTTCAAAACAAGAGTGAATTTTCTTATTTTTATATATTCTTTTCATTTTTTACAGTTTTATACGTAGCTTTTTCGTGATATTTTTAAAAGTTGATGTGCAATCATACCAATAAGTGTACCAAGTAGGACGAAGAAACCAATAAACCCATACCCCATTCCTTCCCATCCACCAATAACCATCATTGTAACAGGAAAGGATGCTAAACAAAGAAGTATTAGACTAAGTGCAAATATAATATCGAACTGCTTGTCTGGAAACCGTTTCTTTAGTAAATACGAAATAGCAAATACAAGGATAATCGTGATTCCGCCAATGATGTAAAATATACCAAATCCATCTAACCAGTCCATACCATTCCCTCCTTCCATAGATTCCCTTATACTTATTATATGTTCAACTTTTCTGAAAATAAATAATAAATTTTATTTAAAAACATATTTTTATTACTAGGTATTAATAGTAGTATATAGTAATAGGTTTTATATAATTAGGAGGATTACTTTATGGATAAAGCATTAACGAATCGTGTCATCATTTTATCATTCGACTGTTTATCAGCTTTAGATTTTCCTATACTACAAAAATTACCTCACTTCCAATCTCTAATCAAAAAGGGTACGGTTGTCGAAAAAGTAGAACCAATTTATCCTTCTGTAACATACCCAAGTCACTCAACAATCGTAACTGGTAATTACCCTAATAAACATGGTGTTGTTAGCAATACGTTACTTCAACCTGGACGTGAATCACCCGATTGGCATTGGTACCGAAAATCAATACAAGGAACAACGTTATATGATGAAGCACATAAAGCAAATTTAACGACAGCTGCCCTTCTATGGCCTGTTACCGGCAGAGCAAATATTGATTACAATTTACCAGAAATCTTTCCAAATAGACCGTGGCAAAATCAAGTTTTAGTTTCATTATTTAGCGGTAGCCCGCTATATCAATTAGATTTAAATCGTCGTTTCGGCCATATACGAAATGGAGTGTCACAACCTGAACTCGATGATTTCGTACTTGCTTCTGCTGTGCATACAATCCAGACGAAAAAGCCTAATGTCATGTTTGTACATTTCACCGATTTAGACACCCAAAGACACTATCACGGCTTTGAATCAAAAGAAACAATAGCCGCAATTCATAGACATGATGAGCGACTAGGGAAAATTATTCAAGCTTTAAAAGACAGTGGACTATACGAAGAGAGCACTATTATCGCTCTTGGTGATCATAGCGCTTTAAGTGAAAACAAAGCCATTCAATTAAATGTACTATTTCATCAAAAAGGGCTTATCTCTATAAATTCAAAAGGAAAATTAGTAGACTGGAATGCTTATTGCCAAAGTTGCGATGGGTCCGCCTATGTATATGTGAAAGACAAAAACGATACCGATACAATTCGAGAAGTACAACTACTCCTTGAAGAACTGCTTCAAAATAAACAAAACGGTATTGAATTTATACTTCATGATGAGGATGCGAAGGAATGCGGTGCAGATGGCAATTGTTTATTTATGTTGGAAGCACGAGAAGGGTATTATTTCACTGAAAACTATACAGGAGATTTTATAAAAGAAATTACTGAAAAAGATGTTACGCCTAGTAAAAAATATACATTTGGTACGCATGGATACTCTCCAACAAAACCTAACTATGAAACAATTTTTATAGCTGCTGGGAAAGGAATAAAAAGCGGCATTACCATACCGTATATGAGACTTATTGATGAAGGCCCAACTATCGCTAGACTACTCGGTTTACACTTAGGTGAAACAGACGGATCAATTGTAGAGGATTTACTCCAATTGTAAAGAACTGTGTATATATGTAAAAGTTATGTAAAATTCATCATTGTTTCTCTTTTTATAATTTTTATTTTTGTACACTGTTAGTAGAACAAATTTGAGGGGGAACATTATATGAAAAAAATGTCCAGACAAGAAAAAAGCTGGATATTATACGATTGGGCGAACTCCGTATATTCGCTCGTCATTACAACCGCATTATTCCCAATTTACTTTAAAGCAGCTGCAAAAGAAGCTGGGTTATCTGGTGCAACTTCAACAGCATATTGGGGATATGCAAACTCGTTCGCAACACTTTTAATTTCTATACTTGCTCCTATTCTCGGCACAGTTGCTGATTATAAAGGATTTAAAAAACGATTTTTCACATTCTTCTTTGGACTCGGTATCGTATTTACAAGTATGCTAGCAGTCGTTCCAACATCTCAGTGGTACTTATTACTAGGATGCTATATGCTCGCATTAGTCGGTTTTGCTGGAGCAAACATTTTTTATGATGCATTTTTAGTAGATGTCACTTCTGAAGATAGAATGGATCGAATTTCTACAAGAGGTTTCGCTTTAGGCTATATTGGGAGTACTATTCCATTTATCGGTTGTATCGCTCTTATCATTCTTGCTCAAAAAGGAACTATCCCTTTATCAGTCGGCATTGCTAGTCAAATTTCATTTGCGATCACAGCTCTTTGGTGGGGATTATTTACAATTCCAATGCTAAAAAACGTAGAACAAACGCACTATATTGAACGTCACCCAAGACCAATTACAATGAGCTTCAAACGCCTTGCTGATACTTTTAAAAATATTAAAGAATATAAAACGGTCTTTATGTTCTTAATTGCTTACTTTTTCTATATTGATGGGGTCGATACAATTATTACTATGTCCACCGCTTACGGAACAGACCTCGGTATTAGTGCAACAAATCTATTAATCATATTATTCGTCACACAAATTGTAGCTTGTCCATTCGCTTTATTGTACGGAAAACTATCGGAGACATTTACCGGTAAAAAAATGCTATATGTCGGTATTATTATTTACATCATTATCTGCATATATGCTTATTTCTTAAAAACGACACTCGATTTCTGGATTTTAGCAATGTTAGTTGCTACTTCTCAGGGCGGGATTCAAGCACTTAGTCGTTCCTATTTTGCAAAACTAGTACCTAAAGAATCTGCAAATGAATTTTTTGGATTTTATAATATATTTGGCAAATTTGCCGCGATTATGGGTCCAGTATTAGTCGGTGTTACAACGCAATTAACAGGAAAAACAAATGCTGGTGTTCTTAGTATTATTGTGTTGTTTATTATCGGTGGATTTTTATTAACTAAGGTCCCTGAAAATAATACATCTGTTACACCACCTAATCCGAAAACTAAAACGCTATAAGAAAAAGATCCTCTTCATGCAAGAAGAGGATCTTTTTTATCTATAACGTCTTACAATTAAAAACTCAACAGCCGGCTTTACAACTATCGCAGCACATAACGCAAACAATAACGGTATGTTATGAAAATCAATCCATCTATTAAACCCTACCGATGCGAAAAACAAGCCAAAAATTAATACAACGAGTACATAATATGTAACATTGGCACTTGTTTTTAATACATGTTTTTCTAAATCATCTTTCTCCTCAGTATCCCCTTCGACGCTATGTGATGCCAAACTTTTAAATAGATAATGTAACGCGATGCTACAAATAAATAGTGCATACCAGTTTACTTGAAGTTCAGTTAACCAATAGTAAAGTGCATACACTAACGTACCTATAGCAACTAATATAGTAACGAAAAGGCTTATCTTTTCTTTCCCCAACAACTACTCCCCCTACTGCTTGTACAAAAATAGTTTATCAACAGTTGTTCCTAATACTTCCGCTAAACGAAAAGCTAACGCTAAGCTTGGATCATATTTATTATTCTCAATTGCATTTATCGTTTGTCTAGAAACCTTACATTTATCAGCTAATGCGCCTTGTGAAATATTATTTTCAGTGCGTAATTCATAGATTTGATTTTTCACACCATTTCTCCTAACCTGTAAAATCGTTTTTACATCATCAGTATATAATTGGCTCATATAGTTGTCAAAAGTTCGCCAAAGAAAAAGTGAGCACTTCTGCTCCCTTACAATAGTTATTTCGACGCTAACGAATTTGTTAGTTCCTCTTTATTAGTGACATCTTCTTTCTTTATTTGCATGCGTAGAACTGGCCCTATTGCTAATAAAATAAGTGCCATTGCTATACAAAACACAATAACTAGTGATGTCATTTCCTTTAATCCTCCAGCTAAAGCAGTACCAATTAGCATAGCTCCCATAAACAGCGGTAAAATCGTCCCATTTACTCTTCCAACCATATTTTCTGATACAAGTTGAATCATAAGCGTACCGACAACGATATTAACACAGGCTAAACAAATACCTGTTCCAAATCTCATGAAACTAGTAATCCAAAATGATGTAGATAGCCCTTCTACTAAAAATGACATCGCTAATATGCCCATACCGAATACGAACATTTTTTTCGGGTTCACTTTTGAAGCGAAAATCGCAGCAACAATACCACCAATTAACATACCTATTCCATCAGCTGCAGCTAAATATTGAACTGCTTCCTTTTCCATTCCAAGGCGTTCTATTACAAGAAACACTTCTAATGGCGTTGTTAATCCAACAGCTAAGCCTATAATGGTGAAAGTAATTGTAATCATACGTAAATTTTTCGTATGAAGAACGTATTTCCACCCTTCTTTTATATCATTTTTTAATGAATCTCTCGCCACTTGCTCTTGTTCAACCCATTTCGGTAAAAATGAAAGAGCGATAGCAGATAACAAAAATAAAATGATTAAGCTATATAGTGACGTAAATAAACCAAGTTGTGTATACACAAGTGATCCTACCACTGGTCCAAAAATCATAAATAATGACTGTAATGTTTGGTTAAATGCAATCGCATTCGCTACCTGTTCTTCCTTTACGTAGCGCTTAAATATACGCGAAGATGATGGCTGAGAGAACTGGCCTACAATCGCTGAAATGAGTGTTGCAAAAAATATAGCCTGCCAATAATCCAGTTTTAACAACAGGACAATTCCTATAATAGACATTACACTTAATACATCTCCAGCGACCATTGTTCTTTTCGGATTCCAGCGATCAGCTAGCGCACCACCGATAAACGAGAAAATAAAAATAGGTGCATATTCCATAACCGATAACAATGAAACGGAAACTGGATCATTATTCGTTCGCTCCATTATGAAATATAGAAGGGCCATATTTCTGATCCAAATTGCAAATTGTTGTAAAATATCAGACGCCATAACGAGCATAAATGCTCGGTTTTTAAATAAAGCGTTCATTTTCATTCCCCTTTCATAAACCGACCGTTCGGTCTAATTTATTTTATAGAAAAGCAACTGACTTATTATTCAGCTGCCATTCCTTTTAACAATACATCTATTGCCTTTTTATAAATACGTTTCAACTCTTTATAATCTAACTCGTAGTAAAGTACTCCAAGCCCTGATAATAATCCATTCACAATATACATAAGATCGCGCGTATTATCTTCACGAAACTCTCCAGACTGTATGCCTGCTTCAATTAGTTTCTCAAACATAACATATGATTCTCTAGTTAAAGCTAATAGTTCATCCAAAATCTCTTTACTTACAACTTGGCTCATAGAGAATTCCTCTATTGCATTTGAAATTGGTTGCTGTATGTCCTCTACATGATATTCCGCGAGACCATATAATTTTTCAGTATTCGTACTATACGACTTCTCTTTTTCATTCCATTTTTCAAGCCAATCATACGTATGCTGTTTTACCACAAATAAAAATAATTCTTCTTTACTTTTAAAGTGATAATAAATACTTCCTTTACTTCGTTCTGTAATTTCACAAATCTCTTCCATAGATGTAGCTGCATAGCCCTTCTGTGAAAACAGACTTTCTGCTTTATATGCAATTTCTTTCTTTATCTCTTCTGCACTTCTTCTCATATTCACACCTCTTTAAACCGACCGTTCAGTCTAATGATAACAAATTAAAAACCTCTATTACAAGAGGCTATATTCCTTATTTAAGAAAACGTACTTTCAAACCACGTTCGAATCATGTGTATGATTCCAATTTTAAATCCTAATTTACCAAGAAATACGCCTCCCGCAGCTAATAAAAATAACATTACTTTCCCCTTGTTTTTCACTTTCGGCTCCCTTTTCATTTCCATTCCCCTTAGTATGTTAAAAGTATTTAATCAAACGTTTGTTTAACTGTTTTTATGCATATGTAAGCCAACTAATTAAACGTTTGTTTAAAAAGAAATACGCCTATATAAGGCGCATTTTCATCAATCACCGCCACCTCCGCCACCATCGCAGCTGCCTCCGCTATCTCCACCAGAAGACCCTCCACAATCATGTGAACCTCCATGCGAGCTATCATTATCAGATCCCGCAAAGAAAAATAATGGTGATGAGTTGTTAGATGAGTTATGAATGTTATTTTGTTTTGTAAGATTTACCTTCTTTTTGTTTGATCGAACTGCTGTTAAGATTGTTACAACTACAACAAATAATAGTATGAAAATAATAAATTCCATATAAAAGCCTCCCTTATTCCTCGAATAATTGAATGGTTCTCTCTAGATTTTCAAGCGAAATGAAGCGCGATTCACGAAGAATCTCTTTTCCATTATGAAATAATAAAATTGTCGGTCCAGTAAATACTGCATATCGCCCTGCAACCTCTTGCATGTCTTGCAGTAATATCTCTATTTTCTCTACGTAATCATAATTCTCTAATACGTAATTTACTTTCCTTAACATGACATCACAAACACCACAATTTTCCGTTTTAATAAACAGAAGTACTAATTGTTGTTCTTCAATATATGTTACTAATTCTTCTATTGTTTCAAAGTTTTTCATCTTATCCCTCTTAACGTAGTTTATGAAATACTTTATCTTGATACATACGAAATGCTGAACTATCTTTAATCTTTCTTTTTTCCATTACTTGCTGAAAACGTAGCGTTTTTGCCGTTAACTCTTCTTTTAATTTTTTTCTCTCTTCTTCATCATAACAGCAAGCAATTAAATCCTCTATTTTTAATATATCTTTTTGCAGTTCCATTTCTGGTGGAATCATGCCCGCGTTTTTTAAAATTTTATAACTCATTCTAAGTTCTGGAGGTACCATTGAAAGGTCTTCTAATTGTAGTGGTTTTCCTTTTCCCGGAATATGATCAAGGTCTCCATTCCGTATTGCTTGTCGAATTTTTTCTTCGGCAATATTCAAAAACACATCCACATTACTCCCTCCCTTACATATTTTTACTATTATTTTACATGAAATTTCATTATCTTGCTACGCTATTACAAATTGACCTCATACAATTTTTTCTCAAATTTAACTCCAAGAAGCCCTTTCCTCTCTAATCGATATTTTATTTTCATGTGTAATCTGTATTAGAGCCATTTCATATTGAGAAAGTCTTTTCGAATTCAATAAAGCGTTTACACCAAATCTTACATTTGCTACGATTTAATCAGCTTCAGCTCCTTGTATAGACTTCGTGATGTCTGATCATTTTTATCTAGATTCATTTTGATTTATTGGCGCATGCCTTTAAATATATCTTTTATTTTGAAAGGAGAAATGGCTATGAAATCAAAAAAATTTACACTGCTATTACTATCCCTACTACTCTTCTTACCTCTTTTTCTCACAAACTTTATTACTCCCAATGTCGCATTAGCAGATTCACAAAAGCAAGGTCAAAAAATTGTTGGGTATTTTCCTTCATGGGGCATTTACGGACGTAATTATCAAGTTGCAGATATTGATGCATCAAAGCTAACTCATTTAAACTATGCTTTCGCTGATATTTGCTGGAATGGAAAACATGGAAACCCTTCTACTCACCCCGATAATCCAAATAAACAAACGTGGAACTGTAAAGAATCTGGTGTACCACTGCAAAATAAAGAAGTCCCTAATGGTACTCTCGTACTCGGTGAACCATGGGCCGATGTCACAAAATCTTATCCTGGCTCAGGTACAACTTGGGAAGATTGTGATAAATACGCACGCTGCGGAAATTTCGGCGAACTGAAACGATTAAAAGCTAAGTATCCTCACTTAAAAACAATTATTTCCGTTGGTGGCTGGACTTGGTCTAACCGCTTTTCTGACATGGCCGCTGATGAAAAAACAAGAAAAGTATTCGCTGAATCTACAGTCGATTTCCTACGCGAATATGGATTTGACGGCGTTGATTTAGATTGGGAATATCCGGGCGTAGAAACGATTCCTGGTGGTAGTTATCGTCCTGAAGATAAGCAAAACTTCACCCTACTCCTTCAAGAAGTTCGAAATGCATTAACGAAAGCTGGTGCAGAAGATGGTAAACAATATTTACTAACAATTGCATCAGGTGCAAGCCAACGTTACGCTGATCATACAGAGCTAAAGAAAATCTCTCAAATACTGGATTGGATTAATATTATGACATATGATTTCCACGGTGGATGGGAAGCTACTTCTAACCATAATGCAGCTCTATACAAAGATCCAAATGACCCAGCAGCGGATACAAATTTTTACGTAGATGGTGCGATAAACATTTATACAAATGAAGGGGTTCCAGCAGATAAACTCGTATTAGGTGTACCATTTTACGGACGCGGGTGGAAAAGTTGTGGAAAAGAAAATAACGGACAATACCAACCTTGTAAACCAGGTAGTGATGGAAAGCTCGCTTCTAAAGGTACTTGGGATGACTATTCTACCGGCGATACAGGTGTGTACGATTATGGTGATTTAGCAGCTAATTATGTTAATAAAAATGGCTTTGTTCGCGGATGGAACGATGTGGCGAAAGTACCTTATTTATATAATGCAACTACAGGTACATTTATTAGCTATGATGACAACGAATCTATGAAATATAAAACAGACTATATAAAGACAAAAGGTTTAAGTGGTGCAATGTTTTGGGAGCTTAGTGGTGACTGTCGCACCAGTCCAAAATATAGTTGTAGTGGACCAAAATTACTTGATACGTTAGTAAAAGAATTACTAGGTGGACCTATTACTCAAAAAGATATTGAGCCACCAACAAACGTAAAAAATATTGCTGTAACAAATAAAAATTCAAACTCAGTTCAATTAAACTGGACGGCATCTACTGATAACGTAGGAGTTACGGAATATGAAATTACTGCTGGAGAAGAGAAGTGGAGTACAACAACAAATAGCATTACAATTAAAAACTTAAAATCTAATACAGAATACACATTTTCAGTAATTGCCAAAGATGCTGCCGGAAATAAGTCACAGCCTACCGCTATTACAGTTAAAACAGATGATGCTAACACAACACCTCCTGGTGGAAATAGCAATGCTACCTTTTCAGTCACTTCAAATTGGGGAAGTGGTTACAACTTCTCGATTGTAATTAAAAATAGTGGAACGACCTCTATTAAAAACTGGAAATTAGAATTTGATTATAACGGCAATTTAACACAAGTTTGGGATTCTAAAATTAGTAGTAAAATAAATAATCATTACGTAATTACGAATGCAGGATGGAATGGTGAAATTCCTCCTGGTGGATCGATTACAATCGGAGGAGCAGGAACAGGCACTCCTGCTGAACTTGTAAATCCATCCATTAGCGAAAACTAAACGTAACTTCCAATAATTATTTCACTAAAGTTTGAATTTAGGTTTGATTCCTCTCTCCTAAATTCAAACTTTTAATTTTATGAAAAATCACAAATTAACATTATAATAACCTATTATAACTATATTTAGTTTACAATATGAAGTTCGTGTGAAGTTCACCTGAATTTTACATGAATTTCCTTTAAGCTCTATTGTCTTCCTATACTAATCACATTATCCTTTACATATAGGAATTATTTTCATTCCATTTCAAACTATCTATATATACATAAAGAAGGATAGTCGCCTATTAGGGAAAGGCATCTAGTATTATTATAAATATAAACATAACAAAAGAAAAAGCACGCTTATAAGCGCACCATAAGAGTGCTTCTTCATACAATTCTCATGTAAGAGTTCTCGAAAATCATGTTAATCACAAAGAAAAGGCATTAGCTTATACAAGCTAATGCCTTTTCTTTATTCATATTGTTCAGCGTTCCATTCTTCTATATTCCACACTTTTGTTATCCATGCTTCATAGAAAGAAGGCTCATGTGATACAAGTAAAACGGTTCCTTTATATCGTTGTAGCGCTTCCTGCAACGCCTTCTTTGTTTCTATATCCAAATGATTAGTTGGTTCATCTAAAATTAAAACATTACTTTTCGTTACGATCAGTTCACATAAACGTACTTTCGTTTGTTCTCCGCCGCTTAATAAACGAATAGGCTTTAATACATGTTCTTCTCGCAATCCACACTTTGCTAATGCTTGGCGCACTTCTTTCTTTGTCATATCTGGTCGCTCTGCCCAAACTTTCTCTAAGGGTGTTGTTTCTGAAGCAAACTCTTCCTGGGCAAAGTACGCAGGATTTACTCGTTCTCCAACAGAAATTGAACCGCTTAGCGGCTTAATTTGACCTAATAATGTTTTTAACATCGTCGTTTTTCCAATTCCATTATGACCAATAATCGCTATCTTTTCTCCTTTTTTCACTTGTAAATTCAACTCTGGACATAAAGGATCACTATAACCTATCCTTAGTTTCTCAGCTTGCAATATACGACTCACCGGCTCCTCATAAACACTGAAATCAAAACGGGATCGAGTTACAGAATGAATCTTTTCAATCCTTTGCATTTTCTCTAATACTTTCTCTCGACTTTTAGCCTGTTTCGCTTTTCGAATTTTATTTTTTTGAATAAATATTTCTAACTGAGAGATTTCTTTTTGTTGTTTCGCATACGCCGATTGTAATTGTTTCTTTTGCACTTGGTAACTTTGCACAAACTTTTCATAGTTTCCTACGTATCGCTTCACTTTTCCTCCTTCTAGATGAAAAATAACATTTGTAATACTGTTCAAAAATAATTCATCATGCGAAATGATTACATAAGCTTTTTCATATAGTCTCAAATATGATTGCAACCATTCTATATGAGCTGTATCTAAATAATTTGTTGGCTCATCTAGTAATAAAACATCAGCTTTTTCTAAAAGAAGCTTCCCAAGTAATAACTTTGTTCGCTGTCCCCCACTTAACTTCGATACATCCTTTTTCAAACCTATTTCAAATAAACCTAAACCGATTGCTACTTCTTCAACTTCTGTATGAATGTGATAGAAATTAGAGCTTTCCAATATAGTTTGTAATTCTCCATACTTTACTAACAGTTTTTCTACTTCTCCTGCTCCATTCATTTCTTCAGCAATTTTTAACATTTCGTATTCAATCGCATACAAATCAGCAAATGCACTTTGCAAGTATCCCTCAATTGTCATCCCTTCTTGTAAATCCATATGCTGCTGCAAGAAACCTACCTTCACATGTGGAAACCATTCAATGTTCCCATCATCATGTATAAGTTCTCCTGTTAAAATCCTTAGCAATGTTGATTTTCCAATTCCATTTTGCCCTACTACCCCAACATGCTCACCCTTCAATATTCGAAAACATGCATTATATAAAATGGTTTTCTCACCATACGAATGACTTAAATTTTCTACCGTTAATATACTCATTATTTTCTCTCCTTTACTTATGATTCATAAGCTAAATAGAGAGAGCAACAGTATAAAGCCTTATTTAATTGTGCATATAAAAAATGGGTAAGGTGAATACACCTTACCCATTACATATTATCGTAAGAAAGGATTAAGGTTCTTTACCTGCTGTCTTCAATTTAGCTTAATCGATAAAAATGGGCAGACTTCTCCCATATCAAGCTAAAACCATTTGAAGAACAGTTGATAAAGTCATTTTATCCTTTCACTCCTTTAACATTTGTTATATTAAGAGTATAAACTACTCTGTTATATTCTATTCTCTACTTTTCTTTTTGTTCCTTCCCCATGTTATCGTTTTCTACATAAATTTCTTTATACATCTTTTCTAATGCATATGGACTTGTAAAGATGAGCGTTAACGATTTCCACATATAAATTCTTCTCTGTAATTCTATTCCGTATCCTTTACTCACCATACTTTTCACTTCTGAAATATGGTCTTCAGCTTGAAATTGTTGTACAGACTTCAATTCACCCGTTTTAAAATCTGTTAAAAGACCTATCACAACTCGTCCGTGTTCCTGTGATCTTTCTTCTAAATCAAACTGAATTGAATGAACAAAACCTAAAACGTGAAAAATTTGAGCATGTAAACCAACAACAGCACGTTGTTCCATTAAATTGTAGCACTCTCGTTTTAGCACCTCTACCATTTCCAAAGAATTTCTATCAACTTTCATTTTGCCGACAAACATAATTTTTACAATATGAGCGACTGCCCCCATACTTTTTAATACACTCTCTAGAATTTCTACCGCGTCTTCTACATAACCATTTGAAACTATGGAATGAATAAATTCATCTAATACCGCTTGAAACTTTTTAATTAAATGTAAATCACGTAACTCCGGAACATCTTTTCTCAATTGATCTCGACCTTGAACCCACTTTAAAATTTCTGTCATTTCTTCTTCTTTTAATTCATGATGTTCCATACCATACTTCATTAATAAAATATGATTTTTTAATACAGCTTTTCTTTCTTCAAGATTATCTGCCGTTAATTCATCCACTATTTTCTCTATAGTTTTCATCTTTCTCCCCCTATATAAAAAAGCCTCTTAACAGTAATTATACAAAAAACTGTTAAAAGGCTTTTTCTATTTTTTCATATAAGGAGCTAATACTCTCAAAATTTCTTCCTTATCTTTCTTTAACTCAAGTGATGTTAACATATCCATCGTTCTCGGCCTAGGTAATTTCACTTGTACCTCACCAACTATTGATGCTGGTCTTTGAGATAAAATAAATACGCGATCCGAAAGCAAGATTGCCTCATCTAAGTCGTGTGTAACCATAACGATTGTTTGCTTCTCTTGGTGCCAAGAGTTTAGAAGCCAGCTATGTACTTCCATTTTTGTAAAAGCATCTAATTTACCAAAAGGCTCATCAAGTAACATAATTGGCTTTTCACATAAATATGTGCGCAGAAAACTAATTCTTTGACGCATCCCTCCAGACAATTCATCTGGATAATGGTCTGCATATTCATCTAGTTCAAACTGCTTTAATGCTTCCATTCCTTCTGTCAGCCTTTGTTTTTTCGGCTTCCCTTCAATTTCTAACGGAAGAACGATATTTTGTAAAGCTGATCGCCACGGTAGTAATAAATCCTGTTGCGGCATATAACTTACAACATCTTGCTCTTGTATTTGCTTATCGTTATACGTTACACTTCCACTTGTTGGATTTTCAACATTTGCGATCATATTTAATAGTGTACTTTTCCCGCAACCACTCGGTCCTACAAAAGAAACAAATTCTCCCTCTCGTATAGAAGCACTAATATTTGCTAATACATTCTTGCCATCGAAAGATTTCACAATATCTTTTATTTGTAATCCACTCATTTTTCACTTGGAAGGAACTCATTTGTAAAGGCATCTTTCACATCAATTTTCTTCTTAATAACTTTGTTATCATATAAGAAATTCATGTAATTCGTCCAAACTTCTTCCTTCTGTACTCCCCACGCTTTTGCATCATCTTGATACTTCGTACTTAACCATTTTTGACTTTCTTGTACTAAATCTTTATTTACATCTGGAACAGCTTTAATTAAAATATCAGCAGCTTCTTTCGGCTCTTTAATTGCAAAATTATAACCCTCTGTCGTTGCACTCATAAACTTTTTCACAAAGTCTTTATCTTGCTTCGTATGTTTTTCACTCGTAATCATAACAGGACTATAGAAATCAAGCGCTGGATCTAAGTCTTTCACCATAATCGTATTTAACTCTTTTCCTTGGCGCTTTGCTTCAATTCCATCCCATCCGTAATAAATCCATTCAAAGTCTGCATCACGACCAATTGATTTAAAGAAATCTGTTTGTCCTAAAATGATTTTTTCAACTTTATTAAAATCGGCTTGGTGCTTATCCATAATTGTCTTTAATGTCGCTTCTTCCGCTGGTCCTCCCCAGCCACCGTAACGTTTCCCTTCAAAATCTTTCGGTGACGTCATATTATCTTTCTTAAGCGATGCAAAAGCTGAAGTGTTATGCTGAATAATCGCACCTACAGATACAACAGGAATACCTTCCACACGAGCCAACGTTACATTTTCTTGTGCGCTTATTGCGAAGTCAGCTTTTCCTGAAGCTATCATTTGCTCCGCCGTCACATTATCACCAGGCTGAATGATTTCTACATCTAAGCCTTGTTTTTTATAATAATCTTTCGCTTGTGCTACATATAAGCCAGTATGATTCGTATTCGGAAACCAATCTAATACGACTTTTACTTTTTGATCTTTACTTGCACTTTCTTCTTTCTTCGCCGGATTACATCCAGCTACACCTACTGCTAATAAGGCAGCCAACATAACTTTTAAACCTTTTTTCATTTTCTGCCGTCCTTTCTATATATCCATGGTGCTGTTATTCTTGCCATAAACTCCACGATAAAATACAGACATAATGTCACCATAACAATAATTGCTGCAACACCAAATACTCGGGCTGTTAAAAAGGATTTCGTAGCCCTTGTAAGCATAACTCCTAATCCTTCACTGGCACCGAGCCATTCTCCAATAATCGCTCCCATTACGCTATATGTAACTGCAATTTTTAAACCGGAGAAAAAGTATGGAAGCACTGCTGGAAACTTTACTTTCTGGTAAACTTGCCATTTCGTTGCCTTCATCGTTTGCAACAACTTCAACATATTTTTATCTACCGTTTGAAAACCTTCTAAAATGCTAAGCGCAATCGGGAAGAAACAAACGAGTATGACTACCATTACTTTCGGTAGCATTCCATATCCAAACCAAATAATAAATAACGGTGCAAGTACAACGATTGGAATCGTTTGCGAAATAACAAGCAACGGATTTATTAAAATACGAAATAAAGGGATAACGTCCATAAGAATTGCAATGCTTGTCCCAATTAAAATCGCAAAGAACAGTCCAATTATAACCTCTTGCAGCGTCTGCATCGTATTCGGTAATAGTAAATCTTTCATTCCAATTAATTCTTGAACAATGGCAGAAGGCTTCGGTAAAATCCACGGTTCAATTTTAAATAATGAAACAGATCCTTCCCATATCGCAATGAGAAGGATAAGCCAAATTGCTGTAATTATTTTAGATTGCTTCTGGTTTTGCATATTCATCACGGTACTTCCAAACTTTTTCATCTATCGTTACACCAGTGCTTGGACGATAATGGATTTTAATAGAAGTAATCACTTCTTCTGCTCCAGCGTCCACACAAGCTTGTTGTGCACGTTTAATGATATCAAGAAGTACATCTAATTCTCCTTCCAGCGTCGTTTCCATTGCCCCTACTTCATAACGAACTCCCGATTGTTGTACAACCTCAATCGCTTTATCAACAACAGAATACACATCTTTGTTCTTTGCTTGTGGTACTACTGAAAACGAAATTGTAACTTGTTGTGACATAATAAAATCCCCCTTATGAAATTAAATTTTAAAACAAGAAAAGGCTTTCCTACTGCGTAGGAAAGCCTTGTATGCAAGTTATTATAGAATAACATATGCTACATCACTTTAAGTAACTCCCTACGCTGGCATTATCCAGATCAGGTTGAGGGTCGATGTTTGCTCACATCCTCTCAGCCAATTGGCTCCCCGGTCCTTAATTCGTTTTCATTGTAGCATGATTTATTTTATTGAACAAACAAAAGCATGTATAATCATTTCATTTAACTTTTGAATTCCCCAATTAACTCTTGTAACTCCTGTGAGAGCCAGCTTAAAGAACTGGCTAATTCAGCAATATCCTGTACAGACATTTCCTGTTCTTTCATGATTTCTTCAACATTACTACTACTATTCGCATACTTATTTGCAATAAGTGATAGTTCATTTACAACACGAACAATATTTTGGCTATTTTGCAATATATTATTTGAATTGCTAGAAACAACTCCAACTTGATTGGTAACAGTTTGTGCTGATTTCGAAATTTTTTCAAAGAAAGCACCACTACTTTCAACAAGTTTCATTCCAGACTCTACTTCTTTTGAGGTTTTTTGCATTAAAACAACAGCTTCTTCCGTTCCTGCTTGTGTTTCTCCTATTAATTTTGCTATATCTTTTGCTGATGCTTCCGTCTGCTCTGCTAATTTACGCACTTCATCAGCAACAACGGCAAATCCCTCTCCAGTTTCCTCAGCACGTGAAGCTTCAATAGTAGCATGTAAAGCTAGCGAATTCGCTTGATTTGAAATACTTGTAATTACAGTTACAATATCACTAATTTCTTTTGATCTTACTTCCAAAGAATAAATGATAGAAGATAAATCTTGTACTGCATTTTGTATTATGTTCATTTGATTCATCGTCTGTTCAATAATACCATTTCCTTTTTCTGAATGATGCTTTGTACCTTCAGACTCTTTCGTCATTTGTTTTGCAATATTAGTTATCTCTTCCATCCTATCTTCCATTTCATATACAATATCTAAATACTTTGGTACTGACGTTCCTTGCAATTGAACGCCAGCCCTTAACTCAACTATAGAACTTACGATTCCTTGGACTGCCATGCTATTTTCTTTCGTACTCACTGACAATTCTTGTGAAGATGAGGAAACCTGTTCTGCTGTCTGCTTCACTTTATCTATAATTCCTTTAAACTTCTCGATGGTATTATTAAAATACGCATTAATAATACCAATATCATCTGGTCTTTCCTCTAATTTAATACTTAAATCACCTTCACCAACTCTGCGTAATCCTTCACGTAAATCCCGCAATGGAGCAAGTGCGTTACGTACGATTAAGAATTGAATAACAGTTGCAATTAAAACAGAAATACAAATAAACATTAAACCTTGTATAATGAATTTTTCCTTTGTAATAGGAACAATAGAAGCATCTACATCGGCTGCAACAATTGCCACAATATTTCCGTCTCCATCTTTAATTGGCTCTAATATCGTTACCCATGATCCTAATAGATCTTCATATACTACTGTCATGTTTGCTTTTTTCGTGCTCATTACCTTATCGTATGCTTTCATCCAAAGATCTGGTTGTTTATAATATTCTCCCGGCCTTACTTCAACAACATTTGCTAAGTCTGTAGACAAGTCGACGATTAGTAACTCACCTTTTTCATTTTTTTTTGCTCCAACAATATACGTTTGTCCAACACTATTCAATTCTTCCGTTGCTTCATCTAATTTCTCTGTTAACTTCTCTCTCTTTTCTCTTTGTGCCACTGGGTCTTTTGTAACATCTCTCACTATTTCTTCGTCTAATTTATGTAATACCGTATCTCCTGTTTCAAAAGAATGCCTTTCAAATATAGACATCATGCTATTTTGAAACATGTTAAAACTTAACGCACCCATAGTACCAACAAGCGTCAAAATAACTAACACAGTTAACAATACATTCTTTTGAAGAAATGATAGCTTGTGCCAATATTTTTTCATTCACATCACCTTTCTTAATTAACTTAATATAAAGGAAAACTATTAAAATAGAAACCTTATCAACAACTGATAAGGTTTCTCATTTGTTTGCAAATAAAAAAAGACCAATGAAAAAGCATTGGTCAAGACCAACCCTATCCGTCCGGTAACTGGCTAGCGTAGCCTTTCGGCCTTAGCTCCTGTAGTTTTGCGTCCTAATGTTTCCATCAGTTTGCCTTTCTCGCTGAACGAGTTGAACGATATGGGAGTTCTATGAGAATTACATTATTCTCTATCAAAGATTACAACATAAAAATTAAAATGTCCACCTATTTAGAGATACAAATGTAAAATTTGGCTGTATTATTTTTTCAAAATAATTTAACAAAGTACGTAAATGTTACATTTCTTGTGTTATATAATAAAAAATGTATATAACACAAGGATTGTTTTGAATATTTATTTTAATTTTCTTTTAAATTAAATTATTCGAATATATCTTAACTAATGAATTTCGGAGGTAGTTTATCATGTTTTGGCTACAATTTCTTACGTTACTACTCTGCATTTTTATTGGCGCACGTCTAGGCGGAGTTGGTCTAGGAGTAATGGGTGGCGTTGGTATGGCAATACTTGTTTTCGTCTTCCACTTACAACCTACAGCTCCTCCTATTGATGTCATGCTTATGATTTTAGCAGTAATTACAGCTGCTGGTGCACTCCAAGCCGCTGGAGGAATGGACTACCTTGTTCATCTGGCCGAGAAAGCATTACGAAAAAATCCAAAACGCATTACATTCTTTGCTCCAATTGTTACTTATCTATTTACACTTTGTGCAGGAACTGGTCACGTTGCTTATTCTGTACTTCCTGTTATCGCAGAAGTCTCTCGCGAATCTGGAATTAGACCGGAACGACCAATGTCAATTGCCGTAATTGCTTCCCAACAAGCAATTACAGCTAGTCCTATATCAGCTGCAACAGTTGCACTTTTAGCAATGTTAGCTGACTATAAAATCACTTTATTAGATATTTTAAAAGTAAGTATCCCTTCTACTTTTATCGCTTGTATGGTAGCTGCATTTGTTGCTAGCAAAATGGGGAAAGAATTAAATGAAGACCCTGAATACTTAAAACGATTAAAAGAAGGAATGATTCCTAAGATTGAAGAGAAAAAAGAATTTGTTGGTGTAAAAGGCGCTAAATTATCAGTTATCCTTTTCCTAGTAGGAACTTTTCTTGTCGTACTTCTCGGTTCATTTGAAGTACTTCGTCCAGGATGGATAGTTGATGGGAAGTTAGCCCGTCTTTCCATGCCAAACACAATTGAAATGGTTATGTTAACGATCGCAGCTCTTATTATTATTTTCTGTAAACCAAATGTAGAAAGCATCGTGTCTGGTAACGTCTTTAAAGCGGGGGCAACAGCAGTTGTTGCTATTTTCGGTATCGCTTGGATGGGAGATACTTTCTTTAACGGAAACTTAAATATGATTCAAGGATCAATTCAGCATCTAGTAACAAGTGCGCCATGGCTATTTGCCATCGCATTATTCATTCTATCTATTTTACTATATAGCCAAGCCGCAACAGTACGTGCTTTAATGCCACTTGGATTATCACTCGGTATTCCACCAGCACTACTGATCGCGATGTTCCCTGCAGTAAATGGATATTTCTTCATTCCAAACTACGGAACAATCGTTGCTGCTATTAACTTTGATCGTACTGGTACAACTGGCATTGGTAAATATGTTTTAAATCATAGCTTTATGATTCCAGGCCTAATCGCAACATTCACTTCTATAGGAATTGGAATGCTCTTAATATCAATTATGTTTTAAAGAAAAAGCACAAACCTACAAATTTACAGGGTTTGTGCTTTTTTAATCAAACGTTTGTTTAAATATTTTTAGCTGTCCATTCTGTTCTTTACTATTTTTGTGAAGTTCCCTTTTCCTACAAACTCCTACTTACTTCCTCTACTAATTTCTTCGTACTTTCATAAGCAGATTCCGCTAAACTAATCGCTGAAATAACTGAAACACCGTCCGCACCTGCTTCTATAACCGAAGCGGTATTTTCAATTGAAATGCCTCCAATTCCGACAATCGGTATTGTAATTCCTTGTTCTCTAAAATGAGCTAAACCTTTCGTTCCTTGCACCGCTTTCGTATCTTTTTTCGTACTCGTTGGGAAAATAGGGCCAACCCCTAAATAGTCCGCTCCATTTTCAATTGCCCAGCGTGCTTCTTCAATTGTATGTGTAGATACACCGATAATTTTATCACCCATTTTTTCACGAACAGAGGTAATTCCTTCATCATCTTGCCCAACATGCACGCCATCTGCAGCTAACTCGAGAGCTAGTTCCACATCATCATTTACAATGAACGGTACACCGTACTCCTTACAAATTGCTTGTAGTTCTTTTGCAAAACAAATGCGTTTCTCTTCCGTTAAAGCGCCTTCCCCCTTTTCACGAAATTGAAAAATTGTTATACCACCTTCAAGTGCATCTCTCAATACTTGCAGTGGATCCTTCGTACAATTGTTACTTCCCATAATAAAATATACTGATAACAACCTAGACATTTCTGACTTTGAAATACGTGACATTTATTTTCCCTCCTTACTATATAACCTCAATTTTCCCATACTTCTCTATATCACCTGAAGTCGTATTCGCTAACTGATTCAAAAATTCAATTTGAAAACTACCAGGTCCTTTTTCCACCGTCTTGGCAGCTGCCAGTTCCGCAGCTACCCCATAAAACGTTAATGCCGCTACCGCTGCCTTTACATAATCCTTTTCTACCGCTACAAATGCTCCTATTACAGAAGTTAGTAAACAACCAGTTCCCGTAACTTTCGTTAAAATAGGATGGCCATTTCGAATAACAATCGTTCGCTGCCCATCTGTAACAACATCTTCTTTCCCAGTAATTACCGTAACTGTATTCAATTCATCCGCTGCCTGCTTTGCAATACTTACGACATTACCATTTCCAGCACCAGCGTCTACCCCTTTAATTTCCCATCTCTCATTAATAACGTTCGCTATTTCAGCTGCATTTCCGCGAATAATCGCTAATTCAATTTCAGCCGGAATATGTCTCGCAACTTCTGTTCGATACGATGTTGCTCCTGCACCAACTGGATCAAACAGTACTGGTACATTGTTCACATTTGCTGATTTACCGGCAAGTAACATCGCTTCTACTTCTTCCGGACGAAGTGTTCCCATATTTAATACTAACGCTCCAGCAATGCTAGCCATTTCTGCCACTTCTTCTTTTGCATACGCCATTACAGGCGATGCCCCTAACGCTAACAAACCGTTAGCGGTAAAATTTGTTACAACAACATTTGTAATATTATGAACGAGCGGATTAGATTCTCTCACCAAATCCACTACTTTACTAATTTCTTTCATATTCATCCTTCTCATCTCCTAACTATAGTGATGGGAGATACACAAAAAGGCACTTTGCGCGTACGCAAAGTGCCTGAACATGTGCTTTTACACTCTCCCTACGCTGGCATTATCCAACAGGTTCAAATGGTCAATGACGGACTAGTCATACTCTCAGTTTGTATCCACAAACTCCCATGTGTTTAGTATTCTTCTACTTCAAAGTCTACTCTTATTCTAGTAAAATAACAAGTTCTTTACTTTTCTATTTAATATAGAAGCAACTAATAAAACAATACGCATAATAACTATCTATTTCTCACAGTCTCATCATGGTGCATATTATGTTCTGTCACGATCATTCACTTTCAAACAGATGTTATCCCATTAAAAAACGTTCAAATCTGGAGCGAAACTGAATCTCGAGAAGATGTATGCTATAGTTAACGTATGGAAATTTGAAAGGATGTTTTAAATATGTCAAAAAGCGTTGTAATCGCTGAAAAGCCTTCCGTTGCACGAGATATTGCACGTGTACTGAAGTGCGATAAAAAGGGAAACGGCTACCTTGAAGGTAGTAAATATATTGTAACTTGGGCTTTAGGTCATCTCGTTACATTAGCAGATCCAGAAAGCTACGATGTGAAATATAAAAAGTGGAATTTAGAAGATTTACCTATGCTACCTGAGCGTTTGAAATTAACTGTTATTAAACAAACAGGGAAACAATTTAATGCTGTAAAAAGTCAGCTTCTTAGAAAAGATGTAAATGAAATTATTGTAGCGACAGACGCTGGGCGTGAAGGAGAATTAGTCGCTCGTTGGATTATTGATAAAGTTCGAATTAACAAACCAATTAAACGTCTATGGATTTCATCTGTTACTGATAAAGCAATTAAAGATGGTTTTGCAAATTTAAAACCAGGTAAAGCATATGACAATTTATACGCTTCAGCAGTTGCACGTTCAGAAGCTGACTGGTATATCGGTCTTAACGCAACTCGAGCTTTAACGACTCGCTTTAATGCCCAACTGAATTGCGGCCGTGTGCAAACACCTACTGTCGCAATGATTGCTAATCGTGAAGATGAAATAAAGAACTTCAAAGCTCAAACTTACTACGGCATCGAGGCTCAAACGACCAATCAGTTAAAACTAACTTGGCAAGATGCAAACGGCAATAGCCGCAGCTTCAATAAAGAAAAAATTGATGGTATTGTAAAAGGTTTAGATAAGCATAATGCTACTGTTTTAGAAATTGATAAAAAACAGAAGAAGTCATTCTCTCCTGGTCTTTACGATTTAACTGAATTGCAACGTGATGCCAATAAAAAGTTCGGTTACTCTGCGAAAGAAACATTGAATATTATGCAGAAATTGTATGAGCAGCATAAAGTGCTAACATATCCTCGTACAGATTCGCGTTACATTTCATCTGATATCGTTGGAACACTTCCAGAACGTCTAAAGGCGTGCGGCGTTGGGGAATATCGTCCTTTAGCACATAAAGTATTACAAAAGCCTATCAAGGCTAATAAATCATTTGTTGATGATAGTAAAGTAAGTGATCATCACGCAATTATTCCGACAGAAGGATACGTTAACTTCTCCGCCTTCACAGATAAAGAACGTAAAATTTATGATTTAGTTGTAAAACGTTTCTTAGCTGTTTTATTCCCGGCATTCGAATACGAACAACTAACGTTACGCACAAAAGTCGGCAATGAAACGTTCATTGCACGCGGAAAAACAATTTTACATGCCGGTTGGAAGGAAGTATATGAAAATCGCTTTGAAGATGATGATGTAACTGATGACGTAAAAGAACAACTTTTACCTCGCATCGAAAAAGGCGATACATTAACTGTAAAGTTGATTATGCAAACATCAGGTCAAACGAAAGCACCTGCACGTTTTAACGAAGCAACTTTACTTTCAGCAATGGAAAATCCTACAAAATATATGGATACGCAAAATAAACAACTTGCTGATACGTTAAAATCAACTGGTGGATTAGGTACTGTAGCAACGCGTGCTGATATTATTGACAAGCTATTCAATTCATTCTTAATTGAAAAACGCGGTAAAGATATTCACATTACTTCAAAAGGCCGTCAGTTACTTGATTTAGTACCAGAAGAATTAAAATCACCTACACTAACTGGTGAGTGGGAACAAAAGCTAGAGGCAATTGCAAAGGGGAAACTGAAAAAAGAAGTATTCATTTCCGAAATGAAGAACTATACGAAAGAAATTGTTTCTGAAATTAAATCGAGTGATAAAAAATATAAACATGACAACATTTCAACGAAGTCTTGTCCAGATTGCGGTAAACCAATGCTAGAGGTAAACGGCAAAAAAGGAAAAATGCTCGTTTGCCAAGACCGTGAATGTGGTCATCGTAAAAATGTATCTCGTACAACAAACGCTCGTTGCCCTCAGTGTAAGAAGAAGTTAGAATTACGTGGTGAAGGTGCAGGGCAAATCTTTGCATGTAAATGTGGCTATCGCGAAAAATTATCCACATTCCAAGAAAGACGTAAAAAAGAATCTGGAAACAAAGCTGATAAACGTGACGTTCAAAAATATATGAAACAACAGAAAAAAGAAGAAGAACCATTAAATAACCCATTTGCAGAAGCATTAAAGAAATTAAAATTCGATTAAACAAAAAGGTTCCTACCTCTATCGGTAGGAACCTTTTTTGTTAGTGAATGATTTTACCTCCTTTTGCATTCTCAACAAATTTTTCACTTGATTTGTTAATTGGTGTTTTTAGTAATAACGCAGCAACAATCATAACTACTACGAAAGCACTTAACACAAGTAAATCTCGCGTTACAATATCCCATAGCATTCCGCCTACTGTTTCACGAATTGCACTAATTGCATATGTGAACGGTAAGAACGGATAAATTGCTTGGAAGAATTTCGGTGTCATTTGAATTGGAAATGTTCCGCCCGACCCTGCTACTTGTAGTACAAGTAAAATAATCGCCATCGATTTCCCAACGTTTCCGAAAATAGAAACGAGTGAGTACACGATACAAACAAATACTCCACCAATAAATAAACTAAATAATACAAACCAGAACTTATCGACTACGTACGTACCGAGTAAGAATATATCTCCCATCGATACGATAAACGCTTGTGAAAGACCTATCGTTAAGAATGTTAATAAACGTCCGAAGTAAATTTCATGGCTCTTATAATTCGCGCCCTCTTCATGTACTTCTACTGTTAATAATGAAACCATTAATAATGCGCCTACCCATAATGCAAGCACTGTATAGAACGGTGACATTGCTGAACCGTAGTTCGGCATCGCAAATAATTTATTCTCTTTTAAATTTACTGGATTTGCGAAATAGTCACTTTGCTTTTCAACATCATTTTTCAATAAGCGTATGATGTCTTTTAAATCCTCTTCAGATTCAAAATCACGAATTTTATCTGCTAATTCTTTAATCTTTTTCTCAGTAGCTGGCATTTCAGCTTTAATGTCTGTTAATTTCTTTTTACCATCTACTAAGCCTTTCGATGAATCTTCTAGTAATTTTTTAACATCTGGAAGCTTTTTGTCTGCATCATTTAAAATTTGAGTTGTATTTTTCGACATCTCTTTTGTACGAGCAATTGCTGTATTGAAATTAGGTACAATTTCCGAATCATACGTCGATAATACATCTGTTAATTGAGCTGATCCGCCCTTCGCAGCGTTGTTAATACTTTCAATTACATCTTTTGTAGGTTTTTGTCCATTGTTAAGAAGTGTAATTCCCTTATTTGTTGCATCTACACCCTTTTGCAGACTACTTTTTGCTTTATTTAATTTCGCAATTCCATTATTAAGGTTTTTATCACTATTTACATCCGCTAAAACCTTATTTGTACTTTCTAGAACAGGAATCATATCATCAATTAAACCGATTCCAGATTGGAATTGACCATTTAAACTATTTAAAGCTACTTTCGTTGAATCTAAACCGTTAATACCTCTATTTTGTACATCTTCTTTCGCCTTTTGTAAATCTGCTTTTGCGCCTTCAAGGCTATTTTTCGCTTTATCATAATCTGCTTTTGCATTATCATAAATTTGATTTGCATCAGCTTTAGCTTGATCGACTGTGCTAACTGCTTTTTTATAATCTGCTACAAACGTTTCATTATAATCTTTTTCCGCTTGATCAATTAATCCATTTGCTGCATCTAATTTTTGATTCGCTACATCTGTTACATCTTTCTTTACTTCTTGTCCTGTACCGATAACATTTACAATATCTTTAATACCGTTGTTTGCATTTTCCATCTTACCTTTAAGGCTAGTTAAGTTATCCACTCGCCCTTTGAAAAATCTTTGACCAAAATCATTAGTCGCTGAGTTTTGAAGTTCAGTAAAGAAATTAATAAGATATGAAATACCATCTGTACCAGTTTGTAATCGATCTGATACCGCATTTAAATCTTTCTTTGCTTGTTCAGGGTCAAATTGGCCATTTTGTAAGCCATTTAAAACACTTTTCCCATAAGCTGTTCCTGCACGCGATGAACTTAAAACATTATTTACTGTTTGATTAATACTTTGCGCTATACTCTTATAACCATCACTATTCAACTTAGATAGATCCGGTCTGGCTGGGAATTCAGGTAATCCATTCATTCCAGACAAGTCAGGAATATTTAACTCTACACCTGGATTCATTAAAAAGTCAGTAAATGCAGCTGCACTATCCATAACGCCTTTTGCTGCTACTAAATCGTTTCTTATCGTCCCTGGAGCATTTTTTAATGTTTGATCTTGTCTTGCAAAGAACTTATCTAAATTCGCTAATGCTTCCTGTCCATCATTTATGACACTCTCTACAACAGGTAAATCTTTCTGCGCCACTTTCACAATATCCTCTGCTCGAGTCGCATCATCTAACGCCTTATCCATAAGTGTATTCATTTCTGGGAACTGCGCTTCTAACTTAAATACAAGATCTTTTACTTTCTCGATACTTGGTAAGTTTGTTTCTAAATCGATTCCAAGGTCATTGAAGATTTTAAAAATCTCACCATTCGCTGTTTTAACAAAGTTTTTACTAATTTCTTCTGTAATACCTGATGCACCTTTTGCTGTAATCTTCGGTGCAATCGCATTTACCTTTTCATTTACATAGTAATCAAGTTCTGGTTTCTGTGGATTTTCATCCAGAACAGTTGCAATCTTTTCAGAGAAGTCTTTTGGGATTGTAATGCTTGCATAGTAATCCCCGCGTTCCACTCCGTAAATTGCTTGTTTTTCATCTACAAATTTCCAGCCAAGATTTTTGTTTTTCTTCAGAGAATCTACAATCTCGTTCCCGATATTGATATCTTTTCCTCTTAAATTAGAGCCTGCATCTTCGTTAGAAACTGCAATGGGAACTTCTTTTGTATTTCCATATGGATCCCAAGAAGCTTTAATGTTAAACCATGCATATAACGATGGTAAAATCATTAACCCTACAACAATAACAATTGCAGCCCAATGTTTTGCTACATTCCGTAAATCTGTCTTATAAATACGCCAAATTTGTTTCATAGAAGTTATCACCTAATTATATATTTTTCCTTCTTTAGAAAATGATACATACATTTTGCAATTATATCACTTTCTACATCGTGGATTAACCGAAAACGAACTATTTTTTCCCATTAACTTTAACTTACTACATTATATAACGAAGTAAGTCAAAGTATGAATACAAAATGACCAAATCGGTTTTACATTCAATAATAACAAATATATAGGAAATGTCATAAAAAATACAAGTATTTTCTCTTGGAAATACTTGTATTCCTCAAAAAAATCCTCACAGCTTTTTATTATCTGTGAGGATTTCTTCTATTATATATCTACTTGCACTTCTACACCGAAATGATCTGAAATTATATTTCGGTTTGTACCATTAAAAATAACTTTTGAAGAACGAACTTTTTCACTTCGGTTACACAATATTAGATCGATTCGTAGATTATGTTTATTTTCATCCCAACCAGCAATTTCCCCTTGGACAGTTGTTCCTTCATCCTTCTCTATTGCTAGTTCATATGTGTCATGCAAACCTTTTTGCATCATATATTCATAGCCCTCACCTTGCAAACGGGCATTATTATTAAAATCACCCATTAAGAAGGAAAATTCATTGCTATCTACATGCTCCATCAAACGATTCACTTGATCTTTAAATGATTCTTCTTCATCATTCCACCAACCGAGGTGGCAAGAGTAAAACGTGATGTTCTTACCATTATAAGCAATTGTTGCACTTACAATTTTGCGTGTTTTCCAATACGTTGTATCCTTATTTTCTGAAATAAAGAACGTATCTTCTTTTACAACATTATGCTTCGTTATAATCGCTAATCCTTCTTCATACACATCATAACCAATATGAGAGAAATCCCAAGTAATATTGTAATCTTTTACATGTAACGCTTTTAACTCTTCTAATAGTAAAAGTCCAAAATTATCTTCTTTCTTGTTACCGCATACATTTTTAGCTCCTATCGACTGACTTACTTCTTGTAATGCGATAACATCGTACTCTTCTTCTTGAATGACTTTAGCAAGATATTTTATCTTTTCTATTTGATTTTCTTCTTGCCAAGAGTGACAGTTTAAAGTTAGCAATTTCATATTATTACGCACCTAACATATCTTGAATGTCTGACTTTAATACGTCAGCTTTCGGGCCATATACCGCTTGTACACCTTTATCTTTTACGATCAGTCCTAAAGCACCATTTTGTTTCCACTGCGCTTCTGGTGCAACAACATCTAAATCTTTTACTGTTACACGTAAACGTGTCATACAAGCATCTACGTCAGCAATATTTTCTTTTCCACCTAATAGATCAATAACTTTTGTTGCTAATGAACCATCTTGTACATTTCCTGTTCCTTCTGATGCCTCATCCTCGTTATCAATATAGTTACCTGCACGTCCTGGTGTTGGTAAGTTGAACTTTTTAATTAAGAAATTGAATAATGTAAAGTTCAGACCGAAGAATACTAATGAAACGATAACGAAATTGATTAAATCTCTAGTTAGTCCTGCATTAACCATCATCGGTGTACGAGTAATTAACTCAATAAATCCGAATGCGTGAACACGTAAGTTAATTAAATCTGCTAATGCGAATGCAAGTCCTGTTGTAATTGCATATACAACATATAATACTGGAGCAATAAACATGAACATGAATTCAATTGGTTCTGTTACACCTGTTAAAAATACTGCTAATGCTGCTGATAAGAACATTGGTTTATATTTTGAACGTTTTTCTTTATCAACATTACGGAACATCGCGAAAGCAATACCCATTAATGCTGCTGTTGAACCGATAACTTGTCCAGCTTTGAAACGAGCTGGTACAACGTTATTTAATAGATCGTTATATGCTTTTGTATCTCCATTTGCTAATAAGTTATTTAAATCTGTAATCCATGCAAGCCATAAAGGATCTTGTCCTGCTACAACTTGTCCAATTTTCGAGCCAGTTAACATCGTATATGTTCCACCTAGCTCAGTATAGTTCATCGGAATTGTTAACATATGGTGTAAACCGAATGGTAATAGTAAACGTTCTAACGTTCCATATACAAATGGTGCAACAATTGGTGCACTATCTTTTGAAGCTGCAATCCAGCGACCAAATTCATTTAATCCACTTTGGATGAATGGCCATAAAAGTGATAATACAATTGCAGTTACTGTAGACCAAACAATTACAACGAATGGTACGAATCGTTTTCCGTTAAAGAATGCTAATGCTTGTGGCAGTTTGTTATAGTTATAATATTTGTTATATAAAGTAGCTCCTAAGAAACCTGTGATAATCCCTACGAAAACTCCCATGTTTAATGCTGGTGCACCAAGTACAGAAGTAAAGTAATCTTTTACAATTAAATCTCCCGCTAATACTGAAGAAACTTTCGCTTTTGAATCCGCTAACATTTCAGCGTTTACGCCAAATATAGCTCCTGTAATTCTGTTGGTTAAGACGAATGCTAATAGCGCTGCAAATGCACCACCTGCACGATCTTTCGCCCAAGATCCCCCAATTGCTACTGCGAATAAGATGTGTAGATTAGTAATAATTGCCCAACCGATGTCTTCCATTACGCGAGCGATTGTATGAACTGCGTTAATATCCCCAGCAGACATTCCAATTAACTTACCGATAGAAATCATTAAACCAGCTGCTGGCATTACAGCTACAACAACTAATAACGCTTTCCCGAACTTTTGCCAAAAATCAAAAGACGTAATTTTCATCTGTTCTTCCTCCCCTTTATTTATAACAACATAATGATTTAAATTATAATTTCTGTTTCCTTTATGAAAACGATTCCTTATGTTACTTCATTTTTATCTTTACGCAACCGTTTTCATAAATCTATTTTAATAAAAGCGTTTTCACTTTGCAATAGAAATTTATTATTTTTCATAAAAAAAGATGCTCTAAGAGCATCCTTTTTTATTATGAAATGCGATAAACCCTTGTTTCATAAGGCTTTAACGTGATTGTAGTTACTTGTTCATGTTCCGCAACTTCATAGTTATTTAAAAGCAAACGTTTGCGTTCTAGTGCAAATGAACCCTCATTATATACAGCTTCCTCTTTTGAGATATTACTAATTACAATAATCTTTTCATCATTTAATGTACGAGTATATGCATAAATTTGCGGATCATCTTCTAAAAGTAAATCGTACGTACCGTAATTGAGTACATCGTGCTCTTTTTTCAAGGCAATCATTTTCTTATAGAAATTGAAAATAGAGTTCTCTTCATTCTTTTGCTTTTCAACATTAATTTCTTTGTAGTTTTGATTCATACTAAACCAAGGTGCACCTGTTGTGAAGCCAGCATTCATCTCATCGTTCCACTGCATAGGTGTACGTGAATTATCACGGCAAGAAGCCCATATAATTTCCATCATATCTTGATGTGATACGCCCTCTGCAATTTTCTCACGATATAAATTTTTAGTTGCAACATCATCGTAATCTTCAACATTTGGTAATTGGACATTTGTCATCCCAATTTCTTGCCCTTGATAAATAAACGGTGTGCCATGCATAAAGAAGTACATTGCGCCTAGAGCCGTTGCACTTTCACGCCAATATTGTTTATCATCCCCCCAAGTTGAAACGATACGTGGTTTATCGTGATTCTCAATATATAAGGCATTCCACCCTTTATTTTCTAACCCTTTTTGCCATTTTGTTAATACCTTTTTCAGTCCTACAACATCAAGGTCTTTCTTCTTTTCAGCATCCCATAAGCTTAAATGTTCGAATTGGAATACCATATTAAACTTACCTTGCTCTTCTCCAACCCAAAGCTCAGCATCTTCAATCTTAACGCCATTCGCTTCACCAACAGTCATAATATCGTACTTAGAAAATGTATTTTCTTTTAACTCTTCTAATAACGGTTGAATACCATCCACATTCATATGTTTATCAAAGGATGGTACATACTTTAGTTCTTTTGGATTTGGCATATCTTTAAAGCCATCTTCTTTTTTAATATGGCTGATCGCATCCACACGGAAACCATCAATTCCTTTATCAAGCCACCAATTAACTGTGTCGTATAACACTTCTCGAACTTCTTTATTCTCCCAGTTTAAATCTGGTTGTTTACGCGAGAATAAGTGTAAATAATATTGTCCTGTTACTTCATCATATTCCCATGCCGAACCATTAAAAATACTTTCCCAGTTGTTTGGTTCCGCACCATCTTTACCATCATGCCAAATATACCAATCACGCTTCGGATTGTCTTTAGATGAACGAGACTCAATAAACCATGGATGTTCATCACTTGTATGATTAATAACTAAATCAATAATAAGCTTCATATCACGTTTATGAACCTCATCTAGTAAAGCATCAAAGTCTTCCATCGTACCAAACTCATCCATAATATCTTGATAATCACTAATGTCATAACCATTATCATCATTAGGTGACTTATACATTGGACAAATCCAAATTACATCTATTCCTAAATCTTTTAAATAATCCAGTTTCGCAATAATACCTTGTAAATCTCCAATACCATCGCTATTTGAATCCATAAAGCTACGTGGATAAATTTGATAAGCAACCGCTTCTTTCCACCATGTCTTATTCATAGTCATTCTCTCCTTTTGCATCCCATCGGAATTTTATGCAAACGTTTTCGTAACACTATCATAACAAAATATGAATAGTTTGCAACTGTTTTCATTGAACTCTATGTAGTTTCTTTATTCTTATGCTTTATTTATTTCTCACAAAGGCAAATCTCATTCTTCTCATCTCCTTGTCCACGCACGTTACATATACTTTTCATATATTAATAAAAAGCCCCGCTTATTTTAGAAAGGAGTGATAAATTGAAACAAACAAAATTAACAGGTCGTATCGTTGTTCCTTCAGACCCTGACTATGACGTAGCCCGAATGAACTTAAATTTAAGTATTCCAAAACTCCCTTGTATTATTGTGTTTTGTCAAAATAAAAATGATGTGTGTAACGCCTTAAAATGGGCACGCGAGCGTCATGTACCATTTCGCTTAAGAAGCGGACGTCATAGCTATGAAAATTTTTCTCTTTTAAATAGAGGACTTATTATTGACGTGAGTGAAATGCATCGTATTACTGTTCATACAGATAAATTAACAGCAACAATTGAAGCTGGTGCAAACCTTGGCACTGTTTATAAAGAGCTTTGGAATTATGGTGTGACAATACCGGCTGGTACAAGCGCAAGCGTTGGAATTGTTGGATTAGCACTTGGCGGTGGCATCGGTATGCTTTCACGCTTATTTGGATTAACATGTGATCAATTAATAGAAGTTGAAATGGTACAAGCATGTGGTAAATTTGGAGCAAAAATCATTCGTGCAAGCGAACATGAAAACCATAACTTGTTTTGGGCATGCCGCGGTGGCGGTGGTGGAAACTTCGGAATTATTACTTCTTTGACTTTTCGCGTACACCCTATAAAAAATGTATTAATCTTCTCCATTACATGGGAATGGGAAGATTTTATTGCTGCCTTTCAAGCTTGGCAAAACTGGGCGCCTTATGTAGACGAACGTCTTACTTCATCAATTGAATTATTCACAAAACAACAAAACAAAATTGAAGCACAAGGTGAGTTTGTTGGCTCTCCCTCTGAACTCCATTCCTTATTATCTCCTCTTCTTGAAACTGGTACCCCCTCTCTCTTTATAGATGAAGTTCCTTATATAAAGGCTGTTGAATTTTTTAACAGTGGTAACATCCCTGAAAACTTCAAGCGCTCCGGTTCCTACGTATATAAACCTATTCCTCTTAAAGGAATTCAAATCATGCAGTATTTTCTTTCACATGCACCAAATAAAGATGCGAGTATTTGGCACCAATCGCTCGTAGGTGCTGTTAAAAATATTCCGCCTACTGAAACAGCTTATTTCCATCGCAAAGCAATTATTGCGCAAGAATACATTACCTCTTGGAAATGTGATGATGAAGAAAATCGAAATATACGCTGGGTTAAAGATTTACGAGAAAGCTTAGATCCTTATACACTAGGTGACTATGTCAATTGGCCCGATATCGACATTAAAAATTGGCAAACTAGTTATTATGGCCCTAACTTTCAAAGATTACGTAAAGTGAAAACCATATATGATCCTTGCAATGTTTTTCGTTTTCAACAAAGTATTCCACCCTTTCATACGTAAAAAAAGGTAGAAAATAAAAAATCATCCAATATGCCGTTACCCTGCAGCATGTTGGATGATTCAAGTTGATTTTCTATATCGTTTCAAATTATTGCCCCTACTCATAAACTTTCAATTACAGATTAATTGTATTTCGCATCATTTTCATGCAATAAATGTAATTTAATATTTGGTACTTTATCTTTTTCAACACCGCTATTATAAGCAACAGGAATTTGAAATTCGAATTGCTTTGTCTCATGTTTTTGTAAATAGACTGGTTTCGGTACTAGATAACTTTTTGAATTCTCGTTTACATTATCATATAAAACAACTTTTAATGCTTGTGAATGATTACGATAATTTTTTAAAGTAACAATACACTTTCGTTCGATATCCTCTCCATTTTTCTCCATTCTACACTGGCTATCTTCTTTTTTATATTCTATTGCTTCTACCCCTGTTTTTCCTGCGTAGTACCATGTTTTATTTAATGTCTGGAGGATGTTATTTAAAATAAACGGCATCATTAAAATCAAAATACTAATGCCTACTACTTTTATCTTATTCATTTTTCTAAATGTACTAGACTCCTTTTTTCCTAGCCATTTTAAAAATAATATAAATGCAATTACATGTAGTATGAAAGAAACAATCAATATATTTGAGACTTTATAATCCATATAAACATACGTATGTATCGGAACCTTATAGACATTGAATAGTTTTTCCCCAATTAATTCATTATCATTTGGAATTTTTAATAATAACAAAACCCCTATACTGTAACAAATAGCTACTAATCGATCATACTCAATACGAAGCATTCTTTCTCCCCTTCACTTTGTTTTTTATTATCGATTTTAGCTATTATTACCATACTATACTATCTTTTCATAGAGGAAAACGTAAAAAATTTACTTATAAATATATAAATAACCTTATTAATATACAGTATGAATTAAAAATCAATATGCAATTTTCACATAGAGATTTCCTCAAAATATGTTGGATTATGTATTGTAATTTTTTTATCTAAAATTGTAACAATACTATCATTTTTTAATTGTTTTAATACGCTACTAACCGTCTCTCGAGACGTACCAGATATTTTCGATATTTCAATGGTTGTAAGTGGGCAAGAAATTACAATCGTTTCGCCACTCTGTTCTCCTAAATCCTGCATTAAATAATTTAATGTTTGAATGACCCGATCTTGTGCATTAGGAATTGTAATATTTTGTACTCGATTTTCGTTTAGCTTTAATATCGATGATAATTGCTGAACAACATACATTAATTGTGTCCTACTAGATTTCACCATATCTTCGAAAATTACTGTCGGAATATAATAGACCTCTACATCTGTCATCGCTTCTGCCGTATAGTTATATCCTCTGTCTGTAAACATACCGCCATAAGGAAAAATAGAATACCTCTTTACATAGTCATCATATAATAAATTCCCACTTTGATTTACCCGCTCTAACTTTACAAATCCATCTAACATGAAGTAAATTCTTTCTCTTGAATCCCCTTCTAAAAATAAAAATTGACCCTTTTTATAAGTTCGCCAATAGACAAACTCCGTCAAACCTTTCAATTTCTTTTCTGTTAAATGAGCAAATAATTCGAACTGCTTTAAATCCTTAACTACGTTCCGTCTATTCATAAAATTCCCTCTCTCTTGCTGTATGTTGGAGCGAAAAATCAAGAAAGCGTATTCAATTTGAATTTTATCATAACTAACTTATATATTCAGATTTCATCATGAAAACTTTATGAACAATACGTATAAAAAATATGAATCAATAAAAAGAATGAAGTTACTAACTTCATTCTTTTTTCAATAATAAGTAGCGTACATAATGATTTAAACATACATGCATACATTTTGTTTTGAAATAATAGTACCGGCTTTTTCTTCTAGTGCTTCATATACTTTTTCTAAAGACGTAATAATTGTTTTTCTTTTTGGATTTGTATTAACAAAATTAATAGCAGCTTCAATTTTTGGAAGCATGCTTCCCGCAGCAAATTGCTGTTCCTCAATGTATTCTTCTAATTGATTCACTGTGACATGCTCTAATTTTTTTTGATTCGGTTGATCATAATTTACATACACATGATCAACTGCAGTTAAAATAACAAGCGTATCGGCATCTACTAATTCTGCTAATTTTTGCGCAGCGAAATCTTTATCGATAACCGCTTCAGTTCCTTTTAGCCCTTCTTCAGAATCAATTACTGGAATTCCACCACCGCCAACAGCTATCACTATATTTCCATCTTCGACCAAAGAATTAATCACTTTATGTTCATGAATACTTACAGGCTTCGGTGATGGAACAACACGTCTCCACCCTCTACCCGCATCTTCTTTAAACACTGCTTTTGTTTCGTCCATTAATCTTCTGGCCTCTTCTTCTGTATAAAAAGGACCAATTGGTTTAGTTGGATTTTTAAATGCCTCATCTTTTTTATCCACAACAACGCGTGTTATAACCGTTGCTACATCTTTTTTTATATTCCGTTTTTTCAATGCCTTTTCAATCGCATTTTCCATCCAATATCCAATCATTCCTTGGCTCATTGCCCCACAAGTATCTAATGGCATTGCAGGTGTCTTTTCCGTTTCTGCAGCTTTTTGCTGCAATAAAATATTCCCCACTTGTGGGCCATTTCCATGTGCAATTACTATATCTACATCATTTTCCATTATTTTCACAAGTTGTTCCGCCGTTTTTTCCAACGCTTCTTGCTGCGCCCCCGCAGTAGCTTTTCCAGACTGTATCGCATTTCCCCCTAGTGCAACTACAATTTTTCTTCGTGCCATATTTCAGCCCTCCAGTTCATTTCGTTTTCACAGAGCTCTATAAAGTAATGCTGCCTGTAATTAATCCATAAACCGCAAAAAATGCTAAAGCACCAATTGCTACGGATGATGCTAATTCCACTCGAGTAAATATTTGCTTCGAACTCTTTTGCTTTTGAACATTGTAAAAAATAAAAATACCTGGCGCATATAAAGTCATTGTTAATAATAGATACTCTAAACCAGCTGCATAAACTAACCAAACGCCATAAATACTTGCTATCAAGCCAATTACTATATTTTTATTTCGATCTACTTCCTCAGAATTTAAGCTATGCTTCAGTTGATAAAATGCTGAAAACGCATATGGAATTAAAATAGCTGAAGATGCTAAAGAGAATGCAAAGTTATACGCCTGATCAGAAACGACGAATGTTAACAAGAACATTTGAATTAAACCATTTGTTATCCATAATGAATTTACTGGAGCCTTATTTTTATTTTCTTTTGCGAACCATTTTGGAAATACTCCATCTTTAGCCGCTAAATATGGAATTTCAGAAGCGAGCAAAGTCCACCCTAACCAAGCACCTAATACAGAGATGACTAAACCTAAATTAATAAAGATAGCACCCCATTTTCCAACAACACTTTCAAATAAATAAGCCATAGCCGGATTTTTCAAACCAGCAATATCTGCTTGTTGCATAAGTCCAAGAGACAATAATGTGATTAAAATGTAAATGATGAGTGTACCAATTAAGCCAATAACCGTTGCTTTCCCTACATCACTTCTATTTTTTGCTCGACTGGATAAAACAACAGCACCTTCTACCCCAATAAATACCCATAAAGTTACAAGCATTGTACTTTTAACTTGGCTGCCAACTGCTCCCCATGAAAAAGAACCAGTTTGCCCCCAAAATCCATCTAAAAACATATCAATATGAAACGCGAAGATTCCTATGACAATAAATACAAATACAGGTACTAATTTTGCGATTGTAGTTACTAAATTCACAAGTGCTGCTGATTGAACTCCACGTAAAATTAACATGTGAACACACCATAATAATACACTTGCACCAACAATGGACGCTACGTTTTGCCCGCCTTCAAAGATCGGGAAGAAATATCCTAATGAAGAAAACAATAATGTGCCGTAAGCTACATTCCCAAGCCAAGCAGATAGCCAGTATCCCCACGCACTATTAAACCCCATAAAATTACCAAACCCTGCTTTTGCATAGCTAAAAATACCACCATCTAAATCTGGCCGTTTTACAGTTAGATTTTGAAAAGATAATCCAAGTGCAATCATCCCAATTCCTGTTATAACCCAGCCAATAATAATGGCTCCAGCACCAGCACCTTTTGCCATATCACTCGCTAAATTAAAGGCTCCACCGCCAATCATAGACCCCACTACAAGAGCCGTTAATGTAAACAACCCTAGTTTCTTATCTTCACCCATTCCACTCACCTCTCTTTAATTGCAATAACAATACAAAAGCAATAGTGAATGATAGTGTCTAAAGGAGGAGAAAGAAGAAAGGAAGACTCCCTTTCTTCTTTACTCCATGTTTCCTAAAGTAGCTGCCATAACCGCTTTAATTGTATGCATTCTATTTTCAGCTTGATCAAATACTTTTGAATGTTTACTGCGGAATACTTCGTCAGTTACCTCCATTTCTTTCAACCCATATTTCTCATAAACTTCTTCACCATACATCGTTTCGACATCATGAAATGCAGGTAAACAATGTAAGAAAATCACGTTTTCATTCCCTGTTTCTTTAATCATTTTCATATTTACTTGATAAGGTTTCAATAACTTGACACGTTCAGCAAATTTTTCTTCTTCCCCCATAGACACCCATACATCTGTATAAATTACATCTGCATTCGCAACTGCTTCTTCCACATTACTTGTTATCATTACCTGTTCATTATATTTTTTTGCTAAATCTATTACTTCTTGTGCAGGCCATAAAGTTTCCGGTGTACAAATACGTACATCCATTCCAACGATTGCGCCACCAACTAGTAAGCTATTAGCAACATTATTTCGTCCATCTCCAACGTAAACGAGCTTCACATTTTTCAGTTTCCCTACATGTTCTCTAATTGTTAATAAATCTGCTAGTGTTTGTGTTGGATGCCACATATCTGTTAATCCATTCCAAACCGGCACACCAGAATTTTGTGCTAAAGATTCTACAGTTTCATGATTAAATCCACGAAACTCAATTCCGTCAAACATACGCCCTAACACTTTTGCTGTATCCTCTACAGATTCTTTTTTCCCAAGCTGAATATCACCTTTCCCTAAATATTCAGGATTTGCCCCTAAATCTGTACATGCTACTGTAAATGCACAACGCGTACGAGTAGAAGTTTTTTCAAATAAGAGCGCTACATTTTTACCTTCTAAATAATGATGCGGGATACCATTTTTCTTTTTCTCTTTTAATTCTGCTGCCAAATCTAGAAAATATAACAATTCTTCTTGTGTAAAATCTTTTTCTGCTAGAAAGCTTCTTCCTTTTAAATTTGGTCTAGTCATTAACATACTTCATCCCTACTCTCTCCGTTATTTATACTAAATATCTTTACGAACAATTGGCATACTCATGCAACGTGGACCCCCACGACCACGAGATAATTCTGAACTTAGCACCTCAATCACTTCTATACCGTGTTCCCGTAATAACGTATTGGATACATAGTTGCGATCATATGTAACAACTACACCTGGCGCGATTGCTAATGTGTTCGAGCCATCATTCCATTGTTCACGAGCAGAAGCAATTACATCTCCTCCTCCACATGGAATAAGAACTAATTCACTTAAGCCTAATACCTCTTTTAATGCTTCCATTAAAGAAGTACGATGTGTAATTTTAAGAGTTTCCTCATCTAATCCTTTTTCTAAAATATAAATATTCATATTCCCTTTTGGCCCTTGAATAGCTGGGTGAATTGTAAACTTGTCATAATCAACCATTGTAAATACTGTATCTAAATGCATAAATGCTCGGCATTTTGGAATTTCTATTGCTAACACTTTCTTAATTTTATTTTGTCGGCTAAAGAGATTTTTTGCTAAACGTTCAATTGCTTTAGCTGAAGTACGAGCAGATACTCCAATCGCAATTGTTTCTTCATTTAAAATTAGCTCGTCGCCACCTTCAATTGGAAATTTATAATCACGATCTAACCAGATTGGTACATTATGTTTTTCAAATCTTGGATGATATTTAATGATGTACTCCATGAATAATGATTCACGTCTACGCGCTGGTTCTCTCATCTTATTTATCGTTAAGCCATCGCCCACGCTAGCTGCTGGATCACGAGTAAAATATAAATTAGGCATTGGATCTAAGTAAAACGGATAGTGATCTTCCATTAATTCATATAAATGTGTCTTCTTACTTGTTTCAATTTCGTTTTTCCGTACACCGCCCATAATTTTTTGAATTAATTCTTCATTTGAAAAGGAAAGTAAATATTCTTTTAAAGTTTGATGTGCAACATTTACGTCGGCCTGTCCTTCTTTTAAAATACGATCAACAAATTCTTCTCGAAGTTTTTTATCTACTAACGCCTCAGCGGCTAGTTTTTCTAAATAAAGAACTTCAACACCCCGATTGCGTAACGTTTGTGCAAAATAATCATGCTCTTTTTGAATAATTGGTAAGTATGGAATATCGTCAAATAATAATTGCTGTAAATAATCTGGTGTTAAGTTTTCCACTTCTTTACCCGGTCGTTTTAATAAAACCGTTTGTAATTCCCCAATTTCTGAAGTAACATGTATCGGATGCTTCATTTGTTGTACCTCCTTTTAAATATGTTTGATGTCTTACAAGTACATAATAAATGCTACACGCTTTCACCTTTGTGAAATCATCCACATTATCATTGTGAAATATTAAACAAGTTATTTTTTTAAAATCATATTAATTTGTATTTTTATAATAATCCATCCCGATTTTTTAATAAAAAATACATATATTACGCATATATGTTGAATATTTAACTTCCGTATTTACACAAAAATCCTGTTTTTAATAAAAATTAAAAACAGGATTTTGCATCTAAAGAATTAAATTTAATCTTTCTTCTAAAATCTCCCTATCTGATTTCGACTGAGAAATTATAAGGCATGTATCATTTCCACATATACATCCTATTTTTTCTTTCCAATCTAACTCATCAAACAAAACACCAATAACATGTGCATTTCCAGGTAATGTTTTAATAACCATTAATTGATCTACACAATCAATTTTCACAACAACCTCTCGTAATTTTTTCTTTAATTTTATATCAGTTTGTAAATGCTCTTCTGAGAAAATTTTATATATCATCAATCCTTCTTGAGAAGGTACCTTCGTTAAGTTTAACTCACGAATATCTCGAGAAACCGTAGCTTGTGTTACTAATACATCTTTTTTTGCTAACAATTCTACTAATCTTTCTTGCTTCTCTATTTCATACTCTTTTACAAATTGTTTAATTAATCGTTGTCTTTTTTCTTTTTTCATAAAAGACACCCCTTTTAATATTATAGCTCGCTATAAATTTCATCCGAAAGGGACAGAAAAGAATGTTGCGGAAACGTTCATAGTTTCTATCTTTTAACTATAGATATTAAATCTAGCTAAAAAAAGAGAAGAACAGTATTCTGTTCTTCTCTTTTACATTGAAAATCGTTTAATTGTTTGTTTCAATTCTGTTGCTTGTTTCTCTAGATCCTTTAATAATTGATCGATTGCTATCATATTTTTAGATTGTTGCAACGTCACACGTGCTACTTCTTGTGAACCAGCTGACGTTTCTTCAGCAATTGCTGCTACGGCCTTTGTTTGTGCTCCTGTTTGATGAATGTGGTTCACTTGTTCATTCATATAACCACTAATTTGCTTCGTTGCATCCGCTACTTCCATAACACTTGATGACATTTCTTTTAAAATTAATTCCGTAGCCTCCCCACGTTTCGCCTCTTCTTTAGCTATTTTCACTTGTTCTGTCATTTTCATTGCAACTTGTTGTACTTCCTCTTGCATATTTCGTAATAACTGCGATATGTTTCTTGCAGAATGATCACTTTCATCAGCAAGTTTTCGTACTTCTTCCGCAACAACCGCAAAGCCTCTTCCATGCTCTCCTGCACGAGCAGCCTCAATAGAAGCGTTTAGTGCTAATAAATTAGTTTGGCTAGCAATCTCACTCACAACAGATACAATATGTTCTACTTGTTTCATTCTTTCCTCTAACTTCTGTACATTTTGCATTGAATCTTCATTTTCTTTCGCCAATGTTTGAATACCTTGAATTAAAGACGTAAAGACACGCGTACTATGCCCTAAAGCTTGAACCATTTCTGAAGACAACTCATCAGACTGTTTCGCTTTCTCTTCTACTTCACTTGCAATAGAAGTTGTTGTATCAACAGCAGAAACAATTGCCTGAATGGATGCCGCTGATTGCTCAGCGCCAGAAGAAATCTCTGCAAGTGTTTCAGAAACACCTTGTGCTTGTTTCGTTGCTTCGCCTGTTTGTTTTCTAATTTGCTGTACTTGATTGTTTGTATACGAAAATGTTGTATCAATATTTTTTACCATGCCCCTTAAGTTCCCTAGCATCATATTAAATGCAACACTTAAAGATTTAATTTCATCATCAGTCTTCGGTAACGGAACATCTTCACGAATGTCTCCTTCAGCCGCTTTTCTCGCCGCCTCCTCTAACTTTCGAAGCGGTTTAATTAAAAATATGGCTGCTCCATATGCTAAAATTCCAGACCATACTACCCCTAATAACATAACGATAATATTATATGCAGTTTGACTTACATAACTTTGAAAATAATCATATATCACATAAATAAAAAATATACTTGTTGAATATGTAATTAAAGCTAAAACTGTAGTGAATAGCATAAGTTGTGTACGTAAGCCAAAGGAAAATGTCTTCCTTTCTTTTTCCATCTCTTCTTTCCCCCTTTGTATAAGTAATATAAGTACTACCTATATATTATTATCCATATTTTCATTATAGAAGGATATAGAGATTTCAAAAAAATTATTATTTCCTTTAATATCAAATTCACGAAAAAAATAAAGGATTCTGACAATTTGTGACTAATAACAGAAATAAGGGGCAACATTTGTAAAATATATTTTTGACTGGGGGTTTTGTATGATTCAGGTTCGAAATCTAGTAAAATCATTTGGCTCACTTGACGTTTTAAAAGGAATTGATTTAGAAGTACAAGAAAAAGAAGTTGTCGTTTTAATTGGTGCCAGTGGTTCCGGTAAAAGTACATTACTTCGCTGTCTTAACTTTTTAGAAATGTACGATGAAGGTGAAATTCACTTACAAGGTGAACGAATTGATCCAAAGCATTCAAATTTAAACAAAGTCCGCGAAAATGTCGGTATGGTTTTTCAGCACTTTAACCTCTTTCCTCATATGACCTCACTAGAAAACATCATAGAAGCACCTATTCATGTAAAAAAATTAGAAGCAGCAAATGCAAAAGAAATCGGAAATCAGCTTCTGCAAAAAGTCGGCCTACAAGATAAAGCAGATGTAACGCCCCATCTCCTATCAGGTGGTCAAAAACAGCGTATTGCTATTGCACGAGCTCTTGCTATGAATCCTAAAATTATGCTATTTGATGAACCTACCTCAGCTTTAGACCCTGAACTTGTTGGAGAAGTATTGCAAGTTATGAAAGAACTTGCTGAAGAAGGAATGACCATGGTTATTGTTACTCATGAAATGAATTTCGCAAGAGATGTAGCTGATCGCGTCATTTTTATGGATGATGGAAAAATTGTAGAAGATGCTCCGCCAGCACAATTCTTTTCAGCTCCATCACATGAACGAGCGAAACAATTTTTACGTAACGTTTTATAATATAACTTCTGTTTCAAACGAAAAGAAATACATTCATACGGTGCACAACTAATCATCTAAATAAAATATTTCAATAACATACTTAAAACCATCCGTATGATCAATATATAGGAGGGGTTTTATGAAAAGAAAACTATTAACCATTGTTGCGAGTATTACATTATGCACATCCTTTATACTAGGAGCCTGTAGTAAGGAAAGTGCTACTACTTCTTCAAATGGTGAAAAAGAATTTCGTTATGCGATGAGTGGCTTATATAAACCTTTTAACTATAAAGAAAATGACGGAAAACTTGTCGGTTTTGATGTAGAACTAGGTGAAGCACTTGCGAAAAAAATGAATATGAAACCAACCCCTATTACAAATCCATGGGAAACGCTAATCCAAGGTCTCAAAGCGAAGAAGTATGATGTAATACTGGGCAGTATGGCAATTACAGAAGAACGCTTAAAAGCTGTTAATTTCTCAAATCCTTATTATCGTTCTGGTGCCCAAATTTTTGTAGCTAAAAAGAATACATCTATCTCTTCTCCAGAAGATTTAAAGGGTAAGAAAATTGGTGTTGTAAAAGCTAGTACCTTTAAAGACCTCGTTGCAAAATATACAGATCAAATTACAGAATACGATAGCGATATTACTGCACTTATGGACTTAGAGCCTGGACGTATCGACGCAGTAATTACAGATCAAATGGTTGGTTTACGCATGATTAAAGAAGGTAAATCAAATATAAAAGAAGCTGGAAAACCACTAAACCTTGATGAAATGGGAATTGCTATTCGTAAAGATGATAAAGAAATGGTCGAGAAAGTAAATAAAGCTTTAGATGAAATTATTAAAGATGGTACGTATGAAAAGATCAGTAAAAAATGGTTTGGGCGTAATATTCTTGGTGAAGAGGAAAAAACGAAGTAATTTAGCCCTTCAAAGTTTCCATAAATCATGCCCCACTTTGTGTGGGGCATTTCATTCTCTACTAAAATCTATACAATATGAGGTGAAACGCATGTTTGAAATTTTTATCTCTACCTATCCCACACTCTTAAAAGCTACTATTGTCACATTACAATTAACACTAACATCCCTATTACTCGGTTCACTAATTGGATTACTATTCGCTTTCTTTCGAATCTCTAACAATAAAGTTTTAAATAGTATTGCTCACGTATATATCGCCATTATTCGTGGTACACCTTTAATTGTTCAAATCGCCATTCTCTATTTTGGGATTACATCCGTTGTTGTTTTTACTCCTTTTTGGGCAGGAGCCATTGCTTTAGCAATCCACAACGGTGCATATATTACTGAAATTTTCCGAGGCTCTATCCAATCTGTCGATCGTGGGCAAATGGAAGCTGCTCGCTCTCTAGGTATGCCGTATCCTTTAGCAATGCGCCGTATTGTATTACCGCAAGCATTTCGTCAATCTATTCCTCCTTTAGGAAATCAATTTATTATTGGATTAAAAGATTCTTCACTTGTTGCTTACGTAGGATTGTCCGAATTATGGGGGTCAGGTTTATCAATCGCTGCAGGGAACTTCCAACAATTAGATACATATATAATCGTTGGTTTATATTATCTCGTGCTCGTTCTCCTATTCACTTACCTTGTTAATCTTTTAGAAAAACGATTACAGCGAAAAGAAACTAACTCCGTCCAATTCCATACAAAGAACAAAAAGGAAGTTTCTTTATAAAAAAAGCAAGCCTGAGATGGCTTGCTTTTTCACTGCAACATATATCTATTTTTATTGATTTACTTTTTTAATACTCTCTTCTTCCTCTATATGTTCCTCACGATATGAAATATTATGAGGATCTAGCCCATTTCCTAAAGAACCATAGAAATGCTCTCTATGCGGATCCACTAATTCACTTCCTTGATAATACACACGTGGTGTATTCCATAGCGCTGCCAAAGCTTTTGTCATCGGCATCTCATGATAGCGTTCCGGCCACATTTCTTTAATTTTCTCTTTTACTAACGGGTAGTATTTAGAGCTCATAGCAGGGAACAAATGATGTTCTGTATGATATGAGAAATTGAAATGTAAAACGTCTACCCAACGCGGCACTGTTACTGATAAACAGTTTGCTAACGGATCATTTACTGGAACAATTGGATTTAAGCGGTGATTTGTTGCGATATATGCCATTACAATAAAGTTAGCAATTAACAATGGAATCACATATGCAAATAACCATTTTCCAGGTCCCATAATAAACAATAAACTAATCCAAACAGTCCAAGGCAAAAGAAGTTGAAGCCATACAGATTTTTGATTGGATGACTTAAACTCTTTTATAAAATGAAAGAACATTCGAGTCGAATGCAATGTAAATTGAATTGTTAGTGACAGAAAACTAAAGAATGAACGTACATGAAGAGGCATGCGATATACCCAGCTCAAAAACTTACTCTTTTTAAGCTTCTCAAGTGTAGGCCATGCATCTGGATCATTCTCTTCATGTTGTGTATGAACGTGATGCGTTGCATTATGCCACTTTCGCCAAAGTTTAGGACCTGTTGATAATGGCATAAATGCAATCGCTCCTAAGAAATCACGAAGCCATGCCTTTCTTACAACAGTTCCATGTAAAATTTCATGCCCTAAAAACCCAAGTGAAGCAAAACATAATCCAAGAACGATCGCAATTCCTAGATTAGCCCACACATTCAATTCAAATACACCAATCGATATTAACCCCGCCAATGCCACAAGTAAATAAGCCAGTCCGCCAAATAAACGAGTAGGAACTGGTTTAAATGCTTTTTTCGGCAAATGTGGTGATACACGTGCTGCATACCACCCAAACGTATGAAGCTCCTTCATCCTTTTGCCCCTTTCTTATGCCGCGCCTTGCGCAACTTACATATATCAATTCTTGCTTCCAGATTGATTTTACTAGGTGATTAAAAAGCATCTAGTATAAGGAAAATATACTCACTCTATCGTCACTTATTTTTCGCTTTTATTATCAATGAAAAACATTTATCTTTTTACTCTCTATCAACCTTTCCACATGATGAATCATATCAATAGAATTTCTACATTGTCAATAACTTTTATGACCTAGTAATAAAAGTTGGTTATATTTTTATAATTATACTTTATTTCAATAAAGAAAAAACACATATTTTATAAGGTTTCATCTATTATACATATACGTACCTTGACATGCTATAGACTCTATCTTATTCAAGAACTCTCTGTGTAAACAACAAATACACTCACTTAAATTTAAGCTTTACACAACTTCTACCTCTCCATACCAACAAGACCTAATAATTATACTGAAATAATTTTATCTTTCTTTTAAATAAAAATAGCCTTCCTCTAAAACAGCACACATGAATTTCATCTCATATGGAAATATTAAAAGGAAAATTGTTCTAAATCAGGAGGTTTCCTTAATGACAAGCGATACATTTCCACAATTCCCATCATCTTATTGGATTGAATCTACTCAACTCCCTGCTTTTCCCCCTTTATCTGAAAATATAAAGACAAAAGTCGCTATTATAGGTGCTGGTATTACAGGTATTACTACTGCCTATTTACTTGCAAAAGAAGGCATCGATGTTGTATTAATTGATTCTGGCCTTATTTTAAACGGGACGACTGGACATACAACAGCGAAGATAACAGCGCAACATGATCTTATTTATGATGAATTAATAAACCATTTCGGTATGGAAAAGGCCGGGCTTTACTATGAATCAAATAATCATGCCCTACAATTTATTAATGAAACTTTGCAAACATATAAAATCGACTGTAATTTCTCAAATGAAGATTCATATTTATATACAACTACTGATAAGGGATTAAGAAATTTATCGAAAGAATATGAAGCTTATCAAAAATTAAATATACCTTGTGACTATGTTCAATCCCTATCGATTCCAATTCCAGTACAATCTGCACTTGTCATGAAAAATCAAGCCCAGTTTCATCCCCTTCTTTATTTGAAAACGCTTTTAGAAAAGTTTGTGGAGATGGGTGGAAAAGTTTATGAACAAACGACTGCTATGGATGTAGAAAAAGGAGATTCTCCACAAGTCATTACAAAGGACGGACATCGCATTACTTGTGAATATGTTGTCTCTTGTTCACACTTTCCTTTTTATGATGCGAATAGCTTTTTCTTTACGCGAATGTACGCAGAACGCTCTTATGCTCTTGCTATTAAAACAAAAACAGATTATCCAGGTGGCATGTATTTAAGTATTGATGACCCAAAACGCTCCTTACGCTACACAACAAGCAATGGGGAAAAATTAATTTTAATTGGCGGAGAAAGTCATAAAACAGGCCAAGGAATAAACACGATGCTTCATTATGAAGCACTGTATTCTTTTGCAGAAGCAACGTTTGGGGTAGATGAGGTTCCTTATAGATGGTCAGCACAAGATTTAATCACGCTAGATAAGGTCCCTTATATCGGACATATTAACGAGAGCAATCCAAATATATTTGTTGCAACTGGATATCGTAAATGGGGGATGACAACTGGAACTGCTGCCGCTCATTTACTGAAGGATTCCATTCTAAAAGTAGACAGTCCATATAAAGAACTATATGCACCTTCACGCTTTCATGCAAATCCAGATATAAAAACGTTCTTCTCCCAAAACATTGATGTTGCGAAACATTTAATTGAAGGAAAGATTGAAACTGCATTACGTAAGCCAGAAGATCTCGAAGTTGGTGAAGGATCTGTCGTACATGTTAACGGGAAACGAGCAGGTGCTTATAAGGACAAAGATGGAAAATTACATATTGTCGATACAACTTGTACACATCTCGGCTGCGAAGTGGAATGGAATAATGGTGATTGTACTTGGGACTGTCCTTGCCACGGTTCCCGTTTTTCAATTGAAGGAGATGTTATTGAAGGTCCGGCAGATCAACCGTTAAAACGAGTTGATAATGAGTAAATAAATAAAGAAGTTCAACAGAATGACTGTTGAACTTCTTTATTTGCTATAAAACTTTTTCATATAAATCCCGACATAAGAAGGGAAATATTAACATCAAATGAAATAATATATTCATCTACAAATCAAAAGGGGTGAACATTATGCAACCTTCAGCTCCACCTCATCTAGAACCTACAAAAACTATCTTTTCGAACTCTATTACAAAGCTTGTTGTTTTTATTTGTTGGCTAGCCATTCTAGCTGACGGCTATGATTTAGGTATTTACGGGGCCGTTCTGCCTAAGCTACTGGAAGACAACAGCTGGGCACTATCACCAGCTCATGCTGGTACAATTGCAAGCTATGCTTTGTTTGGAATGTTTATTGGCGCTATTCTAGTTGGAACTATTACAGATCTAATTGGACGAAAATGGACACTTATATGCTGTTTAGCACTTTTTTCTACTACAATGGGCCTAGCTGCACTTGCTCCTTCTCCTGAATTATTTGGACTATGGCGATTTATCGGAGGAATTGGACTAGGCGGTGTCATTCCTACAGCTTCCGCACTTACTGTTGAATATTCACCCAAAAAGCGACAATCTTTTATTTATGCTCTTATGTTTACTGGCTATCCTTTAGGTATCGTGTTAGGCGCTATTTTGTCCATGTTTATGTTAGAAGACTTCGGATGGAGAATTATGTTTGGCATCGGAATGATTCCACTACTCCTCATTCCTTTCATTATTCGTTATTTACCTGAATCCATTCAATTTTTGTTATCACGTAACCGCCAAGAAGAAGTGGATAAAATTCTTAATCGTTTTCAAATTGAATTCCATGCAAAAGAGAAAACTCATCAACCCCCATCTAATATACGAAAGAAAAATGGATTTCTTACTTTATTCTCAAAAGAATACATAAAAGCAACGCTGCTTTTTTGGATCACTTATATAATGGGGATGTTTTTAATATACGGTTTAAATACTTGGTTACCTCAGATGATGCGACAGGCAGGATATCCTCTTGGATCTAGTTTATCATTTCTACTTATGCTAAATATTACCGCCGCTATCGGTGCATTATTTGCTGGAGCAATCGCAGATCGTATAGGAGCCAAAATTGTTATTAGCATTTCCTATCTTATGGCAGCTGTATGTATTGGACTATTAACAATTAAACCATCTGTTACAATCATTTATCTTTTAATTGGTCTTGCTGGAATTGGATCGGTCGGTATTACTCAAATATTAAATGCATATGTGACACAATACTTCCCATCCCATATCCGAGCTACTTCCTTAGGCTGGGGACTTGGACTTGGCCGAGTTGGCGCAATTACTGGTCCTATTCTTGTCGGTATTATTATGACAATGCAATATGACTTAGTATGGAATTTTTACTTATTCTCATTTGCAGGTCTTCTTGCAGCTATATCTGTTTTCTTTATTCCTACAAAATAAAAAGAGCACAAACTTACTTGTGCTCTTTTTCGTATACCGCAAACAACATATCTCGAAACAATGTATTTAAACTCTCAATATCGATCCCTGATCCCTTTTCAATTCCTTTTACATATTGCTGATAGTAATGAATTTGTTCTTCTAAAAATTGATTCAACACATCAATTTTTAATCCAACATCTAATTCAGTACCTGCCTTTTTCTTTATTAACAACTGTTCAATTTCATCTAATACGCTACGCTCCAATGATAATTCTGTAATTAATCGATCGAATTCTACAGGAGGCAAAGTTGTTTTCTCCTCTAGCCACTTACAAGCCAAAATAGGACGCAATACATAAAAGTACTTTTTTAATTTTACATTCTCACCTTGCAAAAATTCACGATAATTTTTTGAAGCCATATGTAAGTAATGATATATCGTTGCTTTCGGATCGAAGTTCTTTTCACTCATTTGCTGAAGCTGTTCTGGAAAATTAGAGTTTTTCGAATAAAAAATGGGTGATCGAATCCATTCGAGTAAAGCTGGGTTTGACTTTGCAAATAGTTGTAACGCTTTTTTAATATCCCATCCGCTTATATCTAAATCATCACTAATCGGATACTCAATTACATCTCGTTTATCATGAATGGATAAATACCATTCTACCGGGTGCATATAAACGAATCTAACATCATAATCACTATCTTTTGATGGAAATCCCCATGCACGACTCCCTGACTCCACAGCGAATAAAATTTTCACATCATTTTCTTTCTCAATTCGTTCTAACTCCAACTTAATTTTCTCTCTCATTTCATACCCTCTCCATTTTTTGATTATTTCCTTGGAAATTCGACAAATATATTACTAAGTTTACTACATACTAAAATAGCTGTCAGAAAATTTCCGACAGCCTGTCAAAATTCGTTATTTTTTACTTGTTCTTTTCAGTTACACTAACCGCAATTCGTTCAAACTCTTTTTGGATCTCCTCTTTGTATGCATCTACTTTTGAAAAGTCCATAGCAGCAATATAAATTCGTTCTAATTTATCACGAACTGATTTCGCTTTCGCTAAAAAAGACATCGCCTCATTCATTTTTGCTTTATATTGAATAGAGACGTCACGAATTTCCTCCGCATACTTCTCATCCGTCCCTGGTGTTACAATAAGGGCATACATATCTATAATTTCATCACCTTCGCGGCTCGGAAAATATTCATGTGGTGCGGTGCTATCGAAAATCGCAAACCCTAATTCTCTTACGATCACCATATCAAGACTATTTGGATCAAACCCACAATGATATACTTCAACTTCAAATCCTTTTTCTTCTGCTGCCTTAGCTAATTTTTTGAGCATTGTTGATTTTCCAGAACCTGGGCGTCCTTTTATAAAATAACGATGTGGTAATCCTTCTGTTAAATTAGGAACAAAATCAACTGCTCCTTTCGGTGTAGCTGCTCCTAAAAACCGATGTTTCACAAGCGATTGTTTCCCAACTTTATCTGTAAATAATTTCTGAATGAGCTGCTCGGTTAGTTCGTTCGCTTTATTAAAATCAATATTACTAATATATATTTTCTCCCACTCATCATGTATAACTAATGCCTCGTTAAAACGAGCGTAAGCAGCTTGAAAAGCTTTGCTTGCTTCTGAAACAAATCGTTCAATTTCCACTTTCTGCTTTCTTAACTTATCTGAATCCCAAGCAATTCCTAAATTAATATACTCCTCGACAACTCCTGGCATTTTTGGCTCAATAACATGCGGTGATGTTCCATCAACAATTCCTACTTTTAACTTCGGGATAATGACACCATCAACCGATTTATTATCAGAAGAACAGTGTAAAAATTCAATATCATATCCCTTTTCAACCCATTCACGACCTATTACCTTAATTAAAGAAGATTTTCCCGTTCCAGGTCCACCCTTTAAAATAAATAATCTGTTTAGTCCTTTTAAATTCTCTTCATATAAATTATGAAATCCTCTAGCTGTATTTCCACCAGCATAATAATTCAATACATTCCCTGTCACTGCACTCACTCCTTCGCAGCATTCTATTTACATAAGCTACAATATGCGAGCAACTTTATTTGGGTGAATACCTATTTTGTGTTGCACAGAAAAAGGAAATGAATTACAATTTTATTATCACGAAAATTCCGAACTTTAAATTGAATATACCTTTATCAAGAGAGGCAGAGGGACCGGCCCTTTGAAGCCCAGCAACCTCAGTTTATACAAACTGAATAGGTGCTAATTCCTGCAAAATGCATTGCATTTTGAAAGATAAAACGTAACTATTGTGTGCAAAACTCATCTTTCTTGATTATGAAAGGTGAGTTTTTTATATTTCAAAATATATACTTGGAGGTATTTAAAGTGAAAGTAATTGACCTATCCCAAACATTTGAAAACAATATGTCTCAATTTCCTGGAACACCAAAAATCAATTTAGAAGCCATTACAAGCGTTGAAGAAACAGGTTATCAAGTTACAGATTTTCATTCTGTCGTTCATGTTGGTACACATTGTGATGCTCCTGCTCATTTCATTTCAGGCGCAACGACTATTGATCAATTGCCCCTAGACCAATTTGTAGGTGAAGCTGTTCTTATCGACGTAACTCATGTACAAGAACGAAAACTACCTAAAGAAGTATTACACAATGCTGACATAAAAGAAGGTGATATTGTCATTTTTCATTCCAACCTATCTAATAAATGGAATACAGAAGCGTATGAACAAGAAGCCTTTTATCTTTCCGAAGAATTAGCTGAAGAATTAGTTCAATTAAAAGTAAAATCTGTCGGTTTAGATTTCATTTCTCCTGACGAGGTAACGACAGAAACATCGCCAATCCATCACATACTACTTGGGAATAATATTTATTTAATCGAAAACTTAACAAACTTAGATGCCATTAATGCGAAACGTTTCTTTTTCTCAGCGGCACCTTTAAAAATTAAAAATAGCGACGGTGCTTTCGCAAGAGCATTCGCTGTAATTTTTTAAACAAACTATACAAAAAAGCAAAGATCATCATTGACCTTTGCTTCTATTTCTTTTATTTAAACTAAGAAAGAATTGCTCAACGCGAGGACGTAACCAAGCTAAATAATCTTTCTCTTTCTTCTTTGTACAAGCTATTTCTTCCCCATCGACCATTCCGACAAGTTCTAGCTCTAACAGTTGCCTCGTAAATGCTAACATATTTATTTCTTCTTCCGGATACTCTTCTTTTAATTTCTCCTCAATTTCCCCTAATAAAAAACCGTCACGCATCATTGCCAATGCATCAATCCAAAGTGGCGGCATTTCATATTTTTCTCCTGTAATTGTATCTTTTACAATATAATTCTTTTGCTCTTTTCGAAATTGAATCGCGTGTAAGCATACAGTCGAATTTAATGTTAATTCCATCATACCACCTCTTTCATAATATCTGCATAGAAAAAAGGATGCGCGTGCACCCCTTCTTTTTCTAACACTACCGAACCGTTACATGAATAACAAATCTCATGTCGATATTTTCCTCCATTATAAACGAAGTATTTTATAAAAAAAACCCTTCTCGAAACATTTTATAAAATGTTTATATTTACGCAACAAGAACACTTTTCTGAAAAATATTTTCTTCTAACGCATTATGCTATCGGTAAAAAAATCTCCACCTTCATTCCTAGCTCTCCGCTACTTTGAATCGCAATACTTCCTTGCTACTCCTCATGATCAATACAAAAACTCTACATATTATCTCATTAAATGATAAGGAAATTACTTTCAGAGCAATCTGTAATCTTATAACGAGAAAAGGAAGGAGATTTCCCCTTCCTTTTCATCACAATTTATATCCACCTTACTCGATCATGTAGCAATCCATCCGTAAAGTCATTTCCACCAACTACAAAATCATTCATATATAAATTCAAATATTCTCCGTACTTACTTTCTGTATTTAATAATAATTCCTCTACATAATAGGCACCTTGTTTAAAGTTATCGAACAGTAAACTACACAAGCCAGCATAAATGCCACATCCTACTTGGAAGTATGTCGCATTCGTTTTATATTTATGAAAAACTTGACTGCTATTCATCACATTATACATATAGGTCTCGCTATTTTCATAAACGAGTAATACACCGACTAGATCCTCGCCCGCAATCTCTTCTTCGGCTGGATTAAATACTTTACGATTCCAATTCCATAGATCTTCTACCTTATCTAAGTTCTGTCTAATTATATTTGTTGTATACTCGTTAATTCGGTAAAGAAACCCTACTTCCATGTTAAAGTTTTTCCCTAAAATTAAAACTTCCTCATGCGGCATCAAACAACCATAAAATTCTTTCTCTCCCAACTTTACTTTATACTCTGAAGCATATACATCTTCATAAAAGTAAAGAGGACGATGATGACTCATATACATCGGATAACTCCATATCGCTTCATCTAGAAATCGCTCTACTGCCCATGAAGCATACAGTGTATGAGGCTTTATAAGTGCTGTATCATTCAAAAATGACGTATCATGTTCTACTATATAGCATGCTCTTGGCTTTTCATTCGGGCGTTCCTTCATAAGTTCAACAACCATCCATTGAACGACACCTGGATTCATACCTGAGCCTATAATTGCTTTTGTATTTTTAAATTTATCTTTTTCCTTCTCAAATCTCGTATATCTTTCCGTAAGCTGAAAGCCGATTAAACTATCGTCCTGATCTACTGCCTCGTTTTCCAAAGCTGAATTAATATAACAAATTCCAAGTTCATTACAACAGCTTAATACTCTGATCGTATCTGCCCCTGAAACATCAATCACAACGCTCGTACTACTTTCTTTTAAATGTTTTTTAAATGTCACTACATCTTGGAGATCTATTTCGGATAAAAACAATTGATCTTCCAAATTTGGAAACAACTCGTCATAATACGTCCTATCTTTTTGTTTTATATCAACCAAATAAAATGTAACATTCTTTATCACTTCATAAATCGGGTCTTTTTCATTTACTATCGCTTGATTTAAAATCGCTAAAACTGCTTTTGCTGCTCCACCAGCACTACCAAGTAATGTAATCGATAACGAATTTGGAAACTGCTCCACCAACAAAACCCCTTTAATATATTAGTTAAGCAGTTCTCCCTCAAAAAAATAAATTGAATACATCAAAAGATAGCTCGTACATATTCTTTATAATTTAGTACAAAATTTCCTCTTCAACAGTCATACTAACATATTTATATTCAATTCATTTTTCCCCTCATATTCAGATCAAGCTAAACAAATAGGCTCGACCTTTTCTTCTGCATATAAAAGAAAAAGCCAGCCCTTTCAATTAACTTACGGACAATGGACAGATTTTACATGTTGAATATTTACATACATTTTCGCATCACGCGCTTTTAATATTTCAATATGCCCTTCATCAATCTTCGCCATCTTTCCGATTTTATTATATTCCTCACCTAAATCGAACACCATAATTTTTCCAGACATTTTAATAAGTTGTTCTTCAAACGTTCGAGCTAACGTAATATTTAAGGGATTCACGGGGAGTTCATTTTTATTGAGGGCGTAAGGCACTTGATTTTCTTTATACGGAATTAACCATTTCAAGTGTTTTAAAGATATATATACAGTTTTATAAACTGGACTATAAAAAACAATATAATCGTTCATTACACTTGTAACATACCCATGTATTGGAGCATTTCCTGCTACATAAATTTCCGTAAAAATCCCTTTGGAAGTACTTAATACTTTCCTCAAAGAAATTGAAGGTGACTCTCTCTTAATTACAGAATCCACATCTGGTTTTAAGATTTCTTCATCATGTGATCGTAAAAATTTATAATATTGTACATGGTATAAAGATATATATACGTAGTCTTGTCCATTGTAAAGAACAACGATATCATTTCCTACGTCTATTAATACACCTTTAAACCTTTTTTCACCAATTAATTTAACATATATATTTTCTCCAATACTTTTGTTTAACTCATTCATCTATATCCTCCTTCCTATGAATTTCTTCTTTCCTGTCTTTCATTTCTAAAAAAATAATCAGGGCAAAGTTCTGTTTTAATAGTAAGTAATTCCTTTTCATACTATTGAAATAAGAAATTGTTCTTCTCTTTCCCTCATAATGCCCCTCTTATTTATTAAACATTATTCATCTTCATTCTTTTTACATTTAACTACTTGACTCACACTCTTAATATGAGACTTAACTACATAAATCACTTCATCGCAGTTTACTAGTGTAATGCAGCCATGGTGTACCTCACTTAACAAACCTTCCACACATTCTGGACCACCACGATTAATTTTTACCCACTTATACTTCAAGTCTTTTAATATATCTAGAAAAGTATCCTCATCAGAGCAGAAACATGAACTATAGCAATCACCACATTTACTTTCTTTTACTTTCTTAACTAGACTCTTCACATGCTTCAAGTGATAATATACTAATTCACCATGTGGTAATTGTAACGTTAGATAATCTTTGCCTAACGATACAAGCTCACCAACTCGACTTTCTGGTCCGCGAAGGTTTACTTTGACAGTCTCACCAACTAAACATTTAATTTGGTCACAACATAATACATTCTCCAATTTCGTATCCCCCTTTCTTATTATCTTCCTCTACTTGATTGTCTTTGTGCACGAGCACGACCTGAATTATTGCTACTTTCCTTACTATCGTCGCTCTCATCGCTCTCTCCACAAGCTAAAGCATTATAGTTAACACTTTTAATATGCTTTATTGCAATTAAGATAATTTCTTCTTTTACGATTAATGTTACGAAGTCACAAGAAACATCTTGTAAAATGCCTTCCACTTTCTCTGGACCACCGCGATTAATTTTCACCCAGCAATATTTGAAACTTTCAAGCAGTTCTTCAAAGTCTTCTGCACAGGCGCAATCTTCCCACTCGCAATCACTTGATCCACATTCTTTCGCATTTTTTGTGATACTCTTTAGATGTTTAAGTTGATAGTAATAAAGTTCACCTTTTTCATTCTGCAATACGAAGTAGTCCGGACATACTGATATTATTGTTCCTTTTTGAGATTCTGGACCACCCCTGTTTACTCTCACAAAAGATCCAATTAAGTCTTTCAAAAAATCACAATGAAATAAACTCACGAGAAAACCCCTTCCATTAATTTATAAGCTTTTGCACTGATAGTATATGTATCTGTACAGGTTACGTTCTCTATGTTTGTCCTAGCTAGAAAAAAATATGCTTTTAACATGGTAGACTACTACCTATCAAAATTTGAGGAAAGGCTAAGAACTCCTTATGCTTTTAATATCTTTAAACAAAAAAATCCCTTATGAAGATACATTTCTGCATATCTTCATAAGGGATTTCCCATAGTTTAATCTTCGTCTTTAACATCCATATCTTCTGGAATTGGTTCGTTCAATATTTCTTCCACTAATTGCTTATATTTCTCCATTTGTTCTAAATGTGTATTGAATTGTTCTTTATTTAATAAATATTGCTCTCCATCAAATAGTGCACGAATTTTCTTTTGCTGAATTAACTCTTCAATATACGACTTTGGTAAATTCAAATACTCCGCAGCTTCTTCTACTGTTATATACAACTCGTTCATTCCTTTATTATTTTTTCCTATATACTGTATCTTACTTTATTTTTGTAAACAAATAAAAAAGATTTTGTAAATGCAACCTAAAAAGCAGGTAGATGCATTCCATATATTGTATAATAGTATATAGTAAGAATTTTTTAAATATAGAATGGTATTACCCATTTACACAAAGGAGAGTTAACATATGGCTACTCGTCACATCATTACAATGTTAGAAAAAACATTACAAATTGAAACAGAAAACACAATTTCTCATTTAACTGCATCTTTATCTGATCGTATTCTTTCTCAAAGCGTAGCAATACAGGAAAACAATTGTTACCATACAATTGGAGAATGGTACAAAAATCATTTCTTATTCCAACAAGATGATTTCCTTTGGGCTAAATACGTTTTCTATGACGCATATTGTGAGGAAATAAAAAAACAAGGTCATCTTACAAAACGTGTTCGCCAAATATTAGAATCATTAGCTCGAATGCATGGAAAACAGTACATTGCTTCTATATTAAACATGCCATTTCCTAACGAACGAGCTAAAGGAACAGCATAATGTAATACAGTTCTGCGTCAGCAAAACATAGATTCATTATTTTCTAGGGAGATTTATAAATAAAACGTTCATGTCACATGAACTGATGAAACCGGTGTCATTATAATGATTGAAAATATAGTAAACAGGAAAACCCCCATTTACCTCTCTCGTCATTCGAATAGAGAAGTAAATGGGGGTATACTTGTTCCTTTACTATTTCATCATCTGCTTAATCAATTCTCGATTTCTCTTCTTAAATACCTCATTATGCGAAGAAACCATTCCATACTCACTTGCATCTGGCTGAATAAATTGTTTCGCTTTATTCACAGCATTTCCAGCATCTTGGAATGCTCCCGCAATTAAGTGTAATTTTCCTTCATGCTTTAAAATATCCCCAGCAGCATATAATCCGTCTACTGAAGACTCACTATTTGCATTCCCTGCAATATAAAAATTATCTATAATCGCAACGTCTAACTCACTATTTTCTAATAATGTAATGTCACGTTCATATCCATGATTAATAATAACTTCATCAATAGGTAAATGAGAAACTTCACCTGTCTCATGATTCGTTAATTCTACATATTCAATCGCTTCATGACTATCACCAGCAATTAATTTTGTAATCGATGTATGAAAGAAACACTCAGCTGAGCTGTTCAGCAGTTGCTTCACTTGTGCTTCATGACCAGATAATTCTTCTTTTCTATATGTTACATATACTTTTTTCGCGATTGGTTCTAATTCATTTGCCCAATCAACGGCAGAATTTCCTCCGCCGGAAATAATGATCGTTTTATCTTTGAAACGCTTTAAAGACTTCACTGTATAATTTAAATTCGATACTTCAAATCGCTCAGCACCTTCAATTGATAACTTTTGTGGTTTCAATATACCACTTCCAGTTGCCACAATAACTGTTTTTGAAAAGTGTTCTTTTCCATCGTTTGCTTTTAACGTAAAAGTGCCATCTTTATTACGAATAATCGATTCTACTTTTGTATTTAATACAACTTCCGGCTGAAATGTTAACCCTTGTTGTACAAGTTGCTCAATTAATTTATCACCTGTAACTGGTAATAGTCCTCCTACATCCCAAATCATCTTCTCTGGATAAACATGTATTTTTCCACCTAGCTGTGGTTGAAATTCTATTATTTTCGTTTTCATTTCTCTGAGTCCACTATAAAAAGCTGAATAAAGCCCTGCAGGTCCTCCGCCTATCACAGTTACATCAAACAATTCTTCTCGATTCATTCGTGCTCACTCCTCAGCTACTAATCATTGATTATCATTCTCAATAAAATATAACCTGTTTCCGCAAAATTTACAATTAAAATTACTATTGACAATACAACTAGATAAAATTATATTATTTAATGAATCAATAGTGATAATCATTATCAATTTGTTAATAATTAGAAAATTTGAGATTACATCTTCTTTTATTAGTATGGTTAATACTATATTGTGACATCTCACATTCAAAATTTTTAATAAACATTTTGTATTACCACTACTCTTTCAAAAAGATTGCAGTTAAACAAATTATTGTATACACATATCATCTATTTAAAGGAGACAGACGATGAAAAAGTTATTTATTTCACTAACAGTTCTTTTCGTCCTTGTTATGAGCGCTTGTAGCAATGGCTCTACAGACAAAAAGAACGATGCAAAAGGTAGTAAATCAGAAACCATTACATACCAATCTGAAAATGGTAAAGTAGAAGTTCCTGCAAATCCAAAACGCGTTGTTGTTTTATCATCATTCGCTGGTAACGTAATGTCATTAGGTGTAAATCTTGTTGGGGTAGATTCATGGTCTAAACAAAACCCACGTTTTGATAGCAAACTTAAAGACGTTGCTGAAGTATCAGATGAAAATGTTGAAAAAATCGCTGAACTAAATCCAGATTTAATCATCGGTTTATCAAATATTAAAAATGTTGATAAGTTAAAGAAAATCGCTCCTACTGTAACATACACTTACGGAAAAGTTGATTACTTAACACAGCATTTAGAAATTGGTAAGTTATTAAACAAAGAAAAAGAAGCAAAAACTTGGGTTGATGACTTCAAGAAACGTGCACAAGAAGCTGGTAAAGAAATTAAAGCAAAAATCGGTGAAGATGCTACAGTTTCTGTTGTAGAAAACTTCAACAAACAGCTTTATGTATACGGCGAGAACTGGGGCCGCGGAACAGAAATTCTGTACCAAGAAATGAAATTAAAAATGCCTGAAAAAGTAAAAGAAAAAGCATTAAAAGAAGGTTACTACGCATTATCTACTGAGGTATTACCTGAGTTTGCTGGTGATTACTTAATCGTAAGTAAAAACAAAGATACTGATAACTCATTCCAAGAGACAGAATCATATAAAAACATCCCAGCAGTAAAAAATAATCGTGTATACGAAGCAAACATGATGGAATTCTATTTCAACGATCCACTTACATTAGATTTCCAACTAGACTTCTTCAAGAAGAGCTTTCTTGGTAAATAATACAAACATGAGGAATTCTTATTTTAAGAATTCCTCTTCCTTTATTCTATGAAAAGAAAAGATGTGAAACGAATGACAAAAGAACATGACAATACACGTTCTATAGCTTTTACATACAAATTAATTTTAAGCATAATTGCATTCTTTCTTATTTTTATGGTAGCAATGGTATTAGGTGCTGCAGATACTTCAATAAAAGACGTATGGTCAGCACTCACTTCCTCCGCTAAAGGGGATAAAATATCTATCATTCGCGAAATACGTTTGCCCCGTGAAGTTGCCGCTATTTTTGTAGGAGCTGGACTTGCTGTTTCTGGAGCAATTATGCAAGGATTAACAAGAAATCCACTTGCAGATCCTGGATTACTCGGGCTATCTGGTGGAGCAAATGCTGCGCTTGCACTAACACTTGCTTTCAATCCTTCCATCAGCTATCTTTACTTAACATTAGCTTGCTTTATCGGTGCTGCAGTTGGTGCAATTATGGTATTTGGAATTGGTATGGTGAAAAAAGGCGGTCTCTCCCCTCTTCGAATTGTATTAGCTGGTGCTGCCGTTTCAGCATTTCTACTCGCAATTTCAGAAGGAGTCGGCATTTACTTCAAAATTTCACAAGATGTATCACTTTGGACTGCTGGAGGCGTAATTGGAACTACTTGGAGCCAATTGAAAGTTATTATTCCAGTCATTTCAATTAGTATCTTTATCGCTATCTTACTAGCAAAAAAATTGACAGTTCTTAGTTTCAGTGAAGAAGTGGCTATTGGACTCGGTCAAAAAATTATTGTTATTAAAACCATTCTATTTATCATTATTATCTTACTTGCAGGTGCGTCTGTAGCACTTGTCGGAAATATGGCATTTATCGGTTTAATGGTACCTCACATGGTACGCCCAATTGTCGGTCCAGATTACCGATTTGTTATACCGATGTCAGCAATTGCTGGGGCTTCCTTTATGCTACTTGCAGATACAATCGGACGTACCATTAACGCTCCGTACGAAACACCAGTTGCTGCTATTGTCGCAATTGTAGGATTACCATTCTTCCTATTCATTGTACGTAAAGGAGGAAAAATGTTCTCATGATACCATCTATTCTAAGAAAACAACGTCTTATCATACTCGCTTTACTTATACTAACCATTACAACTATTGTAATTGGAATGGGGCTCGGTTCAGCATCTTTATCTTATGATCGACTACTCCCAACGTTAATGGGACAAGGAACTTTTAAAGAGGAGTTCGTTTTATACTCTTTAAGGCTACCTAGAATTATCATTACATTATTAGCTGGTATGGCTCTCGCTTTATCAGGAGCTATTCTGCAAGGAATTACCCGAAATGATTTAGCTGAACCTGGTATTCTCGGAATCAACTCTGGGGCCGGTGTTGCTGTTGCTATTTTCTTTTTATACTTTCCAATAGATGTAGGCTCATTTCTTTACTTACTACCTATCGTTGGATTTATCGGAGCATTTCTAACAGCTGTTCTAATCTACTTGTTTTCATATAGTAAATCAACTGGACTTCAGCCGGTGCGATTAACATTAACCGGTATCGGTTTTGCATTTGCACTATCTGGAATGATGATCGTCCTTATTTCATCCGCAGATCGTATGAAAGTGGACTTTATTTCCAAATGGATTGCCGGTAACATTTGGGGAGATGACTGGATCTTCGTTTTAGCAATGCTTCCCTGGTTAATCGTATTCATTCCGTTCGTTTTCTATAAAGCAAACCGATTAAACATTCTAGCATTAAACGAACCGGTCGCAATTGGCGTTGGAATTGAAATTGAAAAAGAACGCAGATACTTATTAGTAGCAGCCGTTGCGCTTGCAGCTGCTGCAGTTTCCGTAACAGGAGGAATTAGCTTTATCGGACTGATGGCTCCTCACATTGCAAAATCTTTAGTAGGTCCAAGGCATCAAATCTTCATGCCTATCGCCCTTTTAATCGGCGGATGGCTATTACTATTAGCAGACACAATCGGACGAAATATCGTTGAACCTAACGGTATCCCAGCAGGTATTGTTGTCGCTTTAATTGGTGCTCCTTACTTTATGTATTTGTTGCTTAAGAAGGCGTAAAAAACACCCTCAAGATCTTTTCTTGAGGGTGTTTTTATTCTACTGCTGTCCATATCCTTCAAACTTCTTCGCCAAATTCTCCATCTCGTCTTCTGGCAATAGCTTCGGTTCCCCAATGCTTTTCGTTTGATAATAAATTTGCGCACAAAACTCAATTTCTTCCGCAACGGTAAATGCCATTTTTATATGATTTGCACCTGCAATTAAACCGTGGTTCGCAAGTAAAACGGCACGGCGATCAATCATCCCTTCAAAAGCAGCCTCTGCTAATTGCTTCGTACCAAATGTTTCATACGGTGCACAACGAACATTTGGGCCTGCGAAAGCAATTAAATACGATACTGCGGGCAGTTCCCATCCTAATGATGCAATCGTCTTTGCATAAGGAGAATGTGTATGCACAAGCGCATTTATATCTTCACGCTTTCTATAATAAATAAGATGCATATCAAGTTCGCTTGATGGTTTTCTCTCTCCCTCTACTACATCGCCATCTAAGTTTAATATAACTACATCTTCAGGCTTCGTTTCATAATAATCTAAACCACTTGGGCTAATGGCAACAAGACCTTGCTCCCGATTGAAAATACTAATATTACCGCCTGTCCCCTTTGTTAAACCGCTAGAAATCATTTTCTTTCCATACGCTACAATTTCTTCTCTCTCTTTTTGTAATAACATATACATCCCCCTAAGTATGAAGCTTATGATGACTGACTTTGTATCTATCTACTTATTGAAATAGCTTTTTTAAGTTTTCCGTAAACGGTGCTTTTACAATCCCTTTTTCCGTAATAATCGCTGTTACATTTTCATGTGGCGTGACGTCAAATGCTGGATTATATACTTTACTTTCTTTCGGAGCAGAATATTGCCCAAAGCGATTAATCACTTCAGAAGCATCCCTTTCCTCGATCGGAATTTCTTTTCCTGTCGGTGTTTTTAAGTCGATTGTCGGTGTTGGTGCTGCTACATAAAACGGAATGTTGTAGTATTTCGCTAAAATAGATACGCCTAATGTCCCAATTTTATTTGCTATATCACCATTTGCTGCCACACGGTCGCATCCAACGATTACCGCATCAATCTTCCCTTGTGACATGACCATAGCTGCCATATTATCTGTAATGACAGTGACGTCAATTCCCGCTCGCTGCAATTCTAATGCTGTTAACGTTGAACCTTGTAATCTAGGACGTGTCTCATCTGAATAGATTTTCAAGTCCCATCCTTTTTCTTTCGCTAAGTACATTGGAGCTGTCGCAGTACCATACTTAGTCGTCGCTAACGCACCTGCATTACAATGTGTTAATACTCCCATTCCATCATGTAATAATGTTAGTGCATGTTCTCCAATGTGACGATTAATTTCTTCATCTTCTCTATGAATCTCTTTTGCCTCTTCTAGTAATCTATCTTTCAACTGGGCGATTGATAAGTGTGCGTTCTCTATCGCGACTGCCTCCATTCTTTCAAGTGCCCAAAATAAGTTTACTGCTGTCGGTCTTGATGTTGCTAAGTATGCACATACCTTTTTTACTTCCTCTATCAATTCTTCCACCGTATTTTGAGTAACTTCCTTGGCTCCTAAATACACACCGTAAGCTGCTGAAACACCAATCGCCGGCGCTCCTCTTACTTTCATTACTTGAATGGCATCCCACACACTTTCAGCTGTTTTAAAAGATTCATAGACAACTTCATTCGGTAATAATGTTTGATCTAATAAAACTAAAGCATCATCTTTCCACTGAATTGGTATTAATTGCTCTTCCATCATCTTCTCCCCTTACTTCGCGTAGTGCATTGACTGTTCTTTTAACGTTTCTACAAAGCTTGTACCTGTTTTATATTGATTCGCTCGTAAAATAAATTTCTTTGCTACTTGAAGACAAATACGTTCTGCTCTAGCACGTGCTTCCTCATTCTCAATACAAGTAATGTCTTTTACTTTCGCTAGCCCAACAATACGACGAATTAACTCAAGACCTGTCACTGCAGCTGTATCCTCTAATACAGATTGTAAATATACTTCGTTAAAGCCTTCTTCCTTCGCCATAATCTCTGTCACATGAATATCCCAAGCGTCTAAAAACTTCTTCTTAAATAAATCAATTACCTCTATTATTGTCGATTGTAACCAATCCATATACGTATCTTTCTCAGCTCCAGCTGACATCGTTGCATCTGCATTTACCCAAGCAAACATTAAATTCGCCATTACATTCCCAATGTCATAGCCCATTGGTCCATAAAAAGCAAACTCAGGATCAATTACCTTTGTAGAATCATTTTTTACAAAAACAGAACCAGTATGCAAATCACCGTGAATAAGCGCCTGTGCATTCGTCATAAAAGAAAACTTAAGTTTTGCTACTTCTATACGAAGCTCTTTATCACTATAAATATGTTCTCTAATCCACCCTTCATTTAACAGAAATAACTCATTACGCTTATTATGATTTGTAAATGGCTCAGCGTATACGAGTTCTTCTGTAATCTCACATAACTCAGGATTTATATAATTCTTCACAAGTTCCTTCTTCTCTTTATGATTCATTACAACATCCGATGTTAATAAGAGCGTATTTACCAAAAAGGTCGTTAAATCATCCGCAAGCCTCGGAAATATTTCATGATGTATAAGTGCTGTACGTAATATTGTGTGATCCGATAAGTCTTCCATTACGCAACAATTCATCACACTATCAAACAAATACACCTTCGGAACAAGTCCAGGTGCTAACTCTTCCTCTAACTGCAAAACATCCGATTCTATACGAATACGATTCGTCGACAACTTAAACTCATCTGAAATACGTGCTGTATCCCCAGCTTGCTTTACAATGACAGAAATGTTCTTCTGTTCATCCCAAACGCGGAATACATAATTTAAATTACCATCGCCTATTTCTTTACACTGTAACCCCTTTGCATGTTCAAACTTACATAATTTCTCTTTCACATATACAATTACATCGCTAGCTTCCATTAAAAAATACTTCGTGAACTTAGACATGGTTTCCCCTCCACACTAATTGTAAGCGTTTTCTAAAAGCTATAAAAAATAATAGGATTAAATCTTTCATCCTATAATATATGTTCTTCTTTTTGAAATGTATATCTAGGTTTTATTATATCTTGTTAATATCTTGAGTCAATGTTTCTATATCATTGCAATATGCTTCCTAATTATATATTTGAGAGGACAAAAATTGTTCAAAAAGATTCTAGTTCATTTTATTTTATTTATCACACAATTCTTTGTAAAATAGAAATACGCAGTCCCTTTTCAAAAAGACAACTTCTAAGAAATATTTCCTTCCTAAGAATTTATACTTACATCATATCTCTAACATACACACTACTCATTCAAGCACTCATTGAAAATTTATAAACTTAAAATTACCTTTCCATTCCCTGTTATCCTTAATTGAGAATAAATATTAATTAAATTGATATAAAGTTCGTTTATTCGCTTGACAAAATAACCACTTCTATATGATAATTAATATCGAATTAGAATTATTATAGTTAATTAAAAAATATATTTTATGAGCACACTATTTTTTGATGCTCAAAACCAACATTTAGGAGGAATTTTAATATGTTATTAATCGGCACAGAAGTAAAACCGTTTAAAGCTAATGCTTACCATAATGGAGAATTTATCCAAGTTACTGACGAAAGTTTAAAAGGAAAATGGAGTGTAGTTTGTTTCTACCCAGCTGACTTCACATTCGTTTGCCCAACTGAACTTGAAGACTTACAAAACCAATATGCAACTCTTAAAGAGTTAGGCGTTGAAGTATACTCTGTATCTACAGACACTCACTTCACTCACAAAGCATGGCATGATAGCTCAGAAACTATCGGTAAAATCGAGTACATCATGATTGGTGACCCAACTCGCACAATCACTACAAACTTCAACGTTTTAATGGAAGAAGAAGGTCTTGCTGCTCGCGGTACATTCATCATCGATCCAGACGGCGTTATCCAATCTATGGAAATCAATGCTGACGGTATCGGCCGTGACGCAAGCATTCTTGTTAACAAAATTAAAGCAGCTCAATACGTACGTAACAACCCAGGTGAAGTTTGCCCAGCTAAATGGCAAGAGGGTTCTGCTACACTTAAACCAAGCCTTGACCTTGTAGGCAAAATCTAAGGAGTTCGATCAAAATGATACTAGATGCAGATATAAAAACACAACTATCCCAATATCTTCAATTAATGGAGAACGATATTTTACTTAAAGTAAGCGCAGGAGACGATGACGTATCTAAAGATATGTTAGCTCTAGTAGACGAATTAGCTACTATGTCATCTAAGATTACAGTAGAAAAAGTTGAATTAGAGAGAACACCAAGCTTTAGCGTAAACCGCCCTGGTGAAGACACTGGTGTCGTATTCGCTGGTATTCCATTAGGACACGAATTTACTTCATTAGTGTTAGCTTTACTACAAGTAAGTGGACGCGCTCCAAAAGTTGAACAAAAATTAATCGATCAAATTAAAAACATTCAAGGCGAATATCATTTTGAATCTTATATCAGCCTAAGTTGTCATAACTGTCCTGATGTTGTACAAGCTCTTAACGTAATGAGCGTTCTTAACTCTGGTATTACACATACTATGATTGATGGCGCTGCATTCAAAGAGGAAGTAGAAAGCAAAGACATCATGGCAGTACCAACAGTTTTCCTAAACGGCGAATCTTTCGGCAGCGGTCGTATGACACTTGAAGAAATTTTAGCTAAAATGGGTAACGGTCCAGATGCATCAGAGCTTTCTGATAAAGATCCATACGATGTTCTTGTTGTTGGTGGCGGCCCTGCTGGTGCAAGTGCAGCAATTTATGCAGCACGTAAAGGAATCCGCACTGGTATCGTTGCTGAGCGCTTCGGCGGTCAAGTAATGGATACTATGGGCATTGAGAACTTCATCAGCGTAAAACGCACTGAAGGTCCTAAGCTAGTAGCAAGTCTTGAAGAGCACGTTAAAGAATACGACATCGATGTAATGAATCTACAACGTGCGAAACGTTTAGAGAAAAAAGAACTTATTGAAGTGGAACTTGAAAACGGCGCTATTCTGAAAAGTAAGAGCGTAATCGTTTCAACAGGTGCTCGCTGGCGTAATGTTGGCGTACCAGGTGAAGCTGAGTTCAAAAATAAAGGTGTAGCATACTGCCCACACTGTGACGGTCCATTATTCACTGGAAAAGACGTAGCAGTTATCGGTGGAGGTAACTCTGGTATTGAAGCAGCTATCGACTTAGCAGGTATTGTTAAGCACGTAACTGTTCTTGAATTCATGCCAGAATTAAAAGCTGATGCTGTATTACAAGAACGTCTTAACAGCTTACCAAACGTAACTGTTCTGAAAAACGTTCAAACAAAAGAAATTACTGGTACTGATAAAGTAAACGGTATTTCTTACATCGATCGTGAAACTGAAGAAGTTCATCACGTTGAATTACAAGGTGTATTCGTACAAATCGGTCTTGTTCCAAACACAGACTGGTTAGGCGAAACAGTTGAACGCGTTCGCGGTGAAATCGTAACAGACAAGCACGGCGCTACAAACGTACCAGGAGTGTTTGCTGCAGGTGACTGTACAAATAATCCGTACAAACAAATCATCATCTCTATGGGTTCAGGTGCAAACGCAGCTTTAGGTGCATTTGATTACTTAATCCGTAACTAATTATATAGACGTGAGTAAAAAAAGCGGGTGCCTTGGCACCTGCTTTTTTATAATCTTAATGTATAAATTAAAAATCTCTCATTCCCATTCTTCTCATAAGCACCTGGCAATCTAACTTCTTTCTTCAGCTCAAACGCAGTCTGATTTTCTAAGAAGAAAATATAGTCCTCAGAAGGATAATACAAAATAATATCCACTTCTCTCCCCGTTTCTTCTACTGAAAGCAAAATGTTATTTACTACATTCATAAACACTTGTACAGAAAATGGATTAAAGAAATAAAAACGGTTATCGCGTGGATCAATTTCATATTCCTGCGCTAAACAACATTGGAATTGAATTTTCCCCTTACTGTTTCGTGCCTTTCGTGCATAACGATCTCGATTATCCATCGCTTCTTTATAAAACTCTTCATTCATTTCAATTCCAACTGCTGAAGCACCACATTTATGATGCATATAAAAGTTTAATCGCCCTTTTCCGCATCCAAAGTCTACAATTCGGTCGCTACTTCGTATTTCATATTGATTCAATAACTCATCTAATCCGCTATACGGCGTCGGTTCATAACGATGATAATGCATAGACTTGTTAAATCCTTTTTGCTCACCGACTGTTTTTATATGTAAAACTGCATCGTAATATTGTTCGTTCATTCGTTTTCTCCTATTAAGAAATGGTACTTATTATTATACACCATGTACTGGATGCTCATTTTTCATCAAATTAATAGGTACGTGAAATTATATCGACGATTTTCTCAATATATCTATCGTAATTTCAAATATATCAACGATTTTTTCAATATATCGACGTTTCGACAAAGGATATCGACTTAACGACAAATTTCTACAAAAAACAGGAGCTCCCTAGCCCCTGTCTTCTAACACTTTCAATACAGTTTGTTTTAATATTTCTACCCCATCCATAATGCAACTATGATCGAACTTCATATACGGATGGTGTAATCCAGGTTGTAGGTCTGCTCCTAATCCAAGCATGACAGCTTTTAAATGTGGTCTCTTCACTGTGTAGTAATGGAAATCATCGCTTCCTGTCGTATAAAGTGGTCCCGTACATTTATCTTCCCCATACACTTCAAGAATGCCTTTACGCATAAATCGCTCAGCTTCTTCTGAAACTTCAGCTCCTGGCGCGAGATCAATCCACTCATATGAAGTTTTCGATCCCATCGATGTAGCTGATTCTATGACATGCTCTATTTTTTTCTTCAATTCTTCTAATAATGTATTACTCTCCGCTCTGACATCTAAGCTAAAATGCCCGTTACCCGGAATAATATTTAAATTATCACCACCAGCTTGGCACCTCGTCATCTTTACTGAATAGGAACTTTGCGGTGGTAGCCATATGTTTTTCAAACCGATATTAATCATGGAAATAACATCAATCGCATTTATCCCTTGATGTGGGCGTGCTCCATGTGCATCTTCTCCATGAATCGTACCCTCTAAAAATCCTGCTGCTCCGTGACGAATTGATGGGGCAGCTTGTTTCAAAGATAGTTCTTCAATCGGGCGCAAATGAACACCGAATAGGAAATCCGCATCATCCACAGCACCTTTCTCTACCATTTTTAAAGCGCCATTCCCTTTCTCTTCTGCTGGCTGAAAAATAAATCTAACTGTACCACTTTTCCATCTCATATTCTTTAATTGTAAAATAAGTCCCATTACAATCGTCATATGAGCATCGTGACCACACGAATGATTCGCTTTAAATTCTCCATTCACTTCTTGCCAAAGTGCATCCATATCAGCGCGAATCGCAATAACAGGATTTCCGCTTCCAATTTCAGCAATCACCCCTGGGCAATCATCAAATATTTTATATGAAATTCCTTCTTCTTTTAAAAAGTTAGTAATATACGCTGTCGTTTCATACTCTTTCCAACTCACTTCAGGGTTTTCATGTAAATGCTGAAAAATTTCAGTTAAACGCTCTTGTAGTTCTAATGTTTTCAAAGCTACATTCTCCTTCCCAAATTCCAAACCATTCAGGTTAATTATACTTATGAAAAACAGATGTTTTTATGAACATATTGAATTTTGAGAAAAAAGTCAATTGTTTATTTTTAAACACTAAAAAAGCTTACTCTACATCTATATTACAAACTAAACAAACAACTAGAATATTACTTATTTTCTGTCTTTTATGTTGACGCTTACATATATTTTTAGTTATCATAACCTAATAAACGTCTATTTTACGACAATTCTAAAAATACAAACAAACATACATAACAAGGAGGACATTTATGAAAAAAGAAATACCTTTTGGTGTAGCCATGATCCCTATTATCATTACAGTTGCAGTTATGATGGTTACAATTGTTGTATTAAAACAAAGCCCTCACGTCCCACTTATTATCGGTACAACCGTTGCTTCCATCGTCGCTTGGCGTTACGGTTACAAATGGAACGACATTGAAGAAGCAATGTATAAAGGAATTCGCCTCGCATTACCCGCTATCGTTATCATTATTCTAGTAGGTTTAACGATCGGTGCTTGGATTGGTGGTGGAATCGTCGCAACAATGATTTATTACGGTTTAAATCTATTAACACCATCACTATTTTTAGTTTCAATTACAATTATTTGTTCTATTGTTGCATTAGCTATTGGTAGCTCTTGGTCTACAATGGGAACAATTGGTGTTGCAGGAATGGGCATTGGCCTAAGTATGGGAATCCCAGCTCCGATGGTTGCCGGTGCTATCATTTCCGGTTCTTATTTCGGCGATAAAATGTCACCGCTTTCAGACACAACAAACTTAGCCGCAGGATTAACAAATACAGATTTATTCACACATATTCGTCATATGTTATTTACTACAATTCCAGGTTTAATTATTACTCTTATCGTTTACGCTTTCTTAGGAAGAAGCTTCGGTGCTAACAATATCGATGCAAAAAGCATCGAGCAAACATTACAAGTATTGCAACAAAACTTTGTTATCTCACCTTTCCTATTAATCATACCTGTAGTTGTTATGGTATTGGTCGCTAAAAAAGTTCCTGCTATACCAGCTATTCTCGTAGGTATTATTTTAGGATTTTTATCACAAGTCTTTATTCAAGGTGGTTCTGTCTCATCAGCTGTCGCTGCACTCCAAAGTGGATTTGTCATAGACACTGGCAACAAGCTAGTAGACGAGCTATTTAATCGTGGTGGTTTAAGCTCTATGATGAATACCGTCTCTATGACAATTGTCGCTATGACTTTCGGAGGAGTATTAGAACATACAGGTATTCTTCGCTCCATTGTAAATCAAATTTTAAAATTAGCGACATCAGCAAAAGGACTTATCGCTTCAACTATCGCATCTTGCTTTGCAACAAATCTTACTTGCTCTGAACAATATATTTCGATTGTTGTTCCTTCAAGAATGTACGCGAATGCATACACAGAAAAAGGACTACATTCCAAAAACTTATCCAGAGCATTAGAAGATGGAGGAACATTAACTTCTGTTTTCGTACCTTGGAATACATGCGGCGTATTTATACTCGCAACACTTGGCGTAGGTGCATTTGAATATGCTCCTTATGCTATATTGAATTTCATCGTACCTATTATCTCGATCATTTACGGTATAACTGGTCTCACAATTACGAAACTATCTGACATTGAAAAAGCAGAACTACTAAAAAAACAAAACACTCAATTAGAAGCTTAAAGATAACGGTAAATTCAGTTCATATATTGCGCGAGGACGCCCTTGTTGATAAGGCATTTCCTCGCCGCAAATATGAACATACCCATAATCAACTAGTTTCTTTAATAACCTTTCTGTTGATCGCCGAGTCACTTGTAAGTATTCAGAAAGATCTGCTGCTGTAAACTTTAATGACGGATGTGATTGACTAAATTGAATAATTTTTGATAAATTTGCTGGGCTAAGTTTCGTTTCCTTCGCTATTTTCATTAGTTCCGGATTATCATTTTTCAAACTTTGTACTCTCTGTTCTTTCGGGAACGGACCAAATAGTTCTTTATCACTTGTTAGTATATAAAAACAGTGGTCTATTGGATTATTCTTCGCGAAACCTTGGGCGATTTTAGCATTTTGCTCCGCTTCTTTCACAGTTTTTCCGTAACCAAATCCAATAGCTATCGTTCCTTCTATACTCGCAAATAAATTATTCATCGTATTTGTTTTTATAATGGATTCAATATCACCACGAGTCGTATATAAAATGAACGTCATTTCATCAATTGTTTTAAATGAACCACGTAGTTCTTTTGAAATAACATCTAATTGCTCAAGCAAACCATCTCGTAATTCTAAAGAAGAAATAATACAAGCACCAACAGTAGCTGAATGGCTTCTTGCTAACTCAGCTTTTATTTTTGCATCTTTTAGCCCATGTATAATAGATTGCTTCGGATCTATCATACGTTCTGAAGGAATACCTATTTTTTGAAGTTCATCATAGACAGCATGAATGCTAGTTAAAGCTAAATGAGCCTCTCCAGATTGATATTTAGCTACATGAAAATCAATAACTCTATTTATTTCATCTTTACTCCACAGCATATTTTCATAATCAAACACTTGTGGACTTTCTTTTATGCCAATATCATGGAACACATTTATAATGAATGAACGGTCTACTAAATCAATTGAAATTTTATGTGGTTGAACCCCTTGGTGATACATGACAGAAAGAATGGAAGATACGACAGTCGTCTCGTCTTGCTGTAAGTACGTACTTGGAATTCGTAATTGTTCTCTTATTTCTTTTGCCATATAATAAGGTAAAGCACCTGAGAAAAAGATGAAATCACAAGGCTTTAAACGCTTTAATAGTTCAGAAGATTCTGCCGGATGAAGGTAAACATATGGATCAATTTCTATTTCTTCTAGTTTATGAGCAATAGGTAAAAGTGTCTCCATAAACTCTTTTGAACCGACAACTGCAATTTTTATCATCATTTCTCTAACTCCTTATCATTAATTAACGACTATTTAACGTCAACTATATCAAATGTACAAAACCATTGTAAACAGGAAGGGGTCTCTACCTAATGAAAATTACAGCTATTCATCTTTATGCAATTCGTTTACCGCTTCGCGATCCGTTTGTTATTAGTTACGGTTCTTATTCTGATATGCCTTCTATTATTGTCAAAATGGAAACAGACGAAGGCATTATCGGTTACGGTGAAGGCGTCGCTGATGATCACGTTACAGGCGAATCTTGGGAAAGTACTTTCCATACTTTAAAGCATACACTAGCACCTGCTCTTATCGGGAAAAATCCAATGAATATCGAGAAAATACACGATATGATGGACAATACAATTTACGGTGTTCCTACTGCAAAAGCTGCGATTGATATTGCTTGTTTTGATATAATGGGTAAAAAATTAAATCAACCTGTATATCAATTAATTGGTGGACGATACCATGAAGAATTTCCTATCACTCACGTATTAAGTATCGCAGATCCAGAAGAAATGGCTGAAGAAGCTGCTTCCATGATTCAAAAAGGTTACCAATCTTTCAAAATGAAAGTCGGTACAAATGTAAAAGAAGATGTAAAACGAATTGAAGCAGTACGTGAGCGTGTAGGAAATAACATCGCAATTCGTGTTGATGTAAACCAGGGGTGGAAAAATAGTGCAAACACATTAACAGCACTTCGTTCATTAAGTCATGTAAACATCGACTGGATTGAACAGCCTGTCATCGCAGACGATATTGACGCAATGGCTCACATTCGTTCGAAAACAGATCTTCCACTTATGATTGATGAAGGATTAAAGAGCTCTCGTGAAATGCGCCAAATTATTAAATTAGACGCTGCTGATAAAGTAAACATAAAACTAATGAAATGCGGCGGCATATATCCAGCTGTAAAACTTGCTCATCAAGCTGAAATGGCAGGTATTGAATGCCAAGTTGGATCCATGGTCGAATCATCCGTTGCCTCTTCCGCGGGATTCCATGTCGCTTTCTCGAAAAAAATTATTACGAGCGTTGAACTTACAGGTCCATTAAAATTCACGAAGGACATCGGAAACTTACATTACGACGTACCATTTATTCGCTTAAACGAACAGCCAGGACTAGGTATCGAAATAAATGAAGATACACTACGAGAACTCACCGTCTTTCAAGACAGTGTACGCTAAAGGAGGGCTAACGCATGACAGTTCTATACGAGGGCAGATTAAAACAAAATAACGAGCTATTTCACGTTACATTACTATCACTAGAGCACATCGAACAAATTTTATTACTACAAAACGTTGTAGTTGAAGCACTAGAAGATAAAAGTCGTCTACAACCACTCTCCCAAGAAGAATTTCAATACATTCTAGAAGGAAACGGCATGATGATCGGTGCTTTTATCGAAAACGAACTCATCGCATTTCGCGCCCTACTCGTCCCTCCTATCGACGATGAACATTTAGGACTCGATATTGGCATACCAGAAAGGGAACTGCACCGCGTCATCTATCAAGAAATCTCAAACGTTCATCCGAACTGGCGTGGAAATGGTATGCAAAAAATATTAGCGACAGTCATCATGGATGAATTACAAAAAGAAGATAGCAAATACGACTACGTTTGCTGCACCGTTGCCCCTTTTAACATTCCAAGCTTAAAAGATAAGTTCTCACAAGGGATGGAGATTGCTGCGCTGAAGGAGAAGTATGGTGGTAGTATGCGGTATGTTTTTGTGAAGGAATTGCGCGGAGTTAAAGAACGAGATTGGACGGATATTAAGAGCATTCCAATGAACAATGCTGGTGGACAACAGGCGTTGCTTTCGGAGGGGTATCGCGGGTATGAGATGGAGAAGGTGGATGGAGATTTTGTTGTGAAGTTTGGGCGATAATTGCTACGCTAGAAAAAAGACCAACTATGAGAAGTCAAGAGGAATTTTATAAATAGGAAACTTAAAAAAGGGTGCACCAAATAACCCTAAGAGATGTTAAAAAAAATAAAAGTATCAAACTTCTTTTGAATATTGAGGGATTTCATACGGTTTATTGTTTTTTAGGATGGCATAGATAATGTAGCACAACTTTCTAGCTACAGCTCCTATACAAACATAGTAGTGCTTTCCTTGTTTTCGTTTCTTCTCATAAAAAGCTTTCAAGACAGGGTCATGTTTATGGGCTGTAATAGCGGCTTGGAATAAGGCTCTACGTAAATGAGAAGAGCCACGCTTAGATATAGACATACCTGATGATTCAAATTGTCCAGATTGGGACACAGAGGCATCAATGCCTGCGTAAGCGACAAGTTTAGATGGTTTATCAAAGCGGTGTATATCCCCAATTTCACTTAGTATAGTGGCACCTAAAATTGGTCCAACGCCAGGTACTGTCATGATAGGAGTATCTAAATCAATTAAAAGTTGTGACATTTCGTCTTCACATTCTTTGATTTGATCTTCGATAAAACGAATTTGCTCCATCAACATTTTTAGTTGGAAGGAAAAAGCGTTTTTACAGAAGGTAACACCAAACGAATTAGAGGCTAATTCCATTAGCTTGTTAGCTGTTTTCTTTCCTAGTCGGTTACGACTGGTTTGCTCAATTATTTGTGTTAAATCATCAATAGATATCTGTTCATAGTCACTAGGAGAGGCATATTCAAGTAAGATTTGCGAAGAAGTTTTACCAAAAACATCCGAAAAGATGCTTTGGTACTCTGGGAAAGTCTGATCTAATACGACAAGAGCTTTTCGTTTTAAATCACTCATATTACTTACAAGCGCATTACGAAAGCGGCTCATTTGTTTTAGAGCGAACATTTTTTCGTCCACAAGTGGGGTTTCAACAAAACGGCCGAATCGAATGATATCGGCAATCATAGTGGCATCAATGGCGTCTGTTTTTCGCTTTCTAATTTCTGTTCCTTTTCGCCAGGCATTGGTTTGAATGGGGTTTAATACAATGACTGAAAATCCATGATCCAGTAGAAAAGAATAAACAGCTAACCAATAATGTCCGGTGGCTTCCATTCCAATCAGTATTTCTGTAGGAGACTCAATGTATTGGTAGATCTGATTTAAAAGGGTTTGTCCACCTTCTTTGTGATTCTGAAAAGGAAATGGCTTAGTAATAGGTTTTCCCGCTTGATCGATAATGGACGCATAATGTTTATGTTTAGCGATATCAATACCTAAATAGAACATAGCTTACACCCCTATATTAATTAGTGTTAGATAGTGCTTTCCTCCCCTGAACTAATAAGCGCTACTACCTCGTAAGAGATACGAAGAATGACCAATGGTCATCAACATCCAACTCATTCGTAAACTACTTATTAGACAGAGGTACCGCTCTTTTTTACGAATACAAAGATTCAGGGAGATGGTCGGCAACACTCTATCTACAAATATTAGTATCTCATAAAAATAGATACCCTTGGGTTTATAGGTACATCCCGTCCCTAAAAACCTAACTTAATCATACGAGGAGATGTCTGCTGTGACATCTCCTTTTGCTTTCTCTTCCTTGAACATATCGATTGCAACTTCAAATATATCAGCGATTTCCAAAATATATCGGCGCAACTCCAAATATATCAGCGATTTCCAAAATATATCGACTTACCGACAAAGATTGACAATAAGTGCACCACTAAACCGTCATCTTCCAACTAGATAACGCTAACCAATTCTCCATTTCCTTATAATCAGGCATGATCTTCCCGACAAGGCGCCAAAAAGAGCGATCATGATTTAAATGAACCATATGGCACATTTCATGAACAACTACATAATCAATTACTCGCTGTGGTGCCATCGCTAGCTTCCAATTGAATGTTAGCTGTAAATTTGAATCGCAAGTGCCCCACGTACGACTACTATCTGTAATACGAATAGAACGCGGTTTTGTTTTAAAGTTACTTTGATGTGCTTTAATACTCTTCTCTACTAATGACTTACACTGCTTATAGTAAAATCGTTTTAAAGCTTGCTGTATTTTCTCATCTTTAAGATCTTTCACATAAATATGTAGCTTATCTCCTTCAAACACTGCATTGTCTTGCGTAATATTTGTATCTTGAGAAATTTGTATCGGATACGTACTTCCTAAATACAAAAAGCCTTCTCCTTGATCATAATCCTTTTCCTGTGGTCCACGCGCTCGCTCCGCCATTTCCTTACGTGTTGTCTGAATCCAATCCCACTTCTCTTCTAGCAACTGGATTAAATATTCAAAAGGTGTCCCTTTTGGAGCTTGCACCTCAACATTCCCGTAAGAATCCACCAAAAAACGCACCGATTTTTTCTTTTTATAAGTTATATGAAAATTAATTGTTTCGCCTAAATATGTATGTACCATTTCATCACCTAGCATATTATTTTTACAAATAAAAAGGAGTAGGATACAAACGTCCTACTCTACCTATTATATCATTTACCGCTTTAACGGAATCATTATCCTCTATACTTTACAGCTAATCCTTTAATGAAATTCCTTGCGTATCTATCGCCGCACTCTTTGTAATTTTTATGGCCTTTTTTTCTTAATAGAGCGCCTAGTTCTCCCTTAGTCACCGTAACGCCTACGCTATCTAATATATCAAGTACATCCTCACTCGTTAAAGATAGTGCTATTTTCATTTTCTTTAGAAGAAGGTTATTCGCACTTTCTTTGCTTTGTACAGGTGCCGGTTGCCCTGGTTTCGGATCTTGCTTACCTCTTTTTAAAGTAATAAATCCATTTAAAAATGCCTCTAACATCATCATATCGCATGTTTTTACGTACTCATCTTCTTCCACATCAGGGTTTTCAGGTTCGTACTGAGGTGCTCTCTTTATTTTTGTAAGCATATCAACTACGTCTTCTTTCGTTACTTCTATACCACCAAGTTTAAAGATTTCTACCATATCTATATCTTTTATATCTAAAGCATATCTTACTCTTTTTAATATATCGTTATTGCTCATTGCCATTGGGTTTCCTCCTGAAATGTTGATTATTTTTAACTTTTTATTTGTAATACAGTTTACCGTAACTAATCTAAATAAGATTATTTTTTATTATTTTCATAATTAAATTTAACAAAAAAGGTAGTGCCTTCCGATCCTGTTTGAATTTCTATTTTTGCATTATGACGGGTAGCAATGGCATAACATACGCCTAATCCCAATCCAGTTCCATTATCTTTGGTTGTGTAAAATGGAGTCCCCAGTTTCTCTAATACTTCAGGGCTGATACCTTTCCCTTCATCCCGCACTGCAAGCACCACACAATTTTGCCCTTCCTTATAGGTGCTAATGGTTAGAGTTTTCCCTGTACTCATCGCTTCTAAGCCATTACGGTATAGGTTCATTAATAATTGCCGTATCTCATTACGATTTAAAAGTAATGCTGGAACGTCATTTGTATCGACTTGAATATATTTATTTTGATTATGCGTATCTATCTTTATTAAAGGAATAATATCGTGGATAATTGAGTTTAAATCTAACATCTGCAAATCTGATTTCTTTGTATTACCTATTGAGAGAAATTCAGTAATAATAGAATTGGCACGGTCAAGTTCTTCAACCATTAAATTAAAGTAGTTATTATGTTTCTCATAGTTATTCTCTTCTTTTAATAACTGCAAAAATCCTCGTATTGTTGTCATTGGATTTCTAATCTCGTGGCTGATACCTGCTGCCATTTGCCCTATTAACTCTATGTTGGATAACCTTTTCAATTCCTGCTCATATTGTTTTTTTTCTGTTATGTTTTTACAAATACAACAAATACCATCATCATACGGATATGCAATAACTTCATGCCAATATTCATCAGAGGTAGAAAAAAATTCAAAATGAACTGTAGTTCGCTCTGACATTACACGATGAAGCTCCTTATATATAACTGTATCTACGCTACTTGGGAAGACCTCCCATATATTCTTACCTAATACGTCTTTTGCTGTTTTTCTTTGTGGGAAATGTTGATGTTTATTTACATAAGTAAATTCCCATTTATTATTCAAAGTCAAGAATCCATCCGTAATACTTTCAATCACACTTGTGACTTTTTCATTAGCAGCAGCCAGTTCTCTCGTTCGTTCTTCCACCATGCTTTCAAGTTGATCCATATATAACAAGTTTGAAAACGTAGGGGCTGTAGCATCAACGATAGATTTTGCCAGTTGAATTCGGGAATCATCGTAATTATGAGTTTTTTCCTCTTTGCCAACGACGATTACCCCTAATACTTCTCCCATTGAAACCAATGGAATCATCAGTAAACCCTTACTATCTATATGTTTTGTTCGAATAATCTCTTGAATCTTGGCTTCATAGCTTTTCTCCATCCAATCTGCTTCTATCCAATCACAGCCCGAGCTTAACTCCGTTGTCTTAATCGTTGTTTTGTCTAGCGGATCTAAAAGGTGGGCAGCCATGTTTTTACTCTCTAAAATCTGTCCTAAGTAAAAAAAGCATTTATCAGAACTCTCCTGTATTGAGGAACACATTGATAAATCACGGGTAACATTTAGTAACAGCTGCTTCTCGGCAATAAGATTTTCTTTTTGGGTTAAATTTTTTGCGTTTTGAATGGCGACCGCCGCCATGTTTACATAAGCTTCAACACTTTGAATTTCTGAATCTGTTAAGTTCATTGGAACTCCATAATCAAATAAAAAAACAAGACCAAATAACTCTTGCCCAAATGAGATAGGCAGAGCTAATAAAGACTTAATTTTGAACGCATCGACTGGTCTCGGATCCGGTCGATGATCCTTTGAGGTATCAGGAATATAGATGGTTTTTTTAGTTTCAATAACTTCTTTTGCCAGTAAGTCTACTTCAGGGTCAATTACTTGAGTATCGAGCGTTACGCCATTTATGGTCTCTGGTTTTCCTGCAAACCCTCTAAATGTTCCATCTTCTTCAGGTAAATAAATTCCAACAGCGTCACACCTAACAATCTCCTCTGATATCGCCATTGTTACACGCTGCAATACTTCACGTAGTTCTAATTTTGTATTTATTATTTTGGTTATATTCGCGAGCCTAGAATATCTCGTTTGATCACTTAACATTTGCATAGCCTCCAATTATAGGCGTAATAAAGTGCAACTTTAATAAGTGAGGGGTGATTCATCCCCCCACTTATTATCAGCCTGAATCCAACCTAACCTCTTTGCACTAGCAGAATTTTGAGGTGGGAGTTTTACTGCCCGCAAATAGCGGGATAAAATAAACATGCTAATATCAGTGAAAGTCAAGATCAACCTACCATTTTCTCTTGTATTCTTTTCTTACCCTTGTTTTATATAGAATACCTCACTTACTTATGATACGGTTCACCTTACACTAATAAAATTACTACACTCCAGCCCCTCTAACTTTCAACAGTTACACCGTCTCACTACCTTCTACCACATTAACACTCGCCTCAAACTTATCAAGCAACCCACGCACTTCATCAGTCGATTTCGTGCTCATCAATTGATTTCGTAGTTCAGCAGCCCCAGGGAATCCTTTTACATAAATTTTGAAGAAGCGATGTAATCCTGTTATGGAGCGTGGCAGTACTTCTGCATATTGATCTTGAAGATCAAGTTGTAGTCTTAAAAGATCTAGATGTTCTTTACTGCTATGCTCTCTTGGTTCTTTTTCGAAAGCAAATGGATTTTTAAAGATTCCTCGTCCAATCATTACGCCATCAATGCCGTATTTTTCAGCAAGTTCCAGCCCAGTTTTACGGTCAGGAATGTCTCCGTTTATCGTTAGGAGCGTATTTGGTGCAATACGATCACGTAATTTTTTAATCTCCGGAATTAGCTCCCAGTGTGCATCTACTTGGCTCATCTCTTCTCTTGTACGTAAGTGAATAGAAAGGTTTGCAATATCTTGTTTGAAAATGTGCGTTAACCAATCTTCCCACTCGCTTAACTCTTTAAAGCCAAGTCTTGTTTTTACGCTGACAGGTAATCCGCCCGCTTTTGCAGCTTGAATAAGTTCTGCCGCAACGTCTGGACGCAAGATAAGGCCACTACCTTTTCCTCTTGATGCTACGTTTGGCACAGGGCAACCCATATTAATATCAATACCTTTAAATCCTAACTCTGCCATACCAATACTCATTTGACGGAAATATTCAGGATTATCTCCCCAAATATGTGCCACCATTGGCTGTTCATCTTCTGTAAAAATTAAACGACCACGTACGCTTTTCATACCTTCTGGATGACAATAGCTATCTGAGTTTGTGAACTCTGTGAAGAATACATCTGGACGACCAGCTTCACTTACTACGTGACGGAAAACAACGTCTGTCACATCTTCCATTGGTGCAAGTACGAAAAATGGTCGTGGTAAATCACGCCAAAAATTATCTATCATTTCAAATTCAAATCCTCTCACTATGAATACAATTTCAAACTCTCAATAAACCAAAAAGCAGATGGTATAGATTTTCCTATATCAACTGCTTTCCTATTATACCAACTTAAGCCAAGCTACACACTCTACATGAGTCGTATGCGGGAACATATCAACAGGTTGTACTTCCTGCGTTTTATATCCGCCTTCTTCTAGTACTTTTAAGTCACGTGCTAATGTTGCTGGGTTACATGATACGTATACAACGCGTTTTGGTTTCATGTCGATGATTGTGTTTAATAGTGCCTCATCGCAACCTTTACGCGGTGGATCTACGACCATTGTATCAGCGATTACGCCTTCTTTATACCATTTTGGAATGACTACTTCTGCTTCTCCTACACCAAATTCAGCGTTTGTCATATTGTTTAGCGCTGCGTTTCGGTTTGCGTCTTCGATCGCTTCCGGGACGATTTCAACGCCGTACACTTTTTTCGCTTTTTGTGCTAGGAATAAGGAGATTGATCCAATTCCACAATAGGCATCAATTACTGTTTCGTTACCATCTAATTTTGCGTATTCTAACGTTTTATCGTACAGCACTTTCGTTTGTTCTGGGTTTACTTGATAGAATGAACGTGCTGAAATCGCAAATTTAATGTCACCGATAAAGTCATAAATATATTCTGATCCGTACAGTACTGTCGTTTTGTCTCCGAAGATTACGTTTGTACGTTTCGGGTTTACGTTTTGAACAATTGATTTTACTTCTGGGAATTTCGTAGCAATTTCTTCAATGATTGCTTTTTTGTTTGGCAGTTCTGCTGTACGAGTAATGAAGACAAGCATAATCTCCCCTGTTACTTGTCCGTAACGAGCCATTACGTGGCGAAGTGTTCCTTTGTTACGCTCTTCGTTGTACGCTGAAATACCGTGCTTTTCACAAATACGTTTTACTTCTTGGATTAATGTATCGTTTTCTTCCGCCTGAATTAAACATGATTCCATATTAATGATGTCATGCGTTCCTTGACGATAGAAACCAGCTACAAGTCCGCCTTCACGTTCTCCAATTGGCACTTGTGCTTTATTACGGTATACCCACGGGGTTTTCATGCCAAGTACAGGATGAACAGGAACATCACCTAATCCGCCGATGCGCTGCATAACGTCGCGTACTTGTTTTTCTTTCGCTTGTAATTGTCCTTCATATGTTAAATGCTGAAGCTGACAACCGCCGCATTGATTGTACACTGGGCATTCTGCATCTTTACGATATGGGCTCTCTGTATGAAGCTTCATTAAACGACCGAATGCGAAGTTTTTCTTTACTTTAATAATTTTAATTTGTGCTTCTTCACCTGGTAATCCGTTTTTAACGAAAATAGGATAGCCTTTTACTTTCGCAACACCGGCACCATCATGTGTTAAATCTTCAAATACTACATCTATAAACTCGTTTTTTTCAACTGGTGGCGTCATTTTTGTACTCATTTTCCGACCTCTCTTTTTCATAACACTGCGTTACATTTTATCATACTTATATGGTCTATTTCTATTGGAAGAAAAAAAGCTATTGACGATAGTTCTCCATTAATGTTACGCTACTACTAATTTAATACGGACGATGTTACCTCATATATACTCGATAATATGGATCGAGAGTTTCTACCCGGCAACCTTAAATTGCTGGACTATGGGGAAAACTAATGAATATTAGCCCATGTGCAAAAAGGACTCATATTGATTAGCTTTCTCTCATAGATGAAAGTGAATCCATATGGGTCTTTTTTTATTTTTATTTTTCTAAAAGGTCAGACATCTTACGTATGACATAAAACCTCCTTGTTTTATTTTTAGTAATATAACGAGCGTTTTATGTACAAACTTTATACGAACTTCTGAAAGGGGCAACTACATGCAATATGTAATGAGCATTATCGGTATTCTTGTCGTTTTAGGTTTATGTTTTGCTTTGTCAAACAACAAAAGTAAAATCAACTTCCGTGCAATTGCTATTATGATTGGTTTTCAAATTTTAATCGGTTGGTTTATGTTTGGCACAAAGATTGGTCAACAAATCATTATTTTCATTGGTAAAGTTTTCAACAAACTAATTAAACTTGGTACGACAGGTGTCGATTTTCTCTTTAATGGGATTCAAAGAGATTTTGTCTTTTTCTTAAACGTACTATTAATTATCGTATTTTTCTCAGCACTACTTTCTATCTTTAGTTATTTAGGGGTTTTACCATTCATCGTTCGCGTTGTCGGCGGTGCCATTTCAAAAATTACTGGTTTACCACGCGTTGAATCATTCCACGCAGTAAACTCTGTATTCTTTGGTTCAAGTGAAGCGTTAATCGTTATTAAAAATGATTTACAACATTTCAATAAAAACCGTATGTTTATCATTTGTTGTTCTGCAATGAGTTCAGTTTCTGCCTCTGTTACAGCATCATACGTAATGATGTTAGATGCGAAATATGTACTAGCAGCTCTTCCGTTAAACTTATTCTCAAGCTTAATCGTTTGTTCGTTATTAACACCTGTTGATACGAAAAAAGAAGACGAAGTAGTTCAGAAATTTGATCGTACTTTATTCGGGGACAGCTTTATCGGCGCAATGATTAACGGTGCGCTTGACGGTTTAAAAGTAGCTGGTATCGTTGCCGCATTAATGATCGCCTTCATCGGTGTGATGGAAGTTGTAAACTACGTAATTAGTGCCGCTTCAGGTGCAATGGGATATGCTGTTACGTTACAACAAATCTTCGGTTATATACTTGCCCCATTCGCGTTCTTAATGGGTATTCCAACTCAAGATATTATCCCAGCTGGTGGTATTATGGGTACGAAGATTGTATTAAACGAGTTTGTAGCAATACTTGATTTAAAAGGTGTTGCAGCAACATTATCTCCACGTACAGTTGGAATCGTTACAGTATTCTTAATTAGCTTCGCAAGTATTAGCCAAATTGGTGCAATCGTTGGTACAATCCGTGCCCTTTCTGAAAAACAAGGAAGCGTTGTTTCTAAATTTGGTTGGAAAATGCTATTTGCATCAACACTTGCTTCTATTTTATCTGCGACAATCGCTGGATTGTTTATTTAATAAAAAATCACCTTACTCGTTGAAGTAAGGTGATTTTTTTATCTATTGTTACTTTTCTCATTCCATACATTTTCTCCAAATGCTATGATGAACAAGGGTATGTCCCCACCTCTCTTACAGCGGTGGGGATTTTAATGTAAATATGCAACATAATACACAATAGAAGGTGATTTTATGAGAAAATATGCAGCAATCGCTTTATGCACATCTGCCATTCTAGCAGGTTGTAATACTAGCAATGTAAACCAGGAACCTAAAAAAGAGAAAAGGGTTCAAGAAGTTAAGAAACAAACAGAAACTGTGCAAGAACAAGGTAAAATTTCTTATCAGCCCATTACACACGAATCTACAAATACTACTATTCATATAACAGATATAAAAGATACTTTAACTGAAGTACAATATAAAATTTGGCGTACTGCTGATGGAAAGGAACACACTAAATCTTTTTCTTCTAAAGAAAAAGAGAAACAGTTTACACTTCCTTTTGATATAAAAGAATTTGAAGGAAAACGTGGTGAGTTCCAAATTGAAGCAATAGGCATAAAAGAAGATGGGAAAAGCATCCCACTCACAAAAGCTGCTATTACTTTCGAACAAAAGGTTCCCGTTCTTATGTATCATGCAATCGATGATTATCACGGACAAGGCATTAAAGATTTATTCGTCTCACCTGCTAACTTTGAAGCCCAAATGAAATATTTAAAAGACAACGGCTATACATTACTAACTTTTGAACGTTGGGGTGATATTAATAAAGTAAATAAACCTATCTTTGTTACATTTGATGACGGTATGAAAAATAATATGAATGCATTCCATGTTTTACAAAAGCTAAAAGACGATACATTTAAACCAACAGCAACAGAATATATGATTGTTGATAACGTTGATGTAGAAGGATCACTGTCTACTTCTGAAATAAAAGAAATGGTCGATTCCGGCATTTTCTCAGTGCAATCTCATACAGCGACGCATGCAGACTTACCGAAAATTACAAACTATGAAGAGGAATTAAAAGGATCAAAAGAAAAGTTAGAAAAAATAACAGGTAAGCCCGTTATCGCAGTGGCTTATCCATTCGGTCATGTAGATGATAAAGTCGTTGCAGAAACGAAGAAATATTATCAATTTGCGACGACAACAAAACCCGGAAAATTCATTACAAAAGGTGAACCCGATGAATTGTTAAAAATGAAGCGTGTTCGCATACACCATACGACGACCGTAGAACAATTTGCTTCTTCGATTAAATAACGATGAGGGCTCAATATATTTTGAGCTCTCTTTTTACGCTATATTTATATATATTTTTTGAATTTTCTTGTATTATATATAGTAAGAAATCTTTCAAATTAAAGGAGATTATACATATGTCATTTGAACAAACGTTAGAGAAATATGCTGCCCTTGCAGTCAATGTTGGTGTTAATATTCAACCAGGACAAACATTATCAATTAGCGCACCTCTTGAAGCTGTACAATTTGTACGCCTCGTTACAGAAAAAGCATATAAATCTGGTGCAAAACACGTATATGTGGATTGGAATGATGAGACGTTAACACGCTTAAAGTTCGATCTAGCTCCTGAAGAAGCATTCGCTGAGTTCCCATCTTGGAAAGCACACGCTCGTGAAGAATTAGCAAAAGAAGGCGCTGCATTTATGTCTATTTATGCAGAAAACCCTGATTTATTAAAAGGTGTAGAACCAACGCGTATCGCAACAGCTCATAAAGTAGCTGGTGAAGCAATGAAAGTATACCGTGATTACGTACAAGCTGATAAAGTAAGCTGGTGTGTCATTTCTGTTCCTACGAAAGAATGGGCTGCGAAAGTATTCCCTGACGTTGCACCAGAAGAACAAGAAGCAAAACTATGGGATGCTATTTTCAAAGCTACTCGTGCTGATTTAGAAAATCCTGTGGAAGCATGGAAAGAACACGATAAAACATTACATACAAAAGTTGATTACTTAAACGAAAAGCATTATAAAGCTCTTCACTATACAGGTCCTGGAACAGATTTAACGATCGAACTTCCAGAAAAACATGTATGGGCTGGTGCTGGTAGCTTAAATGAAAAGAACGTACCATTTATGGCGAACATTCCAACTGAAGAAGTGTTTACAATGCCACTTAAAACAGGTGTAAATGGCCAAGTATCTAGTACAAAACCGTTAGCATTTGCAGGTAACATTATCGATAACTTCACGTTAACATTTGAAAACGGACGTATCGTAGATTATAAAGCTGAAGTTGGAGAAGAAGCTTTAAAACATTTAGTAGAAACAGATGAAGGTTCTCACTTCTTAGGAGAAGTAGCTTTAGTACCTCATGATTCACCAATTTCAAACACAAATATTTTATTCTACAACACGCTATTTGATGAAAACGCATCTTGCCACCTTGCAATCGGAAATGCTTATGCATTTAACTTAGTTGGCGGAAAAACGATGTCTAAAGAAGAACTTGCTGAAAATGGCGCAAACGCTAGTATTACACACGAAGATTTCATGATTGGATCAGCTGAGCTTGATATCGACGGCATTACAGCTGATGGCAGACATGAACCAATCTTCCGTAAAGGTAATTGGGCGTTTTAATAAAAGCAAAAGGCTATCTTCCACACTGGAAGATAGCCTTTTATGATGCAGATGAAACCTTAAGCCCAATTACTCCTAACACGATGAAAAGAATACAAAATGCTTGGAATAGGCTAATGTGCTCTTTAAAAAAGTACACACTAATAATCGTAATAAGTAACGTCCCAACACCAGACCAAATTGCATAAGCAATACTTAAATGAATCTTTTTTACAACGATGGCGAACACGCTGAAACAAATTCCGTAAAATACAAAAATAAGTACACTTGGAATGAGCTTTGTTAAACCGTTTGATAACTTCATCGCAATTGTTCCAGCTACTTCAAAAATAATTGTTACAAGTAATAATAGCCAATATACCATACTAGAATCTCCTTCTCTGTTACCTTATAGAGATTCTAGTATACTACTTATAGTCCTAATGAAATATATTTAATTTCTAAATATTCCTCGATACCGAAATGACCTCCTTCACGACCAATGCCACTCTCTTTAAAGCCACCGAACGGCGCTTGTGCAACTGATGGGAGGCCATCATTTAAACCGATAATACCATACTCTAGTGCTTCACTAATTTGGAACGCTTGGCTAATGTCTTTCGTGAAAATGTACGCTGCTAAACCGTATGGCGTATTGTTTGCACGTTCAATTACTTCTTCAACCGTTTTAAATTTCGCAACAGGTGCAACTGGTCCAAATGTTTCTTCATTCATACAAAGCATCGTATCATTCGCTAATCCAATTACAGTTGGTTGAATAAAGTGTCCATCTAGCTCTGTAACCTTTTGGCCACCATATAAAACTGTTCCACCTTTTTGAATAGCATCTTCAATATGTTCTTGTACTTTTGAAACTGCATTCTCGTCAATAAGTGGTCCTACAGTCGTTCCGTCACTGAAACCGTCCCCTACTTTTAACTGCCCTACTGCCTTTTGAAACTTCTCTACAAACGCTTCATACACTTCTTCCTGAACAAATACTCGGTTTGTACATATACACGTTTGTCCTGCGTTACGGAATTTCGAACCGATTACTGCCTCTACTGCTTTATCTAAGTCTGCATCATTCATAACAATAAACGGTGCGTGACCGCCTAACTCAAGTGAAACCTTTTTCATCGTTTGTGCCGCACTAGCCATTAACTCTTTCCCAATTTCCGTTGATCCTGTAAAGGACACTTTTCGAACACGCCCATCTTCCATCCACGTATCAGCAATTGCTTTCGCACTGCCTGTTACAATATTTATTACGCCTTTTGGAATGTCTGCTTCATGAGCTAATTCAGCTAATTTTAACGCAGTTAACGGCGTTTGACTTGCAGGTTTTACAACCGCTGTACATCCTGCTGCAAGCGCCGGAGCTACCTTTCTCGTAATCATAGCAGCTGGGAAGTTCCAAGGCGTAATAGCTGCCATAACACCAACTGGTTGCTTCATGACTAAAATACGTTTATTCGGATGAGAAGCAGGAATCATTTCACCATATATGCGTTTTCCTTCTTCTGCATACCATTCAACAAAACTATTTGCATAATTCACTTCACCAAGCGCTTCTGCAAAGGGCTTTCCTTGTTCTTTCGTCATGATCGCTGCAATCTCTTCTTTATTTTCCTCAATAAGTGTGAACCATTTTTTTAATTTCGCTGCACGATCTGCCGCTGTTAACTTAGACCATAATTTAAAAGCTTCATGCGCAGCATCAACAGCTTGCTTTGCCTCTGTTACCCCGCCCTTTGGTACAGTCGCAAATATTTCCTTCGTTGCTGGATTATTTACTTCGATTTGCTCTTGCAATGTAATCCACTCACCATTTATATACATCGCCTTTTTCTCTACATTTACAAACGTCGCTTTTTTATCCAATATTCTCTTCCTCCTCTATAAGTTTCTTTATTTTCCTAGTCGCAGCAGATTGACTTATTTTTAAAAACTCGGCTACTTTATAACTCGATCCATATGTTTTATATGCTTTCAAAATAATATTCCGTTCTACTTCTTCTAACATTTTATAGAGACTTTGACCGGACTGTTCAACCGTTGATTCTTGCATCGCTATTGGTAAATCTTCTATCGTAACGATATCATCGGCAGTTATAACAATTCGCTCAATCACATTTTCAATCTCTCTATTATTTCCCTCCCACGGGTAACCAACAAACATTTGTAATGTGCTAGGCGCTAATTTTACATTTCTACCATATTTCTCATTAAAGTGTTGTAAATAATGATAAATAAGTGGCAAAATGTCTTCTGTTCTTTCCCGTAGTGGTGGGATTACAATGGGAATGACATTCAGACGATAATATAAATCTTTCCGAAATGTTCCTTGTTTCACCATCATACTTAAATCTCTATTTGTTGCCGCTACAATTCTAACGTCCACCTTTTTTAATTCTCTTCCGCCTATAGGGCGAAACGTTTTTTCTTGCAACACTTGCAAAAGCTTTGCTTGAGTTTCAAGCGGCATTTCGCCAATTTCATCTAAGAATAGCGTTCCTTTATGCGCTGATTCTAATAGTCCCTTTTTTCCTTCACGATTCGCACCTGTAAAGGATCCGCCTGAGTATCCAAAAAGCTCTGATTCAATTAAATTTGTCGGCAATGCCGCACAGTTAATTTCATAGAAACTTTCATTCTTCCGGTTACTCACTTCATGTAAATGACGCACCAATCGACTCTTTCCTACTCCTGTCTCACCTAAAACGAGAACCGTACTATCTACCACGGATACTTTCTTGATTGTCTCGACTATTTTTTGCATAGCGATACTTTTAAAAATAAGTCCTTCATGTTCATATGTTTCTCTTAATTCTTTTTTATATGTTTTTAACTGATTATCCATTTCTTCTACCTTTTGACGTAATTGATAGAGTTCTGTAAGATCACGAGAGTAACTAATTACTCTTCTTAAATTGCCCTCTTCATCAAAAACAGGCCTTGTACGAACGTGTAAATACTCTCCTGATTTTGTCGTCTGAACGAGTTCGATTGGCCTCTTTTTTTCAATTACTTCTAACGTTGCTGATGGATAAAAGATACCATCTTTCTGCAATTCTTTTACATGTTTACCTACTAACTCTTTTGCAGCCAATTGATAGTGCCTTTCACATGTACTATTTACACGTACAACGATTCCCTTTTCGTCAGTCACAAAAATTTCGTCAAACGCATATTCAAATACATCTTGTAAATCCATTAACACTCGTTCCTTTTCTGCAACCATCCTAGCCACCCCTAACTTCCAATCCGTCGATTCACTTCACTACCTTTATTATAAAGTGAATTTTCTGCATTTTATATAGAGTCAGCTAGAATGTTTGCTGTTTTATTATTTAACTTTTAAACACGAGCAATATTTGCTTTCTCATAACAGACTTGCAACGATTCTTCAATGATTGTTAATCCTTCTTCCAGTTGCTCATCTGTAATCACTAATGGCATTAGCACACGAATAACATTACCGTATGTTCCTGCTGATAGTAGAAGTAAGCCGCGTTTATTTGCTTCTGCGCATAAATTAGCTGTTAACGTTTTATCAGGTGCTTTCGTCTTACGATCTTGAACGAGCTCAAATGCACACATTGCTCCTAAACCGCGCACATCACCGATGCAATTATATTTATTTTTCATCTCTTCGAATCGGTTCATTACGACTTTTCCTAATTCTATCGCTCTATCATTTAAATTCTCTTTTTCTATTACATCAAGTACTGCTAATGCTGCCGCACATCCTAGCGGGCTTCCTGCATACGTTCCACCAAGTTCTCCTGGTGCAGACTCATTCATAATTTCTTTGCGCCCAATAACACCACTAATCGGTACACCAGCACCCAATGATTTAGATACCGTAATTAAATCCGGAACGACATCATAATGATCAATGGCGAAATATTTTCCTGTACGGCTAAATCCAGTTTGAATTTCATCCGCTACAAATAAGATGCCGTGTTCTGAACAAATATTGCGTACTTCTTGCACAAACTTCTTACTTGGGACGATAAATCCACCTTCCCCTTGAACAGGTTCCATTACAACGGCTGCAATCGTTTCTGGTGCTACTTCTGATACGAAGAAATTCTTAAACTCTTCAATCATAAAGTTATCGTACTGCTCTCCCGTTAATCCTTCTGGGCGGCGATATTCGTACGGGAATGGTGCTTTATAGACTTCAGGTGCAAATGGACCAAATCCAAACTTATATGGTTTTACTTTACTTGTCATCGTCATTGTCATTAATGTGCGTCCATGGAAACCTTTAGAAAATGCAATAATACCAGGTCTTTTTGTATATTTACGAGCGATTTTCACCGCATTCTCAACTGCTTCTGCACCACTATTTAAAAATAGTACTTGCTTATCAAAACTTCCCGGCGCTAATGCCGCAAGCTTTTCTGCTAATTCAATATATGGCTCATACATCATGACATTAAAGCCAGTATGAATGTATTGATCTACTTGTTTATGGAGCGCTTCTTTAACAGCTGGGTGACAATGTCCTACGTTAATTGTTCCTATCGCTCCAGCGAAATCAATGTACTGATTACCATCAACATCAGTAACAAGAGCACCATTTGCAGATTGTACAAACGTTGGGATGCCGTTACTTACTCCTTTTGGTACTATATTTTGGCGGCGTTCTAGTAAAGACGCTGCTTTCGGTCCAGGAATTTGTTCATTTACTTTAGCAAATTTTTTTATATTCATTACGTACCCCATCCTTTTCTTTACATTGTTTTCTCTTTTCATTGCAAAATGTATGCCAATATTCTTTTCTAGTATTCATCTATTTCGCCATAAAAAAATAAGTCTATAAAGACTCATTAAGAGTCTTTATAGACTTATTTTTCTTACACATTAGACTTTCCTTTTTCCCAAACAAACTCACCTGAATGAGAAATAAGGTCCCCAACAGACTGTACTACTAAATCAGCAAGTGGTTCTAATGTTTGACGATCTCCTGTACCAGATAGTACTCCAATTGCATAGCAATCACCGCTATTTTTCGCTAAATATAAATCAGTCGGTGTATCCCCAACGACCGCTACTTCACATGCCTCTAAATGAAACCTCTCACAAAAGGATTCTACAATTCTTTTATCTGGTTTTTGTGCTGGAAATGTATCTGAAGCTACAACATAATCAAAAAAAGACTCTAATTGATACTGTTTTAAAAATAATTCTGTCGGTGCAAAATCATCCGCCGTGACAACACCTAAAATAAATCCTCTATCCTTTAAGCTTTGTAAAATTCTCGGTAAATCTGCCGTCATTTTCATGTAAGAACGATGCTCGTACATAAGGGCAAACAGTTTTTCACTTACCCATTCATGCATTTCCTCTTCTTTAGATGACGTAATATACTTACAAAGCCCCTTTGCCACATCAAGACTTGTTCCTGCCGCTATTGCGCTACGTGGGTGAACAAATACCCCATCCACACCGATTTCTTTTAATAAAGTCGGCTGCATTGATTGTGGCAGTTGGTATAATTTTATACATTCAGCCACAAGTTCTTCAGCCACTTTTATCCAAATTGAATGAAAATCCATTAATGTCCCATCTTTATCAAATAGTATTGCTTTTACTTTCTCCATAACACCCCACCTCTCGTCTCTTATCTCCTCCAGTGTATCAATAAAGTATGGATATAAAATAAACGAATTGTAAAAATACCATGAAAATCAAACTAACTTCCAATTTACAATACAAATCGGATTGTTTGACTATTACGTAACAGAAGCGTAAAATTACTCTCATCTTATTGAAAATTAGCTAATTACTTAACCTCATTAACTATCATGATAGTTTCCTAATTCTTTTTTTAAGTAGGAGATGTTTATATATGGTTGAAGAAATATTTTATAAGAAAACATTAGAAAATCTGTTTTTAGATCCTGTTCAAATTACACTTTGGGATGGAAACACTGTACAGTACGGTGAAGGGAATCCTCAATTTCATATTACATTCCGCAAACCTCTTGCCAAAAAAGAGATAATAAAAGATCCCTCCATCGCATTTGGTGAAGCTTATATGAATGGAGATATTGAAATAGAGGGTAACCTTGAAAAAGCGATTGAGTCTATTTATAAAAACAAAGACAGTTTTTTAGGTAATAACAAATTACAATACTTTACAAGCAGATGGAATTTTTCAAAACGAAAAAATAAAGAAGATATCGCCCATCATTATGATATTGGGAACGATTTTTATAAATTATGGCTAGATGAAACAATGACATACTCTTGTGCATATTTCCAAAATGAAACCGATTCCTTAACAGCTGCTCAACATAATAAAGTAAATCATATTTTAAAAAAGTTAAACCTTCAAAAAGGAGATACTTTGCTAGACATTGGTTGCGGATGGGGTGAACTCATTACAGCTGCCGCAAAACAATATGGTGTGAAAGCAACGGGAGTCACATTAAGTGAAGAACAATATGCAAAAACTCTAGAAAGAATCGAAAAAGAAAATCTCACAGATTTAGTTGAAGTAAATTTACTCGATTATCGTGATATTCACGAGCGAAAGTTTGATAAAATTGTTAGTGTAGGTATGATTGAACATGTCGGGAAAGATCACATTACAGAGTACTTTGAAACGGTCAATGCATTACTCAATGATGGTGGTATTTCCGTTCTTCACTGTATTACTTCTCCTACAGAGGGCGCTACTAATAGTTGGATTGAGAAATATATATTTCCTGGTGGATACGTCCCCGCCGTTAATGAATTAATTACTAACATAACTAATCAGCATTTCTTTATAGTTGATGTTGAAAGTTTGCGCAGACATTACGGTAAAACACTTCAACACTGGGCAGAAAACTTTGAAAATACACTAGATGAAATACGTAAAACAAAAGATGAGCGATTTATTCGTATGTGGCGCTTGTATTTAAATGCTTGTGCAGCTTCGTTTTATACTGGTAACATTGATTTACATCAATTTGTATTTACAAAAGGGATTAGTGATTCCATTCCTTGGACACGTTCATATATGTATAAATAAAAAAGGATGCCTTTACAGGGCATCCTCTTGATGTTCAGGAACAAATAGTTCCAGACAATGATACATATTTTCGAATTCCATCGGTGCATCTCCACCATATTCACCATCTAAATTAATCATTAGTTTATCTGGTGAATGCACTTTAATTCGGTTCGCTTGTGTGTATAGTACTTTTGGATTGTTAATATGTTCACCACGCTGCGCTTGTGTTGCAGCTTTAATTAAGTCGGCAATCGAACCTTTTTTCAGCACTAATAAATCAAATAAGCCATCGTTAATCGATGCATATGGTGCTACCTTTTCAAAGCCACCCACTGAACGAGTATTCGTAATTAAAAACATCGTAATTTCTTCTTGTAGTAATTTTCCATCATACTCAATTTCAACGTATGTTGGATGTAGTGATGGTAGCATTTCGATACCTTTTAAATAATAAGCAAGTTGTCCTAATACAGTCTTTAGCTTACTTGGTACTTCATATGTTAATTCTGTAATACGACCGCCACCAGCGATGTTAATAAAATATGTATCGTTTGCTCTACCAAGGTCTAATGGCACAGTTTTTCCTTCACAAATAATATCCGCTGCCTCTTCAATAGAACGAGGTACACCGATTGCACGTGCAAAGTCATTTGTCGTTCCAACTGGAATAATTCCAAACTTCGGACGGAATTCATGACCAACTAGACCGTTTACGACTTCATTTAACGTGCCGTCACCACCAGCCGCAATAACAACATCAAATTTACGCTCTACAGCTTGCCTCGCCGCCACAGTTGCGTCTCCAGGACCCGTTGTCGCATGACAAGATGCTTCATATCCAGCTTGTTCTAATTTTTGTAATACTTCTGGTAAGCTCTTCTTAAATAGCTCACGCCCAGAAGTAGGATTATAAATAATTCTTGCTCGCTTCATCATTTATTAGCACAGGAAATTTCTTTATGTATCAAAAAAGAACATACCGAACTTCTATTCAGTATTCCCGTGCCTACCTCCTCTCATCTTCCTATCCTTCTTTTATCTCGCTCAAACAGGCAGTAAGAACCCGATTCGTGTAGCCCATCAAAAGTAAATATTCATTTCAATGATTTTGTTTTATTTGACAAAAAATTTATGTCCATCTATTTCCTCACAACAATTTACATATAACGAATAATAATTATCTATTATTTCATGAGATGAAAAAACCTCTATTTCTAGATTTATCATTATTCCCACCTTTTTGCAACTATCATACCATAGTTGCTATACAAACATTTTTCCACTTTTGACAGTTAATCAAACGTTTGTTTAAATAATTTTCTCTCATTTAAACAAACGTTTGATTAACCTAGAAAAACACCCATGTACGGGTGTTTTTCTGCTTAATCTTTAAAAGTTACTACTATTATCGCTTATTAATCTCTTCAAGTAAGATTTTGTTAACAAGCGGTGGATTTGCTTGCCCTTTTGTAGCTTTCATAATTTGACCAACTAAGAAGCCAATTGCACGGTCTTTACCGTTTTTAAAGTCTTCGATAGATTGCTCATTATTATCAAGAATTTCTGTTACAACTTTACGAAGTGTACCCTCGTCAGAAATTTGAACAAGGCCTTTCGCTTTAACGATTTCTTCTGGGTCTCCACCTTTTTCAATTAATTCGTTAAATACTTTCTTCGCAATTTTAGAAGAAATTGTACCTTTTTCAATTAATTGAACCATTTTAGATAAACCAGCAGGCGTTAATGCAACGTCTTTTAATTCTTTTTGTTGTTTGTTTAGGTATGCAAGTACTTCACCCATTAACCAGTTTGATGTTAATTTCGCATCAGCACCGTCTGCAACAGTTGCTTCAAAGAAATCAGACATTTCTTTCGTTAATGTTAATACGTGTGCATCATAAGCTGGTAAGCCTAATTCTGCAACATAGCGAGCTTTACGTGCATCTGGAAGTTCTGGAATAGAAGCACGAACTGCTTCTTTCCACTCATCGTCGATGTAAAGTTCAACTAAGTCCGGCTCTGGGAAGTAACGGTAATCATCAGATCCTTCTTTCACACGCATTAAGATTGTTTTCTTCGTTGCTTCATCATAACGACGTGTTTCTTGTTGGATGATACCACCAGATAATAATTCTTTTTCTTGGCGAGCTTGCTCAAACTCAAGACCTTTTTGTACGTAAGTGAAAGAGTTTAAGTTTTTCAGTTCCGCTTTTGTACCGAACTTCTCTTGTCCAACTGGACGAAGGGAAATGTTCGCATCACAACGCAAGGAACCTTCTTCCATCTTACAATCAGATACGCCAGTGTATTGAATGATTGATTTTAACTTCTCTAAGTATGCATATGCTTCTTCTGGCGTACGCATATCTGGCTCAGATACGATCTCAATTAAAGGCATACCTTGACGGTTGTAGTCTACTAATGAGCCGTCAGCTGTATGCGTTGATTTACCAGCATCTTCTTCTAAATGAAGACGTGTAATACCGATACGTTTCTTTTTACCGTCTACTTCGATTTCAATCCAACCATTTTCACCAATTGGCTTATCAAACTGAGAGATTTGGTAAGCTTTCGGATTATCTGGATAGAAATAGTTTTTACGGTCAAACTTTGTTTCTGTTGCGATTTCACAGTTTAATGCCATTGCAGCTTTCATTGCAAAGTTAACTGCTTCTTTATTTAAAGTAGGAAGTACTCCTGGGTATCCTAAGTCAATTACACTTGTTTGTGTATTTGGTTCCGCTCCGAATTCTGTTGGACTCGCAGAGAAAATTTTCGAATTTGTTTTTAACTCAACGTGAACCTCTAAACCAATAATTGTTTCTAAATTCATCTATGCTCGCCTCCTTACAGACTTGCTTTTTTTGTATGATGGTCTGTTGCTTGCTCAAACGCATGTGCAACGCGGTAAATTGTCGCTTCATCGAAGTGTTTACCAATAATTTGTAAACCAAGTGGCATGTTGTTAGCACCGAATCCACATGGAACAGAAATCGCTGGAACGCCTGCTAAGTTTACTGGGATTGTTAAAATGTCATTTGCATACATTGTCATTGGATCATCAACTTTTTCGCCCACTTTAAATGCCGGAGTTGGCGTTGTTGGTCCAATAATAACATCGTAGTTAGCAAATACATTTTCAAAGTCGTTTTTAATTAATGTACGTACTTGTTGTGCTTTTTTGTAATATGCATCATAGTAACCAGAGCTAAGAGCAAATGTACCAAGCATAATACGACGTTTTACTTCATCACCGAAGCCTTCGCTACGTGTGTTTTTGTAAAGATCCATTAAGTTATTCACATTATCAGAACGAACACCATAACGTACGCCATCAAAGCGTGAAAGGTTAGCTGATGCTTCAGAAGAAGATAATAAGTAATACGTTGCTAGAGCGTATTTAGAGTGTGGAAGAGACACTTCCTCCCAAGTTGCGCCCATACCTTCTAATACTTTTAAAGCAGCTAGTACTGACTCACGAGCTTCTTCGCCAACACCTTCTCCTAAGTATTCTTTCGGTACAGCAATGCGTAAACCTTTAACGTCGCCTGTTAAACCAGCTAAGTAGTTTCCTACTTCAACGTTAGCAGAAGTTGCATCCATACGGTCAAGACCTGAAATAGCTTGTAATAAGTATGCATTGTCTTCTACTGTACGTGTAATCGGTCCGATTTGGTCAAGTGAAGATGCAAATGCTACTAATCCGTAACGAGATACGCGTCCGTAGGTTGGTTTTAAACCTACAACGCCGCAATATGCAGCTGGTTGACGGATAGAACCACCCGTATCAGAACCTAGAGAGAATAATACTTCTCCTGCTGCTACAGCTGCTGCAGAACCACCACTAGATCCGCCTGGAACGTAATCTAAGTTCCATGGATTTTTCGTAGCGTAGAAACCTGAGTTTTCATTTGAAGAACCCATTGCGAACTCGTCCATATTTAATTTACCGATTGTAATTGTGTCAGCAGCTTTTAGCTTTTGCACAACTGTCGCATCATAAATTGGATCGAAGTTTGCTAACATTTTGCTCGCACAAGTTGTACGAAGACCGTTAGTTACAATGTTATCTTTTACACCGATTGGCATACCGAATAATAAACCATTATCTTCAGCACCAATCTTTGCATCTAATTCTTTCGCTTTCGCGCGTGCATTTTCTTCATCTAATGTAAGAAAAGCTTTTACGTTATCTTCAACATCCGCAATACGTTTATAAGATTCTTCTACTAAATCCGTAACGGAAATTTCTTTGTTGTTTAACTTCTTATGTAACTCTGATACTGAATGATCAAATAATGACATCGAAATTCCCCTCCTCTATTCTAATACTGCTGGAACACGGATTTGATTATCTTTGTGATCCGGTGCATTTTTTAATACTTCTTCTACTGGTAAACCTTTTTCTGGTACATCTTCACGCATAACATTTTTCATAGTTAATACATGAGTTGTTGGTTTTACGTTTGTTGTATCTAATTCATTTAACTGTTCTGCAAAAGTAACAATTGCATCTAGTTGTTTTTGAAATTTTTCTGCTTCTTGATCAGTAATTGCAAGACGTGCTAAATGTGCTACGTGCTTTACATTCTCAACGGAAATTCTTGACACGGCTAGGCCACCTCCATAATATATCGTTCAATCTACAATACTATTGATGATACCAAATTTTCAGTACTTCAAGCAAGTCAACACACGGTACTTACACCATTTTTACATAAAAAAAGAAAGGCAAACGCCTTTCTTTACGATTTACTCTTTATCTAACGGTTTATTTTTCGGAAATCTCTCGTTATCTTCTTCATTATCACGAATTGTTTTTTGTAATACAAAACAAGACATCGTTAAAAATAATGTTCCAATTAAATAGTATCCTTTTACACTAAGCGTTTCATCTAGCGTATAAATACCAATTAGCATACCTGAAAGCGCACAAACAAATGAAGTCCATGCTAAAAACGTGAACGCTTGCGTATTACGTCTTCTCATCGTTCTCCCCCTCGTTAGCAGTACATCCATTATAGATAAGTATATTTACCATGATGGATTTTTATGTAAATTCTAGTTTTATATTTATAAATCTATCATAAAAGAATACTATTTTAAAGAAAGTTTTCTGCCTAATCTGAAAAAACAATTAAAATCATTGACAATTATTTCTATTCTACATAAAATAAAAATAAATATTACGAACCTCGAAATATACGGGAGTGGAATTAATTGTTGCAATATGAACATTTTTTAGACTTACTGCTAGATAACGCCAAGAAACTTTTCTATCCTGAAGAATGGGTAAGCCTAGATTTAACACTTTCTAAAACAGAAGTATTTTGTTTACTTTGGATGGAACGAAATACAGATATTACAATGACGAAAATTGCTGATCTTCTTGATATACCAATGAGTACAACGACAGGTGTTGTAAATCGCCTTGTAAAAAAGGGATATATTGAACGCTACCGTGATGAAAATGACCGACGTATTGTATTAATTCGTTTAACAGAAAACGGCGTAATACTCGTTCAAGAAGTAAAACAAAATGCAGCCCATTACTTTAGCCTAGTAACAGAAGCATTATCGGAAGAAGAAAAAGCATTTTTACTACAGATCTTCCAAAAGATTATGAATCACATTGCTACATCACAACAAAAAACAGAAGAAAAAGTTTCTACACCTAAAATGAAAAACATTCCGATTGAATAAAACCCTAGCTGGGTTTTTATTCAATTGTTTATTTCGCCACTCGTAATATTCGATACTCGAAACAAAGGGGATATGAATGATGAGAATTATTTTGTATACAGGTAAAGGCGGCGTAGGAAAAACTAGCATTTCAGCGGCAACTGCACTTCAAAGCGCAAAACAAGGATTAAAAACTTTAGTAATGAGCACAGACCCAGCTCATAGTTTAGGAGATTCATTTGGTATAAAACTATCTTCTGAACCATTAGAAATTCGTGAAAACCTATGGGCACAAGAAATTAATACGATTTATGAAATGGAAAAAGGCTGGGGGAAATTACAGAAATATATTACACTACTCTTCACTTCCAAAGCAGCTGATGATATTACAACAGAAGAGTTAACGATGTTTCCTGGTATGGAAGATTTAATTAGCTTACTTCGTGTACTCGATTATTATAAACAAAACACATATGATGTTATTATCATTGATTGTGCCCCAACAGGAGAAACATTAGCCATGCTCAGTTTTCCAGACATGCTCGGCTGGTGGATGGAAAAACTCTTCCCTATTAAAAGAAAAGTTTTAAAAGTTGTTCGTCCTGTAGCGCAACCACTTCTTGGTGTCCCCCTTCCAACCGATGATATTATGGACGAATTAACAAATACACTTGAACAACTTGGAGAAATGAGAGATATTTTATCAAACCGAGACGTAACAAGTATCCGCATCGTTGTAAATCCCGAAAAAATGGTTATTAAAGAGGCTCAGCGTAGCTTTACGTATTTAAATTTATACGATTATAACGTAGATGCGATTATGATTAACCGCGTCATCCCTAACACTGTCATCGATCCTTATTTTCAAGCTTGGAAAGATACTCAAAAGAAATATAAAACATTAATTCAAAATAGCTTTGATCCGCTTCCTATTTACGAAGCTCCAATGTTTGAACAAGAAGTTGTTGGCTTACCTATGTTAGAACGCGTTGGAGATGCTTTATTTAAAACGGATCATTGTCCTACTGAAGTAAAATTTAACGGTCGCACTCAATATGTAAAAAAAGATGGCGATGAATATATTTTCGTTCTGTCCATTCCCTTCTCTAACAAAAGTGAACTTGCATTAAATCAAAAAGGCGATGAACTTATTATTCGGGCTGGTTCTGCAAAACGAAATATCACCCTGCCAAAAACGTTAACGCACCTTTCTATTCAAGGAGCTAAGTTTGAAGATGATGTACTAAACATTCGGTTTGGAGGTGTAGTGCATGCATGAGGAACTACTACGAAAAATAATTCGCACAAAAATAAAAGTCGGGATGCATATATTAGAAGAGCTACCTACTCCAATCCAGCAACAAACTCAGCAAGTACTAAATATTTTGCAAGAGGAACTATCTTCTTATGCTCCCGAACAACCACAACATAATAGCAATTTAAAAAGTATTGTAATTGAATAATTATATCCTTGTAGAAGGCCTTTTCCTATAGGCTTTCTATCCCTTTATTGGAGCTGATGTAAATTGATAAAAACATTTTCTGCAAGACACTTTACTCCTCTTACAATCTGGCTAATTCCCTTTTTATTTTTCATTCATAACCTTGAAGAATCTTTCCAAATGCCACAATATCTTGCTAATCAATTTTCAATTACTTTTATAACTAGCCAACAATTTTCCATTGCGATTTCTATATTGACTCTCTTTGTTTTACTTATCGTCTTTCTATATCAAATAAACATCTTGTCTTCTATATACTGGATTATTTTTATACAAGGGGCAATTTTCTTCAACTCTGTTCAACATATTATTTTGTTTTTCATTTACCGTTCTTATAGCCCTGGCGTAATATCCGCAGTTTTCATTGCCATCTTTTCTATTTTCTTTTTTTTATCCCAAAAACACTTAATTCATAAAAATAAATTCTTAATTACACTCGCTTTCAGCTTATTTTCTTATCCTATTATAATTTGGATTACCTTACTATTCGCTAGCTACTTTCATTCATAAAAAAGACCAGGAAAACTCCTGGTCCATTACTCTACTTAACAAACATTGGATTCTATGTTATACAGAATTGGAAGGTACAGAATTAGGGTTGTTTTGTTTGTTAAGTAGATTATATGTTGAACGAACTAACAGCGGAGGGGTTCCTTCTGTTAGTCCATTAAACCCAATCATTATTTTACGATTTTTTCAAGCTCATCAAGTGAAAGATCTACTGAAATTGAACCATCATTTGTTTCTTTCTTAATTGCATCTGTTACTTCTTTTGAATGATATAATTCAATTACTTTTTTCAGTGTTGGATCATCTTTATCTTTCGTACGAGCTGCGAAAATATTAATATATGGCTTCGCATTTTCATTCTTTGGATCTTCTAAGAAAATTGGATCCTTCGCTGGATCTAATCCAGCTTGACCAGCAACACCGTTATTAATAACTGAAGCTGCTACATCTTTTAATACACGAGGTGTTTGCTGTGCGATAACCGGTGTAATTTTTAACTTCTTCGGATTTTCAGCAATGCCGCTTGGATCTCCAAATAGACCAAAGTCTTTTTTAAGCTTTAATAACCCAGCTGCATCAAGAAGTTTTAATGCACGTGCTTGGTTCGTTGGATCATTTGGAATCGCAATTTCTGAACCATCTGGAATTTCATTTGCTTTCTTATGTTTTTCAGAGTATAAACCCATTGGTGCAATTTGCGTTGTACCAACAGCTGTAATATCTAGCTTATGCTCCTTTTTAAATTGCTCTAAGAATGCAATATGCTGGAATGAATTTAATTCAATATCTCCATCAGCTAACGCTTTATTTGGCGTTGTGTAATCAGAGAACTCAACCAGTTTAACTTTAATTCCTTCTTTTTCAGCTTTTCCCTTTACAATTTCCCAAGCGTTTCCATCCGTTCCAGTTACACCAATGCGAACTGTTTTCTCTTTTGTTCCTGCATCCGAGCAGCCACTTAACGCCGAAATTCCTACAATTGCTGATAATGCAAATGCTAAAATCTTCTTCATTCTCTTTTCCCCCTCTTCCTTTTATGATCTGCGTAAAAAGACTTTCGCAAAGTAGTTTCCTAAGTTTTGAGCTAACTGTACAAGAATGATAAGTAAAACGACCGTTACGAACATAACTGATGTATCAAAACGTTGATAACCATATGTCATTGCTAAATCACCAAGGCCGCCACCACCGACAAGCCCAGCAACTGCAGAAAATTCAATTAAACCAACTGTCATAAATGTAACACCTAAAATTAATGGTGCTAACGCTTCTGGTACAAGGATTTCAAAAACAATTCTAATTGGTGAAGCACCCATCGCTTGCGCTGCTTCAATTACCCCTTTCGGAACAGAAACAAGATTTGTTTCAACCATTCTAGCGATACCAATTGATGCAACTAACGTCATTGGAAAAATTGCTGCCGCCGTTCCGATTGTCGTTCCGATAACACTTCTTGTTAGCGGGCTTAAAGCTACTAAGAAGATGATGAACGGAACCGGACGAATTGTATTAATGATGATATTAAGAATAGAAAAGACCCATTTATTTTCTAAAAAGTTTCCTTTTCTCGTTACATATAAAAGTAAACCTAGAGGTATACCGAGAATTGTAGCGAATATAAGGGTTACAATTACCATTAAGAGGGTATCCCCCGTCGCATCTAGTATGCGCGGCCAAAATATACTCCAATCAACTCGCATGAGCTTCTACCTCCTTCAGCTGCACTTGCAGTCTTAGATGTTGTAATGCTTTTTGAATTTCCCTCTGTTCACCTTGCAATTCTACAAGAAGATTTCCAAATAGCACATTTTGAAGTTCAATAATATTTCCGTACAGTACATTTACATCGACATTATAGTTTTTTGCGATATATGATAGTACCGGCTGTCCTGTCTCCTCACCAGTAAATGTTAGGCGATAAATCTGACCACCATTTTGAATTTTCGCTAAAACACTTTCCGGTAAATGATCATTAATAACAGAACGTACAAAGTTTTGAGTCGTCGTTGTTTTTGGTTGTGTGAAAACATCAAACAGTTTTCCTTCTTCAATAACTTTTCCTTTTTCCATTACAGCTACACGGTGACAAATTTCTTTCACAACATGCATTTCATGTGTAATAAGAAGAATTGTTAAATTATATTCTCGATTTACTTTCTTTAATAAGTTTAGAATTTCTGTCGTTGTTTCTGGATCTAAAGCTGATGTTGCCTCATCACATATAAGAATATCTGGTGATGTTGCGAGTGCTCTAGCGATACCTACACGCTGCTTTTGTCCGCCTGATAGCTGCTCTGGGTAATTGTTTGCCTTATCTTCTAACCCTACAAACTTCAGCAGTTCATTTACTCTTTCTTTTATCTCATTCTTTGGTACTTTCGCTAACTTTAATGGATAAGCAATATTCCCAAACACTGTTCTTGAATTAAATAAATTAAAGCTTTGAAAAATCATCCCGATTCTTTGTCTTAGCTTCCGTAATTCTTTCGTCGATAATGATGTAATATCTTTATCATCTATCGAAATCGTTCCTGACGTTGGTCTCTCTAACATGTTTACTAGGCGTAATAACGTACTCTTTCCAGCTCCACTAAAACCGATAATGCCAAAAATTTCGCCTTTTTCAACCGATAACGTTACATCCTCCACCGCATGAACAGATTGCCCACCTGATTCATATACTTTACTTACATTGTTAAAAGAAATCATTTTTTCCCCTCCTATATGCTGTAAAAACTTGAAGTAGAGCTTTCGAGGTAAAATAAAAAGTGCTCTCCTTCTTATCAACCATAAAGATAAGAAGGAGAGCACTTATATGTACTCGTTCACATCTTCTCATCTTCCAAGCCTTTTATAAGGCTTGCTGGAGTTAGCACGGTATTATAAAACCCGTTGCTGAGGTATCGTAGGGCCAGTCCCTCCACCTCTCTGGATAAGAATGTATCGATTTAATTGTCGTTTAATTAATTCTCATTATAGAACTCAGAATAATAAGAGTCAATACATTTTTTAGAAAAATATTAATTATTTCTTTATTAAAATTTTCAGATGAAAAATTCAAGAAAAAATAGTAATCTTTAAAGTTATGTAAAATTCTCCTCTTGCATATTTTTTAAAAGGATAATCTTCTCTACTAATTGAATACCATTATTTGAATATGAAATTGGAGGAAGGTAAATATATGAAAACAGCTCTTTTACTCGTTGATATTCAAAATGATTATTTTCCACATGGAAAAATGGAATTGCGTAATCCAGTAGAAGCAAGCGAATATGCTAGTCAGCTATTACAATTCTTTAGAACGAAAAACGAACCTATTTTTCATATCCAACATGTAGCAATAAAAGAGGACGCTACTTTTTTCCTACCCAATACAGAAGGTGTACATATTCATGAAAGCGTACGCCCACTTAAAGAAGAAACCGTTATACTCAAACATTATCCAAATAGTTTTCGCGAAACCGATCTTCTAGAGCAATTACAACGTTTAAATATTGAGCACCTCGTCATATGCGGGATGATGACTCATATGTGTATTGATGCTACCGTACGGGCTGCCTTTGATTTCGGCTTGCAATGTACTGTTATACATGATGCTTGTGCGACAAAAGATCTTTCTTTTAAGAATGCTACGATACCAGCTGTTTATATTCATAATACAATTTTAGCTAGTTTAAATGGCGTATATGCAAATGTAATGAGTACAGAGGAGTTTTTAGCTACAAAAAAACACTCTCTTCAGTGAGCAAAACCGAAAAGAGTGTTTCTTGTCAAACCATAGATTTTCTTTCAAATTGTATTATACAGGAAATCCTTAAAATGAATACAAAAAAATGTGACTAATAAGTCAACTTTTCTCATTGTTTTATTTCTATTTACATGTTTATCCCGATATGAATAGGGTTTAGCTAGTTCTATTTGCCTAATGGTAATATATAGCATTTTAAATTCGAACTAGTTTCCCCTATTATTTATCTGTTTGTTTTTGTTTCTTTTTCAAATACTCCGCACGCAATTTTTCAATTTGCTGCTTTTTATCAAATTTGACAGGCGTCTGTTTTTCATGGAACTTTGCGACAGCTACCTGACCTTTGTAATCCAATTGATATTTTCCCACTTTGTTCACCTACTTTTCTTCTCTTTAAAGAGAATCTATTCAACAAATATAATATACCTTATTTTACTGAAATAAACCTTAATACTTAATCAGTTTTTCTACTGACACCTATCTTACTCCACATATAGAAAGTTTTTCAAAAAAAAAGAGATCTTCGCAGACTGCGAAGATCTCTTCTACTATTTCTTATAAAGTTTCAGAAGTAGTTTTTGCTTGCATGTGAAGCGCTAAGTAGTCAGGACCACCAGCTTTAGAGTCTGTACCAGACATGTTAAAGCCACCGAATGGTTGGTATCCTACGATTGCACCAGTACATCCACGGTTGAAGTATAAGTTACCTACGTGGAAGTCTTCACGTGCTTTTTCAATATGATCACGGTTGTTAGAGATAACTGCTCCTGTTAAACCGTATTCTGTATTGTTTGCAATTGCAAGTGCATGGTCAAAGTCTTTTGCTTTACAGAATGCTACTACTGGTCCGAAGATTTCTTCTTTCATTAGGCGAGCATCTTCTGCAACGTCAGCAACGATTGTTGGTTGGATGAACCAGCCTTTAGAATCGTCTCCTTCGCCACCTGCTAAAATTCTACCTTCTTCTTTACCAATTGCAACATAGCTCATTACTTTATCAAATGCAGCTTGGTCATTAACAGGACCCATGTTTGTACCTAATACAGCTGGGTTAGCAACTGTTAATTCTTTCGTTAATTCAACAGCACGATTTAATACGTGATCGTATACATCTTCGTGGATTACTGCACGAGAACATGCAGAACATTTTTGTCCTGAGAATCCGAATGCTGATGCAACGATAGATTTAGCTGCTAATTCAAGATCTGCTTCTTTATCAACAACGATTGTATCTTTACCGCCCATTTCAGCGATAACGCGTTTTAACCAAATTTGGCCTGGGTTTACTTTCGCTGCACGCTCATAAATACGGATACCTACATCACGAGATCCAGTGAAGCTAATGAAACGTGTACGAGGGTGATCTACTAAGTAGTCACCAACTTCAGAACCATTACCTGGTACGAAGTTTACTACGCCAGCTGGTAAGCCAGCTTCTTCTAATACTTCCATGAATTTCGCTGCTACTACAGGAGTTGTACTAGCTGGTTTTAGTAATACTGTGTTACCAGAAACTAAAGCAGCTGTTGTCATACCTGCCATAATTGCGAATGGGAAATTCCAAGGAGAAATGATAACACCTACTCCTAATGGAATGTAAGAAAAACGATTATATTCAATTGGACGGCTTTCTACTGGAATTCCGTCTTTTAATTTCAACATTTGACGACCATAATATTCCATAAAGTCGATTGCTTCTGCTGTATCAGCATCTGCCTCATTCCATGGTTTACCTGCTTCTTTTACAAGAATAGCAGAGAATTCATGTTTTCTACGACGAACGATCGCTGCAGCACGGAATAAAATGTCTGCACGCATTTCTGGCTTTGATTTTCTCCAAGTTTGGAATGTTTCATCCGCTACTTGCATTGCTTTTTCAGCTAACTCACGGCTTGCTTTTGAAACACGACCAACAAGTTCCTCTTTATTTGCAGGGTTTACAGAAACAATTTTGTCTTCTGTAGTGATTTTTTCTCCCCCAATAATTAATGGATAGTCTTGCCCAAGATAAGATTCTACTTTCTTTAAACCTTCTTCAAACGCTAATTTGTTAGCCTCCACTGAAAAATCTGTAAATGGCTCATGTTTGTATGCTACTACCATTATTTTTAGCCTCCCCTTAGAAAAACGTTTACATTTTACAACATTATTCTACACGATAATTTAGATTTATTCAAATATTCCTAGACTTATATTTTAAAAATTAATTAATTTTTAAAATATAATAAAAAAATAGAGTTATACAAATGTATAACTCTACAAAATATGAGTATATTCCAAAACGTTTTTGCTAATCAATAAAATAGTTACTAACAAAAATAAAGTCCTTACATATCCAACACCTTTTTGAACTGCAAACTTCGATCCAAAATAAGCGCCAAAAATCATCGATAACCCCATAATAATACCGTATTCAAAATGAATTACGTCTAAAAATAAAAAAGTGATTAACGATACGATATTACTAACAAAGTTCAAAAGTTTTCCAGATGCTGCCGCTTGAATAAAATCCAAACCAATTAATAAAAATGCAAAAATTAAAAAGGATCCCGTCCCTGGTCCAAAAAACCCATCGTAAAACCCTATCATTAAAATAACAAAGAAAAATATTAATGTTTTTCTTTTCGTCATCTTCTTATAGGTAGACACACTTCCCCAATCCTTTTTCGCAATAATATAAATAGCAATAAATACCAACATTACAAGCACTAACGGACGTAAAATATCTGGAGGAATAAACTTTACTACTAAAGCACCTGCTACTGCTCCTATAACAGTTAACGGGATTAACTTTCCTACAATTTTAAAATCGACCTTTCCCGATCGAATAAAGTAAATCGCACTCGTAAACGTCCCCATCGTTGCAGCTAATTTATTCGTTGCAATTGCCGAAGCTGGTGGTAAACCAACAAACATAAGTGCCGGAAGCGAAATTAATCCTCCACCGCCAACAACTGAATCAATAAAAGCTGCTAAAAAACCGAATACAATTAATAAAATAATGACTTGAAAACTTAATTCATCCATGCCCTTTACCCCTTACCCCATTATTTATAACATTTTAAATTATAACAAAATTACCCAAGAAAAAAAGCCGTTCCATAAAGGAACGGCCCTTCTACTTAATCTAAAATTTTCACATACGGTTCATCTTGCTTCGCTTCACGTATAATAATCGCTTCTGGACGCTCTACAGATTTAATCGTTACTTGTACTTTCATATAATTCGGGAAGTATTCCATAACAAGCCCGGCTACATATTGTGTAAAGCCAATTATTTCTGCTTTCCCATTAAACTGGACAGGAATATCAAGCTTTATTTCTCTTAATTCATCGTCTCTATACATACCAGTACCGATAACAGCTGTATAGTCACCTTGGAAATAATCGCTTAATTTTGCCTTGAAGTTTGATACTCTAGCCAAGTCCTCACGTTTATTATCTGTTTTCGCTTGTTCAGATGGGAACAAATAATATTTCTCATTAATTTGTTTCCAATCCTCAACCGTTTCACTACCTTTTTCGACATTCGCATAAGAAACAAAGTTACCTGGTACGAGCGAAGACTTTGGAGCCTGACGATAAATCGCAAATGTTATCGGAAGGTTTTTTGTCTCAGGATCTTGTTGATGCATAACTTTCAAGATTTCTGGCACCATTTTTTTCCCTTCAGCTAACATCTTTTCATTCGAAATTGCAGCCTCACGCGGATACCCATGCTCTTCCTCATAATAATGAACCGAATTCATTGCTAATCCAACTACAATGCCACTACGCTCATCTTTTTCGCCTTTGTTCACATAATAATCATGCTCTAAAATATTTGAAATATATATTGGATTTTTTTTATTTTTCACTTCTAATGATTCGGATCCTGTACCTAATGCAGGATTTAACCCTATGTTCGGGAATTTAACCGCATCTTTTTTTAATGTATCTTCTAGTTCCTTTTGTTCTGCATCTGTACGTTTTCTTTTAACAAGCATCTGTATATACTGAGTAGTTAGGGATTTTCCGCCTTTGAAAACATTATCTTTCGTACTAAATGATTCTTTCGCAATACGCATTAATCCTGTTTCAAATTCATCTATATCAAGACGATTACTTACTCCTTGCACAACTAAGCCACGTGCGTTTCCTCCCTCAAATGGAATAGTCGTCTTATAATATTCATCCGAAATAGAGTAATTCGGGACGATTGCTTGCTCTTTTGCTTTCCCCGATTTCTCAACCACTTTTTCATCTTTATCGGCACCTGCACTACACCCACTTACAAGTAGACCAAGGCTTAATACCGCTAATGCTATTTTTTTCATGGTAAGTTTGCACCTCTTACTTATTTAGCTCTTGTAAGAACCTCTCTTCATTCCAAACCTCGACATTATGTTTCTCCGCTTGTGCTAATTTCGAACCTGCCGCTTCACCTGCAACAACTAAATCTGTACTTTTACTAACACTTCCTGTTACTTTTCCACCTAATGCCTCAATCTTTTTCTTCGCTTCACTACGTCCCATAACTTCTAATTTCCCTGTTAAAACGACAGTTTTTCCTGCGAAGTACGACTCAACGTTTTGTAAATCAGCAATTTTCATGCCTTTATATGTCATGTTCACGCCGTATTCTTTAAATTGTTGTAATAACTCTAATACGTCTTCATTATCGAAATACGTTACTACGGATTGAGCCATTTTTTCACCAATTTCATTAATTGCTTTTAGTTCTTCTTCCGTTGCCTTCACAAGCGCATCCATCGTTTCGAAATGCTCTGCAAATGTACGTGCCGCTTTCGCTCCAACATGGCGAATACCAAGACCGAATAATAATCGCTCTAATGAGTTTTCTTTAGAATTCTCAATTGCTTGTACTAAATTCGTTGCTGATTTTTCTCCAAATCGTTCTAGCTGTAATAATTGCTCTTTCGTCAACGAATATAAATCAGCAAATGTACGAATATAATCTGCCTCAAAGAGTTGTGTAATGACACGTTCTCCAAGTCCATCAATATTCATTGCATTTCTTGAAACGAAATGGATTAACCCTTCTCGAATTTGAGCAGGACAAGTTGGATTTATACAACGAAGTGCTACCTCTTCTTCTAAACGAACTAGTTCACTCTCACATGCTGGGCAATGCGTTGGCATATGATATTCTTCTTCCTCACCAGTACGCTTATCGAAAATAACATTCACAACTTCAGGAATAATATCTCCAGCCTTCTTCACAACAACGTAGTCACCAATTCGAATATCTTTTTCACGAATTAAATCTTCGTTATGTAAAGAAGCACGACGAACGATCGTACCAGCCACTCGCACTGGCTCTAGCTCTGCAGTCGGTGTTACAACCCCTGTACGACCAACACTTAATTCAATGCCTGTTAATCTTGTTACAACTTCTTCAGCTGGGAATTTATAAGCAATTGCCCATCTTGGACTCTTTGCTGTAGTGCCTAGACTTTCTTGAAGAGCAACATCATCTACTTTTATAACGATCCCGTCAATCTCATAATCAAGATGCGGACGTTTTTCTTGCCATTCTTCTACATAAGCTATAACTTCTTCAATTGTTTCACATGTGCGTCGATTTGGATTTGTTTTGAATCCAAGTTCACCTAAGAAATCAAGCGATTCACTATGTGATAGGATTGTTTTTTCTTCTACATTCGCAAGACCGTATACAAACATAGATAAGTTACGCTTCGCTGCAATTTTCGGGTCAAGTTGGCGGATTGAACCTGCTGCCGCATTACGCGGATTCGCAAATACATCTTCACCATTTTGCTCTTTTTCTTCATTTAACTTAACGAATGAACGCTTCGGCATATAAGCTTCGCCTCGTACTTCTAACGTTACTTCTTCATTTAAACGAAGCGGGATTGCTTTAATCGTTTTTAAATTTTGAGTAATATCTTCACCTGTTACACCATCACCACGTGTTGCCCCTTGAATGAAGCGTCCTTTTTCATAATGAAGTGAAACTGCAAGTCCGTCAATTTTTAATTCGCATATATATCTTACATTCGCATCATCAATTCCTTGACGTACTCGTCGGTCAAAATCACGTAAATCTCCTTCGTTAAATGCATTTCCCAAACTTAACATCGGTGACTTGTGTGTTACTTTTTCAAATATATCAAGAACCGTTCCCCCAACGCGAACGGAGGGAGAATCTTCACTCATAAACTCTGGGTTCTCTGCTTCTAATTTTATAAGCTCCTGCATATTACGGTCATACTCCGCATCAGAAACAGAAGGATTGTCTAACACGTGATATTGATAGTTAAATGTATTTAACAAATCACGTAGTTCTTCTATACGTTTTTTTGCTATCTCTTTTGACATATCCTCATTCCTTTCCTATTGTTTCGTCACAGGTGCAAATTTTGCTAACAAGCGTTTAACACCAATTGGGCTTGGGAACGCAATATCTAATTCTTTTGCATCACCTTCACCTTTTACACTTACAACTGTACCGATTCCCCATTTTTGGTGGGAAGCTTTATCGCCTACTGCCCAGCCGATTTGTTCGCCGCCTGTCGTCTTAGCTGCAGGACGCGCGAAAGCTGAGCAAGAACGTGTTGTAGTTGTAGTTGTCGTTTTACTGCTACTTGCCACTCTTCCTTTTGCACCAAACGAAGTTTCACGCTTCGGCGCTGTTTCATTTAATGATTCCACTAGTTCTGTCGGGATTTCTGTAATAAATCGAGATGCGGCATTCATACTTGTTCTACCAAATAAAGTACGCATTTGTGCATTAGATAAATACAACTCTTCTTCTGCACGAGTAATACCTACATAAGCAAGACGACGCTCTTCTTGCATTTCATCTTCTTCCATTAGAGAACGAGTATGCGGGAATATTCCTTCCTCTAAACCAACAATAAAGACAACTGGGAATTCTAATCCTTTCGCTGAATGCATCGTCATTAAAATAACTTCCTCACCAGCAGTTGGGTCTTCATCTACACGATCAATATCTGCAACAAGTGCTAAGTCTGTTAAGAATGCAACAAGACTCTTATCTTCGCTTTGAGATTCAAATGTTTGCGTAACAGATAAAAACTCATCTAAGTTCTCTAGACGACCTTCTGCTTCTAACGTACGCTCATTTTTCAACATATCGCGATAACCTGTTTTCTCAATAACTTCTTCTACCAATTCTGTAACAGATAAATACTCTTGCATATTTACCCAGTTGTGTAATAAACCTGCGAATTCCTTTACTGCCTTTGTAACCTTTGCACTTACTCCAACATGCTCAATCTCATCGAATACAGCTGTTAATGAAATTCCATTTTGTACACCGTAATTAATAATTTTGTCGATAGAAGTCGCACCAATTCCACGCTTTGGCACGTTAATAATACGTGCGAAACTAATCTCATCATCTGGATTACCAATTAAGCGTAAATACGCCAAAATGTCTTTAATCTCTTTACGGTCGTAGAACTTCGTACCGCCGACAATTTTGTAAGGAATATTAGATTTCAGGAAAATCTCCTCGACCATACGAGACTGCGCATTTGTACGATATAACACTGCAAAATCAGTATATTTTCGTTTTCCCATTTGAATATCGTCGCGAATTTTTTTCGCCACAAAGTATGCTTCGTCCTTTTCCGTTGCAGCACGATAGTAAGAGATTTTGCTTCCAACTTCATTATCTGTCCATAATTTCTTCGGTTTACGATTCGTATTTCTTTCAATGACAGCATTCGCTGCATTTAAAATATTTTGTGACGAACGATAATTTTGTTCTAACAGAATAACTTGCGCATTCTCATAATCTTTTTCAAATGACAAAATGTTAGAAATGTCCGCACCACGCCAGCGATAAATTGACTGATCTGAGTCACCTACAACACATAAATTTTTAAAACGTGCTGCCAAATGTTTAACAAGAAGGTACTGCGCTTTGTTCGTATCTTGATACTCATCCACGTGAATATACTGGAATTTACGCTGATAAAACTCTAGCACTTCTGGAACACGTTCAAATAGTTGAATCGTCGTCATAATTAAATCATCAAAGTCTAGTGAGTTATTTTTCAAAAGACGTTTTTGATATTCTGTATATACATCGCTCGTTAATTTTTCATATGGATCAGCAATTGTAATTTTCTTTGCATATTTATCCGCAGATAACAATTCATTTTTCGCATTACTAATACCAGCTAAAATAGAGCGCGGTTCAAATTTCTTCGGATCAATATTGCGCTCTTTCATAATTTTTTTGACTACAGTTAACTGATCACCTGAATCTAAAATTGTAAAATTACGATTAATACCAATGCGATCGATATCACGTCGTAAAATACGTACACACATAGAGTGGAACGTAGAAATCCAAATATCTTCAGCTTCTGGTCCGACAAGTGTATCAATACGCTCGCGCATTTCACGAGCGGCTTTATTTGTAAAGGTAATAGCTAGTACATTCCATGGTGCTACTCCTTTTTCACCAAGTAAATACGCAATACGATGTGTTAACACACGTGTTTTACCACTGCCTGCGCCTGCCATTAATAGAAGTGGTCCGTTCGTTGTTTGTACTGCTTTTTGTTGCTGCGGATTTAAACCATTTAATAATCTATCTGTCATACTCATATATGCCTGCACCTACTCTCCTTTTACTGCTTTAACCGTTTTTAACGCTGCTTTTATATCATCATAAATAATATTTCCGACAACTACTGTATCAGCATACTGCGCCATTTCCTTCGCTTGTTCAGCATTAGAAATACCACCGCCATAATATAACTTAGCTTGTTTCAATTCTGCTTTCACATTTTTAACAAGTTCAACATCTCCATACGTACCGCTATATTCTAAATAAAATATCGGTAAACGTAATAGCTTGTCTGCTAAACGCGCGTATGCAATTACATCATCTTCTGTTACATCACACTTTGCCTCTGTAAGCTGGGCTACTTTCGCTTCAGGATTTAAAACACAATATCCTTCCATAAAAATTTCGTCCCAATCCATAATATCCCCAAATTCTTTCAAAGCCTCATGATGAACGCCTGTTACCCATTCCACCTTTCGGCTATTTAAAACGCTTGGGATATAATAAAAATCGAATCCTGGTGTAATTGCTTCCACATCAGAAACCTCTAACACACAAGGAACTGCATATCTACGAATGCTAACTAGCATGTGTAGTACATTATCAATTGTCACCCCATCACTTCCGCCTACAATAACAGCATCTGTTCCAGACTCACAAATCATTTCTAAATGTTCGTCACTTAATTCCTTATTCGGATCAAGCTTAAATACATGTTTCCATCCGGAAATATCGTACATGAAAACACCCTTTCTTTTCTCAAGTTGTATATATTTCTGTTTAAAATAACAGTTTATTTTCATCATTATTGTTTTAACTTCATCTTAAATATTTGTTTAAAACGGAGAATTAAGTTTGGAATTACCTCTTCCATATTTTTTAAACTAGAGGATTTAATTTTGAAGTTCCTTTTATGCATTCTTTCATTATAACAAAAAAAGTTACTTACACACACGCACATTCCAACATCTTTTTCCACGTCAAATGTTGGATTACATATCCGAAAAATCAAAAGGGATACTAATAAAAGAAATAGTATTATCTATTTCAACTTTCATAAAAGGAGTGTTTTTCTAATGAAGCAAAATATCGGTACAATAAATGCCCTAATTCGAATTACACTCGGACTTGTCCTCTTCGGTTGTAGTGCAACGAAACTCGTGCGCAAACCTTGGTGCACTTGGTCTAACATTTTGCTATGGATTGGTGCAATGAAAGTTGCAGAGGGAATTGTTCGTTTCTGCCCTATTGTTGAAATGTGGAAATTCGGAAAATACATGAATATGGGGGCATTTAAAATGCCTAGCATGGATTTTGCTAAAAAGGGACATACTAAAGAAGAAGCGAATCAAACTTCCAATCACGACAAACCACAGTCAAATGGAAGTTATGACGCTTCTGACAAAGAGATTGAGTCAGCGATTGAAGATATAATCCTGGCAAAACCGCTTTGAATCATTTGTCACGATGCAAGATGCTCTCAAAGGGACTTAGCTGCTGCAGTGGGCGGTTAAGTCTTCTTTATTTTACCACGAAACAGAACATACATTCTTATTTTAAGCATTTAAATATACATAATTAATAAAATTCAGAAAATTAGGTGTAAACCCCTTGCTTAAAATGATATAAAAGTGATATCATTTTTATATCAGGGGGCGATCATATGAAAGAAAAACAAGTATTTTACGTTAATGGTTTTCTTGGGATTATTGGAATTTTAATTTTAGCCGCTATCGGTGTATTTTTCCTTGTACAAGAAATTTTCATAGGAGCAGCATTAACTATTATTTTAGCTGCAGTTCTTGCTACAGGTATCGGGATTGTTCAGCCAAATCAAGCAAAAGTCATTACGTTTTTCGGTAATTATTTAGGAACAATTCGTCAAAACGGTTTATTTTTAACGATTCCGTTCGCGTTCCGTCAAACTGTATCGTTACGTGTTGAAAACTTTAATAGTAAAAAATTAAAAGTAAATGATGTCGACGGCAACCCAATTGAAATTGCAGCTGTTATCGTATATAAGGTTGTTGATTCTGCAAAAGCAATGTTCGGCGTTGAACATTATGATCGATTTGTAGAAATTCAAAGCGAAACGGCAATCCGCCACGTTGCAACGAAATATCCTTATGACAATTTTCAAGATGAAACTTGCATTACGTTACGTGGAAACACTGAAGAAATCTCTGAAGAATTAAAACGCGAGTTAGAAGCACGCCTTGAAATTGCTGGCGTAGAAGTATTAGAAACTCGTTTAACACATTTAGCTTACGCAACAGAAATTGCCCATGCAATGCTACAACGTCAACAAGCAAAAGCAGTATTAGCTGCTAGAAAAGAGATTGTTGAAGGTGCTGTGAAGATGGCAAAAGATTCAATCCATATGTTAGATGAAGAAGGCGTACTAGAACTCGATGACGAGCGTAAAGCAAATATGGTGAACAACTTATTAGTTGCCATCGTTTCAGACAAAGGTGCGCAACCAGTTATTAATACAGGAAGCCTATACTAAAAGGTTGTAAATCCTTATGGCTAAAAAGAAAAGCTTTCCATTACGTATTGATCCTGAATTACACGCAGTCATCGAAAAATGGGCGAATGATGAGTTTCGTAGCGTCAATGCACACATCGAATATTTACTTCGAGAAATGGCAAAGCAAAAAGGGAAATTAAAAAAGGATAAAGATGCATAAAAAATCCCGCTGAGGAATCAGCGGGATTTTTTACATATTAATTTCTCGTCATCTCATGCCCAATTGCACGATATCCTATATCACTTCGGTAAAATAGACCATCACTCTCAATTTTACCGATTTCTTTATATACTTTATCTTTTGCTTCTTGTAAACTATTCGCCTTACAAGCAACAAATAGTACACGGCCACCGTTTGTCACAAAGTCACCATGTTTCATTGCTGTACCCGCATGGAAAACAATTACATCTTGCAATGCATCTAACCCTTTAATAATTTCACCTTTTTTATATGCTTCCGGATATCCTTTCGAAGCAAGCACAACACCAATTACCGCTTCCTCTGACCATTGTAACGTTAACTCACTTTCATCTAATACAGCGTTACATACGTCCACTAAATCATTTTCTAAACGGGGTAATACAACTTCAGTTTCAGGATCGCCAAAACGTGCATTAAATTCAATTACCTTTGGACCATCATTTGTTAAAATAAGTCCCGCATATAAAATTCCTGTAAACGATCGATTTTCTTGGATCATCGCTTTAGCAGTTGGATGTAACACCGTTTCAATCGCCTCTTGAACTGCTGACTCCGAAATTTGTGGTACTGGAGAATATGCACCCATTCCGCCAGTATTTGGACCTTTATCACCATCAAAAGCTCGTTTATGATCTTGTGCAATTACCATCGGATGTACAGTTGTTCCATTCACAAATGCCATTAATGAAAATTCTTGTCCATCTAAAAACTCTTCAATAACAACTTTCTTACTCGCTTCCCCGAACTTTACATCTTGCAGCATTTCTTTCACAGCTTGTAATGCCTCTTCAAGTGTCATTGCTACCGTTACACCTTTACCAGCCGCTAAACCGTCTGCCTTAATAACAATTGGTGCACCAACCTTTTCAATGTACTTTACTGCTTCTTCATAGTCTGTAAAAGTTTCGTACGCTGCAGTTGGAATATTATATTTTTTCATAAGCTCTTTTGTAAAAGCTTTACTACCTTCAATAACAGCAGCCGCTTGATTCGGACCAAATACGCGAAGTCCCTCTTCTTTAAAACGATCAACAATTCCATTCATAAGTGGAATTTCTGGTCCAACGAAAGTTAACTCAACATGATTCTCTTTCGCAAATAAAACTAATGCATCAAAATCATTTTCATCAATATCAATTGGTGTTGCAACATCACGCATACCTTCATTACCTGGTGCTACATATACCTTTTCTACTTTTTCAGATTGTGCAAACTTCCAAGCTAAAGCATGCTCACGCCCACCGCGGCCAATTACTAAAACATTCATATTTCATCCCCCAATATTTAAATAAGTACAAACTAGAAGCTATGCTCCTAGTTTGTTTTTTCATATCAATCAAAGTTTAAAAAGGAGGATTAAGAGAACCGAGCAGGTCGAGGCGCATTTGCCAGGAGGACACGGAGTGTAGTTTTCCTACATGAGTACCGCACTGGCATTGCAACGACGACATGCGAAGGTGATCTTAACCGGACTTTTTAAACTTCCTCTATTAGTGTTTGAAATGACGTACGCCAGTGAACACCATAGCAATCCCATATGTATCCGCCACTTTAATAGAATCTTCATCACGGATTGATCCGCCTGGTTGAATGATTGCTGTAATTCCTGCTTTTGCTGCTTCTTCTAATGTATCTGGCATTGGGAAGAAAGCATCAGATGCAAGCGCGCTACCTTGTGCTTTTTCACCAGCTTGTGTAATTGCGATTTTTGCAGAACCTACACGGTTCATCTGTCCCGCACCGACACCAATTGTCATATCATCTTTCGCTAAAACAATTGCATTTGACTTCACATGTTTTACAACTTTCCAAGCTAATTTTAAATCTTTCCATTCTTGCTCTGAAGGTTCACGTTTTGTTGGAATTGAAATTGTACTTTCATCTAATGATAACGTATCTTCCTCTTGAACGAGAAGGCCACCTTGTACAGAAGTTAGTTTTTTGCTCGCGCTTGTCGATTTTTCAATATTTACAGTTAGTAAACGTAAGTTTTTCTTACTTTGCAATACTTCCAAAGCTTCTTTTGAGAAAGAAGGTGCAATAATAATTTCTAAGAAAATTTCATGTAACTTTTCAGCTGTAGCTTTATCAATTTCACGATTCGCTGCAATAATGCCTCCAAAAATGGATACTGGATCCGCTTCATAAGCACGTGTGTATGCTTCATGAATATCCGTACCTACTCCAACACCACATGGATTCATATGTTTTACCGCTACTACTGCTGGTTCTGTAAATTCTTTCACGATGCTAAGCGCTGCGTCTGCATCATTAATATTGTTATACGATAATTCCTTACCGTGTAATTGTTCTGCGTATGCAACAGAAGAAGTTGCTGCGAATGGCGCTTTATAGAAAGTTGCTTTTTGATGTGGGTTCTCGCCATAACGTAAGTCTTGCTTTTTCTCAAATGTCACAGTTAATGTTTCAGGACTTTCTTCACCCATTTGCTCTGTTAAGTAATTAGAAATTAGTGCATCATATGCTGCTGTATGACGGAATACTTTTGCTGCTAGTTTACGTTTTGTTTCCTCTGCTACTTCACCGTTCTCTTTTAATTCAGCTAATACAACATCATAATCTACTGGATCTACAATTACAGATACGAATTTATGATTTTTCGCAGCAGAGCGAATCATTGTCGGGCCACCGATATCAATATTTTCAATTGCATCAGCAAATGTTACATCAGGCTTAGCGATTGTTTCTTTGAATGGGTATAAGTTAACGACAACAAAATCAATTGGCTCTATACCTAACTCATTCATTTGTGCTACATGCGTTTCATTATCACGAACTGCTAATAGACCACCATGAATATTTGGATGTAATGTTTTCACACGACCATCCATAATTTCTGGGAAACCAGTTACTTCAGAAATACCGATTACTTGTAAGCCGTTTTCTTCTAGTAATTTTTTCGTACCACCTGTTGATATAACTTCGATCCCTTGTTCTAGTAAACCTTTAACAAATTCTACTACTCCTGTTTTATCTGAAACACTTACTAATGCACGCTTTTTCATTTACCCTTCACCCCTGGTTGTATGTTAATTAACAGTTGGTTCTTTCGTAGATTGAACAATTTGATTCACTGTATTTACGTATAATTTATGTTCAACTTGTTGAATTTTCTTTTGTAAGCTTTCTCTCGTATCCCCTTCAGAAACAACTACTGCTTCTTGTGCAATAATTGGCCCTGTATCCATACCTGCGTCTACATAATGAATCGTTACTCCAGTTACTTTCACACCTGCTTCTAACGCTTGACCAACAGCATCTTTCCCTGGAAAACTCGGTAATAGTGATGGATGAATATTAATAATCCTTCCGCCGTAAGCTTCTAGTAAAGTTGGTCCAATTAAACGCATATATCCAGCTAAAATAACATAATCAATTTCATACTCTTCTAGCTTCTTTAATATCTCTTTTTCAAACGCTTCTTTTGACTCATATGCTTTCGCTGAAAAAGCGAAACACGGGATATGATGATAATGTGCTCGCCCAACAGCGCGTGCTTCTGGTTTATCACATACTAATAAACTAATTTCTGCATCCAATCTTTTTTCTTCTACTGCATTAACGAGAGATTGAAAGTTAGATCCGCTTCCAGAAGCAAAAACTGCTAATCTACTCATAGCGCTGTGCCTCCATTAAAAGTAACGCCAGCTCCTTGTACAGTGCGTCCAATAATACGAGCAGTTTCTCCTTGCTCTTCAAGAAGACGAACAACATCTTTTGCATCTTCTTCCTTCACCGCTACTACCATACCAATACCCATGTTAAAAATATTGAACATTTCTTTCTCTTCCAGCTTGCCAACTTCTTGAAGTAAACTAAAGATCGGCTGAATTTCCCAAGATCCTAATTCAATTTCTGCACCGATTTCTTCTGGTAACATACGTGGAATATTTTCAATGAATCCGCCACCTGTAATATGTGCCATACCGTATACTTCATATTTCTTCAATAGTTCTAAAGTAGGTTTGACATAAATTTTCGTTGGTTTTAATAATTCTTCACCAAGAGGTAGCTCTAAGCGTCCGTAAATGCGATCTAAAGATAGCTCTCCATCTTCTAGTAATACTTTTCGTACTAAAGAATAACCGTTACTATGAATACCGCTAGATGCCAAGCCAATTAATACGTGACCAGCTTCAATTTTTTCACCTGTTACAATTTTCTTTTTATCAACGATCCCAACTGTAAAACCAGCTAAATCGTATTCTTCTGTAGAATACATTCCTGGCATTTCAGCTGTTTCTCCACCAATTAAAGCACAACCTGCTTGGCGACAGCCCTCTGATATACCTTTGACGATGTTTTCAATTTTACTAGGTTCAGCTTTACCACAAGCAATATAATCAAGGAAGAAAAGCGGCTCTGCTCCTTGGACAACAATATCATTTACACACATTGCTACTGCATCAATACCAATTGTGTCATGTTTATCTGCCATAAAAGCGAGCATCAATTTCGTTCCCACGCCATCTGTTCCAGATACTAATACAGGTTCTTCTAATGCAAATTTTGATAGATCAAACATACCTCCAAAACCGCCTAAACCGCCTAGTACTTCTTTTCTCATTGTTGTTTGTACGTGTTTTTTCATGCGAGATACCGCTTCATATCCAGCTTCAATATCTACTCCTGCTTGCTTATATGCATTCGCCATCGTTATTTACACCTCGTCTTTTAATTTCTCCCTATCCTGTGCGGGCCGTTTTAAGAAAGAAGCTAGCTTCTACATCAAAAGAAGTAGAAGCTTTTTTCTTCTTATTTCATACTTTCTAAAAGCTCTTGCTCATAATCATAAAGAGCTGTTGGATAATCTCCATTGAAGTACGCCATACAAAGGCCACCGTATTTCCCTTCATATGGACGTCCAATTGCATCTACTAATCCATCTTCACTTAAAAATGTTAATGAGTCTGCACCGATCATTTCACGAATTTCTTCTACCGTATGATTTGCTGCAATTAATTCTTTTCTCGTTTGAATATCAATGCCATAGAAACATGGATATTTCAAAGGTGGTGAAGCTATTCTTACGTGAACTTCTGTCGCTCCAGCCTCGCGAAGCATACGAACAATTCGTTTACTCGTTGTTCCTCGTACGATAGAATCATCAATCATAACAACTCGTTTCCCCTCAACCACACCTCTTACTGCTGAAAGCTTCATCTTAACCCCTTGCTCTCGCAGTTCTTGAGAAGGTTGAATAAACGTACGTCCAACGTAACGATTTTTAATTAATCCTAACTCATATGGAATGCCTGTCGCCTCCGCATAACCAATTGCTGCTGAAATGCTAGAGTCTGGTACACCAGTAACAACATCAGCTTCAATAGGAGCTTCTGCCGCCAAACGTTTCCCCATGTTTTTACGTGCTGCATGGACATTAACACCAGCGATATTTGAATCTGGGCGTGCGAAGTAAATGTATTCCATACTGCAAATTGCATGTTCTACATCATTTGTAAAACGATCTACGTGAATTCCATCATCATTAATGATAAGTAATTCACCCGGTTCTACATCACGAATGTATGTTGCACCTACTACATCAAAAGCACATGTTTCTGATGCTACAACGTAAGCATCTCCCATCTTTCCAATTGAAAGGGGACGGAATCCATTTGGATCTAGCGCAACAATCATTTCATTTCCAGTTAGTAAAAGATATGCAAACGCACCTTTCACTTTATTTAAAGCTTCTTTTACACTTTCAATTAACGAATCTTTCGTACTACGTTTAATAAGATGTAAAAGTACTTCTGTATCTGAACTTGTTTGAAAAATACTTCCCTCTGCCTCTAATTCACGACGAAGCATTTTGGCATTAATTAAATTCCCGTTATGAGCTAATGCCATACTATGATCAGAAAAACGGAATAGTAATGGTTGAACGTTAGCCACTTCACTTCCACCAGCCGTCGCGTATCGTACGTGTCCGATTGCTGATTTTCCGTTCAATCCTTCTAGCTCTCCTCTTGAAAACACTTCTGATATTAAGCCTAACCCCTTGTGACCGACGATTTTTTCTCCATTATTTACGACAATGCCTGCGCCTTCTTGTCCACGGTGCTGTAAACTGTGCAATCCGTAGTATGAAACTTGTGCCGCATTTTCATGCCCCCAAATTCCGAAAACGCCACATTCTTCGTTTAACCCCTTTATTTCAGCAAGCATGGGATTGCCCCTTTCCAAGCCTTTCTCATTTCATCTACATTTGCTGTAAGTAATACTTCATTTTCTTCATTATGAATTGTTACTTCATTTGTATTTGTTACTTCTCCAACTTGAATTGCTTCTACCGCTTTTTCGAACGCTTCTTTATTTTCACGTTTTACAGTTATTACGAAGCGGGATTGTGATTCCGCAAATAATGCCGCTGTTGCTTCCCCGTCTAATTTCACAGTAGCACCTAAGCCGTTAGCACCAATTGCACTTTCTGAAATTGCAACTGCTAAACCACCTTCAGCAACGTCATGTGCAGATTGAACAAGGCCAGCTTGAATGGCTGCTAATACTTGTTTTTGACGTTTTAATTCTACGTCTAGATCGATACTTGGTGATTGACCGAAAATTTTGCCGTGAAGCATTTTCTGTAATTCACTTCCACCAAACTCAGCTTTCGTCTCTCCGATAACATAAACTAAATCGCCAGCTTGCTTAAACTCTTGTGTTGTTACATGTTTTAAATCGTGTACAAGTCCAACCATCCCAACTGTCGGTGTTGGGTATACCGCTTCACCACTACGTTCGTTATACATTGATACATTTCCGCCAATAACTGGTGTTTGTAATGTGCGACAAGCTTCACTCATACCATCTACTGATTTCTCAATTTGCCAGAAGATTTCTGGTTTTTCTGGGTTACCGAAGTTTAAGCAATCTGTAATTGCAAGTGGCTCCCCGCCAGAACATACGATATTACGTGCTGCCTCTGCTACTGCAATTTTACCGCCCACTTCTGGATCTAAATAAATGTAGCGAGAGTTACAATCTGTCGTCATTGCTAATCCTTTTTCTGTACCGCGTACACGTACAACTGCTGCATCTGAACCTGGTGTAACAACTGTGCTTGTGCGAACTTGATAATCATATTGATCATAAACCCACTCTTTACTTGCAATCGTCGGTTGTTGTAATAAAGCGAATAACGTTTCTTTATAGTTTTCTACTTTCGGCGTTTCCATTTTCATTTCTTGGAACTCAGCAAAATATGCTGCTTCTTGTGATGGTTTATGGTAAATTGGTGCTTCTTCTGCAAGAGCATCTGCTGGTACTTCAGCTACCATTTCACCTTTATGGAATAAACGAAGCATTTTGTCTTCCGTTACTTTCCCCATCGTAACGGCTGCAAGACCATACTTCTCAAATAAATCTACTATCTCTTGTTCTCTACCTTTTTTCACAACAATTAACATACGCTCTTGTGATTCAGATAGCATCATTTCATATGGTGTCATTCCTGTTTCACGCTGTGGTACATCATCTAAGTACATTTCAATACCCATGCCTGCTTTACTTGCCATTTCTGCAGAAGATGATGTTAAACCAGCCGCACCCATATCTTGAATTCCAACAAGTGCATCAGATTGAATAAGTTCTAAGCAAGCTTCGATAAGAAGTTTCTCCATAAATGGATCTCCTACTTGAACTGCTGGACGCTTCGCTTCTGAGCTTTCAGATAACTCTTCAGATGCGAATGTTGCACCGTGGATACCATCACGACCAGTTGATGCTCCTACGTACATTACTGTATTTCCAGCACCGTGCGCTTGCCCTTTTTTAATGTCCTCGTGGTTAATTAAGCCTACGCACATTGCATTTACAAGTGGATTTCCTTCATAACATGGATCAAACTGTACTTCGCCGCCAACAGTTGGAATACCGATACAGTTACCGTATCCTGCAATTCCTGCTACTACTTCTTCGAATAAGTATTTCACACGTGGTGATTGTAATTCTCCAAATCGAAGTGAGTTTAATAGAGCTACTGGACGTGCTCCCATAGAGAATACGTCACGAATAATACCGCCAACACCTGTTGCTGCTCCTTGATATGGCTCAATAGCAGAAGGGTGGTTATGACTTTCCATTTTAAATACAACCGCTTGATTATCACCGATGTCTACAATGCCAGCACCTTCCCCAGGCCCTTGCAAGACGCGCTCACCTGTTGTTGGGAATTTTCGAAGTACTGGTTTTGAATTTTTATAACTACAATGTTCAGACCACATAACAGAGAATAATCCTGTTTCTGTATAATTTGGCAGACGGCCTAAAATCTTTTCAACCATGGCAAACTCTTCGTCTGTTAGCCCCATTTCCGCATATATGCGCTCTTCTTTAATTTGTGTTGGATTTGGTTCAAGCATTAACGACATATGTTTCCCTCCACTGTTTTAAGATAGATTGAAAGACTTTTAACCCTTCAGCACCGCCAAGTAATTCATCTACAGCACGCTCTGGGTGTGGCATCATACCAAGTACATTTCCTTTTTCGTTTACAATACCAGCAATATCTGAAACGCTTCCGTTCGGGTTTTCTACGTAACGGAATGCGATTTGATTATTCTCTTCTAATTGTTTAAGAGTCTCTTCATCACAATAGTAATTCCCCTCACCATGTGCAATTGGAATATTGATTACTTCATCTTTTTCATATTGTGATGTAAACATCGTTTCATTATTTTCAACACGTAACTGAACTGTTCGACACATAAATTTTAAGTTTTCATTTCTCATTAATGCTCCTGGTAATAATCCTGATTCAACAAGAATCTGGAATCCATTACATACACCTAAAATTGGCTTTCCTTGCTCAGCAGCTTTTTGTACTGCTTTCATTGCATTTGCAAAGCGAGAAATAGCACCGCAGCGTAAGTAGTCACCGTAAGAGAAACCACCTGGTAGTAGAATTGCATCATATTCATCTAAATTCTCTGTATCGTGCCAAACGTAATCTACTTCTTCGCCAAGCTCATCTTTAATTGCATGGAACATATCGACATCACAGTTCGAACCTGGAAATACTATTACGGCAAATTTCACTGTGCGACAACCTCCTCAACTTCATAACGGAAGTCTTCCATTACAACGTTTGCTAATAGTTTTTCACACATTTCCTTTACCTTACTATCTAAGTCAGTTACCGATTTATCAATTATTAGTTCCATGTACTTTCCAATTCGAACATCTTGTACTTCTGTGAATGAAAGGCTATGAAGTGCTCCTTTTACTGCTGTTCCTTGTGGATCTAATACACTTTCTCTTAATGTTACATATACCTTAACTTTATACATGTGAAATTCCCCCTAAACGTTTTAAAATCTCTTCATAAGCATCTGTTAAATTTCCAAGATCACGACGGAATACGTCTTTATCAAACTTCTCATTGCTCGTTTCATCCCATAAACGGCAAGTATCTGGTGAAATTTCATCTGCTAAAATGATTTCTCCTTCATCCGTTACACCAAACTCTAATTTGAAATCTACTAATCTTACACGACAGCTTGCGAAATGATCAATCAACACTTGATTGATTTGTAGAGCCATATCTCGTAATACGCTTACTTGCTCTGGCGATGCAACGTTTAATACACGAATATGATCTTCCGTTACAAGCGGATCTCCTAAATCATCATCTTTGAAGTAAAATTCTACGATTGGTTCTGCAAGTACAGTTCCCTCTTCCATTCCTAATCGTTTTGAAAGACTTCCTGCAATTACATTTCTTGTGACAACTTCTAAAGGAATAATACTCACTTTTTTAACAAGTTGTTCTGTTTCAGATAGCTTCTCAACAAAGTGTGTTTTAATTCCTACTTCTTGTAACTTTCTGAACAATAAAGTTGTAATCTCATTGTTCAAACGACCTTTTCCTGTAATCGTCTCTTTTTTCTCCCCATTGAAAGCAGTCGCACTATCTTTGTACTCTACCCAAACCATATCTGCTGATTCTGTACGATAAATTCTTTTTGCCTTACCTTCATACAGCAATTCTAGCTTTTGCATTTCGCAAGCCCCCTGTAGTTTGAAAAATGTGAATAATGTTTTTATAAAGAATGGCACAGAATGACTCTATTCTGTGCCATATGAAATTTTACGCTTCGTTTAATCCTAGGCGTTCAAAGATTGTATCAACGTGTTGCATATGATGCTCATAGTTGAAGCATTCATTAATTTCTTCTTGTGTTAACTTGCTCGTAATACGCTCATCAGCTTCTACAAGCTCTTTAAATTGTACTTGTGTTTCCCAAGCTTCCATCGCTTTAGGTTGTACGATATCGTAAGCTTCTTCACGCACCATACCTTTATCGATTAATGTAAGCATTACGCGCTGAGAATAAATTAAGCCGTATGTTCTTGTCATATTGCGTTTCATATTCTCTGGGTATACAGTTAAGTTTTTAACGATATTACCAAAGCGATTTAGCATGTAATTTAACGCGATTGTAGCATCTGGTAAAATTACGCGTTCTGCTGAAGAATGAGAAATATCACGCTCATGCCATAATGGAACATTCTCATAAGCTGTCATCATATAACCGCGGATAACACGAGCTAAACCAGTCATATTTTCAGATCCAATTGGATTACGCTTATGCGGCATTGCAGAAGAACCTTTTTGACCTTTTGCGAAAGCTTCTTCAACTTCACGTGTTTCACTCTTTTGTAAACCACGAATCTCAACTGCCATCTTTTCAATAGATGTTGCGATTAATGCAAGTGTTGACATGTAATGAGCATGGCGATCACGTTGCAATGTTTGTGTTGAAATTGGTGCTGCTTCTAATCCTAAGTTTTCACAAACATACTTTTCTACGAATGGATCGATATTTGCATATGTACCAACCGCACCAGATAATTTACCAACACGAACTGTATTAGCAGCTTGTTTGAAACGCTCTACGTTACGTTTCATTTCTTCATACCAAAGACCAAGTTTTAAACCGAATGTTGTTGGTTCTGCATGAACACCGTGTGTTCTTCCCATCATGATTGTGTATTTATGCTCTTTTGCTTTATTAGCTAAAATACTTACGAAGTTTTCTAAGTCTTTTAATATGATTTCATTCGCTTGTTTTAAGATGTAAGATAACGCTGTATCTACTACGTCTGTAGATGTTAAACCGTAATGAATCCATTTACGTTCCTCGCCTAATGCTGGTGTTTCTGATACAGCACGAGTGAATGCAACTACGTCATGACGTGTCTCTTTTTCAATTTCATAAATACGATCAATATCAAATGATGCATGCTCACGAATTTTCTTAACATCTTCTTTCGGAATATCGCCAAGCTCAGCCCATGCTTCACAAGCTAAAATCTCAACTTCTAACCACGCTTTAAATTTGTTCTCTTCCGTCCAAATTGCACCCATTTCTGGGCGTGTATAACGACTAATCATCTTTTTCCCTCCAACAGTTGTTCTTGATGGTCCCAAATATGCAAACTCTTCGCTTTTTCTAGAGCGACTTCAATATTATCATTTAAAATATTAACATGCCCCATTTTCCGCTGTGCTTTTGCTTCTTCTTTTCCATACAAGTGTAAATAGCACCCGGTTAATCTATTCACTTGTCTTAGGACCCCTTCTATATGTTCGCCTAAAATGTTTACCATGACAACTGGTTTTAACAAATTTGTTTCTCCAAGAGGTAAATTACAGATTGCTCGAATATGTTGGCCGAATTGACTCGTTTCACATGCATCCTGTGTATAGTGTCCTGAATTGTGAGGTCTTGGCGCCAATTCATTAATGTAAATCTCACCATCAGCTGTAGCAAACATCTCTACCGCTAGTGTTCCCACAAGTTCTAGTTCATCCGCAAGCACTTTTGCATAAGCAATAGCTTTTTGAGAAAGTTCTTCTGTAATGCGAGCCGGAACGATGGATTCATGCAAAATGTTATTTACATGAATATTTTCCGCTACCGGAAATACTTTCGTTTCACCACTTACACTACGAATGACAATAACTGATACTTCTTTTTCAAAAGGCACCCATTTCTCTAAAATACACTCTGCTGCATTCGCAAGCTCTCGCGCTGTATCAACGTCATCCTCACTTCTTAAAACAACTTGCCCTTTCCCATCATATCCGCCTGTCGTCGTTTTTAAGACGGAAGGATATGATAATTCAGCGATTGCTTCAGTAAGCTGATCTTGATTTTGAACTAATCTATACGTTGCTACTGGTAATCCTGCTTTCTCAATCGCATTCTTTTCTGTAAAACGATTTTGTGTTTTACTTAACAACTGACTGCCTTGCGGTAAGTAAGCATGTTTTTCAAGCCATTGTAAACATCTATAATCAATATTCTCAAATTCATATGTGACAACATCACTGATCTCCGCTAAATGCTGAATTGCTTTTAAATCGTCATATGATGCAACAATTTCAATATCAGCAACTTGTGCACATGGTGAGTTTTTTGTAGGATCTAAAACAGCAATTTTATATCCCATCTCCTTAGCTGCCAATGCCATCATTCTTCCTAGCTGGCCGCCTCCAATAATACCGATTGTTTTTCCAGGTAAAATGATTCTCGTCATACTAGCTCACTACCTTCGCGCACATCTTTTTCAATTGCTTCTCTTCTCAATTCTAATGCATCATATATGTCATCATGGAATGATCCAAGTATTTGTGCAGCAAGTAAACCAGCATTTGTTGAACCAGCCTTACCAATTGCAACAGTTGCAACTGGAACCCCTCCTGGCATTTGGACGATGGATAATAATGAATCTAAGCCGTTTAACGCTTTTGATTGAACTGGCACTCCGATTACAGGAAGATTCGTCTTCGCTGCAACCATTCCTGGTAAATGCGCTGCTCCACCAGCTCCAGCAATAATAACCTTCAATCCACGTTCACGAGCCGTCTCTGCATATTCAAACATATAATCCGGAGTCCGATGAGCGGATACAACTTTTTTCTCATACGGTATATTTAATTCATCTAAAATGTCACAAGCATATTTCATTGTTTCCCAGTCTGACGTGCTTCCCATTATGACTCCAACTAGTGATTTCATATTAGAATCCCCCCGATTCAAATAAAAAAAGCCTGAAATAGAACATTTTCTCTTTTACTATGAGAGAAAGCGCTCTACTCAGGCATACGTATCCCTTGTGAATAGAAAAATACCGAGTGACTTTCCCTCATAGTCTAACGAATAACGGTCGTTAGGTAGAGACTTGCAGGCCATATCCCCGCGATTATATGAGGTCTTATATATTATTCTTTCTATGGCTATATTAACAATATTTTATAAACAATGTCAACAAATAATCGAATGTTTTTTTATTACTAACCAATAACGTTCGTGTTTTAGTTATATTCAAAAGAATAATTGTAACTATATACAAGAAGGATAAGCAATTAGAATATATATTTCTAGAGATCTACCATACACAAAACGGTTTGTATATTAATTCTGTATGCTTTTATATAAAGTGAAACTTTAATCAACCTTCAACAATCGGGCTTTTACGGGCAGTTGATCCCCCACCTAGCTTCTTTGCTTCCGCTGAAATTTGAGGTGGGGGTCTTACTGCCCGTTAATGCGGAATAAAGCATATCGTTTCTATTCCTTTGTATCGCATTCATTACTGTAATGATTGAATAATATATACTTGTAGTAAGAAATAACAGTTACCATCAATAGCCTCATTTTCATTTTTTTCTCTCATTAAGATTACTAAATTTACGAATTATGACATTTGATATATATATAAATAAACACAAAAAAACCTAAGTCGAAACGACTTAGGTTTTTGCTTGGCGACGTCCTACTCTCACAGGGACAAGGTCCCAACTACCATCGGCGCTAGAGAGCTTAACTTCCGTGTTCGGTATGGGAACGGGTGTGACCTCTCTGCCATCATCACCAAACTATGAAGGCATATTCCTTCAAAACTAGATAACATTGCTACATATTATATGGTTAAGTCCTCGATCTATTAGTATTCGTCAGCTCCACATGTCACCATGCTTCCACCTCGAACCTATCAACCTGATCATCTTTCAGGGATCTTACTAGCTTACGCTATGGGAAATCTCATCTTGAGGGGGGCTTCATGCTTAGATGCTTTCAGCACTTATCCCTTCCGCACATAGCTACCCAGCTATGCCCTTGGCAGAACAACTGGTACACCAGCGGTGCGTCCATCCCGGTCCTCTCGTACTAAGGACAGCTCCTCTCAAATTTCCTACGCCCACGACGGATAGGGACCGAACTGTCTCACGACGTTCTGAACCCAGCTCGCGTACCGCTTTAATGGGCGAACAGCCCAACCCTTGGGACCGACTACAGCCCCAGGATGCGATGAGCCGACATCGAGGTGCCAAACCTCCCCGTCGATGTGGACTCTTGGGGGAGATAAGCCTGTTATCCCCGGGGTAGCTTTTATCCGTTGAGCGATGGCCCTTCCATGCGGAACCACCGGATCACTAAGCCCGACTTTCGTCCCTGCTCGACTTGTAGGTCTCGCAGTCAAGCTCCCTTATGCCTTTGCACTCTACGAATGATTTCCAACCATTCTGAGGGAACCTTTGGGCGCCTCCGTTACACTTTAGGAGGCGACCGCCCCAGTCAAACTGCCCACCTGACACTGTCTCCCGGGTCGATAAGACCCGTAGGTTAGAATTTCAATACAGTCAGGGCGGTATCCCACCAGCGCCTCCACCGAAGCTAGCGCTCCGGTTTCAAAGGCTCCCGCCTATCCTGTACAAACTGTACCAAAATTCAATATCAGGCTACAGTAAAGCTCCACGGGGTCTTTCCGTCCTGTCGCGGGTAACCTGCATCTTCACAGGTACTATAATTTCACCGAGTCTCTGGTTGAGACAGTGCCCAAATCGTTACACCTTTCGTGCGGGTCGGAACTTACCCGACAAGGAATTTCGCTACCTTAGGACCGTTATAGTTACGG
>NZ_JARVHN010000001.1:5020000-5022500 GCF_040459765.1 Bacillus cereus group sp. RP29
CACTTACTGATGCCGAGACTGTCTCTAGTGCTCTATTCCAAAACCAATACGCTAAAATTGTGGCGCCTATAACAAGATACATTACACTAAATCCAGTCTTCCATGTTTCGATTTCTGGAAAACCATAGTAAAAAGTTTCTACCATTGCAAATGGTAATAAAATAACAGCTCCAATAATTAAAGTTAATGTTGTAAAAACCTTGTTTGATAAATACTGTTCTTGTTTTGGTCTTTTCAACAATACTGTATAGAAAGCAAATAAGAAAGTGCTTAATAAAATAAGGGTATCTCCTATTAAAGATACTTCTTGATTACCGTTACTAGATGGGATAGTAATAAGAAGTACTCCAGCAGCTCCCAATACAATACCGATCCAATAATTAAGCTGAATTTTTTCTTTCAAAAAGATCGCTGAAAAAAGAATTGTAACTAACGGTAAAGCAGCATCAATAATACTAACATGTAATCCACTTGTTAAAGAAATACCGTAGGATGTGAACATAAAGTAACCAGCTACACCAGTAAAAGATAGTAAACTCATTCTTTTCCACGGCACTTGTTTATGTACAACCGATTTTTTTAATTGTTTAAATGAAAATAGCAAACAAATTCCACCAGCGAAGAAAAGGCGAATAAATAACAAAGTAAATGGCTGAATAACTTCTAACGCCCACTTTGTTGGCGCAATGGCTGTCCCCCATAATATAACAGCCACTAATAACATGCATATTTCTTTCATAATCCCCCACACCCATCAATAATATATATTAATTACCTTAATTATAGATTTTTTGATGAATGAAATCCTTTAAAAATGAAAAGATATTGTATAAATTGAAACTTTAATCAGCGGGGGTTCACTTCAGCGCATGTCACATAGCTCAAAAGCGTTGCGAAATGTTGGCTTGTACACGATGAAACAAAGTTACTTAAACAATAACAGGATGGCTACTGTAAAAGAAGTAGATACTGCCATGCAAGCCAATACGAATGATTGGGGCGTTCAATCAAATTCTATTCAAGCGATTCGCAGAGCCTTATATGCAGAAGTGAAGAGCTTTTTTAAAGCGTTGGAACAATGTAAGAAAAATCCTGAGCAGTTCACAGGGCGTCCGAAGTTTCCAAATTATTCTCGTTCCACTGACAAACGAATCATTGAAATCTATCAAGTCCCTAAAGTGGATAATAATGGGTATTGGATGGTTCCGATGAATGTGGCATTCAAAAAAAATTGGGTTCCATTAAAATACGTATGCCGAAAAATTTAAGACATAAAAAAATCTTCTACATTGAGATTGTACCGAAGCAAAAAAGTCGGTTCTTTGAGGTGCATGATACATATGAAATGCATGTTTCTCAAATGAAGAAACCATCCACGACTACGAGTAACGCTTTGAATTGCGATTTAGGTGTAGATAGATTAGTAAGTTGCGTGACAAATCGTGGGGTAGCATAAATGCTAGAGCGTCAAACTGTCTAGCGATAGACGAAAAGACCTAGCGCTCGAGCTCAAGCCCCCACTGAAAGGCTTTGTCTCACTGGGGGTAGTTGACTTTAAAACGTCTCCATTTCATCCTTTTCTCTCATTAAGATTACTAAATTTACGGATTATGTCATTTGATATATATAAATAAACACAAAAAAACCTAAGTCGAAACGACTTAGGTTTTTGCTTGGCGACGTCCTACTCTCACAGGGACAAGGTCCCAACTACCATCGGCGCTAGAGAGCTTAACTTCCGTGTTCGGTATGGGAACGGGTGTGACCTCTCTGCCATCATCACCAAACTATGAAGGCATATTCCTTCAAAACTAGATAACATTGCTACATATTATATGGTTAAGTCCTCGATCTATTAGTATTCGTCAGCTCCACATGTCACCATGCTTCCACCTCGAACCTATCAACCTGATCATCTTTCAGGGATCTTACTAGCTTACGCTATGGGAAATCTCATCTTGAGGGGGGCTTCATGCTTAGATGCTTTCAGCACTTATCCCTTCCGCACATAGCTACCCAGCTATGCCCTTGGCAGAACAACTGGTACACAAGCGGTGCGTCCATCCCGGTCCTCTCGTACTAAGGACAGCTCCTCTCAAATTTCCTACGCCCACGACGGATAGGGACCGAACTGTCTCACGACGTTCTGAACCCAGCTCGCGTACCGCTTTAATGGGCGAACAGCCCAACCCTTGGGACCGACTACAGCCCCAGGATGCGATGAGCCGACATCGAGGTGCCAAACCTCCCCGTCGATGTGGACTCTTGGGGGAGATAAGCCTGTTATCCCCGGGGTAGCTTTTATCCGTTGAGCGATGGCCCTTCCATGCGGAACCACCGGATCACTAAGCCCGACTTTCGTCCCTGCTCGACTTGTAGGTCTCGCAGTCAAGCTCCCTTATGCCTTTGCACTCTACGAATGATTTCCAACCATTCTGAGGGAACCTTTGGGCGCCTCCGTTACACTTTAGGAGGCGACCGCCCCAGTCAAACTGCCCAC
>NZ_JARVHN010000001.1:5027500-5032500 GCF_040459765.1 Bacillus cereus group sp. RP29
ACAATACCGTTATGGTACATATTCGAAAACTTAGAAAGAAAATAGAAGTCGATCCTTCCAACCCAAAATTCATTCAGACTGTATGGGGAATTGGTTATAAGTTTGTAGGTGAACAGCTTGAAGACTGATAAAACCCTTTTCCTTATTTCATTACAACTTATCATTTGCGGGCTTTTAAATATACAAATGGACCCAAGGGTAAAAATATCTTTATTTATTACCCTTATCTTAATTACAATGTATCTCTTCTTTTCAAGAATACAATTCATTCAGCACCGCAAATCAATAGATACTAAATTAAGTCGTGTACTAAAAGGTAATTTACAAGCAAGATTATTTACAAGCAATGATCGTTCATTACATAATATCGTTTTTTCAATAAACGAACTAATAGCTGAATTAGAAAAGGTTCGGATTGAAGCAAAGAGGTCTGAGGAATCTAGAAAAAAACTTCTGTCTAGTATCTCGCACGATATACGAACACCACTTACCTCCATTATTGGCTATATTGATGCCTTAAAAGATGAGGTTGCTGCTTCTGAAATAGAAAAGCAAGAATATCTTAAAATACTTTATATGAAATCAAATAACTTGAAGCACCTAGTTGATGAGATATTCAATATGGCGAAGCTAGATGCTAACGAATTTCCACTAAAAGAAGAAGAACTCGACTTTTCTGAAGTTACTAGAGAAGTTTTGATTGAATTTTTACCTGAGCTCTCAAAACATAATATTGAACTACAAATTCTCATACCAGAATCTACTTTTCCTATCATGGCAGATCAACTTAGCCTTATACGAATTATAGGTAATTTAATGAAAAATGCTATTTATTACGGAAAGGATGGGAAAACAGTAGGAGTCGAACTATTAGAAACCGATACAGAATATGAACTTCTTATTTGGGACAAAGGCCCTGGTATTCCAAAACATGATTTGCAAAACATATTTGAGCGAATGTACCGAAGCGAACAATCAAGAAACTCCTCTTTTGGTGGTAGCGGTCTCGGACTTTCTATTTCTAAAGCGCTCGTTGAAAAGAATGGCGGGCATATATGGGTTGAAAGTAATCCATGGGAAAGAACCACTTTTGGATTTTCCATTCCAAAACACAATACTTTTAAGAAATAGTTAAGAAATGATTAATATGCAGTTAAACCTTCCTGCTTATCATGTAAGTAAGAACTTATAGAAAGTAGGTGTCTCCTATAAATACAATTATAAAAACAACTAATCTTACTAAAGTATATGGCAATCAAAAATCCGTAGATAATCTAAATATTAACGTTCAACAGGGAGAGATTTATGGATTCATAGGTCGTAACGGTGCTGGTAAAACAACAACCATTCGTATGCTACTCGGTCTTATAAAGCCTACAAGTGGAACTATCGAAATATTCGGAGAGGACTTATTTCAAAATCAAAAAGATATTTTAAGTAGAATTGGTTCTATCGTTGAAGTTCCAGGGTTTTATGAAAACTTAACTGCAAAAGAAAACTTATTAATTAACGCAAAGATAATTGGGGTTCACAAAAAGAATGCTATTGAAGAAGCGTTAGAAATAGTAGGCTTGCAACATGAAACAAAAAAGTTAGTGGGAAAGTATTCTTTAGGCATGAAGCAGCGTTTAGGAATTGCACGCGCCCTTCTCCATTATCCCGAACTACTTATATTAGATGAACCAACTAACGGACTAGACCCCATCGGGATTAAAGAAATGCGAAAACTTATTCATTCTTTAGCTCAAGAAAGGAATATAACGATACTCATTTCTAGTCACATATTAGCCGAGGTAGAACAGTTAGTTGATCGTATCGGAATTATTCACGAAGGAAAGTTACTAGAAGAAGTTTCTCTTGATACGCTACGCAAAGCAAACCGTAAATACATAGAATTTCAGGTGAATAATGACAGTAAGGCTACGATGTTATTAGAAAATCAATTTCAAATTTTCGATTATGAGGTACATGATGAAGGGAATATTCGCATTTACTCTCATTTCGGGCAACAAGGATACATCAACAGAACGTTTGTTCTAAATGATATTGAAGTATTAAAAATGATGATGAGCGAAGACAGATTAGAAGATTATTTCACCAAACTAGTTGGAGGTGGAACAATTGGTTAACCTACTCTATACAGAACTATTAAAACTAAAACGCTCTAATATGTTTTTAATTAGTATTATTGGGGCTGGTGTCGCACCTTTCTTAGTCGTAGTAGCTTCTTATATACATATAAAAACCAAACAGCCAACTCCGACTATTTGGTTCCATCAATTATTCACTGAAGTTAACTTATACACTACTTTAGTTATAGGGTTCCCCTTATATGGAGTAGTAGTTGCTTATCTGTTTACCCGTGAATATGCAGAAGACACATTAAAAAATTTACTAACTATCCCCGTGTCACGTATTAGTTTTATTATAAGTAAGTTCATCATTCTTTTCCTTTGGATCATGATGCTAACTTTAGTTGCTTGGTCGCTTACTTTAATATTAGGGCTATTGGGGAACTTCCCTGGTTTTAACACTGCTTTACTTTTAGGTTCTTTCCTAAAATTTTTAACCTGTGGTGGACTTCTTTTTCTATTGTCTTCACCTATTGTTCTATTAACTCTTGTAATGAAGAGCTATGTACCGCCTATTATATTAACAGTCATTATTACAATGACTAATCTTATGCTCGTAAATTCCAAACATAAAGATTTATTTCCCTGGATCGCCACTTTAGATATCGCAAATAATGAATTACAACCCACATATCCACCAGAGTATTCTTATATGATCATTGCAGCAACAACGATTTTCGGATTTATCGCAACACTATTCTATTTTAAGAGAGTAGACATTCATTAATTTTTAGGAGTGAAACTATGAGCGATATCATTATTGCCTTCATACTCGGTATCGTAGAGGGGTTAGCTGAATTTTTACCTATCTCTTCTACCGGCCACCTTATATTAGTCGGGCATTTATTAGGCTTTGAAGGAGAAAGAGCGAAAACATTTGAAATTGTTATTCAACTAGGCGCAATTTTAGCTATTGCAATTTTATATCATAAACGTCTCGTATCTTTATGTAATATTAAGCCTCTTCTACGGAAGGAGAATAAATTCAACGCGTTCCATGTATTTCTTGGCGTATTTCCGGCAGTAGTTGCTGGTTTACTACTACATGATGTTATTAAAACTTACTTATTTCAGCCATATACTGTTGTGATTGGACTTGTAGCAGGGGCAATTCTTATGATCTTTGCAGAAGTAAAAAAGCAAGAGGCAACCGCCTGCTCACTGGACGATTTAACATACCATCAAGCATTAACAATTGGATTATTTCAATGTTTAGCAGTATACCCTGGCTTTTCTAGAGCAGGATCTACTATCTCTGGAGGTCTATTAGCAAAAGTAAATTATAAGACTGCATCAGAGTTCTCGTTTCTAATAGCTCTTCCTGTAATGGTTGGGGCTACAGGCTTAGACTTACTAAAAAGCTGGAAGTATTTAAGTGTCGATGACATCCCTATGTTTGCAGTAGGGTTCATTACCTCTTTTATAGTAGCAATGCTAGCAGTAGTAACTTTTCTGAAGCTTTTAGAGAAGATAGGTTTAAAACCTTTTGCATACTATCGCATTTTGTTAGCTGTCTTATTTACACTTTTCGTATTGCTATAGATTCATATAAGTCACATATTATTAAACCGATATTCAAGTTGAAATATCGGTTTTTTATCCATTTCACCTCTGTCTTACTTGAATATAGCATAGTGGCAATCCCTCTGAATATCCTTCAAGCACTTTTAGCCTTTACCGTACGGCACAATTTAAAAATTAAACATCCCTCCATTAATCTAGATGTCTACTGGACAATGCTGTATAGGGATCGTATATTTTTATAAACCATATTCATTCCAAACATACTATCTTTCTTAATTCGCGACACACAGATACAAGTTTCAAATGCGTACAAAGACACAGCATATAAAGACCTTCCCCAAGAATTATAAAGAGGCTAAACTATTTATTAAAGTGAGGTAACTAGGATACTTATTGGGGAAACCGTAAAAAACTAGGATTTGTTACAGCTTGGCAATTTAGTGATTCTCCTCATTATCTTGCACGGTTAGTAATTGATGAGTTAAAAAACGCAATATGCCCCAGTCACATTTATTATGAATTAGAAACTAAACCAATATCGCCAAATAACGATTATAGTTTTATATTCAATGCGTATGATGAACCTATATCCATGATTAAGACATCAGAATACAACGTTCGTCTATAATTGAAACAGTATAATATTGTTTACCAAACACGAAAAAACACAAGTCAAAAGACTTGTGTTTTTAGTTGCTTGGCGACGTCCTACTCTCACAGGGACAAGGTCCCAACTACCATCGGCGCTAGAGAGCTTAACTTCCGTGTTCGGTATGGGAACGGGTGTGACCTCTCTGCCATCATCACCAAACTATTGAAGGTATATTCCTTCAAAACTAGATAACATTTGCTACATATTATATGGTTAAGTCCTCGATCTATTAGTATTCGTCAGCTCCACATGTCACCATGCTTCCACCTCGAACCTATCAACCTGATCATCTTTCAGGGATCTTACTAGCTTACGCTATGGGAAATCTCATCTTGAGGGGGGCTTCATGCTTAGATGCTTTCAGCACTTATCCCTTCCGCACATAGCTACCCAGCTATGCCCTTGGCAGAACAACTGGTACACCAGCGGTGCGTCCATCCCGGTCCTCTCGTACTAAGGACAGCTCCTCTCAAATTTCCTACGCCCACGACGGATAGGGACCGAACTGTCTCACGACGTTCTGAACCCAGCTCGCGTACCGCTTTAATGGGCGAACAGCCCAACCCTTGGGACCGACTACAGCCCCAGGATGCGATGAGCCGACATCGAGGTGCCAAACCTCCCCGTCGATGTGGACTCTTGGGGGAGATAAGCCTGTTATCCCCGGGGTAGCTTTTATCCGTTGAGCGATG
>NZ_JARVHN010000001.1:5037500-5047500 GCF_040459765.1 Bacillus cereus group sp. RP29
TTGCCCAATCTGCTCACAAAATTGTCTTCCCTTCACAATACGTGTATGAAAAATTCCGTACAATCACCCAATTAGATCATCAAAAATGCCACATTCTCCCTCAGGGCTTGTTCAACCATAATCCTTATAAGAAAAATATTGCACAAGCGAGAAGCGATTTACGAAAAAAGCACAATCTGCCTCTCGATAGCAAAATCATCTTGGGGGTAGGTTTCGCTGATCATCGAAAAGGAATAGATTTATTCTCACTTATTGCTTACTCAGTAAGAAAGATGCATACGAATATTCATTTTATCTGGGTTGGGAAAACAGATGTTCATTTTTTTAATACAATCTCCCCAAGATATACAGCACATTTCACATTAGTGGATCCAACTCCAGATATCGGTTTATATAACGCCGGTGCTGATTTATATTTATTAACTTCAAGAGAAGATCCTTTTCCAAACGTAGTTTTAGAAGCATTAGATACAAAAGTCCCTGTTATAGGGTTCAAAAACGCTGGAGGTTTTGAAGATGTTGTTACGGAACAAACCGGCGCATTAGTAGACTATTTAAACTTACCTATGATGCTGGAAAGAATATATGAACTTATCGGGAATGAAGATTTACGATTACAAAAAGGGACCTTTGGCCAAGAACTTATTGAAAGAGATTTCAACTTTCTTGATTACGTTTATCAATTATTAAACTTGCTTGAGCATAATTATAAAAAAATAAGCGTTATTGTACCGAACTATAATTACGAAAAATACTTACCGGAACGAGTTAAATCAATATTAAATCAAACCTATCCCCTTTACGAACTAATTTTCCTAGACGATGCCTCTACTGACAATAGCGCATCTATATTTGAAAAGCTGCTCTCAAATGAAAATAAACACCACCTGAAAGTTCAGCAGATTATTAATGATAAAAATTCTGGTTCTGTATTTAAACAATGGATAAAAGGTGTCTCTGCAGCAACCGGTGATTATATTTGGATTGCTGAGGCCGATGACTTATGTGATCAGACATTTTTAGAAGAAGTAATACAAGGGTTTCATATAGATAGTGATGTTGCCTTAAGCTACACACAATCAAAACAAATAGATGAACAAGGAAATATCTTGGCCAATCATTATTTGAATTACACAAATGATATCGATAAGGAAAAATGGCAGAGTTCTTATATCCGAAAAGGGATAGATGAAATACAAGATACGTTATTTATCAAAAACACCATACCTAATGTCTCAAGTGTAGTTTTTAAAAACATAGATATAAAAACAATAGCAAAACAATTGCAAAAGTTTAAAATAGCTGGTGATTGGTTTTTCTATGTTTCTCTCCTTAAAGAGGGGAACATTTATTTTAATCCAAAACCTCTAAACTATCATAGACGACATACAAATAGCGTAACAAGAACAGAAGATTCATATTCCCATTACAGTGAAGTTGTACAAATGCAGAATTTCATTAAAGACACCTTTACTATCGACGACATTTCAAAAAAGAAAATGTATGCATATAGAAAGTACCTTGAAACATATTTGAAGGTTTAATTATATATTTTCTTTATCATCAGTAGCTCTTTTAAGACATTACTATTATTTAAGGGGTGTTACTCTTTGAAAGAATTTATAGCGGCAAATAAACATTTGATTTCTCAAATTGCACAAAAATACAATGTAAGTGCAAATATCCACCCAGAGGATCATATCTTTCAATTCCTTGTCACAAATCCAGTCTTTCCATCTAAAAAAGAAGCAATAGATTATTATTTTAAAGATGGAAAAAAATCAGCAGAAACACTCTTAGATTTAATTACTTCCTTTTATCCTCCTGTAGACACTCCAATTCAATTATTAGAATTCGCATCCGGATATGGCTGCGTAACACGTCATTTATTAAATCAGCAAATGAACTTAAGTATAACTACTTGCGATATACACGAAGAGGCTATTACTTTTATTAAAAACACATTACATACTTCATCTCTATTATCTCACCCTGAACCAGAACAAGTAAAATTAGCCTCGTCTACGTATGATATCGTTTTTTGTCTATCCTTTTTTTCTCATATGCCTGATACAACTTGGTTTCGTTGGCTTCAGACATTGTATAACGCTGTTTCCCCTGGCGGCTTATTCATTTTCACAACTCATGGATATCAAAGTAAAAAGTACTTCGGCTTTCCCGCTTTAAATGAACGGGGTTATTGGTTTCTTCCCTCTAGCGAACAACTCGATTTAGATGTTCATCAATATGGGCAAACGATCGTTAGCCCCTCTTACGTATGTGACAAAATTAAATTATTACCTTATAATCCTATTATCAAAAAATACACTGAAGGTTTTTGGTGGGAACATCAAGATCTTTGGGTAATAAAAAAAGAAATAAAATAATAAACCACGCTCTACTTATACAGAAGTAGGGCATGGCTTATTATTTTTTACTATATAAGAACTCTTCAATCCATAGCTTATTTAATCTAATTCCACTTTTGAAATCCACTTTCGGTTCCCAATTACATTCTCGTCTTACTCTATCTATATTTAAAATGATTTTTTGAACGTTTTCTTGCTTTTGTTTATAGCAGATAAAGTCCACTTTTCTTTCCGTTAATTTCTCCAATTCTACTATAATTCGTTTTAAAGAGAGACCCTTTCCGCTGCCTATATTATACACACAAAATTTCAAGTGATTTAATTGCGATAGTTGTATAGTAACTTCCACTAAATCATCGATATAAATATAATCTCGAATAATTTCTTGTGGATTCCCATATATATTAATCTTTTCATTACTGAGATGCTGATACAAAAAACAATTTATTGCTCCAACTTTCTTTAACGGGTTTTGATATTTTCCATACGGATTAGAATATCTACATACAACATAGTCCATTCCATATTTTTTCTTATAAAAGTACAAATAATTTTCAAGCGACACCTTTGTTATTCCATAAGGAGAAAGTGGTTTTAATGGATGTTCCTCATCAATAGGCAGATATTCCGGTTCACCATAAACTGTGCCTCCAGAAGATGCTAATACGATTTTTTTAATGGGGAAATTTTTAGCACTTTCCATGAAATTAAGAAAAAAAAGGCTACTGTTTATATCTCCGAAAACATCTTCAATTGAAGTTGTTACATTAGACGTTGCAGCTAAATAAATAATAATATCCACATTCACTAAGGCTTTATATATATCTTCAACATTTGCTAAATCACCTTTAATAAATTCAACCTCACTTATAATATTTTGAGGAAAATTATTTATATGTCTGGAAAATACTTTTACATTTTGGCCTTTTTTCAATAAACCTAATGCGAGGTTAATACCAATGAAACTATTTCCACCTACTATTAAATAATTATTCTTCCGCATAATATCCTCTCTAGTAATAAGATTTTTGCTTATCTCACCTAGAAATACAAATAAATAAACTTAGTCAATTCTATTATTGAGTCTCTTATAATTGTATGCCCCTTATAAATTTTCATTATCTTTATTTTATATTTTCCCTTTAGAATCACTACCTTATTTAAGCCGTCCGAAAAAACATTCATAATATTTACTCATTCCTATGAATATATTGGATTAGTAAAAGCTTTCTCCTTCTCCATAAATAAAACTTTCAAAAAGGAGCACTACATGTATGAAGAATGTAAATCAAGAGCTTTTAAATCATGTAATTCTACATAAAGATCGAATCCCACATTTCCATAAAGACTTTCCCCTTATACTATTCTGGAGCCATAGAAGCGGATGCACTACTTTAGCTAATTGGTTCTTTTTTCAAATCGGATTGTTTAATGAAGCAAAGAAATACCATGACTTTATTCATTACTATGAATTCTGGGTATATAAAAACAACACCAACTACATACCAGAGTTACAAAATGGGCTTCTAACAGCAGAAAAAGCTGTTTGTAAACTTGTACGAAATCCCTATACAAGGGCCGTCAGCTCATTTTTATTACTTGCTGACAATCCATATGCAATTCCTCAATGGGAAAGTATCCGCCAGTATTTATATAATGACAAATATAGTAACCGAGGAATATCATTTAAACAATTTTTATATTACGTTCGAGCATTAGGTCCCAATTCCGTAGCAATGGACATACATTTTAGTCAGCAATACGTTCCGGGTGAAGAAAATTTCATCCAACACTATATTCCTTTAGAAGATTTTAATACACAAATCACCAAAATAGAACATACGTACGATTTAGTTAAATCTAATTTAGCGCTACTTACAAATTCAGATCATCATCGCTCTCATAAAATGATGTATACAGGAAGCTATGCAGAGCTCAGCATTACAGATGCCGCCTTCCCTCGCTTTCCGACATATAAAAGTTTTTATGATGAAGAAACAATGGCATTAGTTACAGAAATATATGCACAAGACTTTGAAATGTATCCGTACACAAAAGGGATATTTTAAATTGATACACTCTTCAATGAATAAAAGCGAATGTATCGCATAGCATAAATTGAAACTTTAATTAGAGAGGGGTTCTCCCCTGCTAATTATTCCCTTCTACCAATTTTACTGTTATAGATTCCCTAAATTTCACCTACCCTCTTTGAATTCACTAATTATTGACGCATGTGCCATATACATTTTTTACACAGGAGTGATGTCATGTGGAAGGTAATTTGAAACATAATAACGGATATTGTGTTATTTGTGAGAAGGAAACTACATTTATAGAGCATAACGATTGGCTTAGAGATCACTACTTATGTTCTACATGCCACTCTATACCAAGGCAGCGAGCTTTAATTCATGTTTTAAATACATTTTTTCCGAAATGGGGTTCCTATCATATTCACGAATCCTCACCTGGGGGGATTACAACTCAACTACTAATAAAAAACTGCAAAAACTATACATACTCTCAATACTTTAAAAACTATCCTCTCGGCCAATACTTTCAAGGGATTAGATGCGAGAACTTAGAAAACATGACTTTTCAAAATGAATCTTTTGATTTGTTCATTACTCAAGATGTCTTTGAACATGTAATGGAACCAAACAAAGCCTTTAAAGAAATAGAGCGTGTATTAAAGCCTGGCGGTGCTCATGTGTTTACTGTCCCTTGGTACCACACACTTCCCAAAACTTTGCAAAGGGCAAGAATCAATGAGGGTGGAATTGAGTATATTGAAGAGCCAATTTATCACGGAAATCCTATTGATGAGAATGGGTCTTTAGTAACATTTGATTGGGGCCAAGATATGATTGAATATATTTATACACATGCAAATATGTATACCCTAGTTTATTTACAAAAGGATAAATCACTAGGCTTAGATGCTGAATTTTTACATGTTTTTATTAGTAGAAAACAAGAAAATGATTTTTAGGCACCATATAATTTGGAGGTTAACAAATGGATGACTTTAAGTTAGGAAGTGATTTTGATAACCTTGTTAGCCCGCTTTCTGATGTTGAACTTCTTCATCTATTTATACAAAGTTGCTCACAAACAAAGATAAATGGTATCCCAGTACCTATGTTCCCCCCTGAAGAAATTCAACAACAGTTTGTAGGTGCTTCCTATGAACATGCTCTTTATGAAGCATATTTGTTTTATAGACTTGTAAAAACATATGCCCATAATTTAGGCGTTCCCTTGAATAAAGAACGGAAAATTTTAGACTTTGGTTGTGGCTGGGGAAGAATTATACGCTTTTTTTTCAAAGATGTTCGCGATGAAAATTTACTTGGGATTGATGTAGATCCAGCAATGATTAATATTTGCAATGAAACGTTAGGAAGAGGAATATATAAAACCGCCAATCCACAACCTCCTGTAGAATTTATTAGTGACAATTCATTGGACATCATATTCGCTTATTCTGTATTCTCACATTTATCCGAAGAAACTGCAGAACATTGGATAAAGGAATTTTCAAGAATTCTTCGTCCAGGTGGAATCTTCATCGCCACGACACAAGCGCGCTATTTTCTCGATTTTTGTCAACAATTTAAGGAACACCCTGAATTAATTCAGACAGGATGGCATAAAACTTTATCTCAAGCTTTTCCAGATATAAATCGTGCCATCTCGGATTATGAAAGCGGCAATTTCGTCCACAGCCCTACGGGAGCTGGAGACGTTAGAAATAGTAGCTTCTACGGGGAAACCATTATACCTAGAACTTATATTAAAAACCACTATGAGAAGTATTTAAAGCTGCGGGACTTTTTCGATGATGTAAACCGATTACCCCAAGCCCTATTTGTTCTCCAAAAAGATTAACTCTTTTCGCTCATTGTATAATGAAGATCATTTTATATTTCAGCCGTATATATTAAATCATTAAAGATTTCCATATCAAGCAAACTGTACAAAAAAATTCATTATGAGGCATAAACAGAGTAAGTAAATAACGGTTCTCATGCTTTAACTAGATTCGAAAAATCAAAAATAACTTCCCACCACTTGAACTACGAAGCACATAAGGGGGATATATCTTGAAAATAATTGCTTTTTACTTACCACAGTTTCATCAAATAAAAGAAAATGACCGATGGTGGGGAAAAGGTTTTACTGAATGGACAAATACTAAAAGTGCACGACCTTTATTTTCAGGACATTATCAACCTAGAGAACCTTATCAAGATTTTTATTACGACTTAACCACCCCATCCGTAAGAAAATGGCAAGCAGAAATTGCCAAAGCACACGGCATATATGGTTTTTGTTATTACCATTACTGGTTTAAAGGGAAGAGGCTATTGGAGAGACCATTTAATGAGGTACTTCAGATGGGCGAACCAGATTTTCCATTTTGCCTATCTTGGGCAAATGAACCATGGACAAAAACTTGGGATGGTCTTGATAGTCACATATTAATGCCTCAAAATTACGGAGGGTTATCGGATTGGAAAGAACACTTTGATTATTTATTACAAGCTTTCCAAGATGAGAGGTATATCCGTATAGATAATAAACCACTATTCATTATTTATCGTCCTGGACATATACCTAATTGTGAGCAAATGCTTAACTACTGGAATACACTCGCACAAGAAAATGGTTTGAAAGGTATATACTTCGCAGAAACATTAAACAGCTTTCCACTTCCTAATATAAATGGATTTGATGCTAGCATTCAATTCGAACCTTTTTATACAATTGCTCACGATAGTTCTTCCGACATAAATAAGATAATATATGAATCTAGTAAACAAATAAACGCTTGGGATTATGATAAAGTGTGGATGTATATATTAAAGCGATCTCCTTCAGAGAAAAAAACATTTCCCGGTGCCTTTGTTGACTGGGATAACACAGCACGCCGCAAAGATTTAAATAGCAGCATTTTCGTAGGCTCTACTCCTGAGAAGTTCACGATATATTTAAGTAAGCAAATCCAGCGCACCTATTCTCTTTACAACAGCGAGTTTTTATTTATTAATGCGTGGAATGAATGGGCAGAAGGTACTTACTTAGAACCAGATAAAAGGCATGGCTTTGCCTATTTAGAAGGAGTTAAACAAGCAATTAACAGAGGCATGAAAGCATACAAAAAAGACGAGTCATTCTGACTCGTCTTAAGCTTGCTTGGCGACGTCCTACTCTCACAGGGACAAGGTCCCAACTACCATTGGCGCTAGAGAGCTTAACTTCCGTGTTCGGTATGGGAACGGGTGTGACCTCTCTGCCATCATCACCAAACTATTGAAGGCATATTCCTTCAAAACTAGATAACATTGCTACATATTATATGGTTAAGTCCTCGATCTATTAGTATTCGTCAGCTCCACATGTCACCATGCTTCCACCTCGAACCTATCAACCTGATCATCTTTCAGGGATCTTACTAGCTTACGCTATGGGAAATCTCATCTTGAGGGGGGCTTCATGCTTAGATGCTTTCAGCACTTATCCCTTCCGCACATAGCTACCCAGCTATGCCCTTGGCAGAACAACTGGTACACCAGCGGTGCGTCCATCCCGGTCCTCTCGTACTAAGGACAGCTCCTCTCAAATTTCCTACGCCCACGACGGATAGGGACCGAACTGTCTCACGACGTTCTGAACCCAGCTCGCGTACCGCTTTAATGGGCGAACAGCCCAACCCTTGGGACCGACTACAGCCCCAGGATGCGATGAGCCGACATCGAGGTGCCAAACCTCCCCGTCGATGTGGACTCTTGGGGGAGATAAGCCTGTTATCCCCGGGGTAGCTTTTATCCGTTGAGCGATGGCCCTTCCATGCGGAACCACCGGATCACTAAGCCCGACTTTCGTCCCTGCTCGACTTGTAGGTCTCGCAGTCAAGCTCCCTTATGCCTTTGCACTCTACGAATGATTTCCAACCATTCTGAGGGAACCTTTGGGCGCCTCCGTTACACTTTAGGAGGCGACCGCCCCAGTCAAACTGCCCACCTGACACTGTCTCCCGGGTCGATAAGACCCGTAGGTTAGAATTTCAATACAGTCAGGGCGGTATCCCACCAGCGCCTCCACCGAAGCTAGCGCTCCGGTTTCAAAGGCTCCCGCCTATCCTGTACAAACTGTACCAAAATTCAATATCAGGCTACAGTAAAGCTCCACGGGGTCTTTCCGTCCTGTCGCGGGTAACCTGCATCTTCACAGGTACTATAATTTCACCGAGTCTCTGGTTGAGACAGTGCCCAAATCGTTACACCTTTCGTGCGGGTCGGAACTTACCCGACAAGGAATTTCGCTACCTTAGGACCGTTATAGTTACGGCCGCCGTTTACTGGGGCTTCAGTTCAGAGCTTCGCTTACGCTAACCCCTCTCCTTAACCTTCCAGCACCGGGCAGGTGTCACCCCCTATACTTCGCCTTACGGCTTCGCAGAGAGCTGTGTTTTTGCTAAACAGTCGCTTGGGCCTATTCACTGCGGCTTTCCGTTAAGAAAGCACCCCTTCTCCCGAAGTTACGGGGTCATTTTGCCGAGTTCCTTAACCAGAGTTCTCTCGCACACCTTAGGATTCTCTCCTCGCCTACCTGTGTCGGTTTGCGGTACAGGCACCTTTTATCTCGCTAGAAGCTTTTCTTGGCAGCGGGGAATCAAAGACTTCGCTCCATAAGGAGCTTCCCCATCACAGCTCAGCCTTTACGATAAGCGGATTTGCCTACTTATCAGCCTAACTGCTTGGACGTGCACAACCAATCGCACGCTTCTTCTATCCTTCTGCGTCCCTCCATTGCTCAAACGATAAAGAGGTGGTACAGGAATATCAACCTGTTGTCCATCGCCTACGCCTGTCGGCCTCGGCTTAGGTCCTGACTAACCCTGAGCGGACGAGCCTTCCTCAGGAAACCTTAGGCATTCGGTGGACGGGATTCTCACCCGTCTTTCGCTACTCATACCGGCATTCTCACTTCTAAGCACTCCACCAGTCCTTCCGGTCTGACTTCACTGTCCTTAGAACGCTCCCCTACCACTGATACCATTCGGTATCAATCCGCAGCTTCGGTGGTGTATTTAGCCCCGGTACATTTTCGGCGCAGAGTCACTCGACTAGTGAGCTATTACGCACTCTTTAAATGGTGGCTGCTTCTAAGCCAACATCCTAGTTGTCTAAGCAACTCCACATCCTTTTCCACTTAATACACACTTTGGGACCTTAGCTGGCGGTCTGGGCTGTTTCCCTTTTGACTACGGATCTTATCACTCGCAGTCTGACTCCTAAGGATAAGTCATTGGCATTCGGAGTTTGACTGAATTCGGTAATCCGATGAGGACCCCTAGTCCAATCAGTGCTCTACCTCCAAGACTCTTACACTTAAGGCTAGCCCTAAAGCTATTTCGGGGAGAACCAGCTATCTCCAGGTTCGATTGGAATTTCTCCGCTACCCACACCTCATCCCCGCACTTTTCAACGTGCGTGGGTTCGGGCCTCCATTCAGTGTTACCTGAACTTCACCCTGGACATGGGTAGATCACCTGGTTTCGGGTCTACGACCACGTACTAAACGCCCTATTCAGACTCGCTTTCGCTGCGGCTCCGCCTCTT
>NZ_JARVHN010000001.1:5050000-5052500 GCF_040459765.1 Bacillus cereus group sp. RP29
TTTGTCGCTTTCGACGTTATTGTCATCGGCGACTTGTTCTATATTACACCTCTAAGTATTAATCGTCAATACGTTTTTTAAAAAAACTTCATTTTTTTAAAACCCTATTTACATACCTCTTCTATCAGAATATATAAGCAACCCATATAATACTCTATGGGTTGCTTTCCATCATAAAAACTATTGTTCTTTTGAAGGTACCGAACAGCTTTCATCTGTACAAGACATATCGCTTCCACCTTCTGAAGAAAGCTCTTGTAACTTAGGTACAGGATTCTCTTCTTCCCACACTTGCTGAAGTGCACCAACAAAAGTTTCAAGTGGTTGTGCACCTGAAATAGCATACTTTTGATTAATAATAAAATAAGGTACTCCTGAAATTTGATATTGCTGAGCAATCGCTTCATCAACTCTAACATCATTTGCATATGCGCTTTTATCATTAATAACCTGTAAAGCTTCTTGTTTGTCTAGACCTGAAGCTTCAGCTATAGTAACGAGCGTATCCACATCACTTAAATTTCTTGATTCAGTGAAATATGCAAAAAGTAGATTTTCCGTAATCTCTTTTTCTTTCCCTTGATCCTTTGCAAATTTCGCAAGACGATGCGCATCAAAAGTGTTCGTCGGCTTCATCTCATCAAAATTAAAACTTAAACCCATACTAGCTGCATGATTACCTAGCTGCACGTTATTACGTTTCGCTTCTTCAATACTAATCCCATACTTTGATGCAAGTACTTCATTAATACTTGTTCCAGAATAGATTGGAGCATTTTGGTCTAATTCAAAACTTTTAAACTCAACTTCAACATCCTTCTTATGAGGAAATTGCTCTAAAGCTACTTCTAATCTACGTTTCCCAATGTAGCAAAACGGGCATACAAAATCTGACCATACTTCAATTTTCATAGAAACACCTCATTAACATGTAGTTTTCAATCATTGTAGCACTGGCACTAAGGAATTCAAAAATTTATGCTTCAAGCCTTAAATACTACAACCTAAAATAAATTTATAAATAGAAAAACGATAATCAAAAGTATTACCTTCTGATTATCGTATATATAAATCTAATTATGCTTGAATATATCTTCCCACGAACTTCCATACGGTATTCCAATACGTATTTGAATCTATCTTCTCAGCTTCTCCATGTCCAGCACCTGGAACAATTAATTTCTCTTTTTCTACTTTTGCAGCATTATATACTTCATCTAACATTTCAAAAGGAACGAATGTATCCGCATCCCCATGAATGAATAGCATCGGTGTTTTACTTTTTGCAACTTGTTTAATAGCTGAAGCTTCTTCTAAATCATATCCAGCTCTTAATTTTGTAACTGTATTTGCCGCATTCATAACAGGAAACTTCGGCAAGTGGAATAGATCTTTTAATTGATACGTAAATTCATCAACAACAGTTGAGTACCCACAATCTTCAATAATAACTTTAACGTTAGAAGGTAAATCCTCACCTGAAGTCATCATTACAGTTGCCGCGCCCATCGAAACACCAAATAGTGCTATTTCAGCATTAGGATCTTTCTTTACAATTTGTTGAATCCAAATCAAAATGTCTTTACGATCATGCCAGCCCATACCAACATAATCCCCTTCACTATTCCCGTGCCCACGAAGATCTGGTGCTATGACATTATAGCCTTGTTCATAAAAGTTGCGAATATATTTCGTCATTTCTGATGCCCTACCATTGTATCCATGAACTACAATCGCCCATTTATGACTAGATTGTTCATTCATATATTCATAACCTGTTAAATTCAGTTTATCGAAAGAACGTATAGTTAATGTGTTAGGCTTATACTTTGATACGAAGTTCGCATTCTTCTCTTCATTTGTAGCCAATGCATCTCCCGATGCATTTACCGTTTCTACTAAATGAGGATTATCTTCCAAAAATTCTTTTTCTTGTTTCGCATTCAACGCATAGTTATAAAAATAATTTCCAACTAACATATACACAATCGCTAGAAGGATTAAGACTACTATAGTAATTATACCTATCTTTTTCATATTATCTCCTTTTTAAAAATTAAATATCCCTATATTAAAGCACTCAAAAAATAACGGTACTATTTTAACACACCAATAGATTGCTTCCACAAAAAATAAAATATAAAATCTGAAACTACACATCGAAAATGATGAAAGAAATTGAATACAAAAGGATAACTCGAGGCTAATAAGAAGTTAGAAACACAAAAAAGACGAGTCATTCTGACTCGTCTTAAGCTTGCTTGGCGACGTCCTACTCTCACAGGGACAAGGTCCCAACTACCATCGGCGCTAGAGAGCTTAACTTCCGTGTTCGGTATGGGAACGGGTGTGACCTCTCTGCCATCATCACCAAACTATGAAGGCATATTCCTTCAAAACTAGATAACATTGCTACATATTATATGGTTAAGTCCTCGATCTATTAGTATTCGTCAGCTCCACATGTCACCATGCTTCCACCTCGAACCTATCAACCTGA
>NZ_JARVHN010000001.1:5057500-5075000 GCF_040459765.1 Bacillus cereus group sp. RP29
CGTTCAAACAAACTCGCTAACTCTTCTCTCGTAAACACTTCACTATGATTCGCAATTACAATTTGTATATCCCGTCGCTGCCTTTGAAGAGAAACTTTTATCTCCCCATCATCTTTACTATACTTAATCGCGTTCATTAATAAATTATCAAATACACGAACCATCTTTTCCGAATCAATCGCTGCATAGGCACGTTCTTCAGGAAACTTCTTAACGAACGTAAGTCCATGCTCTTCCGCCTGCGGTACTAACTCTTCTATTAATTGCTCCAATAACTCATTTATACATACTTCTTGTTTTTCTAATATAACTTGTTCATTCGTTAACTTCGTATACTCAAATAAATCTTCTATTAAATTCTTTAACTGCTCCGATTTAGCAAAAGCAATTCTTGTATACTCATCATGTTGTTCTTTATTTTCATATTTAGAATCTCGAAGTAATCGCAAGTAACCCATAATAGAAGTCAGTGGTGTACGTAAATCGTGAGATACATTCGTAATAAGCTCATTCTTTTGCTTCTCTAATCTACGTTCCTTTTCTATATTATTCATAAGCTCTTCCGCCATATTATTAATATTCTCAGTTAAAGACGCAATCTCATCTTCACCTTTCTTCTCAATACGGTACGCTAAGTTGCCTTTTTCTATTTCCTTTACACCTTCTGCCATCGCTTCAATTTGTTTCATCTTTCTCTTTGTTATATAGAAGAAAGAGAAAATGAATACGAGTACACCAATTAAAAATGGGAATGGGCCTTCTTGCGTATCATACATTACTACACCATCCGGAATTCCACTAACGAACATATATAAATTCTTATCTTCTATTGTAATAGGTGAAAAAGCTATAAATTCTTTTCTCGTATTTTCAAATATATCTTGACCATTTGAATAGTTAATCGCAAATGATGCTGCATTACGAATCGTATTATGCAGATCGATTTGCTCTTCTTGTGCCTGCTTCGTTTTATATACAACTTTACCACTTTCGTCAGTAACCAATATTTTTAAAGCTCTATTTCCTCGCTCTAAATTTTGATTCTCCGTTTCGATCATATTGGATATAGCTTCTAATTTATTTTCATGCACCGAACTATTTGCTGCTCTTTGAGCTTGATAATTAATTTGTTGCATACCAGACCGATAATCGACAGTCGCTTTACGATTCGCATTCTCAAAAAATGGTGCAGCTCCCTTTGCAAAAAAAACTCCTAATAACGCACAAGCAGCGAAAGTAGTAATCAGTTGAATTCTTATACTCTTTCGTACGCTCTTTACTAATTTCTCAATTAATTGTCTTATTTTCCTTATATAAGTAAATGGATTAAATATCTTTTTCAATCTTATACCCCACTCCCCATACTGTTTTTATATATCTAGGCTTCCTTGGATTCTCCTCAATCTTTTCACGTACTTTTCGAATATGCACCATTACAGTATTATCTGACTGAAAAGATCGTTCGTTCCAAACCTTTTCATAAATTTGTTCTGCGCTAAAGACCATACCGGGATTACGAGCTAGTAATTCTAGAATTGAAAATTCCCTCGGGGTCAACTTCACTTCTTCTCCCTCTACAATAACTTTATGGGTCGAGATGTTGATTTTCATCTCTCCAATTTCTAACTCGTCCTCATTTTGAATAGAAAAACCATTCATTTTCATATAACGACGTAACTGAGATTTTATCCTTGCGATTAACTCTAACGGATTAAATGGTTTCGTTACGTAATCATCTGCACCCGTTGTTAACCCTAAAATCTTATCCATATCTTGCGTTTTCGCGGAAAGCATAATAATTGGCATTTCTTTTTCTTCCCTTACTTTCATACACATATGAATGCCGTCTACTTTCGGCATCATAATATCTAATACGACTAGATGTACTTCGTTTTCTTCTAGTAAACGTAATCCTTCTTCGCCGTCCCCTGCTTGCAATACTTTATATCCTTCATTCTTTAAATAGATTGTAATAAGATTCCTAATTTCTTTTTCATCATCTACGACAAGTATCGTTTCATTTGCCACAATATCTCCCCCATCACTTTTTTAATCCCTAACTTCTATTATAGGAAAACTTCTGAAGAAAAACGCTCGGAAATCCTTAAGATTTTCTGAAGACGCAAAAAAGATCTAGACTCCCCTTAAGTCTAGACCTTTCAAAAACCCCTTTTATTTACGAACGTAGATGAAATATAGTACGAATAAAACTCCCATAACATACATAATTGGATGAATCTCTTTACGTCGACCACTTACTACCATTGTAATTGGATAGAAGATAAACCCGATTGCAATTCCTGTTGCGATACTATACGTAAGTGGCATTGAAATGATAGTAAAGAATGCTGGTACTGCAATCTCGAATTTCTTCCAATCAATTTCTCCTAAAGATGAAACCATCAAGATCCCTACAATAATTAAAGCTGGTGCCGTTACAGCTGGTGTTACAACACTTAATAATGGCGAGAAGAATAGTGCCAGTAAGAAGAATCCTGCCGTTACAACTGCTGTAAATCCAGAACGTCCACCCGCTGCTACCCCTGCAGAAGATTCAATATAAGACGTTGTTGTTGATGTACCTAAGATCGCACCAATTACAGTTGCAATTGCATCTGCAAATAATGCTTTTCCTGCACGTGGTAATTTATTGTTCTTCATTAATCCCGCTTGATTCGCAACCGCTACAAGTGTACCTGCTGTATCAAAGAAATCGATAAAGAAGAACGTTATAATAACAATCCCCATTTGAACAGTGAAAATATCTCCGAAGTGCGTTAATGCTGCACCGAACGTTGGTTCTAGACTCGGTATTGCTCCCACTACCGCTTTCGGAGTATCAATTAATCCGGTTGCTACTCCTAAGATTGCCGTAAGAATCATACCGTAAAATACTGCACCATTAACTTTCTTAATCATGAAGATAATGGTCGTAACAACTCCGAAAATTGCTAGTAACGTTGTGCCCTTTGTTAAGTCCCCCAACCCAACAAGAACAGCATCATTTTTCACGATAATTCCAGCATTTTGGAATCCAAGGAAAGCAATGAATAATCCGATACCTGCCGCTACTGCAAACTTTAACTCTGATGGAATTGCATTAATGATTTTTTCACGAATACCTGAAGCTGTAAGAATAATAAAGATAATACCTGACATTAACGTTCCAGCAATTGCTGTTTGCCACGGAATACCCATCGTTAACACTGCTGTATAAGCAAAGAACGCGTTAATTCCCATACCCGGCGCCAAAGCAATCGGATACTTCGCGAAAATCCCCATAATTAACGAACCGATCGCTGCTGCTAATGCTGTAGCAACGAATACTGCACCTGGATCCATTCCTGTACCTGCTGGTAACCCTTTAACATTCCCAAGTGACAGCGTAGCAGGATTGACAAATAGCACATACGCCATAGATAAAAATGTCGTTAGACCTGCTATGAACTCTGTTTTATAATTCGTGCCGAGTTCATCAAACTGAAAATAGCGTTTCATCTTACGTTTCCCCCGTTATATGATTACTCGCCGTAATTCCCCTAGCCCTCTTTTATTTATTAAAAATAAAAAAGGCTTCCATTGCATATACATGGAAGCGTTCTATGAATAAAGATAAGATTCCCCCTCACCTTTATAAAAACGCCTCGTAGTCAAGCCATTTACGGTAGCTAGGTAGAAACTTTCGGGCCATATCCCCGATATTATACGACGGCATAATATTCACTTTTCGTTTGAATTACATACTCATATTAACTCGACGAAGTAGTTTTGTCAATTTAAAAACGAACATTTTTATAAACATTTATAATTTCGTTCGTATTAATCCTAAAACAAAAAGGTCCATCTATACATAAGTAATAGATGGACCTTTTTATAAATACTATTCCCACTCAATCGTTGCTGGTGGCTTACTCGTTACATCATACACGATACGGTTAACGTGTTTCACTTCGTTTACGATACGTACAGAGATTTTCTCTAACACGTCCCAAGGGATACGTGCCCAATCAGCTGTCATACCGTCGATAGATGTTACCGCGCGGATACCTACTGTGTAATCGTAAGTACGCTCGTCACCCATAACACCTACGCTACGCATACCAGGAAGCGCAGTGAAGTATTGCCAGATTTCGCGATCTAAGCCAGCTTTAATAATTTCTTCACGTAAAATCGCATCAGATTCACGAACAATTTCTAATTTCTCTTCTGTGATTTCACCTAGTACACGAATACCAAGACCAGGGCCTGGGAATGGTTGACGCCATACGATTTCATCAGGAATTCCTAGTTCTGATCCTAATACACGCACTTCATCTTTAAATAACGTGTTTAAAGGCTCAATTAATTTGAACTGCATGTCTTCTGGAAGTCCACCAACGTTATGGTGAGATTTAATTGTTTGTGCAGTTGCTGTACCACTTTCAACGATATCTGTGTAAAGTGTACCTTGTGCTAAGAAGTCCATTCCTTCTAACTTAGAAGCTTCATCATCAAATACGTAAATGAATTCGTTACCGATAATTTTACGTTTTTGTTCTGGATCTTCTACACCTTTTAACTTGTTCATGAAGCGTTCTTTTGCATCCACTTTAATAACGTTCATATGGAAGCCTTCGCTAAATGTTTTCATAACGCCTTCTGCTTCGCCTTTACGAAGTAAGCCGTGGTCAACGAAGATACAAGTTAATTGATCGCCGATTGCTTTATGAATTAATACTGCTACAACAGAAGAATCTACACCGCCACTAAGTGCGCATAGAACTTTTTTGTCTCCAACAGTTTCACGAATTTTTTCTAATTCTACTTCGATAAAGTTCTCCATGTTCCATCCTTCAGAACAACCACATACGCCGAATACGAAGTTTTTAATTAAATCGTTACCGTGCTCAGAGTGACGTACTTCTGGGTGGAATTGTACACCGTATAAGTTTTTCGCTTCATTGCTCATACCAGCAATTGGGCAAGACTCACTTGTTGCGTCTACTACGAATCCTTCAGGTAAACCAGTTACTAAGTCGCCATGGCTCATCCATACAACTTGCTCTTCTGGAAGGTTCGCATATAATTTTGATTCGTTCTCTACTTTAAGAACCGCTTTTCCGTACTCACGGTGGTTTGCACGTTCTACTTTACCACCGAATTTTTGTGTCATAAGCTGCATACCGTAACAAATACCGAAGATCGGTAATCCTAGGTCAAAGATTTTTTCATCACAATGTAATGCACCTTCACCATATACACTATTTGGTCCACCAGAGAAAATAATCCCTTTTGGATTTATTTCTTTAATTTCTTCTGCAGTAATTGTATGCGGATGAAGTTCACTGTATACACCGAACTCACGAATTCGACGTGCTATTAACTGATTGTATTGACTTCCAAAATCTAAAACGATAATTGTATCGTGTTGCTTCTTCAAAATAATCACCCCAACGTTAGTTCTCGTATATAAATATTTTCACCAATTAGGCGAAAAGCATTACCAATATAATAAAAAAAGCCAGTCCTCCGCCTCTAGTCTCATAACAAAGAAAAGGCAGGGGTCTGGCTTTATAAAGAAAGATAGTCTCCGCTCTTTATAAATATAAGACACACTGCCTTCATAGTCAGGTTGTTTACGGTAACCCGGTAGAGACTCTCAAACCATATCTTTGAGGATATATGAAGGATCGTTTTATATTATCTTCCTAGATTCTAACAATGAAGTGTCGGTATGGTCAAGAGAGAAAGCGACAAAATTCTACAGAAATTCATTTCCTTTTCTAAAAAACATAAAAAAACATCCATTTCTATATAGAAATGGATGTTTTTTAGCGCGAACGGAATTACATCATTCCGCCCATACCGCCCATGCCCATGCCGCCCATGTCAGGCATTGCTGGTGCATTTGGTTCTGGCTTGTCAGCTACTACAGCTTCAGTTGTTAAGAACATAGCTGCAACAGATGCTGCGTTTTGAAGTGCAGAGCGAGTTACTTTAGCTGGATCTACGATACCAGTTTCAAGCATGTTAACCCATTCGCCAGTAGCTGCGTTGAAACCAACGCCTACTTTTTCGCCTTTTAGACGCTCTACAACTACAGATCCTTCTAGACCAGCGTTGATTGCGATTTGGCGAACTGGCTCTTCTAGTGCACGAAGTACGATGTTGATACCTGTTGCTTCGTCGCCTTCAGCTACGATAGAAGCTACTTTCGTGTATACGTTCATAAGTGAAGTACCACCACCTGCAACGATACCTTCTTCTACTGCTGCACGAGTTGAGTTAAGTGCATCTTCAATGCGAAGTTTGCGCTCTTTTAACTCAGTTTCAGTTGCTGCACCTACTTTAATTACTGCTACGCCACCTGCAAGTTTTGCAAGACGCTCTTGTAATTTTTCACGATCGAATTCAGAAGTCGTTTCTTCTAATTGCGCACGGATTTGACCGATGCGAGCTTCGATTTGTTCTGTGCTTCCTACACCTTCAACTACAGTTGTGTTTTCTTTCGTTACAACAACTTTACCAGCGCGTCCTAAAGATTCAACTGTAGCAGATTTTAAGTCACGGCCTAATTCTTCAGTGATTACTTCGCCACCAGTTAAGATTGCGATATCTTCTAGCATTGCTTTACGACGGTCACCAAATCCAGGAGCTTTAACAGCTACTACATTGAATGTACCACGAAGTTTGTTCACTACTAATGTAGCTAACGCTTCGCCTTCTACATCTTCAGCAATGATAAGAAGCGGTTTACCTTGTTGTACCACTTGCTCTAATACTGGTAAGATTTCTTGAATGTTAGAAATCTTTTTGTCAGTGATTAAGATATATGGGTTATCAAGAACTGCTTCCATTTTGTCAGAATCAGTAATCATGTAAGGAGATGCATATCCACGATCAAATTGCATACCTTCTACTACGTCTAATTCTGTTGTGAAACCTTTAGATTCTTCTAAAGTAATAACGCCGTCGTTACCAACGCGCTCCATTGCTTCAGCGATTAATTGACCTACTTCTTCGTCAGCAGCAGAAATAGCAGCTACTTGTGCGATAGAAGATTTACCTTCGATTGGTTTAGAAATCGTTTTTAATTCTTCTACTGCAGCAACTACAGCTTTTTCGATACCTTTACGAAGACCCATTGGGTTCGCACCAGCTGTTACGTTTTTAAGACCTTCACGAATCATAGCTTGTGCTAATACAGTTGCAGTTGTTGTTCCGTCACCAGCTACATCATTTGTTTTGCTAGCAACTTCTGCTACTAATTTCGCACCCATGTTTTCGAATGCATCTTCTAATTCAATTTCTTTTGCGATTGTTACACCGTCATTTGTAATAAGTGGTGAACCGAATTTTTTCTCAAGAACAACGTTACGACCTTTTGGTCCAAGCGTTACTTTTACTGCATTTGCAAGAGTGTCGACACCGCGAAGCATCGAACGACGTGCTTCTTCACTAAATTTAATATCTTTTGCCATAATAATTGACCCCCTTGGATTTTTTAAGATTTATATAATTAACCGATAACTGCTAAAATGTCACTTTCACGTAAAATCAAGTAGTCTGTACCTTCATATTTCACTTCAGTACCTGCATATTTTGAGAAGATGATAAGATCACCTGCTGCTACCTCTAAAGCAACACGCTCACCATTTTCAAGCACTCGACCAGTACCTACTGCAATAACTTTACCCTCTTGTGGTTTTTCTTTTGCTGTGTCTGGTAATACAATACCACTTGCTGTTTTTTCTTCCGCTTGAACAAGCTCAATTACAACGCGATCACCTAATGGCTTTAGCATGAACAATAACCTCCTCATTTTGTTATGTAAATTTTATTTATTAGCACTCAAGTCACCCGAGTGCTAACACACTTATAATAATAAATAATCTCAATTTCTTTTGCAAGTAAAAAAATCATAATTTTTTCGCAAATTACGCTATAAATTTTTCTATATAGAGTTCCTCTTCTTCTACCTTTACTATATGAATCGTTGTTTCCACTACTCGTATGTTACAATATGAAAGGACACCCTAAGTTGTTTTCGCTACACACACAACTTTCTCCTGTCTTCTATTATAATTTCAAATAAGGATTTACAAAAAAAACATAATGTAAGTAAAGTTTATATCGTAGGTAGCATCTTTACATGTTATCCTACCTTATCTCATACACTAAAGTTAGAAAGGATGGTTAAACCATTTGAAAAAACAATATTGGTGGGTTATCGTTACATACATTTTAATGCAGTTATCATCAATTGCTGGATTACCACTTCTTCTGAAAACTGGGCTTTATGATAACAGGGGATTCACTAGGGAAGAGAAATTTCAACTCATAACTGGTCACTGGGCGATCATTAGCTTCTTTATTGCATTATGTATCGTACTTTGGTTACTTAGAACAGATATTCGCGACAGACATTTAGATACAAAGCGTTCTACTGTTCCAGCTACAATTGGTTGGATTTTTATCGGGTTCTTCTTAGCATTTTTCTCGCAAAGTATTGCTGGTATGATTGAAATGTATGTATTAGGTATTAAACCTGGATCTGAAAATACAGCGAGACTTATGGATATCGCAAGAACGACACCTTGGTTCCTTATCGTCATCTCTATAATAGGACCTATTTTGGAAGAAATCGTATTTAGAAAAATTTTATTTGGTACACTTTATAAGAGGTTTAACTTCTTTATTGCCGCTATCATTAGTTCCCTTGTATTTGCGGCGATTCATTTTGATTTTACTCACTTATTGGTATACACTGCTATGGGGCTCGTATTCGCCTTCTTATATGTAAAAACGAAGCGTATTATCGTTCCCATTGCAGCTCATGTTGCAATGAATACATTAGTTGCAATTGCCCAAGTTTTAGTGAGTAACGAACAAATTCAAGAAATGATTAAAGAAGCTGAAAAAATGCAAGGCTTTATCGGAGGATTTTTAGTATGAGAAACTCACCATTGTTCATGGCTATATTGTACTTCCTTCTAGGATGTATCTTTACACATCTAGCCATTAGGAATGTAACAGATACAATTTGGAATATGTGGACAATACTATTTGCAGTTATGGCGACGATTGATTTTAATTTGGCACTTCGCCTCATCTTAGTTAAATTCACAAAGAAAAAACAATAATAAAACGCAGAGGTCGCTTCCTCTGCGTTTTATTGTGGATAATTCTTCAAAAAGTAAACTAATGTTTGTAACTCTACTGCTAAATCAATATGATGAATTCTTATATTGTCTGACACATTTAATCGTGCTGGTGTGAAATTCAAAATACCATGCACGTTTGTTTCTGCCAATCTATCAGCTACAGATTGTGCTACTGTAGCGGGTACTGTTAATATTGCCACTTGTATATCAGATGATAAACGTTCTTCTAATTCATCTAAGTGATATACAGGAATGCCTCCGATTTCTGTTCCAACTTTCTCTTCACTAATATCAAACGCCATTTCAATCTTTGTATTATTGTTTTTCGTGAAATTATAATGTAAGAAAGCGGTCCCTAAATTACCTACTCCAATAAGCGCTACACGTGTTATATCATCTTGGTCGAGTGTTTCACGGAAAAATGATAATAAATAATTTACGTTATATCCATATCCTTTTTTTCCTAATGCTCCAAAGTATGAGAAATCTCTTCGAATCGTTGCGGAATCAACCTTTACCGCTTCACTTAATTCGGCTGATGAAACACGTTGCTTACCAGACAAAGATAAGTTTTGGATAAATCGATAGTATAGAGGCAATCTCTTAGCAGTGGCTTGTGGAATTTTCTGCTGCTCCATATAACCTCTCCTCTCTTCCTATCTTTATTCATATGCTTTAATTAAATACAGAAGTTTAGCACTTATTAAATTCCTTGTATAATAGAAAGAAGAAGTATTCTCTCTGTATTTTAAACTATACACTATTTTTAGTATGATTGAGAAATATAAACATGGCAAAGTTAAGAAATTATTTGAGGTGAAAACATTGATTTTATTACAAGTAAACGCGCTTTCGAAATTATACGGTGCAGAAACGATTCTTTCAAATATAAAATTAGAAGTTCAAACGAAAGATCGTATCGCATTAGTCGGACGAAATGGCGCTGGAAAATCTACATTATTAAAAATAATAGCGGGTGAGCTATCTCATGATGGTGGAGAAATTATAAAACCGAAAGATGTCTCAATTGGATATTTAGCTCAAAATACCGGTTTAGAAACATCTTTAACAATTTGGGATGAAATGTTAACCGTCTTTACACACTTGCAGCAAATGGAGACAAAACTTCGAAGGCTAGAGCAAGAGATGGGAAAAGAAGAAAACTTTTCAAACGAGGCTACATATGAAAGATTATTAGCTGATTATGACCAATTACAATTAGATTATAAAGATCAAGGTGGCTATCAGTACGAAGCAGATATCCGTTCGATTTTAAGTGGTCTTGGCTTCCCAGTTGAAACGCACCAGACGACGATTTCAACATTAAGCGGTGGACAAAAAACACGATTAGCTCTCGGTAAATTATTATTAACGAAACCAGACTTACTTATTTTGGACGAGCCTACAAACCATCTAGACATCGAAACATTAACATGGCTTGAACAATATTTACAAGGTTATCCTGGGGCAATACTAATCGTTTCCCATGACCGTTATTTCTTAGATAAACTTGTTACACAAGTATATGAAATTTCGAATAAAGAAAGTAGACGATTTGTTGGTAACTACAGTAAATATTTAGACTTAAAATCAGCACTATACGAGCAAGAAATGAAACGTTATGAAAAACAACAAGATGAGATTGCTAAGCTAGAGGACTTCGTTCAAAAAAATATAGCTCGTGCATCTACGACAAAACGTGCGCAAAGCCGCCGTAAACAATTAGACCGTATGGAATTATTAACAAGACCATTAGGGGATTCTAAGTCAGCTTCCTTCCACTTCGATATTGAAAAACAAAGTGGAAATGATGTTTTACAAGTAAAGGACGCAACTATCGGCTATGATAAGGATCCAATTATTGAACATGTAACAATGCGCTTAACACGCGGAGATAGTGTTGCTTTAGTTGGTCCAAATGGAATTGGGAAATCCACATTATTAAAATCCATTGTGAATAAGTTACCACTATTACATGGTGAGGTTTCTTTCGGATCTAATGTCTCTGTTGGTTATTATGATCAGGAACAAGCTAATTTAACATCTTCTAAGCGCGTTTTAAATGAGCTATGGGATGAATACCCACTGCAACCTGAAAAAGAAATTCGCACGATATTAGGTAACTTCTTATTCACAGGAGATGATGTATTAAAGCCAGTATCTTCTCTTAGCGGTGGACAAAAAGCTCGTTTAGCTCTTGCCAAACTTATGATGCAAAAATCGAATTTATTAATTCTCGATGAGCCTACAAACCATCTTGATTTAAATAGTAAAGAGATTTTGGAGAATGCTTTAATTGATTATCCTGGTACCCTTCTCTTTGTATCTCATGACCGCTACTTTATTAATCGTGTAACGACGACCGTTGTTGAGTTATCAACAGAAGGTGCACAGGAATATTTAGGGGATTACGATTACTACGTTGAAAAGAAAAATGAGATGATTGAACGTGCTGAGTTTGAACAACAAGAACAGCAAGAAAATCATGCACCTGTTCAAAAAACTGTAGCTCCAGAAAAATTAAATTATCTCGAAGAAAAAGAGCGCAAAAAGTTGGAGCGTCAACGTACTCGAAAAATTGAGGAACTAGAACAAAACATTGTACAATTTGAAGAAGAAATTGCTACGTTAGAAGATCAACTTTGCTTACCAGAAATATATGCAGATTATGAAAAGGCTAGTGAAATTACAACGAAAAAGCAAACACTACAAGAGCAACTTGATGCTTGTATGGCAGAATGGGAAGAATTACATTTATAAGAGTCTTAAATAAGAGGGATGTCTCATAAGTCGGGATTTTAGACTATGCGGCATCCTTTTTATCTTCTAGTTTGAATTAACGTCATATTGTATAAAATATTCGACATGAGGCATCGTTTCAACGACAAAGTTTGACAATATTAGCGACTCCTATAATAAGAGCATATTTCAAAATGTTTTTTAAAGATATCTTCTTGTTTTTTATTTCCCGAGAAAAATACATCTAAAGGTCAGACTTCACCTATTTTATCCACAACCTTATACACATATCCACCTTTATAAAATAAACAACAAAATAACTTTTCCACATTATCCACAATCAACAAAAAAGTTATCAACATTTTATATACACAATAAAACCCATATTATCAACAGATAATATGGGTTTTATCCACAAGCTGTGGTTAATTTTGTGCATAACTATGCTTCAATATCTAATCCTGGATTTGCATTTAAAGCTAATGTAGCACGTTTTCCTTGTTCATATGCAATTGTACCTGCCGCTGCAATCATTGCTGCATTATCTGTACATAAAGATAGAGGAGGAATAATTAGCTCTACATTTTCTTTTTGTGCAAATTCTGCTTCTAAACGTGCACGCAGTCCTTTATTCGCAGCTACTCCACCAGCAAGAAGCACTTGCTTTACGTTATAAGCATCCGCTGCACGAGATGCTTTCGTTACTAATACGTCAATTACACTCTCTTGGAAACTTGCTGCTAAATCTTCCGGTGCAATTTCTATCCCGCGTTGTTTTGCGTTATGCACAGTGTTGATAACTGCTGATTTCAATCCGCTAAAACTGAAATCATACGAATCCGGTTCTAGCCATGCACGAGGTAAATCAATTGTTGGTTCTCCTTCATGTGCAAGTCGATCAATATGAGGACCACCTGGATATGGCATAGATAACGTACGAGCTACTTTATCATATGCCTCTCCTGCTGCGTCATCTCGCGTTTCACCAATTACTTCAAATGAACCATGTTCTTTCATATAAACAAGCTCTGTATGCCCACCAGAGACAACAAGTGATAGTAATGGGAATTGAACTTCTTTTACTAAGCGGTTCGCATAAATGTGGCCAGCGATATGATGAACACCAACTAGGGGGATATCATGTGCAAATGCCACTGCTTTCGCTGCGTTCACCCCTATTAGAAGCGCTCCTACTAAACCAGGTCCTTCTGTAACAGCAATTGCATCAATATCATCAAATGTGATATTCGCTTCTTTTAACGCTTCTTCTAATACAACTGTAATTTCTTCTACATGATGACGGGACGCAATCTCTGGTACAACTCCGCCAAAACGTTTATGACTTTCAATTTGTGATGCAACAACATTTGCAATAATTTCCGTTCCATTTTTAACAACCGCTACTGCTGTTTCATCACAACTTGTTTCAATACCAAGTATAATCGTATTTTTTTCCATTATATATTCACCCACATTACGAGACCATCTTCCTGATTGTCTGCATAGTATCGTTTACGAATTCCACCATTTTGAAATCCGTATTTTCTGTATAACTGTTTTGCTACTTCATTTGATACACGTACTTCAAGTGTCATCGTTTTTACACCTAGAGTTTTCGCCTCGGAAATAACTTCTTTTAATAAAGCATCTCCTAGCTTTTGACCTCTGTATTCTGGCAAAATAGCTATATTTGTTATATGCGATTCATCAATAATTATCCACAATCCACAATACCCAATTACACGACCATCTTTTTCTAGCACAACATAATGTGCATGTTCATTCATCGTTAACTCACGGTGAAAGGCATCTGCAGTCCAAGGAGTTGAAAAAGATGCTTCTTCAATGGCTACAATTTGAGCAATATCATCAAGTTCCATCTTTCTAAATATCATATCCATCCTCTGCAAGCTCCTACTTGTTTTGACTTTCTAACCACTTTGTTTCAGCTTCAGCTAAACGAAGGTAACTAGGAACAAATGAATGTACATCTTGTTCTTCTTTTTGTAATCCTAAGAACGCTAGCTCACTTGGTCTTGGGTTATTTTTAGTGAAAGGAGCAAAGACAGCTTGATTGCCTAAATGTTCGATAATTGTTTCTTTGTGTAGTTTCACATCGTTACCAATAAATAAAACAGGCTTTCCTTTATCTTTTAACATTTGCAACCAGTCTACAATAAGGATGATTCGGTCTTCCTCTATAGAAGTTAAATCCTCTCCTTCATATGTATATAAGCCAGTATAAATTTGTCCACGTCTTCCATCGAATAAAGGACAGATTAATCCATCAAAATTAGCTCCGTTTGCAGCCACTACTTCTAAACTTGATACACCCACAATTGGTATTTGAAGTGACCAAGCTAATGTTTTGGCAGCTGTCACACCTATACGAACACCTGTATATGATCCTGGTCCAGCAGCTACAACTATTTTAGTTAATTCTTTTGGTTTTACACCGCATTCTTTTAACAGTTGTTCTACAGCTGGCATAAGACGCACAGAATGATTTTTTGTTAAATTTGTAATGATTTCCCCAATTACGTTTCCTTCTTCAATAAGGGATACACCCATTACATAATTTGAAGTATCAATTGCTAGTACTTTCATCTTGTAATAGCTCCTCACATAATCTAATATAGCGATCTCCAATTGGCTCGAGTACAATGTTTCTTGTGTCATCTCCAGCATGGAATAAACTAATTTGTAGCTTCTCATTTGGTAAATATGCTTCTATTAAATGAGCCCATTCTACTACCGTAATTCCTTCACCGTAGAAATACTCATCAAAACCTAAGTCTTCTTCACTTTCAGCTAAGCGATACACGTCCATATGATATAGCGGTAATCTCCCTTTATATTCTTTAATAATATTAAAGGTAGGACTATTTACAACTCTTTTCACTCCAAGACCTTTTGCTAGTCCCTTTGTAAAAGTCGTCTTACCAGCCCCTAGATCTCCTTCTAAAATAATTACATCTTGTGCCTGAGCAAGTTCACCAAGTTTTTCTGATAATCTTTGTGTTTCCTCAGATGATTTTGTTGTTATTTCATATTTACTCACAGACTTCACCTACTTTACTCACAATGTTCTCTGCTATTTATTATACAGGTTTTGAATATATAAAAAAGTCCTTAGGAGTTTTCCTAAGGATAGTTTGACTGTCTTTATTAGTTTTTTGTTAAAACAAATAAAAAAATACGAAACAACATGTTTCGTTCTTTTCTTTATATAAAATGGCGGTCCCGACCGGGGTCGAACCGGCGATCTCCTGCGTGACAGGCAGGCATGTTAACCACTACACCACGGGACCATTTGGTTGCGGGGACAGGATTTGAACCTGCGACCTTCGGGTTATGAGCCCGACGAGCTACCGTGCTGCTCCACCCCGCGATGATATAAATAGCTTGGCGACGTCCTACTCTCACAGGGACAAGGTCCCAACTACCATCGGCGCTAGAGAGCTTAACTTCCGTGTTCGGTATGGGAACGGGTGTGACCTCTCTGCCATCATCACCAAACTATTGAAGGCATATTCCTTCAAAACTAGATAACATTTGCTACATATTATATGGTTAAGTCCTCGATCTATTAGTATTCGTCAGCTCCACATGTCACCATGCTTCCACCTCGAACCTATCAACCTGATCATCTTTCAGGGATCTTACTAGCTTACGCTATGGGAAATCTCATCTTGAGGGGGGCTTCATGCTTAGATGCTTTCAGCACTTATCCCTTCCGCACATAGCTACCCAGCTATGCCCTTGGCAGAACAACTGGTACACCAGCGGTGCGTCCATCCCGGTCCTCTCGTACTAAGGACAGCTCCTCTCAAATTTCCTACGCCCACGACGGATAGGGACCGAACTGTCTCACGACGTTCTGAACCCAGCTCGCGTACCGCTTTAATGGGCGAACAGCCCAACCCTTGGGACCGACTACAGCCCCAGGATGCGATGAGCCGACATCGAGGTGCCAAACCTCCCCGTCGATGTGGACTCTTGGGGGAGATAAGCCTGTTATCCCCGGGGTAGCTTTTATCCGTTGAGCGATGGCCCTTCCATGCGGAACCACCGGATCACTAAGCCCGACTTTCGTCCCTGCTCGACTTGTAGGTCTCGCAGTCAAGCTCCCTTATGCCTTTGCACTCTACGAATGATTTCCAACCATTCTGAGGGAACCTTTGGGCGCCTCCGTTACACTTTAGGAGGCGACCGCCCCAGTCAAACTGCCCACCTGACACTGTCTCCCGGGTCGATAAGACCCGTAGGTTAGAATTTCAATACAGTCAGGGCGGTATCCCACCAGCGCCTCCACCGAAGCTAGCGCTCCGGTTTCAAAGGCTCCCGCCTATCCTGTACAAACTGTACCAAAATTCAATATCAGGCTACAGTAAAGCTCCACGGGGTCTTTCCGTCCTGTCGCGGGTAACCTGCATCTTCACAGGTACTATAATTTCACCGAGTCTCTGGTTGAGACAGTGCCCAAATCGTTACACCTTTCGTGCGGGTCGGAACTTACCCGACAAGGAATTTCGCTACCTTAGGACCGTTATAGTTACGGCCGCCGTTTACTGGGGCTTCAGTTCAGAGCTTCGCTTACGCTAACCCCTCTCCTTAACCTTCCAGCACCGGGCAGGTGTCACCCCCTATACTTCGCCTTACGGCTTCGCAGAGAGCTGTGTTTTTGCTAAACAGTCGCTTGGGCCTATTCACTGCGGCTTTCCGTTAAGAAAGCACCCCTTCTCCCGAAGTTACGGGGTCATTTTGCCGAGTTCCTTAACCAGAGTTCTCTCGCACACCTTAGGATTCTCTCCTCGCCTACCTGTGTCGGTTTGCGGTACAGGCACCTTTTATCTCGCTAGAAGCTTTTCTTGGCAGCGGGGAATCAAAGACTTCGCTCCATAAGGAGCTTCCCCATCACAGCTCAGCCTTTACGATAAGCGGATTTGCCTACTTATCAGCCTAACTGCTTGGACGTGCACAACCAATCGCACGCTTCTTCTATCCTTCTGCGTCCCTCCATTGCTCAAACGATAAAGAGGTGGTACAGGAATATCAACCTGTTGTCCATCGCCTACGCCTGTCGGCCTCGGCTTAGGTCCTGACTAACCCTGAGCGGACGAGCCTTCCTCAGGAAACCTTAGGCATTCGGTGGACGGGATTCTCACCCGTCTTTCGCTACTCATACCGGCATTCTCACTTCTAAGCACTCCACCAGTCCTTCCGGTCTGACTTCACTGTCCTTAGAACGCTCCCCTACCACTGATACCATTCGGTATCAATCCGCAGCTTCGGTGGTGTATTTAGCCCCGGTACATTTTCGGCGCAGAGTCACTCGACTAGTGAGCTATTACGCACTCTTTAAATGGTGGCTGCTTCTAAGCCAACATCCTAGTTGTCTAAGCAACTCCACATCCTTTTCCACTTAATACACACTTTGGGACCTTAGCTGGCGGTCTGGGCTGTTTCCCTTTTGACTACGGATCTTATCACTCGCAGTCTGACTCCTAAGGATAAGTCATTGGCATTCGGAGTTTGACTGAATTCGGTAATCCGATGAGGACCCCTAGTCCAATCAGTGCTCTACCTCCAAGACTCTTACACTTAAGGCTAGCCCT
>NZ_JARVHN010000001.1:5077500-5202500 GCF_040459765.1 Bacillus cereus group sp. RP29
TTCGCTCGACTTGCATGTATTAGGCACGCCGCCAGCGTTCATCCTGAGCCAGGATCAAACTCTCCAATAAAGTTAGTTTGTCTAGCATCTAAAATAAAAATTGACGTTTCACGTTGTTTGTTTCGTTCAGTTTTCAAAGAACTAAAAGCGGGTGAAGAGAATCGAACTCTCGACCAGAGCTTGGAAGGCTCTTGTTTTACCACTAAACTACACCCGCGTGGTCGGGAAGACAGGATTTGAACCTGCGACCCCCTGGTCCCAAACCAGGTGCTCTACCAAGCTGAGCCACTTCCCGTAATTGGCGCGCCCGAGAGGAGTCGAACCCCTAACCTCTTGATCCGTAGTCAAACGCTCTATCCAATTGAGCTACGGGCGCTTATTCATGATGTTTTTTTCGTCGTTGTATTTTGGCGACTCAATTATCTTATCATACTACATTTTCAAATGCAAGTACTTTTTTCAAAAGATTTTTGATGCGGCCGAGAGGACTTGAACCTCCACGGGGTTTCCCCCACTAGGCCCTCAACCTAGCGCGTCTGCCGTTCCGCCACGACCGCGCGGAAAAAACAAAAGTGAGCCATGAAGGACTCGAACCTTCGACCCTCTGATTAAAAGTCAGATGCTCTACCAACTGAGCTAATGGCTCGTAAATGGCTGGGCTAGCTGGATTCGAACCAGCGCATGACGGAGTCAAAGTCCGTTGCCTTACCGCTTGGCTATAGCCCATCGAAATACTTATCTTATTTCCAAAGACAAATGTTATTGTACCATAATGACCAATAAAAAACAACTGCCAATTAGCAGAAGTTAAAATGGCGGTCCCGACCGGGGTCGAACCGGCGATCTCCTGCGTGACAGGCAGGCATGTTAACCACTACACCACGGGACCATTTAATCTTTACATTAATGTCATTTTACTTTTCATTATAATATTATGGTGGAGGATGACGGGATCGAACCGCCGACCCCCTGCTTGTAAGGCAGGTGCTCTCCCAGCTGAGCTAATCCTCCGTAGTGGTGACCCGTACGGGATTCGAACCCGTGTTACCGCCGTGAAAGGGCGGTGTCTTAACCACTTGACCAACGGGCCAATATGAATGGCAGAGAAGAAGGGATTCGAACCCTCGCACCGCGTTCGCGATCTACTCCCTTAGCAGGGGAGCCCCTTGAGCCACTTGGGTACTTCTCTGTATGGCTCCGCAGGTAGGACTCGAACCTACGACCGATCGGTTAACAGCCGATAGCTCTACCACTGAGCTACTGCGGAATAATAAAGACAATTTGTATCTTATAAAAATTCTCATCACAAGTCAAGAAGTTTTTTCACAACATCTTGTACAAACGTGACATGTTTATAATATACTGGATTGCGTTTTCACTGTCAAGATGTTTTCTTTATTAGAATTAGTTTCCCTTTACACTTTCCGCAGACATATCTTTTTGTATTAATTTGACGTCTTCTTACATATTGAAGCAAACATTCCATACATTCATACATATAAGTCTTTTTTTCCTTCTCTCCATTCATCATTTGTTTACAAAAGCGCGGTGCATCAACTGCCTTTAATAATTCTCGAAAATCCTTATCCCGATGCTTATACCCTCTCCCTGTAATATGTAAATGATAATGACAAAGTTCATGTTTAACGATCCCAACTAATTCTTCTTTCCCATACATTTCGTAATATCGATAATTCAGTTCAATATTGTGTGTATTCAATAGATAACGTCCACCAGTTGTACGCAACCTACTATTAAACATTGCCTTATGTAAAAACGGCATCCCGAAATATTGTAGCGATACTTTTTCCACTAGCCGCTGTATTTCTTGCTCATCCATTTTCATTCCTCCTAAACAAAAAAATATTTTTACACTTTTCTCCTCTCTTATACATATATTAAATAGTACATATACCCATCCTCATTCAAGAAGCGTGGTTTCTAAAAACATAGCAAAAATAGAAATCCACTCACCAACCTCTCATCAATAGTACTTTACATTTATGAGAGTAGGATTAAACAAGGAGGGATTCCTATGCCTACATGGCTCAAAAAACAAATGCAACGCGCATATTTTGAAAAAAACCGGTATCAAATTAAATTACTAAATGAATGCTGGTTTTATTATAGCAAAATACATCAAAGTTCCTAATCCATTACACGTTTTATCCTATAAAAAAAGAGCAGTTTCATCTGCTCTCTTCTCTTACTATTCAATCGGCAACATAGATAATGCAACGCGACCTTTTTTCGTATCAATATCATCTACCCATACTTTGACGATTTGTCCGACAGATACAACATCTAACGGATGCTTCACGTATTGTTTGCTTAGTTTAGAAATATGTACTAAACCATCTTGTTTCACACCTACATCAACAAAAGCACCAAAATCAACAACGTTACGAACTGTTCCTTCCAGTTCCATACCACGTTTTAAATCTTCTAATTTCAAAATCCCTTTTTTCAGAAGTGGTTTAGGCAACTCATCCCTCATGTCTCGCTCTGGACTAATGAGAGCATCTATAATATCGACTAATGTCGGCTCTCCTACTCCCGTTTCTTGGGACAACTTAGAAATCTCCACTTCTTCTAAACTCTTTTGTAATTGCGGTTGCCCTACGTCATCTTTCGATAATCCTAGACTCTTCAATAACAATTCAACATTTTTATATTGTTCTGGATGAATACCTGTACGGTCTAACGGATTTGCCCCTTCTAATATACGTAAGAAACCTATACATTGTTCATATGTCTTCGCACCTAAACGTGGTATTTTCTTTAAGTCTGTTCGTTTTGTAAATTTCCCTTCTTCTTCACGCTTTGCTACAATATTTTTCGCAACAGTTTTTGATAAACCCGAAACATATTGCAACAACGCAACTGAAGCTGTATTTACATTCACACCGACTTGGTTAACTGCTGTCTCTACTACAAACGTTAATGATTCATTTAATCTTTTTTGAGACACATCATGTTGATATTGTCCAACCCCAACTGATTTCGGATCAATCTTTACAAGTTCAGCAAGTGGATCTTGCAGACGTCTACCGATAGAAACCGCACTTCTTTCTTCAACCTGTAAATCTGGGAATTCCTCACGGGCTAAATCAGAAGCCGAATACACACTCGCACCAGCTTCGTTCACAATAATATAGAAGACTTCTCGTTTCACATGTTGTAATACATCAACTATAAATTCTTCTGATTCTCTAGAAGCTGTACCATTCCCAATCGCAATCATTTCAACCTGATATTTATCTATAATAGAAAGAACTTTCGCTTTTGCATCTTCATATTTACGCACTGGTGGATGCGGATAAATAACATCAATATATAGAACTTTCCCCGTATCGTCTACGATAGCTAATTTACAACCCGTTCTATATGCAGGGTCTACAGCTAACACAACCTTTCCTTTCATTGGAGGTTGTAATAACAAATTACGTAAGTTCTCAGAAAAAATATGTATTGCTTGTTCCTCAGCTGTTTCTGTTAATTCTTTTCGAATCTCCCTTTCAATAGAGGATTGAATTAATCGTTTATAACCATCCTCAATTGCTAACTTTACATACTGTGCACTTTTTGAATCGTTATCACGAATTACTTTCTTATATAAGAAAGTTACTATCTCATCTACTGGCGGAACAACAGAAACTCTCAATATATCTTCTTTCTCACCGCGATTCATCGCTAATACACGATGCGGCACGACTTTCTGCAACGGTTCTTCATAATCGTAATACATTTCATATATATTTTTTTCATCTTTCTCTTCATCTTTTACAGCCGAAGACATAACACCTTTTCTAAAAGTAACATTCCGAATCCAACTACGATATGCTGCTTCATCTGAAACGATTTCTGCAATAATGTCTTGAGCACCTTGTAATGCCTCTTCTGCAGATTGCACTTCTTTCTCGGCATTTATAAACTCCATTGCCTTCTGATTCGGATCTTCTTTTGTATATAACAATAACCATTCAGCTAATGGCTCTAGTCCTTTTTCTTTTGCAATCGTTGCTTTCGTTCTTCTCTTCTCTTTATATGGACGATATAAATCTTCTACTTCTTGCAACTTTGTAGCTTTCACAATTTGCTGACGTAATTCTCCTGTCAGTTTCCCCTTCTCATCAATAAGACGAAGAACCTCTTCTTTTCTATCTTCAAGCTGCATTATATATTGCCATCTCTCTAAAATTGTACGAATTTGCACTTCATCTAAAGAGCCTGTCCATTCTTTTCGGTAACGAGCAATAAATGGAACTGTGTTACCTTCTTCTGTTAATTGAATAACATGACGAACTTGCTTTTCGGTAAAGCCTAATTCCTTCACTAACATTTTCATTAACGCTTGTCGATTATCTACCATTTCCATATACAACCGTAACCTCCTCTATAATAAAAAAAGTTGCCCTTCAAAGAGAGCAACTTAAACTGCCGATTTAAAAATCTATTAGTCCTAAACTAATTTGTAGCGCTTCATCTACACGAATCATCATCACTTCATCTAAGTGAGTGATTTTGTCCGTTAAGCGCTGCTTATCGATTGTTCGAATCTGCTCAAGTAAAATAACAGAATCTCTCTCAAAACCGTACTTTTTCGCATCAATTTCCACATGAGTGGGTAATTTCGCTTTTTGAATCTGTGCAGTAATAGCCGCTACAATCACCGTTGGACTAAAACGATTTCCGATGTCATTTTGAATGACAAGAACCGGACGAACGCCTCCTTGCTCAGAACCAACAACTGGGGAAAGGTCTGCAAAATACACGTCGCCGCGTTTTACAATCAAAATATTACCCCCCGCTAACTAAGCGTTCTACTGTATGAGCTGCTTCATACTCTGCTAAGAAAGCTTCAGATGCAATACCAAGATTAATTTTTCCCATTTCAATGTACCCACGTCGCATTGATTCATGTTGGTAGCGTTTCTTCGTCTTATGTTGACGCAATAACAGTTGTGTTGCCTGGCAAATTAGTTCATGGCGATTCTTATTCTCTTGTTTTCCAATTCCGTCCAATTCCGTTACCATTTGCTTTGGCAACCGAACCACGATTTCAGTAGTTACACTTGATTCGGACACAAAAATACACCTCCACCGTCAACTACACACCCAAATATATATATGACACCTATTGTAATAATACCATTGTATGGAGCCTGTTGCAAAGACTTCCTTATTCCTTGCTTATGTTTTCCAATTCACAAACAAAACATTCATATTCTTTTATTTTTTATCTCATTACAACAAGAAACGGAAGAGTTTCCACGTTAAATTATGTTAAAAGTAATGATAAGTAAAAAGCTTCTCGTCAAAAAACGAACTTATTCTTAGCCAACGAAAAGTCCTCTCACATGACAAGAAGCAAATCATACTACCTTCTATATATCATTCAAATAATTGATTACTTCCACAACTTTACCGTTCCGTATAAATATTCTCGGCACACGGAAACTAATCGTTGTAATAATTTCATAATTAATAGTACCCGAATATTCCGCAACCTCTGTAGCGCTAATATATTCATCTCCTTGCCTTCCAATGAGTGTAACTTTCGTACCAAGAGGCACTTTACAAGGAAGGTGAATCATGAATTGATCCATTGTTACTCGCCCTACAATCGGTACCCTTTTACCATTTACAAGCACTTCAAATCCTTGTAATCTTCTAAGCCAGCCATCTGCATAACCAATTGCAACGGTCGCAATCCATTCTTCCGTCTTCGTTCGATAAGTGACGTTATAACTAATTCCATCCCCTTTAATCACCTCTTTAATATGAGCAACTTTCGTATGCAATGATAGCGCTGGTTCTAATTTAAACGGTAAAAAAGGGCGTATTTCTACAGATGGAGATAACCCATACATCGCAATACCAATTCGTACTGCATTAAATGTAATCCCTTGAAAACGTAGCGTTGCAGCACTATTAGCTGTATGAACAAACTTAGGATCCACTCCGAATTCTTTCAACCAACTTAACTGCTCCAAAAATGTGTTATATTGCTTATCAAAGTAAGAAGTCTCCACCTCATCTGCCGTTGCAAAATGCGTATAAACTCCTTCCAATTCTAAGAATGGTGCACCTTCTAAGCTTTTTAAAAATCCTTTTAATTCTTTACGTTCACGTATTCCAATTCTCCCCATACCACTATCGAAATTAATATGGTATTTCATCGTAGACGAACCATCCCAAAGTTTGATTGCTTCATCTACCCATTCCTTTTGAAAAACAGTTAATGCTACATCATTTTCAGCAGCTACATTTATATCACGAGGAGGAGAAGGACCTAACACTAAAATCGGCGCAGTAATACCAGCTCTTCGAAGCACTAAAGCTTCATCTAAGAACGCAACTGCTAACCTTGTCGCCCCCGCTTCTAATGCTGTTTTAGCCACCGGTACATAATCGTGCCCATATGCATTCCCTTTAACAACGGCAAAAATTTCTACATCACTCGGGATAAATTCTTTAATATGTGTAACGTTGTTATAAATGGCATCTAAATCCACTTCCACCCAAGTGTCACGGTAAAATGGCGCTTCTTCCATAAACACACTTCCTTATACACGATATGCGAAGCTTATTCTTTTATATGCTTCTTTTATGAAATCCACCCTTCAAACTAAGAAAAGACGTGGTGCACATATATCACCACGTCTAAGAAGTTTACTTCACTTGCTTCTCTGTAACTGAACGAGCAACCATTAACAGCTCCTTCGGCTCTAAACCTTTAGACACGAGCATATATTCTACTCCGTTATGCGACCACGTTAAAGAGTCTTTCGTCAATGCTCCAATTGTAAAGCCAAGATCAACCAATTCCCCGCTCACACTTATCGCTGACGAAGCCTCTGCAACTTTTGCCTTTTCTTGTATTAAAGTAAAGGATTTCTTACTTCCAGTGTATGTGAGTATCGCACGCTTGCCACTGTCTGTCTTCAACTCTTTTTCATCTTTTAAAGTCATACCTTGCGGCGTATCACGCGGATACAAAATAGCAAATGGTTTGTCTTCTTTCGCTGTCGTTTGAACATCTACTTGCGCTCTAGACATATTTTGTTTCGTATCAAATGCACCTTTATCAAATTTCGCATCAAATTTCACTTTAGAGAAATCTACTTTCACAAGAACATTTTGATCATTATCCATTAACTTCACCGAAACTGGTGTTAAATCACTTTTCTTCAATGTAATCTCTTGTCTCGGCAACATGTTTTGATGCTGATAGTTTGTTTTTGTTTTAAAGATATAATACTTATCTGTTTTTTCAAAAGTAAGGTTTTTCTTATCCTGCAAAATATCCCTCACAAGAGATTCGTATAAATAAGCCTGGCTACTATTTTGCGGCCAATCACTTTGGAAACGGAAACTCTTATTAAGCGCTGGCGTTAATACAAATACACCTTCTTCATTCCTTAAAATAATTTGACTTTGGTCTTTTTTCGCATTCTGCAAATTCACACGATAAAAAGAAGGTTCCTTATGCCATATTTCTACCTTATACTCCTGAGGCTCATTCCCTGTTTTAATAGATAATTTCGCTTCAGCTTGATAGCTTTTCAACCCTTTTACTTTCGCTTCTAAATCTCTCACAACATCATCTTGTTTCTTTTCCATACAACCGGCCAACACAAAAACGGTTAATAAACCGACAAGAACTAAAAACAGACGCCTTTTCATCACTTCAGCCCCTTTGCCCCTATAAATGAATGGAAGATGTACCTTCCTTATCGCTACCACAAATATATGAGACAAAGATATAAAATATGCAGACTAGCGTGACGAGCTTTCTAAAACAACTTGAGCAACAGCAAATTCCTTACTATGACTAATTGATAAATGAACAATATGCTCTGTACTTGTAATAAGAATCGGCTTCCCTCTATCATCATTTCTTACTTCAATATCTAAAAAACTCACTTCTTTCCCGATACCAGTTCCTACCGCTTTTGAATACGCCTCTTTCGCTGCAAATCTTCCAGCTACAAACTCTGTAAGGCGGCTTCCCTTCAGCCCCTTAGCAACATTACGTTCACTTTCAGTTAAAATACGTTCCATAAATTTAAGCTTTCCATCTATCATTTTTTCAATTCGATTCAATTCAATAATATCGATTCCAATCCCTACAATCATTTCAAAATCCCCTTCTTCTATTTAGCTTTCTTTTTTCATATTGTAAGAATAACAGAGAATCTTTCTGATGCAAAAGGAGTGATACTCACAATATGCTAATACCATCCGCCCGCATTTCCTTACAACCAATCGTCATCGCTTTACTTCTCGTACAATTAATCATGATTATATTAGGCGATTTTTTCCTCTTTCCTATGGCAGCTTCTAATGAATATATCGCTAAAGGAGAATGGTGGCGTCTCATAACTTCCCTACTCGTACATGTAGACTTACCACATTTTCTTTCTAATAGTATTTGTTTATTCGTCCTTGGCTCTTCTATTGAAAAACAACTAGGCCACTTTTCTTTCATCATTATTTTTTTCCTTTCTGGCATTCTCGGAAATATTTTCTCTTATCTTATTATGCCCCATGAATATATTCATACCGGGGCATCTGGTGGTATCTTCGGATTGCTAGGTGCACAGTTATTTCTAATGTATAGCCGCTATCGTTCTTCCAATCCAAGAGACATCGCTATTTTTTCAATCATGATATGTATATTACTACTATTCACTTTCTTCAATCCCTCTGCCAACCCTATCAGCCATTTAACAGGATTGATCATTGGTGGTATTTGCACCCCTTTATTAATAAAAAAACTCGATGGTGCAGAGCTCATTTAATATAAAAGCTCGCACCATCGATAATTTCCACATCTGTTTTTTCACTTAAATCCCTCATGAGTTGAAATAAAGACTCATCCTTCATCTTCGCTTCAATCATACAATCAATTTGTGGAACACTTCCCTTTATCTTTTTTAAAAAAGATAAAAAAGTATCTACATCAATAAAGTCCGCATGTGCTCTCGGGTCTTTTCCCTCTCTAGGACTAGAAATGTGCATTTTCACTGGTAACAAAGACGATTCCCACGTATGTACGACACGCGCCCAATCTTCATGCCAATCTTCTCGATCATGATTCATCATATGGTGATGTAAATCAAATACAACGGGAATGTCCAATTTTTCTCCTAAATATAATGTGTCCTCGAGCGTAAAAGTTGTATCATCATTTTCTAACATAATCATTTCCTGAATACCTCTTGGGACATTAGACCAATTCTCTATAAAACGCTCTAATGCAAGCTCTTTATCTTTATATCCGCCACCAACATGCATTACACATCGTTGCTTATGTTCAATCCCCATACCTTTTAATAATTTTCTATGCATCTGTAACGTCTTTACAGATTGTTTAAAAATATTCTCCTCGGGTGAATTAAGTACAACAAAATGATCTGGATGAAAATCAATACGCATATTCATTCGAATAGCGTAATCACCTAGCACTTTTAAATTTTCTTTTAAAGGGCGAATATAATTCCAATCTAACAACTCCTCATGATTCGCTAAAGGAATCAGCTTGGAACTAAGTCGAAAGAACGATATGTCATGTCCTTTATTATGTTTTAATAATCGTAAACAGTTTTCCAAATTCGAATTAGCAATTCTTTCAAGTTTACGAATCGCCGCTTCCCGATCATCTATTTTTTGAAACTGCGCGTACGTCATCGTTTGAGATGGAGATGCATTTTTCAAATGTACACTCATCGCGACATAGCCAAGCCTTACAAGCATGCGGCACCTCATTTCTACATAAGTTATTATGTAGTATGTACAATTACAAAAATAAAAAAAGAGAATGCCGGCAAAGGGCATTCTCTTTTTCATTATTAAGCTTGTGGCTTACGGCTATGATGTTTTCTTTCGCCGCGTCCGTTTGAAGATCCTGGGCGTCCTTGACCTTCGCCACGACGACCACGGTTGCCACCATCACGATTGCGATCACGGTTACCGTCACGATTACGACCATCGCGATTGCGGTCACGGTTACGACCATCGCCACCGCGTCCATCACGACTACGATTACGGTTACCATCACGGTATCCGCCTCCGTTACCGCCGCGTTTTTTAGAACCGCCACCTCTTGCAACAACTGGTGGTTCTGATGTTAAAGCGATTGGAGTTGTATCTGGCTCTTTTGTCATCATTTTTAAAGCAGCAGCTACTACTGTTACAGAGTCGTTCTCTTCTAACATTTCTTCCGCAATACGCTTGTAGTATGCTAAGTTTTCATTTTCAATTGTGTTTTGAAGTTTTTCAGCGATTAAACGTTGTTGACCTTCTAGTGCCTCGTCAAGTGTTGGTGCATCCATGCGGTCCATTTTACGTTTTGTTGTACGCTCGATATTTTTTAATTGTCCAGATTCACGTGGTGTTACAAATAGCATTGCAATACCTTTTTTACCTGCACGACCAGTACGGCCAATACGGTGAACGTATGATTCTGGATCTTGTGGAATATCGAAGTTGTATACGTGTGTTACACCCGAAATATCAAGACCACGTGCAGCAACGTCTGTTGCAACAAGAACTTCAATAGAACCTTCTTTGAACTTACGTAATACAGACATACGTTTCGCCTGAGTTAAATCACCATGGATACCTTCCGCAGCATAACCACGTAAATTTAATGCTTCTGATAATTCATCAACACGACGCTTTGTACGACCGAATACAATCGCAAGCTCTGGAGATTGAATGTCTAATAAGCGTGTCAATACATCAAACTTTTTCTTTTCTTGCACTTCTAAATAGAACTGCTGAATGTTTGGCATTGTTACTTCTTTTGCTTTTACTTTAATGTGTTGAGGCTCAGTCATGAAACGCTCAGCAATACGACGGATTGGATCCGGCATTGTCGCTGAGAATAGTAATGTTTGGTGTGTTTCTGGCACATCTGTTAAAATTGCTTCAATATCTTCAATGAAGCCCATGTTTAACATTTCATCCGCTTCGTCAAGAACAACTGTCTCTACGTTTTGTAAGCGAAGTGTTTTACGGTTAATATGATCTAAAATACGACCCGGCGTACCAACAATAATGTGTGGGTGTTTTTTTAGAGCACGAATTTGGCGGTTAATATCTTGACCACCGTAAATTGGTAAGATACGAACGCGTTTATGTTTACCAATTTTGTATAGCTCTTCTCCAACTTGAATTGCTAATTCACGCGTTGGCGCGATAACAATACCTTGAACCGATTCTTTATGTGTATCCACTTTATCTAATAGTGGTAATCCGAATGCTGCTGTTTTCCCTGTACCTGTTTGTGCTTGCCCAATAATATCCTTACCTTGCAATGCATGTGGAATTGTTTCAGCTTGAATTGGCGTAGCCTCTTCAAAGCCCATACTTTCAACAGATTGCAGTAAAGAATCACTTAATCCTAATTCTCGAAATGTTGTCAATGTTACTTCTCCTTTTCTATCCTATACTTATCATTTAAAAAAAGGCGTTTTCCGAATTTGCGGAAAAGCCCTTTTCCTGAATGCTCACGTATATAAACGGGCGTATATTCTTCACGAAAATACTTCTAAACGTTATTACACTTTATCAATTATAAGTTTTGTATGTGTAAAAAGCAAACCCAACTGTTACCTTATTTTCATATTAAGAGTTTTTTTCTTCACTTTTATTTTTTTATATTTACTGTAAGCGCTTATTATAAGTTTCTTCTTTTTTCGTTGCTATCATCCCTATTTATATACACCAATTATTTCAACATCGTAATTACTTCTTCCAATTTCATACCGCGAGATGCTTTGACTAATACAACATCTTTCGCATCGACTACTGCTTGCAACTCTTTTACTAACTCTTCTTTATTATCATAAGCCTTTACACGTTCGTTAGGGAAATTAATTTTTGCTCCTTCAGCAATTTGAGCTCCTAATTTACCATATGTGAACACATAGGAGATTTTTGCTGGATCGATTAATTTACCTACCTCATAATGAAACTGTACTTCTTGATCTCCAAGCTCTAACATATCGCCGAGAACAACAATTTTTTTAGAGAATCCATCTAAACCATTCATTAGGTGGAATGCTGCTTCCATAGCTGTTGGACTTGCATTATAAGCATCGTTGATAATTGTTAATCCACTATTTGTTTTTACAATTTCCATACGCATGCCTGTCATTTGAAGTGTTACTAAACCTTCTTTCATCTCTTCCCACGTTACACCAAAATGTTTCGCAATTGCCATAGAAGCAAGCGTATTATACACATTGTGTTTCCCTAATACCGGTAGATAGAATGAAATGTTTTCTTCTCTATTCATTTTAAAGTGTGTCCCAGTTGCTTGTAACGTTACAGTCGTTGGATAGTAATCATTTGCTCTAGCATCACCAAACGTAACTGTTTCAGCTATTAAATTCATTTCAGGAACACGATTCGTTAATAATGGCTCATCTCCGTTATATACGAACACTCCACCTTCTTGTAATCCTGTCACAATTTCTAATTTCGCTTCAGCAATTGCCTCGCGAGAGCCTAAGTCCATTAAATGCGCTTCACCAATGTTCGTAATGATAGCTGCATTTGGACGAGCTAACTTAGATAAGAATTCAATTTCCCCACGGCTTGACATTCCCATTTCTAATACAGCTACTTCTGTATTTTCTTCTAAGTTTAAAATAGTAAGAGGTAGCCCGATATGATTATTGAAGTTTCCTTCTGTTTTTTGAACTTTGAATTTAGTCGCAAGAAGACTTGTTACAATATCTTTTGTAGATGTTTTACCGTTACTACCTGTCACACCAATCACTTTAACATCCAATTGGTCGCGATAGTTTTTTGCTAACATTTGTAATGCTGATAGCGTGTCTTCTACAAAAATAACCGGAAGATTCTCAGGTGGATTTGCTACATCTTTCATCCATAATGTCGCCACAGCTCCATTTTCAACAGCTTTATCTACAAAAGCATGTCCATCGAAACGTTCACCTTGAATCGGAACATATAAGTTTCCTTTTTCGATTTTTCTCGTATCAATAGACACTCCTTGTATAGTAATTCCCTCATACTGCTCTGCTAATCCCGTACCATTTGTCATTTGTTCTACTTGTTTTAACGTTCGATTTATCATAAAAACACTCCTTACATAGAGGAAGCACTATTCCTTCGAATAGTGCCTCCTCCTTTTTTTGTTAGATTGTATATTTAATTTTTTGTTTTTCTTCGTGACGCTCCATTGCTAAACGAATTAGCTCTTCAATTAATTCCGGATACGGTAATCCAGTATGTTGCCATAGTAGAGGGAACATACTAAACGGCGTAAATCCTGGCATCGTATTCACTTCGTTAATGTATACTTCTCCATCTTTCGTTAAGAAGAAATCAGCTCGCGTTAAGCCAGCACCATCTAACGATTGGAATGCAACAATCGCATCTCGCTTAATAACATTAGACTCTTCTTCTGTCATTTCAGCTGGAATAATTAACGCTGTATCACCATCGATGTATTTCGACTTATAATCATAGAAGTCTTTTTTAGGTACGATTTCACCTACAACTGAACATTTCGGTTCATCATTACCTAGTACACCAACTTCTACTTCACGTCCAACGATATTTTCTTCCACAATAATTTTACGGTCAAATTGGAATGCCTCTTCAAATGCATTCTCAAGTTCTTCACGATTTTTACACTTATTAATCCCAACACTTGAACCAAGGTTTGCTGGTTTTACGAAGCAAGGGTATCCTAATACTTCTTCTACTTTTTCATATGCTGTTTCACGATCTTTTTCCCATCCGCTACGAATGAATGATGCATATTTCGCTTGTTTTAATCCAGCTTCTGCGAAAATGTTTTTCATAACAACTTTATCCATACCAGCAGCAGATGCTAGAACACCATTTCCTACATAAGGAATATTCATTAATTCTAATAATCCTTGTACCGTTCCATCTTCACCATTTGGTCCATGTAGTAATGGGAAAATAACGTCGATAGCATTTTCCTCAGCATTTGCAGATGGAATGATTTCTGTGCTTAATGATAGCGGAGAAATCGCATTTTCTGCACCGCTCATTTTTAGAACTTCAACATCTGTTACTTCACCTTCAATACGCTCACCGCGTACCCATTGACCTTGTTCTGTAATATAAATTGGATGAATCTCGAATTTATCTTGATTTAATGCTTTAATAGCAGCAAGAGCCGTTTGTAGCGAAACTTGATGCTCAGCTGATTTTCCACCATATAATAAACCTAATTTAATTTTTGTCACTGAAATCACCCTAACCAATTGTTTTCATTTTTCTATTTTAGCACTTTTTATAAAAATAGGTAGTTCCTATTTGAAATAAAATGCAACTTCCACAAATAATTAAATGACACCACTTATTGGTTTTCTATACTTTTTCCACTTAACTTTCTTGATAAATATATAAAGTGAAACTTTAATCAGTGGGGGGCTTCATCCCCTACTGATTATTAGTTGAACCAATCGGACTTTAATGGGCAGCCCGACCCCCACCTAAATTCCTTGCTTTCGCTGAATTTTGAGGTGGGGGTCTTACTGCCCATTAAAGTGGGATAAAATTGCAATCCAACCTAGTTATGTATCTAAAATATGTAGAAATCCCCTTTTTGTGTATGTCATCTAATTATTAAGAAGATTGTTTGGTTAGTGTGCTTTTTTGCCTTTGTTCAACGAGACGGTCTAAAGAAATATATACAATACCTGCAACTACACAACCGACAGCTAAAATTGTAAATAAAAAGTGGCCAAGTAATCGGTCTAATAAAAAACCTCCAAGAAGTGGGCCGAATGCACTTCCTGTAATCCACTGCAAACTTGCAGCTCCCATATAAGTCCCCCTCAAATGCTCAGGAGCCAAATTCGCTACAAACGTCATCTGTACAGGCGACATAATCATCTCACCTAACGTATATATGGCATATATAAACAGTAACGTTATTAAAATAATCGTAGCATTTGTATCAAGTCCTCCAAACCACTTCGGTAACCACCCTATAAAAAATAACCCAATCCCAAACAAACATGCACCATATAACATCGTCTTTCCAACAGGTTTATCTGTGACCCATTTTGAAATTTGAAATTGGAACAACACAACTAATAGTCCATTTAAAGCCATTAAATATGGATATGGATTGTTAGTTCCAAAAATACCTTTCATTTCATTGTCAAAGTGCAGTGGCAACATGCCTTCTGTTTGAGAAAATCCCATCGAAATAATGATACCTGCTAATAAATAAATCATGAGTGCCTTATCTCGCAATACAATTTTCCACACTGCTCCTGATTCTTTTTCTGTATCACCTTCTTTATTCGTACTCTTTGGCATTGTCTCTTGAATAAGGACGAATACAAGCAATGCATAAAATAACATCGTAGATGCGGCAATAATAAACACAAGGTTCTTCGATAACATAACTACTGAAGCCCCCATTATCGGACCAATTGCAGCACCTATATTGTGCCCCATTCGCAATAAACCATATGCTTCTGTTCTTTTTTCTGGCGCCGTTACATCCGCAACCATCGCTGATGCAGCTGGATGAAATAACGAATTACTTAATCCTAAAAAAACAGATAAAATCGCATATGGAATAAATCCTTCTATAAATAAAAAACCGAGCATGAATACTGCATTGCTCGCCATCGAAAATATCATAATCGGTTTTCTTCCATATATATCAGCAATTCTTCCCCCTATAATTGATCCAAAGCTTGCAGCAATTGGAGACAGTGCCATAATCACTCCGACCTGTAATAATGAATCTACCTTATCTTTTAAATATAATGCAAAAAAAGGCATCAACATCATCATTGCAATTCCATTTAACGTCTCACCAATAAACCGAATCCATACGTTACGGTCCATCTCCCTTAACTCACGCCACGTATTTTTCATTATTTCACCCCTTTTGTTCAACAATAATTATCTTATAACAAGTTCAGAAGAATGTAAATTTTCAAAATTAAAAATCCATTCTAACAGAATTAGAATGGATTTTTCTACTTATAAATTGGCTGCGTCGTCTTCTTCTTTACTATTATTTAAAGCACTATGTTTTCGGCTATATAAGAAGTAAACCGCAATACCGATAATCATCCATACACCAAAACTAATCCAAGCCGTCCCGGATAATTGAAGCATTAAGTATAAACAAAAAATTACCGTTAACGCTGGTAAAAATGGTACAAGCGGCGCCTTAAATGCTCTTGGTAAATCAGGATGCGTTCTTCTCATTACAATAACAGCAACAGCTACAAGTGCAAAGGCTGATAAAGTCCCCATATTTACAAGATGCGCTAACACATTTAAATCTATTAATCCTGAAATAAGTGCTGCAATAATTCCCGTTGTCCACGTATTTAAAAACGGTGTTTTAAATTTCGGGTGAACTTTAGCAAGACGTTTCGGCAACAATCCATCTCTACTCATTGCATATGAAACTCGTACTTGCCCATACATCATAACTAACATTACTGTTGTGATTCCTGTAATTGCGCCTACTGAAATTACTCCCGCTAAACTATCTTGTCCAATAAATTGAAGTGCAAAAGCGACTGGATCTGATATATTCAACTGCCCGTATGGAACAATTCCTGTCAAAATAAGCGAAACGATAATATAAAGAGCCGTACAAATTAATAAAGATGCAATAATACCAATTGGTAAATCACGTTGTGGACGTTTCACTTCTTCTGCTGCCGTTGAAACTGCATCAAACCCTATAAATGCAAAGAACACTGTAGCAGCTCCAGCCATTACACCATCTAAGCCAAATGGCATAAAAGGCGTCCAGTTTTCAGGTTTCACATAATTAAAACCAGCAAAGATAAAAATAAGAACAACCGCTAGTTTAATAAATACCATAATATTATTTACACGTGCACTTTCACGAACACCTCTAGATAAAAGAACTGTCATCACTAAAATAATTAGAACTGCTGGCAAATCAATTATTCCACCCTTTCCTGTACCAGGGGCTGAGGAAAGAATGGTAGGAATATGAATTCCAAATCCCTTTAATAAAGATTGGAAGTACGCGGACCAACCATTTGCCACAGCAGAGGTTGCAAGTAAATACTCAAGCATTAAGTCCCATCCAATTAAAAATGCGAATACTTCTCCCATCGTCGCATATGTGTACGTGTACACACTGCCTGAGACAGGAACTGAAGAAGCAAATTCAGCATAACAAAATGCAGCAAAGGCACACGCTAACGCGGCTATCGCAAATGATAATATAATAGCTGGTCCAGAATGTTTCGCTGCTACCACGCCCGTTAGAACAAAAATACCCGTTCCAACAATTGCCCCGATTCCAAGCATCGTTAAATCTAGTGCGCCCAATGTTCTTGCTAACGTCTTTTGTTTACTCTCTTGCATTAACTTTGCAATAGGCTTCTTTTGAAAAATTTGCTTCATAGCATGCTCCTCCAAGTTTTAAATTTTCTGAAAATTTTTAATTCGCTTTTTCATTTTACTCATAGTACTTTTTCCAGTCAATACTTTTGTCGAAATAAGTAGAAACTCTTATGAATATGCACGATTTTTATCATTCTTTCTATATATCTTTCTATAACTTTTTTTGGTATTATTATACATGTCGATTCCATGAAAAAGGCATGCTCTGTTATTGAGCATGCCTTTTTTACTTATTTCACAGTATATGATCCCTGTTCAATCCAGCTATACATATATTTTTCATCTTCTGTTTCATGTGCTTGTTTTACAATACGAAGCGGACGGAATGTATCTATCATAACAGCTAATTCAAGCGTTTCTTTTTTCCCTATACTCGCCTCTGTTTTCCCAGGATGTGGACCGTGAGGAATGCCGCTCGGATGAAGTGTAATAGACCCTTCCTCCACACCTTTTCGGCTCATAAAGTTACCTTCTACATAGTACAGTACTTCATCGCTATTCACGTTACTATGATAATACGGTGCCGGAATAGATTCTGGATGATAGTCATATAAACGTGGTACGAAAGAACAAATAACAAAATTGTGACCCTCGAACGTTTGATGTACTGGAGGTGGCTGATGAATACGACCTGTGATTGGCTCAAAGTCCTCAACATTAAAGACCCACGGATATAAATAACCATCCCAACCAACAACATCTAACGGATGATGTCCTAAAACATGTTTATGCATATATCCCCTCGACTTTGTCATTACGACAAACTCACCTTTTTCATCATACGTCTCTAATTTTTCAGGACCACGAATATCTCTCTCACAAAACGGACTATGCTCTAGCAATTGTCCATATTCATTACGATAGCGACGCGGTGTTGTAATTTGACTATTTGCCTCTACAACAAGAAACTTAGTCTCTCCTTCATCCGGAATAACACGATAGATCGTTCCAATTGGAATTGTTACATAATCGCCTTTTCGATAATGAATCGTTCCAAACATCGTTTCAATTTTTCCTGTTCCGTAATGGACAAACAACATTTCATCGCCATCACCATTACGGTAGAAATAGTCCATTTTTTCTGTTGGGCTCACTACTCCGATTAATAAATCCTCATTCCCAAGTATAAAGTTTCTTCCGCTTACTGCATCACCACTTTTTTTATTTTCTTTCGTGCGAAAGTGACGATGAGAAAGAGCAACATCTTCTTCATACTGCAACTGACAAGAATGAGATAATGCCGCATGCCCTACTTCCGTTGGCATATAATGATGATACAAAATAGATTGCGTACCAGAAAAACCTTTTGTTCCCATTACCTGTTCACGATAAAGTGATCCATCTTTTTTACGGAATTGCACATGTCGTTTATGAGGTAGCTCCCCCATGTGACGATAAAACATGCTCATCACCTGCTTCCCTTTCTATTTTGACCGTATTACGTAATGTACCTAAACCAGTAATCGTAAGTTCTACCACATCACCATCTTGCAGCCACTCTTCTGTACCCAGTTCTAAAATACAACCTGTTCCTACTGTTCCAGAACCAATCACATCGCCTGGATATAACGTAACATCTTCCGAAGCACGTTCAATCATTTCAGCAAATGTATAGTAAATATCTCGGAAGTTCCCTTTTGATAATAGCTTTCCATTTACATGAGCAGTCATCTCTAACTCATAACGGTCACCATTACGATAAATATCTAGTTCCTCTTTCGTAACAAGGTACGCTCCTAATGAAGTTGCAAAATCTTTTCCTTTCGCTGGACCAAGTCCTACCTTCATTTCTGTTGCTTGTAAGTCCCTTGCACTCCAATCATTCATAATACAATAACCAAAAATGTATTCCTCTGCTTGCTCACGAGAAATATTTCTTCCTTCTTTCCCAATTACGCAAGCAATCTCTAACTCATAATCAAGTTTTTTAGATTTCTTCGGACTAATTACAACATCATCTGGACCAATTACAGCACGATGGTTCGTAAAATAAAAAACCGGAATATCGTACCATTCAGGTACAACATCTAACCCTCTTCGGCTACGTGCCGTTTTTACGTGCTGTTCAAATGCATAAAAATCCCTAATACTACTCGGATTAGGAATCGCTGCTGCTAATCGCACTTCCTCTAAAGAATATATGCCCTTTTCCGGATTATTAATATTACGCAACACTTCTACATACTCATCCGCTTTCTCTAAAAAGGCGAACATAGAAGAAGGTAATTTTCCACCACTAGCAAGATTCATATCGATTACTTTGTCACCTTCAAGCCATCCAGCTCGCATTTCTTTTGAAGGAAGACGAAATGTAACAAATTTCATCATGATTCCTCCTTATGAAAATGAAATTTCCACCAGCAAAAGAATGATTGCTGGTGGATATAAATTTTATAAATTCCCGCGACGCTCTTGTTCTCTTTCAATTGATTCGAATAACGCTTTAAAGTTTCCTTCTCCAAATCCACGAGAACCTTTACGCTGAATGATTTCAATAAATAAAGTTGGACGATCTACAATTGGTTTCGTAAAGATTTGTAGTAAGTATCCTTCATCATCGCGATCTACTAAAATCTTTAATTCTTTCAACTTATCAATTTCCTCATCAATTTTTCCAACTCGTGCAGTTAATTCATCATAATAAGTATCTGGTGTATCTAAAAACTCCACACCATTTGCACGTAGCGCTTCTACTGTTTTAACAATGTCATTTGTTAGTAAAGCAAGATGCTGTACACCTGCTCCATTATAGAACTCTAGATATTCTTGAATTTGTGATTTTCTCTTTCCATCCGCTGGCTCGTTAATAGGGAACTTAATACGACTTCCATTTGTCATAACCTTCGACATTAATGCTGAATACTCTGTACTAATATCATCATCATCAAAATGGATCATTTGTTTAAAGCCCATAACGTTCTCGTAATAACTAACCCACTCTTCCATCTTTTCAACATTACCAACTACATGGTCTACAGCAATTAAACCTGACTCTTCAAATGGAATATCAAACTCAGCCTTTTGGAATCCTGGCATAAATGTCCCTTTATAATTTTTACGCTCTACAAGCGTATGAATTGTATCACCATACGTACCAATAACTGCTTTTTTCAATGTACCGTTCTCATCTGTTAACTCTACAGGCGGAGCAATTGCGACGGCACCACGTTTCACCGCTTCTGAGTATGCTTTATCAACATCGTCAACAAGTAATGCCACATCTTTCACGCCATCACCATGAGTCTTTACAAACTCTGCAATACGATTGTCACTACTTAAAGCCCCAGACACAACGAAACGCATATTTTTTTGCACAAGAACATAAGATACTTTTTCACGATTACCAGTTTCTAATCCAGAGTAAGCCACAATTTTGAATCCGAATGCTCTCGCAAGATAGTAACTTGATTGCTTTGCATTTCCTACGTAAAACTCCAAATGATCTACATCACGTACTGGAAAAAAGTCCTCCATTTGTGCAGCTAGCGTATCCATAGATTTTTGTTTCATAAAATCCTCATCCCCCTGTAAATAGATTAAATGGTTCATACTTAAAACCAACCGAAAACGCTTCCAACATCAATTGATAGAAATTAGTTAGCAAGCTAACAAATTCTGACCTTTAAAATTTTCTATCTTTTCTGTCAAATTCCTCTTTTTTTCTTACATATAAAATTCGACTTTTTTCTCTTTAAAATAAAGGGGGCTATTCATACTTGAAGGGATATATAGAAGAAAAATAAAAAAGACTCCAACATATTAATTACTTACTAATATGCTAGAGTCTTTATTTTTTTTGAATGATTGTATTTATATGTCTCATACTAATACTTTTGCAAGGAATAGAATAAATGATGTTAATACTACCGCTCCACCTAATGATCCTAATAAATCTGTTTTTGTTACTTGTAACACTTGCTCACCGTTCATATTCCTCATTCTCCTTTCATTTTGTATAATGTAAAACTTCTATTATACTAATACACTTGATAGAAATACGATTAATGCTGTTAATACTACCGCTCCACTTGCTGATCCTACGAAGTCACCTTTTGTTACTTGTAATACTTGCTCTCTCATTTTGCATTCTCCCTTCTTTTTTCCTTTGTTACAAAACTTCTATTATACTAATACGCTTGATAGGAATACGATTAACGCTGTTAATACTACTGCTCCACTTGCTGATCCTACGAAGTCACCTTTTGTTACTTGTAATACTTGCTCTTTCATTTTGCATTCTCCTCTCTTTTTCTTTTTACAAAACTTCTATTATACTAATACGCTTGATAAGAATACGATTAATGCTGTTAATACTACTGCTCCACTTGCTGATCCTACGAAGTCACCTTTTGTTACTTGTAATACTTGCTCTTTCATATTATGTATCCTCCTTTTTAATAAGTTATCTATATGTAATTTCTAAGAAATGTTTATTTCATAGTTTTTATGTTGATGTTACATTAAATTTAATAACGTAACGTTTGTAACATTAATGTAACATAACTATTGTTACGTTGCAATATAATTACGTAAATTTTATTACACTTTTTTTACGTTTTTTTATAAACACCTTCAAAAAACTTGATTTAATGCATTTTCTACTAAATCCATATTTGTAACATTCATGTAATATTACAGTCATATAACGAAACATCCCTATACCTACCTCTACTTTTGTTACAAAGTAAGATAAATCTTTCATTAATAAAGTGGAATCTATCAAATTCTTACTGATAGTTCATGAGAGATAAAATACAATCTTTCCAAGATAAGTTTATATGTTTCCTTTATATAACTATGTATAATAAGAACAAAGAGGTGGTCATTTTGAAATTAATCGCATTAGATATGGATGGTACACTACTATCATCTAATCTTGAAATCTCCAAAGAGAACTTACAAGCTATCCAAACTGCAAAAGAGGCTGGTCATATTGTCATGATTTGTTCTGGCCGTGCAAAAGAGGATGCTTTGAAATTATTGGAAGAGTATAAACTATCTCTTCCAGTTGGAGCAAGCAATGGGGCAATTGTTTATGTGGATGGAGAAGTAATTAACTCGCGTTGTATACAAAACGACAAAGTGTACAAACTTGCAAAATTACTAGAATCTGAAGGCTTTCCTTATAAGCTATATACAAATAAAGGAGTTTATTCTCCATATACATGGCAAGATCAAGTTATGCAAGCGTTCGAAGAAAATAAGCATGCACTAGATGTTACGCTTGAGGAACTTGAAAGAATTACAGAAAAACAAAAGAAATCAAACTTAATTACTGATTTCCAAAAAATAGAAGATGTTGTAAATAATCCAGAATTAGAAATATCTAAATTCTTTATTTTGACATTTAACGCAGGGCATCGCGCACAGCTATTAAGTATGTTACAAGAAGATACTGATATTATGGTTACAGCATCTGCTCCTACTAATTTAGAAATTATGGACAAGAATGGACATAAAGGAAATGGACTGAAACAAATGGCAGCCCATTTTAATATACCAATTGAAGATACAGTTGCTATCGGTGACAATTTTAACGATGTACCCATGTTAGAAGCAGCTGGTTTATCAGTTGCAATGGGTAACGCTGAAAAAGATGTAAAAAAACTATGTGATGTTGTAACATTAACAAACAATGAACATGGTGTTGCTCATGCAATCGAACAATTTGTATTGAAACAAACTTCATCTAGTAAATAAAAAAAGGACTCTTTCTATTTGAAAGAGTCTTTTTCTTTTATACATGATGACAAGCAACAAAATGCTCCTCACCAACATTACGAAATTCAGGTACCGTTTGTTTACAAATATCTGTTGCAAACGGGCAACGTGTATGAAAACGACACCCCGAAGGTGGATTCGCTGGACTTGGAATGTCACCCTCTAGTATGATTCTCTCTCGCTTCACTGTTGGATCTGGTATTGGAACAGCGGATAACAATGCTTTCGTATACGGATGAAGTGGATTCGTAAATAACTCATCACGCGGCGCTGTTTCCACAATCGTTCCTAAATACATAATTCCAATCTTCGTACATAAGTGCTCTACTACGCTTAAATCATGTGAAATGAACAAATAAGATAATCCCTTTTTCTCCTGTAGCTCACTAAATAAATTAATGATCTGTGCTTGAATAGATACGTCTAATGCTGCCACAGGTTCGTCAGCTACAATAAATTCTGGGTTTAATACCATAGCTCTTGCAATAACGATACGTTGGCGTTGTCCACCCGAAAATTCATGAGGGTACCGATCAATATGATATGGGGCTAAGCCACATAACTCTAATACTTCTGTCACTTTTTCACGAACATTTTCTTTCGTCGCTAATCCGTGAGCTAACATCGGTTCACCAAGCGCTTCCCCAATTCTCATTCTCGGATTTAATGAGCTAAATGGATCTTGGAAGACAAGTTGCATATTAGGACGATGTTTTCTCAATTCTTCCTTAGATAAAGAGTGAACATCTTGCCCTTTAAACTTCACTTCCCCTTCCGTTTTTTGGACGAGACGTAAAATTGTTTTTCCTATCGTTGTTTTTCCGCTTCCCGATTCACCAACGAGGCCGAATACTTCACCTTTATTAATAGTAAAACTTACTCCATCAACTGCTTTTACATGTCCAACCGTTCTACTAAATATGCCGCCTTTAATTGGAAAATATGTTTTTAAGTTTTTTACTTCTAATAATGGTTCACTCATTGTTTCGCACGCTCCTCATATAACCAGCAAGCAACTTTATGATTCTCATCATGTACATTCAAACTTGGCGCTTCTTCTTTACATATTTCCATACAATGCTCACAACGGCCGCTAAAGTAGCAAAACTCATCCAAACCAACTAAATTAGGAACTTGCCCTGGAATAGAATATAGTTTATCTATTCGTTTTCCCATCACTGGTTTTGATTTTAACAAACCTTTCGTATACGGGTGTTTCGGATTTTGGAATATTTCTAGTACCGGTGCTTCTTCAATAACTTTCCCACCATACATAACGACAACATAATCAGCCATTTCCGCTACGACACCTAAGTCATGTGTAATTAATAAAATGGATGTTTTAAATTCCTTTTTTATTTGCCTTAATAAATCTAATATTTGAGCTTGAATCGTAACATCAAGAGCCGTTGTCGGTTCATCAGCAATTAATAACTTAGGATTACAACTAAGTGCAACAGCAATCATAATACGTTGTAACATACCACCGCTCAGTTCGTGTGGATAAGAATGGACGATTTCATCCGCGCGGGCTATACCGACTTTACGAATTAACTCAATTGCCTTCTTATATGCTTCATTTTTACTAAGTAATTCATGCTCCCTTAACGTCTCTACAATTTGTTCCCCTACAGTAAAGACTGGATTTAGCGATGTCATCGGTTCTTGGAAAATCATCGCAATATCATTCCCTCGTAAACTACGAAGCTCTTTCTCTTTCATTCCTAAAAGACTTTTTCCTTCATATAAAATATCTCCACCTACTACACTACCTGATTCAGCAATAAGTCCCATAATAGATAAAGCCGTTACACTTTTCCCGCAACCAGATTCACCTACAACACAAACAGTTTCACCTTCTCGAACAGAAAAACTAACATGATTCACAGCTTTTACTGTTCCTTCTTCTGTCTGAAAGTGTGTTTGTAAATCTTTTAGCTCTACTACTGCTTTACTCATATTCCCTCACCTACCGTCTCATCTTTGGATCTAACGCATCACGAAGTGCATCACCAAGTAAATTAATGGATACAACTGTTATAAAGATTGCAAAACCAGGCGGAATCCATAACCATGGGCGCTTTTGAAAATCAATTAATGAGTTCGCTGCACTAATCATATTCCCCCATGATGGTGTAGGTGGGACAACGCCGAGACCTAAGTAGCTTAGTGCGGACTCACTTAAAATAGATCCAGCCACGCCCAAAGTTGCTACAACAATAAGCAACGGAAAGACATTAGGAATTAAATGATGAATAATTTTTCGAGAATCCTTTAATCCTAATACATCTGCTGCTTGCATAAATGCTTGCTCCCGCAATGTTAAAATTTGTCCTCTCACAAGACGAGCAAGTCCTGGCCATCCTACTAAACTTAAAATAATCATTACAACATATAAACGGTATTCTGATGGTAATTTCCATTCTGATAAAATTGCTCCCATTATAATAAGTAGCGGTAATCCCGGAATGGACATTAACACATCCGCAACACGCATAATTAAATGATCCACAACCCCTCGATAAAAACCAGCAATTGCTCCTAATAAAGCTCCTAGTATAACGGATAGTAGCATCGACGCTAAACCAATTGTTAATGAAATACGACCTGCTTGCATAAGTCTAGTTAAAATATCCCGTCCCAACTGGTCTGTTCCAAGCCAATGTGATAGGTTGGGTGGTTTATTAATTTGTGTTACTTGTACTTTTCCATCAGCATATGGTGAAAAGATTGGACCGATAAAACTAAATAAAAACATAAATATTAAAACGTATAATCCGTACAATGCCATCTTATTTTTCTTAATTTTTTTATACGCTTGGCGCCATGGTGATGATTCGTTTCTCTTTTTCCGTTCTTTCTTTTTCTCTATTATTGGTGTAATGGTCTCCATATCTTTCCCCCCTTACTTCAATCTAATTCTTGGATCAACAAACGCATATACAATATCTGCTAAGAAATTAGCCATAATTGTTAAACACGAAAGAAACATCGTAAAGGCCATTAATACTGTATAATCACGGAAGTTTAATGCTTCTAATTGAATACTCCCGATTCCTGGCCAGTTAAAAATCTGTTCAATAATAATAGCTCCTGAAAATAAACCTGGTAATTCAAAAGCGAGTAATGTAATTGCTGGCAAAATTGCATTTTTCAATGCATGTTTATAAATAACGCTTCTTTCTTTTAAGCCTTTTGCACGAGCAGTACGAATATAATCTTGTCTAATAACATCCAACATGCCGGTTCTAAAATATCGTGTTAACGATCCTACACCAAGAAGCGTTAAAATAAATACAGGTAGAATCATATGACGTAATACTTCTAATATGTATGCTATCCCTGTTGAGTTACTCCCGATATCAATCATGCCACCAATAGGTAATAACTTTAAATCAACTGCTAATAATTTTATTAAAAATAGTCCGATAAAGAATGATGGAAATGACATTGCTGCAAAGACACCGATTGTTACCAATCTATCAAACCAAGAGTGCTGCTTTGTTGCAGAAATAACCCCAATAATAAGAGCAATAATCCAAGTGAAAAATAAAGCTGCAACAGCAACAATAAATGTATTCCAAATGAATTTATTAAGTAATGAAGTTACTGGTTCTTGGTACTGTAAAGAAAATCCAAAATCACCATGCAACGCATTCACTAACCAATGAAAATACCTTTCAATAATTGGTTTGTTTAAGCCGTATAATTCCCTTAATTCTTGGGCTCTCTCTGGTGTTAACTTCGGATTTGAATCGATATAATCTCCCGGCAAAAGTGCAAATAAGAAAAAAATAATAATAGATGTACCAAACAATGTAGGGATCATTTGAAGGAACCTACGAATGATATATGTTTTCACCTTTTGTCTCCCCAATCCTATTTACTTAAAAATAGAAGAACATTTTTTCAAAACAGCTACCATTCCATTGCTGTGTGAAAAAACGTCTTCTATTATTTAGGTCAACCCTTATTGTTCAATAGATAACACTGGTAAGTTGGAACTGATGCTATCGTACTTTTCTGGATCAATTCCTTTTATACGTGCATTATGAGCATAAAGTAGTTTACGATAATTTAATAAAATAACTGGTGGATCATCACTTAACTCTTTATACAGTTCTTTATAAATTGCTTTACGTTTTTCAATATCTGTCGTCCCTATGCCTTTTACAATCAAGTCATCTACTTTCGGATTACTATAACCCGTATCACTTTTTGGATTAGTCGATAAGTAATCACTTACAACTTCACTTGGATCACTAATTCCTGGTGTTGAAACTGCCGCTAAATCGTAGTCACCTTTCCCTACTTTTGAAAGCATCGTATTAAAGTCCATCAACTCTGGATTTAATTCAACACCTATTTCTTTGTAACTTTCTTTTGCAATTGGAATAAAGATATCATTTGTTTTACCTGTATTTGATGCGTAGTATGTTAATTTTAATTTTTGACCATCTTTTTCACGAACCCCGTCAGAACCTACCTTCCAACCAGCCTCATCTAATAATTTTTTAGCCTTTTCTACGTCGTGTGGATATTTATTAATACCTTCTTCTGTATATGCCCATGAAACTGGCGCAATTGGTACGTTAGCAACAGATCCATATCCTTGTAAAGCTGTATCCACATACTTCTTACGGTCTAATCCATAAGTAAGTGCTTGACGTACCTTTTTATCTTTCAAATACGATTTCTTATTATTTACATAGATATAAGCAATATCACTTGATGATTCAAGATTAATGTTTGCAAACTCTAATCCTTTTAATTGTTCTATATTCTCAGGATTTGCTCTAAATCCACTATAGTCCAGTTCACCGGTTTGGAATAATTGGAATCCAGTATCACCTGATGTGATTTTGTAAATAAAGTTTTGGATTTTTGGTTTACCTGCATAATAATGTTCGTTAGCAACAAAGCGTACTTCTTGACCTGGAACATATTTTTCAAATTTATATGGACCCGCCGCAATTGGTTGCCCATATAATGCTTTTAAATAGTCTAAACTTGTATTTTGTTTATAATCTTTTCCATAATAAGCTTTTGATAGCACTGGACCACCTAAATTAATTAGCGCCTGTGAATTAACTTTTTCAGTTGTAATTTTAATTGTTTGTGGATCAATAACTTGAATTCCTTCAATAGAAGTTGCTTTTCCTTCTTTATATTCTTTTCCACCTTTAACAGCATACTGAGCAATGTCCATTCCACCTTCATACGCTTTATCATGAAGTAGTGTTAATGTAAATGCTACGTCCTCAGCCGTTAAAGGCGAACCATCACTAAATTTTAGATTTTTACGTAAATGGAATGTATATGTTAACTGATCAGCAGAAATATCCCATTTTTCTGCAAGGTCCGGAATGGGTTTACTTTGTTTGTCTGTTGTTACTAGTGATGCAAAAATTACAGACGTTACATTTCCATCCCAACCATTCTCTTGGAAATATGGAAGGAAAACTCCCCCTGGCTTAGAAATGGCCGTAATAAAAGTATCCTTTCGCTGATTTGCTTTCTCTGGACTTTTCTTTTTATCTGTAGCTGGAATTGATTCAATCTTAGCGTCTTTTAAGTCTTGTTTTTTTACCGGTTCTGTAGAAGCAGTATCTTCCTGTCCCCCACAAGCAGATAACACAAGCGAACTACTCAGTAATACCGAAAATACACCAGCCCATTTTTTTGTCTTTTTCTTCATTGTCCCCACCCTAACTTTTTAATAGTGATACCCTTTGAACTTATTACCTTATGTATGCCTCCCACAGCAACATTTATAGCCAATCGGAAAAGTCGGTTTTAATCGTAAAAAAATAGATGTTTTTGAGGGGTAACAATCCTATTCCGACCTTTCCGGTAGACTTTATGGTTATTAGCTTATATCTTCCGTTATATTTTGTCAATTCTTTCTAAATAAATATTTTTAAAATTTTTCAAAAATTATTATTCTATCTTTAATTTAGGTAAACTTAACAAGATACCGTTATAGTTATCTTCTTGCAATCCTTGAATGCGCGCATGATGTGCAGACACAACCTTGCTATTATTTAAGAAGATTACAGGTGGATCTTCACTTAACTCCTGGTACAACTTTTTATAAATTTCTTTTCGTTTTTCAATATCTAATGTTTCTAGTGCCTGCTTCGCTAATTCATCTACTTTCGGATTATGGTATCCATCATAGTTTCGTTTACTTGTTGAAACAAACTCTTCAATCGTTCCACTCGGATCATCAATCATTGGCGTAGATACCATCGCTAAATCATAATCACCTTTTATCACTTTTGAAATCATCGTATTAAAGTCCATATATTCTGGATTAAACTCTACACCAAGCTTTTTATAATCCTCTTTCATCACCGGGATCATTACATCATTTATTTTACTTGCAGAAGAAGCAAAATAACTTACCTTCAATTTTTGGCCATCTTTTTCGCGAATTCCATCTGAACCAGCTTTCCATCCAGCCTCATCCAATAATTTCTTTGCTTTCTCTAAGTTATACTCATATTTATTAATCCCTTCTTCTGTATACGCCCAAGAAACTGGCGTAATCGGTACATTAACGAGTGAAGCATAACCTTGGAAATACGTATCAATAACTTTTTGACGCTCTAATCCGTAAATAAATGCTTGGCGGACACGCTTATCTTTAAAGTATGGTTTCTTATAATTCATTTTAATGTAACCATAAGAGCTTCCTGTATATACATTAATATTGGCAAAACCTAAATCCTTTAACTGTTCAATCGTCTCCGTGTTTGTCGTAAAACCATCATAATCTACTTCCCCGGCTTGAAATTGTTGTAGCTTTGTATCACCTTTTGAAATTTTATAAATAAAGTGCTCAATCTTCGGTTTTCCTTCAAAATAATTTTCATTAGCTACAAATCGAACCTCTTGACCAGGAATATATTTATCTAACTTATAAGCTCCTGCTCCCATCGGTTTTCCATACAACTCTTTTAAATACTCTAGGTGCCCTTGTTTATACTCTTTCCCGTAATAAGCTTTAGATATAACTTCTCCACCGATTAATGATAGTGTTTGAGCATTTACCTTTTCAGTCGTAATCGTAATTGTTTTCGGATCAATGACTTGAATTCCCTCAATAAAGGTTGCCTTTCCTTCTTTATACGCTTGCCCACCCTTTATTGCTGTTTGACTTATATCAGTCGCTCCACTATAAGTTGGATCGTGTAATAGCGTTAATGTAAATGCTACGTCATCTGCAGTTAGTGGTGATCCATCACTAAACTTTAAACCATCTTTCAAATAGAACGTGTATGTAAGCTGATCCTCCGAAATATCCCACTTCTTCGCTAAAATTGGAATTGGTTTTCCTTCCTTATCGAGTCCAACAAGAGGTGCAAAGATAGCTTGCGTTATATTACCATCCCATCCATTCTCCATAAAGTGCGGAAGGAATATCCCTCCAGGACTCGGCATTCCAACTACAAAAGTATCTTTTCTTTCTTTTGCTTTTACGGGACTTTTTGCTTTGTCGCTTGCCTGAATAAATTCATCCTTTACTTTCGGGACGTTCCTGGCCTCGTTTGTACTCGCTTCCTCTTGACCACATCCGGCTAGTAATACTGATACACTCAAAAATGTAGCAATTGCTCCTTTAAAAACATTTTTCATTGCACTATCACCTTTACCTTCCTAATTTTTAACGATGTAGGAACATAGGACTCCTTCCTGTAACTATATTTATTATTCCTATAAAAATAGTATGAATTAATTTCAAGATTATTCCTTTCCTTTAAACATGTCAACCGTTCTTTTTTATTTCGTATTAAAAAATTAAAAATTCACTTCTATTCGTTCCGTATGAAACATAGAATACTAATAACCAATTACCAAAAAGGGGGCGAAAACATGGACAACCTATTCCAATACGTCCTTCACTACGTATTATTAACAATTATGATAGTCGGGGCGCTATTACTATTCCCGTTCTTCCCAAAGTTCGTCCTCTTTTTAGCTTTTTTTATGATGCTCGGGATCGCTATTATCATTTCAACAAGGGAAGATACGACACAAAAAGAAAACAGAGTTCAGCGTGTAAAGCTGTAACTCTGTTTTTTTCAGTCGTAACGTATTCTTGTTAAACTAATTATGAAAAAGACTCCTGCAAATAAAATGAGTATACCAATATATCCTCCTATATCAGCCAATGTACCTCCCCTTACAATTAACTCCGTAAAGCCACGCATCGCCCAAGTTTGCGGAACAAAATTTGCTGCTGTCTGCATCCATGCTGGTTCAATTTCAATTGGCCAATACAGGCCACCAATCATGCATGTTGAAATCACAACGATATTACCTAATGCAGACTGTTGTTCTGTTGTTTTCACGATACTTGCTAATAATAAGGCTAGACCAATGACAGCTAATAATAATACGGAAACGAGTATAATAACCCCTAACAAATTTCCCCACTGCACATTAAATAAGGAATTCGTTAATATCATTAGAACACCAAATTGAATCCATCCTATTAAGAAGAATGAAAGGATATATCCCGTTAGTATTTGAACTTTTGAAACTGGTGCTTCTAATAAACGAGACCAAACACCAAGTTGTCTAGCTTTCAAAATAGTCCCCGTCGCACTTAACATAACAATCATAACGAATAGAATTGAAAATCCCGCTGCTCGCCCTGTAACGTTATTTAACTTTTGATCATCATGTGAAATTGATTCTTTTTGAATCGAAGCAGGTTCTACTTTTGTATAGATTTCTTTATACATAGGTTCCCACGAAGCGTTACTTTTCTTCTCAAAATCTCTCGCTGCACTAACTTCTATCTCCATTTTTTTTAATGCACTTGCCAATACTTGCTCTACAGAAGTTCCACCAGTAAAATCAGCACTAGCTTGAAACTGAATATTTTCTACCCTTCCATCTAACATATTCTTTTGAAAGTCTTTCGGAATAAGAACTATGCCGGATGATTTTTTGTTTTCAATCTTCTGTTTGCCTTCCTTATACGTTACCTTCTCTATAGAAATTAAGTCACTTTTCTGTATGTCCTCGTAATACTTGCTAGATAATACAGAACCATCTTCATCTACTAAGCTAACATTTACTTTCTTATTCCCACTTCCACCTAAAAGTCCGCCGAAAATGAGTGTAAAAATAATAGGCATTCCAAACATAAGTATATAACTTTGTGGTTTTATTAAAATTTGTTTTAACTCTAGCCAACAAAGTGCCCAAACCTTCTTCATCATTTCTCCCTCCTATCTCGTACGTAAACGTAATGTCCCTATCATAACGGAGACAATTCCTGCACCACATAAACTAAAAATAACAGGGAGTAACACATCCCAAGATGTTCCCGACATAATATTTAAAAAGCTTGTAAGTGCCCATTTATTCGGAGCAACATTCGCAATTGTTTGAAGTGTATCAGGGAATACGTAAATTGGTAACATCGATCCTCCTAATATAGCGAGTATTTGAATACCGATTCCTCCCATTACATCTGCCGTTTTTTCCTCACGAATAAAAGCGGCAATTAACATAGATAAACCCGAAACACAAATTGCATAAGACATTCCCACCGCTACTATTTGAGATAAGTCTCCGCCCCATTCCACATGAAACATAAAGTGTGTAGCAACTATAAATATCCCAAATTGTATACAAGCAAATAATAATGTACCTAAAAACTTCCCGAATAAAATTGAAAATGAACTCGTCGGTGTACTGAACAAACGCGCCAACGTCTCAGTTCGTTGCTCTGTTACAACTGACTTTGCACCTACTGTTATGTTATATAGTAAAAACATGACTAACATCGCTGCGGCATAATATTGCATCGCTGCAACTGTTTTTTTACCTATCGTTCCTTTTTCAATGTTATCTGCACCCGAAGTTGCTACTGTTTGTAAATCCCCACTTACTTCTTTTGCAACTTGTTCCACATTACTATGCTGAGGATTTGCTAATTCCGTCACAACACTTTTAGTAGATACCGCAATTGTTTGAACACGCTCTGAAAAAGAGCGGACCATTGATTCAGCGATTTTCGCTTGTATATCTTTTGATGGGTCTATAAACACCTTTGGTTCTTTTAATTTTCCATCTTGTACTTGTTCGCTCCATTTATTCGGGATGACGATTCCCACATCGATTTTCTTTTCCTTTAACATATCTTCAAGCTCTTCCTGAGAATTAACTATCTTTACTTTCACATCATCTTTTAATTCTTTAGATTGCAATACGTCTTTTTGAAAGACATCTGCAAACTCATCATTTCCTACTTGATAATAGCCAATCACTGTTTTGGGTAGTCCACCATTATCAAATATATTACTTAACGCTGAACCTAAAATCGCTGTTAATAAAAGCGGCATAATTAACATCATCATAAATCCGCGCCGATCAATTAAACGTATTTTTAAATCTTTCCATGCAATAATAAAACTTTTCATCTCGCACTAACCTCCTTAATCACGAAGTGAACGTCCTGTTAATTGTAAAAAGAGTGCCTCTAAATTCGGTTCTTGCACTTCAAGCTTTAAAATTTGAGCGTTGTTCTCCACAACTACTGACACAACTGTACCAATGGACTCACCACCATTTAGCCCAATATCAATCGTACTATTATCTTCATCAAAAATAATTCGTTCAACAACAGAGAGTGCTTTCAACTTTTGTAGCAGTTCCGTACTATAACGATTTAATTGCAATCTCACTATAAACCCATCCGCCAGGCGATTACATAGTTCCCTTTTCGTTCCTAATGCAATTACCTTTCCATGATCAACAATTGCAATTCTTTCACATAAATACTCTACTTCTTCCATGTAATGACTCGTATAAATAACTGTCATCCCTTTTTCATTTAACTTTTTAACAGTCTCTAAAATATGGTTTCTCGATTGCGGATCAATCCCAACTGTCGGTTCATCCATAATTAACAACTCTGGCTCATGCATAAGTGCTGCACCAATATTAATACGCCTTTTCATTCCACCTGAAAATGTTTCAATTTTATCTTTTCCACGGTCCTGTAAACCGACGTAAGCTAATACTTCCTCCGCTCGTTCTTTTGCAATTTTTCCATTTAAACCGTACATTTTTCCCCAAAAAACCAAATTTTCCTTCGCTGAAAGTGTTGGATAGAGCGCAATGTCTTGTGGAACAATACCAATTTTCTTTTTCGCCTCTAATGGATATTCTTTTACTGATTTCCCGCCAACTTTTATATCACCACTGTCGTATGAAATTAACCCGCAAATCATTGATATCGTCGTTGATTTTCCCGCACCATTTGGACCAAGTAATCCAAATGTTTCCCCTTTCTTCACCTCAAAAGAAACATTCTTTATAATTTCCTTCTTACCAAATGATTTCGTAATATGATCTATGACTAACATACTGATTCAGCCCCTTTGCATTCATCTACACTTTCATTGTAGAAAAATTTCTTCTTCTCTCCATCATCCTTGAGATAGAAATACAAGATAAAAAAGCAGCAAATTCTGCTGCTTTTTCACACTTATATATGCCAAAAGTCATGTGTACATCGTGATGCCATACCTTACTGCGTATATGGCTGCTTGCGTTCGATCTCTCAGTTCTAACTTACTAATTAAATTAGAAACATGATTCTTAACAGTTCCCTCTGTAATAAATAACTTTTCCGCAATCTCTTTATTATTTAACCCAAGTCCAATTTCCCTTAAAACATCTACTTCTCGCTCAGTTAATTGCGCTAATTGTTCTGGTGTGGTGCACTCTACTGCTACTTTTGTCTTTTTTAATTCTTTTATGATTTGCGCTGTTATATCCTGAGGAAGCACAGCCCCTCCACTATGCACCGTTAAAATTGCTTGAGCGATTGCATCTGTCTCCATGTCCTTCAATAAATAACCACTTGCTCCTTGCTCCAATGCTTCAAAGATAAGCTCACTATCACTAAAAGTCGTCAACATAAGTACCTTTATATGAGGGAACTGTTCTCTAACTAAACGTGTTCCTTCAACACCATTCATACGGGGCATCCGAATATCCATCAAAATAATTTCAGGATGTAACTCTTTCACCTTTTGTATCACTTCGTCTCCATCTGTAGCAGTTCCCACTACTTCAAGTTCCTGACGTAAATTTAATAACATCGCTAAACCATCACGAATGAGTGATTGATCATCAACAATCATAATCCGAATCATACAGTTCCCCCTATTAACCACGTTTTCTCCTGAAGTGGAAATTCAATCTGTAACCGAAAGCCTTTTTCTATCTCACTCTCAAATTGAATAGTTCCACCATGTTCCTCTACTCGTTCTCTCATATTAAGTAAACCAAAACCTGGGCTTACCTCGTTAACTCCCACGCCATTATCCAAAATACATAGTTTAACTTGTTTCGCCGAACAAGTTAAACTCACTTCACATAAGCTCGCCTTGCCATGCCGCTTTGCATTTGTTAAAGACTCTTGCATAACCCGGAGCAGTGTAGGTTGTAGTGACAGCGGAATCACAACCGGATCTCCTTGTAATTGAAACGATACTTGTACTTTCGTCGCTTTAGAATATCCATGTAACATTTCACGCATATTCTCTATTATGTTCCCTAGTTTACCTTCTTCTTTTAAGGCATGTACAGACGCTCTCACCTCTTGAAGTGATTTCCTGGCTAGCCCATGACATGTATGTAAAACCTCTTCCGTAGCGTCCGACTTTTGTTTCCACAAAGCCTCTGCCAGTTGTAATTGGACAAGTAAGGCTGTCATATTATGACCGACAGTATCATGAATTTCTCGGGCAATATCATTTCGCTCTCGAACGGCTGTCAATTCTTCTACCTCTTTGGCATATAGACGTAATTGTTCATGCGCTTCTTTTAGAGCTGTATGAGACAATGTCAATTCCTCATATTGTTCATCTACCATTTTCCGAGCAGCTGTAAGTTTTTTTATTAAGCTTCCAGCTAAAGCACTAAAAACGATGAACATAAAATTAATGGAATTACTCTCCAATTCTAAACTACCTGTATGTTGATACGCATGTAATATATTTATAAACCAACAAAGAAAGAAAAAAGTAATAAAAAAGTACGTCATGCTTCTACGAAACTCATGAATAAATAGCCCTACTGCATCAATTCCAAATATAATTAAATATAAACATGTCTCGGGAAATAAAAAACCTAATAAAGCTGTGACTATCCCATTTGCTAATAGTGTATAAAAACCAAGTTTTTTACCTCCATTCACTTTTACTAGCAAAATATGATTCACAATATAAATAAAAAGTGCTGTACCTACAAAAAATTGCAAATATGCTGTTTCACGTGAAACATGGTTTGCATAAACAAAACAAATCATGACGATTGTAATAATTCGCGCGTATCCTAACATAAAATTCTCCTCACATTTTAATAACCTAAAGTGCATCTCTTCATTATAATAACAAGAAAATTATACCAATTACTTCTCTTTCCTTACACACAAAAAAAGCAAGCCCCCCTCAAAACATGAGAAAACAACTTGCTCTTTCATTCTAATCTCTTTACTCCATGATATTCTCTAACTCATTATATAACTCCGCTCGTAACAACTCTTTCTTCTTCTTTTCTTCATACAATTGTTCAAGCATTTCAACATCAACTACTTGTTCCATCTTATACTCAAGCGTATATATATCTTCTTCAACATGCATTAACTCGGTTTCAATCTCCTCAATATTCCTAACTTCTTTCTTTTTTACAGGGACTATTTCAATACTTTTTCTTCCTTGGCGTTGCTGCTTTATCACTTGCGTCTCGAGCCTTTCCTCCCACTTTTGACGCGCCCATGCATAGTTCCCTGCAAACTCAAATAATTTACGCTCATCAATCCAATACGTCTTTTCAAATAACTTATTTAAAAAATAACGATCATGTGAAACAGCTAAAATCGTCCCATTATATTGTTCAAGAGCTTCCTCTAAAACCTCCCTTGATTCAATGTCGAGATGGTTTGTCGGCTCATCTAAAATTAAAAAATTGATATCTTGATACATAAGTTGCGCAAGTCTTAACCTCATTTTTTCTCCACCACTCAGTTGCGTTACTTTCTTAAACACCGCTGGACCATAAAATAAAAATTTAGCTAATATATGTCTCGCTTCTCCCTCTGTTACAGCTACACATTCCCTGAAAGCCTCCAATACGTTACTCTTCATATTTCCGTACGCATGCTGGGATAAATAACCGATTTTCACACTACTTCCAATTCGAATTTCTCCAGCGTCTGGTTCTATTTCTTCTAATAATAACTTTAATAGCGTTGTCTTTCCTGTACCATTACGACCAACAATAGCTGCACGCTCTTGAAAACGAACATGTAAGTTTGCTTCGTTAAATAAAAGATGTTCCGCAAACCCTTTACTCACTTCTTTCATTACAACAACATCTTTTCCACTTCTCTCTTGCCCTTCAAACTGAAGTCCCATTTGTTTTCGTTCTAAAATAGGTTTCTTTAGTTTTTCCATACGTTCCAGTGCACGTTCCATGTTTCTTGCTCTCTTATGCAATCCTTCATTTGGAGGATTCGCCTGATTCGCCCATTCACGTAGTCGCTTAATTGCTTCTTTCATTTTCTTTATTTTCTTTTGCTGTTCTTGATAAGCCTGAAACTCCTGAAGCAACCTTTCTTCCTTCTCTTCAACAAACCGAGAATAGTTTGTATGATACACGTGAATCTCTCCATCTTCTAAATCAAAAATCTTCGTTACAACTTCATCAAGGAAATAGCGATCATGTGAAATAACCATAACTGTTCCGTTGTATTCTTTTAAAAATTGCTCTAACCATTCGACTGCAAATAAATCTAAATGATTGGTTGGTTCATCTAATAAAAGTAAATCTGGTTTCTGCAACAGCATGTATGCAAGGCTTACTTTTGTTTGCTCTCCACCACTTATCTCCACAAATGATCGTGGGAATAGTTCTGTCACCTGTAAACCATTTGCTACCTTCATAATGTTCGCTTCGATTTCATAACCACCAAGAAACGCAAACTTTTCTTGGATGATTCCGTATCTTTCCATTAATTTTTGTAAAACAGAAGATTCCTGTTCTTCCGCCATATCTTTTTCTAAAGTACGCATCTCTCTTTCTAATTCCTTTTCTATTTTAAAAGCGGAACTCAATACTTCATATACAGTCATACTCTCATCAAATTTCGGAATTTGTGCCACATGACCAATACGTGTACCTTTCTTCATATGAATGGCCCCTGCATCCAAACTTTCCATTCCAGTTAAAAGCTGAAAGATTGTTGTCTTCCCACTACCGTTACGACCAACTAATCCAACACGTTCACCATTCTTTATTTCAAGCGATATATTTTCAAATATGATGTTTCCACCAAAAGATTTCGTTACATTATTTACACTACAAATTGTCATTTTCCGTACTCCTTTCAATATAAAAAACCATGGGAAAGAAACATTCCCCATGGTTTTCGGTATAGAAAAAGGAAGCTAAATAGCTCCCTTTTCACACGTTTATTAAAAATGGGTGAAGAGATTTCTACCGTTCTATAGCTACTATGCAATTGTTAAAAAAGGACAGACGTATCCCGTTAACAACTACATCATGAAAAATCGCACGACAAAAATAGATAAAATCTAAAAATTTGGCACGTGCAGCTAAAGAACGTTTCATCTCATTCACCTCTTTCGTACGGAATTTAATACTTACTTCTTTATTATACTTTCCCATTTCATGTTTGAATAGTCATTTTTCTGAAAATAATGAAGATAGACTAAACATTTCAATAAGTGACATCAAATCTTACAAAACTGTTATGTTCACGTAATGGAAAGCGATAGTACGAAAAGATGCCTCCCTATACAATAAAGATGTAAACAAGAGAGACAACAAAAGGAGGAAACAATCATGATGAAAGAAATCGTAAAAGCAATCTTTGAGGTATTAGTGAACGGACAAGCAGTTGTAAAAGAACTAAATGAACTATAAAAAGGAGTGAAAGAATATGATGAACATGGTAAAAATGATTTTACACGCTCTAGTTGATGCAAAAGCAGTTAGCCAAGAATTAAACCAACAATAAAAAGGGGTATGTGAATATGAAGAAAGCCATTTTTGTAATCGCAAGTACAGCAATTGCCTTATACACAATAAAAAATAGAGAAAAGAAGCATAATAAAAACGATCTATATTATCCATACACATTATTAAAGAAAAAATAAAAGACAAGGTACCCTATCTTAATGAGGATATCTTGTCTTTTATTTTTTATATTCCCTTTAAAGGATTTTCTTCTCCTTATCCCGAATGTATTAAGCGGGATTTTTACACATATTTTAAAGGGGCATATATACAAATGGATACACAACAACTATACTTTTTAAACGATATTGGCAAACAAAAACCAGAAAGCATCCGGAATAGAAGCGCTGCATGTCCTTTTTGTGACAGAGAAAATTTAACGGATATTTTAGCAATTGAGGGCTCAATTATTTGGCTAAAAAACAAATTTCCTACATTAAAAGATACATTTCAAACGGTGCTAATCGAAACAGATAATTGTGAAGACCATATTGCGACATATACAGAAGAACATATGAAATCGCTAATTCGTTTCTCCATTAAACATTGGTTAGATTTACAGAAGAATGAAGAATTCACATCTGTAATTTTATACAAAAATCATGGTCCATTCTCAGGTGGAAGTTTGCATCATGCACACATGCAGATTATTGGAATGAAATATGTAAACTACCTCGATAACGTAGAACACGACAACTTCCAAGGCGTAATTGTTCAAAAGAACGAACACATTGAACTCAATATCTCAGATCGTCCTATTATCGGTTTTACTGAATTTAATATCATTATTGAAGATATTGGATGCATAGATGAACTAGCAACTTATATTCAGCAAACTGTACGTTACATACTGACAGATTTCCATAAAGGATGTAGTAGTTATAACTTATTCTTCTATTACTTAAACGGAAAAATCATTTGTAAAGTTGTTCCTAGATTTGTCGTTTCACCGTTATATGTAGGATATAAAATACCGCAAGTTTCCACCAAACTAGAAGACGTAAAAATACAACTAGCAGCGTATTTCACAAAACAAAACGACGCGATTATCCACAAAAAAATAGAGTAGGTATCAAAAACCTACTCTTTAATTACACCTTTATTTCGATAGTACACATCTTCTAATCCGATGTTATACTTCATATTATTATCCGTCCACTCTGGCCCTAAATTCCCTGGCCATCCAGATGTATTTGCTATATATTTTAATAATGCAAAATCCGTCAAACCTTTTTGCACCCCGCGCTTATATCCTTTCATTAAATGCGGCATTGCAATTTGCGCATTTGTACGTGGATCTTTCAGCTCGTCATCCGTTAAATGATCCGGTGCAAGTCCACCACCGCGATGCAATTGAAACAATCCGAATGAAGTTCCGTTATCTCCAACACTTCTTGGATTTAATCGACTTTCATGTTCGGCAATTGTAAGAGGTATCCATTCTGGAAGATTGACTTTCTTTGCTTCCTCTATAATAATTTGTTTCATCTGTTTTGCTTCTTCTGAGTCAACATAGCTTGTCTCATTTACTAATTTGCCCATTCCTTCAGACTTTCCTTGGAAGTATAAGTACACTCCAAGAACAACTAAAAATCCTACAAAGAATTTCTTCACTACCTCTACCTCTTTCTCCGCTGAAATTTGTCCCCTTTCAGCCTTCTTCCCTTTACAATTACCCACATTCTATCATTCTCTTACTCTTTTATCATAGCAAATAACTATACATATTATCATCATGCTTTAGACCGATTTTGTGAAAAAACAGCTGGTAAATACGTGAAAAAATGTAACTTTCATAGACTGAAACATATTTTTTGTATATAATTGTAAACTGAATTCTAAATATAAACTAGGAGAATAATAATATGAAAAAATGGTTGCTACTCTTATTTAGTTTACTACTATTAATTCCTGTCCCTATTTCCGCACAAAAAAACGAAAATCCAAAAGTCCTTATTTTATACAGTTCGAGCGATGATCAAATTACAAGTGATACCCAAATACTTAATACACAAGTAGGACATTTTACTAATAACATAACAATAAAAAACATAAAACAGTTAGCTGGAATAACTGATAAATCTTCATATACACATGTTATTTACATAGGTGAAAAACAAGAAGAACTTCCCACTGAAACAAAAGAATTTCTAGAAAATTTCTCAGGACCACTACTCGTTTTAGGTCAAAATATAGAACAATTATCCAAACGTTTTTCATTTATTATACTTAAAAATGAAGATATAAACTCTGATACAATTGAATATCCAACACGTAAACTAAAGAATACATTAGAGGACGAACGATCCATTAAAAACCTTGATACAAATGGAACAATTCTTGCCAATGCTTTAAAAGGAAATACTACTTACCCATTAATTGTACAACAAAATAATTCTTATTATGTTGCAACTTCTAACCTCTTTGATTGGATATCTTATTATATTGGCGAAAGCCTATTTTCTTACTTTGAACAAAAGCCAACGTAAAATAAAGTGGAAGCTTATTTACGTCTTGAAGACGTTCATCCAGCCGCAGATATAAATCAATTAAAAGAAATTGCTGAATTATTAAAAGAGAAAAAGATGCCATACATGATCACTGTTATTCCTGTATATACGGATCCAGAAACAGGTAAAACACTACATTTAAAAGATAAACCCGAACTAGTCGATCTTTTACGCTCTATGCAAGATGATGGTGCAGCAATTATTATGCATGGTTATACTCACCAATTTTATGATAGTGAAACTGGTGAAGGTTTTGAATTTTGGGACGTAAAAACAGACCAACCAATTCGTCAACCGAAGCATGAAAAACCAAAAACAAAAGATGATTTCCCTAATATAGAGGCATATAATACATACGTAAAAAAAGGGGAAGAATTTGAAGAAAAATATACGACTGATCATATTGAAAAAGGCATTCAAGAACTTGTAGATGCCAAACTATATCCGGTCGCATTTGAAGCACCTCATTACACGATGTCTCAAAAAGGATATGAAATATTATCAAGATACTTTTCAACTTATGTAGGACAACTACAGTTAAGTGACACAACTTGGAAATCTATGCACTCTCCGGCATACAGAAGTACACCATCATTTTTACATGGCATGAAATTAATGCCTGAAACAGTTGGATTTATCGAAGAAGATAAACCACACGCTATTGCTAAAATGAAAGCAAATGCTGTATCTGTTGCCAAATTATCCGATGGAGTTATTGGTGCATTCTATCATCCTTACTTAGGTGTAAAACCATTAAAAGAAGTACTAAAGGATCTAGAAAGTATTCCAAATATAGAATGGATTGATTTACAAAAAGAAACAAATGAAGTGAAAATGAAAGATATTCATATCACTACTAATAAAGACGGCATTCACGTTGAAAAACCAACAAGCGCAAGTGACATAATAGATTATATAAAACAATATGGATTCTTCCTTATACTCGGTTTCCTCGTCATTGTCTTTCTCTTATTATTAAGACGTGCGAAAAAATTAGAATCCTAATACAAAACCACCAAGCAAAATGCTTGGTGGTTTTTTTAACTTAAACCAAAACGTGGCATATTATTAATAACCCATTGATTATGTTCATAAATAAATTCAACTTCTACTGTTTCCGTTACATTATCATAGTCATTATACGTTTCAACCTGCGCTTTTATTTTCCCATCCTTTAACTCAGCAGAAATAATTTTTGTAAATTTAGTTGCTGCTTTTGACCCTGGATCTCCAATAGCATAGTGCATTTTTCCATTTAACTCTTTAATATATTTACTCTTCATATACTCTGCTATAAATGATTTTGAGAAGTACGTAGATAGCGTAGTCTCTAAATTATCTTTCTTATTATAAATAGGGTTCACTAATTCCCCGTATGAAAAATCCCCTACTCGTTTTGGGTTTCCTGTTAGTGCAGCCATTTGAACATTAGTCAGTTCCTTCTGTGCATTCCATACTTTCTGTAACATAACGTTATCTGCTAGCTTCTTATCTTTTACTTCATTTGATTTCTTTGTATCCAAATTCATGATAGTTCCATTATCCGTATAGAGATACATATCTCCTGCTACAAAATATAAATAGGATTTAGTTGGTTCAAACGCTTTATTATAAATTACTTTTTCATTTCCACCATTTATTTTCTTCTTATATACTCCATCCTTTTTTAAATAATAAAAAGTATCCCCTTTCACATTCATCTGCAAGGCATCCTTTACCAATAACTTTTCATTATTTTGTTGAACGTCTATTTCATATATGCCATGCTCAGCTTCATTTGTTTCAAAAGGTAACGAAAAGTCGACAACAGCATATAATTTTTCATTATTATACGTAGCACTAGATATTGTTGCATAATTTTCTTTTGACCAAGTTTTATTATCCTTTGTCATTTGTGTTCCACGATTTTTATTCCAATGTAGAATACTATCATCTATCGTTCGAGACCAACCAGAATTTTTAAATACCGCTTCTTCTTCCTGTCCCGTCTTCAAATTGATTTTTGCGATCCCTACAATATCAAAACCACCATGCTCAGAATATTTTTTCGGATAAAATAAAGTTTGATCTTTTATATAAACATAATTTGTATCCGCTTTTAACGTATCTAACTTTTTATTAGATATATCATACTTCATTAGAGAAGATACTCCCGCGTTCTTCTCTTCATCCGTATGAATAAAATATAAAGCTTTGTTTTTTATATTTATGTAAGAAGCATTTACACCTTCCACTACACGTTCCGAAGTCTGAAACTGATCTTTCGTACGATAAATGCCTCCTGTATTTTTATCACCATTTACAGAATAGTAAATCCAACCTTTACTCTCTGCCATCTTTCCTTGGTTAGAGATGTTTCCAACCAAATTCCCGTTTTTCTCATTTTCTTTCATCTGTTTTTCAACTACTGGATCAATTTGTACTTCTTTATTTTCTTGTGTGGCATTTGAATTTATAGTCTTTTTTTCTGTTTCACAACCAAACGCTACAAGTGAAAGTGCACCAACCATAATTGTAATAGCTATTTTTTTATATGCTTTCCCCATTTTCTCCCCTACTTTCTTCATCAAATTAAATACATCACAAATTATAGAAAATATTAGAAAAAATATCCATAAAAAAGAGATAAGAGAAACTCTCCTATCCCTTCAAATAAAGTGAAATCTTAATCATTCAGGGTCTTAATTTCTGGAAAATAGCGGGGTAAAATTGAATCGTATTTTCATATATCGTTTCTGCAACCTTATCAACAGCTACGTTTTTTATAACACTAATTTCCTTTAATACCTCTCGAATCATTCTCGGATGTGTCATAACACCCTCTTGAAATTCCCACGGTCCATCTGTTTCTACCATCATATATTCAAGAGGATAATACGAAACAATTTTTCTAATCTTCTCCTTATGTAAAACATCTGGCGTGATAGAAATGTAATAACCATTCCTCATCATCCGTTTCATTGTTGTTTCACTTCCTTTAAACCAATGAAAGTGTGCACGTGAAACTTTATATTTCTCCAGTAAATCACATACAATATCAGCGTCTTCATACACTGCATGTAATATAATTGGTAAATCATATTTACTAGCTAGTTCAACAAACCGTTGTAACACTGATATATACGAATTGATAGCAATGCGCTCATCTTCTTTTCTTAAATAATACGGTAAGCCAACTTCACCAATCGCAACTATATCATCTACATGCTCTTCAATTAATTTATAAATTTGCTCACATTCTTCTTTATGAATCGGTTGCTCCGGATGAAAACCTATTGCTGGATGTACAAAAGGATATAGTTTTGCTAAAGATAAAGTTTCTTTACATGATTGATAATTCATAGATACTGCAATAAGCCCCTTTATCTCTTTACTATGTTCCACATCTTTAAGTAATTTACTTTTCTCTTCATCCTTATATTGGTCAACATGTATATGACTATCAATCCACTTCACCTTTATTCCCCCATAAAAAAAACAAGAAAGGATCTCCCTTCTTGTTTTGTCATCTATATTATTTAACAATTAAGTTTGTTATGATATCAAATAACCCAATACATACTACGGCAACAGTAAAGTAGCTACAGAAATCTTTAATTGGAAACTTCACTACTTCTTCTTTACGCATCCCATTCTTCTCCCTTCTTACTATATCCCTAATTATTTTTATCTATTTGTATCTATTATGCAAAAAATATGACAAATTTACTATCGAATTAACTTACGTAAACCTTACAATGTTGTAAGGTTTATAAAAAGGGCCTCATCTCCATACAGATGAGGCTATTAAAAAGTAGTTGGTTTTTCATTCTTCATTCATATTACAAACAGAAAGTAATACAGTGAGACTTTCTAATTACACTATATAAAATTCACTATCTTTTAACCATCGAATTACATTACAGAAGACTTACATGTTTGTAAGCTATGTGTAATGTAATTCGATAGTTTCTCTTACTGACATCTCGTACAATAAAGTTAGCAATAAGCCAAATAAGAAGAACACTCACATAACCAAATTACATTGCTAGTAGCTACTCTTCTTATACCTTTCACTCATGCTACTACAATGTACCCCCTTCCCCTTTATATATTAAAAAAAGCCTTAGTCCATATGGACTAAGGCTTTTTTTGCACACACCAAAATACCCCTACCCAGTATTTTTATTTTCGACAAAAAATAGGTGGGGGTATAATTCGCTATCTCATCGCTAAAAGTTTACTCTTTGCATTAATAGGAATATTTACAGCTTCAATTTCTTCAATTGACTCGCCGTAGCGTCCTTTTGCGTACACTTTTAATGTTTCATCTCTCTTTAACATATGCTTAACAGTCTTCTTTATTTTTTGTTCTCTTCCACGTTCGTCAAATGCAATAAATTCATATTCATACCACTCATCGCCAATATGCTGACCAATTGTATTCACAACCGTATAGTATTCTTTCGTCTTATAAAATGGATTATATTTATCGATAACCGGTCCAAGTTTCGTAGGTAGTAACATTATTACTATGACTATCATCGCTATTATAGTAGTGATCATTTTTTTCTTCATAATAAACATTCCTCCTCTGCAGGATATATATACATCCATTTTAAAAAGAAGGAATACAATCTACTATTGAATCTCATTACATTACACTTACATTTTTGTAAGAATTAAAAAAAGGTGAACGAATTTACTCGTTCACCTTTTAGCTCGCTTTAAAGCCCCCACCAAGTACATCACGTACATCATGGATAACGACGAAAGCATCGTCATCTACTCGACTAATAACTTGCTTTAACTTAACAAGCTCTTGTTTATTAATAACAACATATAAAACTTCTTTATTTCTACCAGTATATCCGCCGCGCCCTTCTAATACAGTAACGCCGCGTGTCATGTTTTTCGTAATAGCCTCACGTATTAACTCTGGTTGATTTGAAATAATTGTAACAGCCGTTTTTGTGTCCATTCCTTCTACAATGAAATCAATTACTTTCGCTCCGATGAATACTGCAACAAGTGTGTACATCGCTTTTTCTTGCCCTATTATAAATACGGAACCAGCAATTACAACGATATCAATAATAAGTACACCTTTACCGACGCTCCAACCTAAATATTGATTTGCTAACCGTGCTAAAATTGCCGATCCCCCTGATGTACCTCCAGCTTTGAACATACAGCCTAATCCGATACCGACAAATACACCAGCAAATAGTGCCGCTAATAACGTATCACTATTTACATGATACTCAATATGTTCCGTAACATATAAAAACAAAGATGTTTCTACAATCCCTAAAATTGTATAAACCATCGTTTTCTTATCAAAAAATTTATAACCAACAGCTAGTAAAATTGCATTTATAGCAAAATTCACAATCCCCGGCGACCAATCAAATAAATAGTACGTAACAACCGTTAAACCAATAATTCCACCCTCTGATAGACGGTTTGGAATTGCAAAGTAATTAATACCAATTGCGAATAATAATGAACCAATTGTAATTAGTGTTATTTCCTTTATACGTTGATTAACCATAGTTCATACCCTCCCCCCATTTGACATTGTATCACTATCTCCTAGAGGTTTAGAAGTTGTTTTTATTCAGCATTTTTCCTCATAAAGACCAGGATATTATGTTTAAACAGCGGGGTGATTAATTATTCACATTTGCTCTAACTATACGGACAAATTGCTCCACATTCCCCTTCTGAATATACTTAGCTCGGATGGTTTCATGATTACAAATAAATTCGAAATACAGGCGAAAAACTATGCTATCTATATGCAAATATGAGTACTCTTTAAATGTTGAAGGATAGTATGGAAATTTTCCGTAAAACAGGAGACGTCTAGTAGTCGCAACAAAAATCCCATGTTGATAACATAACGTGAAATGATCCTTCTCAAAAACCCCCACCACAAAGGCTAAAACATTTTCGTCATTCCCTAAAAACTTTTTTATACTTAATAAAAGTTCATTCATGCATTTCCCTCCAAATACTATTTTTGAAAAGAATCCATGGATTGTTACAAACCGGTTTAACCCCTTTATAAAGTATGAAACGCGTTTCCTGTCAAAGGTATTTCAAAAAAATAATCCGTTATGCACTTATACACATAACGGATTAAAACTACACTGTAGATCGCTCCACAAGTTCATATGGAATTTCCACCTTTTCTTGTTTAGAACTTTCAGCATTTGTTTGCCGATAAAACATTTCAAAGGCTTTTTTACCTATTCCCTTTAAATTTTGATCAATAGTTGTAAGTTGTAACACTTGCGAAATAGGTTGGTTATCAAATCCAATAATCGCTAAGTCTTCAGGAACTTGAATACCTAATTTTTCAGCTTCCGTCATAACCCCAATTGCAACCTCATCTCCTGCTACTATTAATGCTTCAGGAAGATGCTGCATTTCCTTTAATTTATGAGCCACTTTCACACCATCTTCTAACGTAAAACATTCTGTAAAAATCCACTCTTCATTCACTTCTTCATCTATAGATTGCAATTGCTGTTTATACACATCAAAACGTTTTTGACTACTCGGTCCTAGCTTTCTTCCCGTGCAATAACCAATTTTTTTATAACCTTTCTCAATCAAATAATCCATTCCTAATTGAAAAGCTGCTGAATGATTCGTATATACACTTGAGATATTTGAAATATCATTATCTTCACAAGCAACAATTGTTCCATAGGAAGCATACGGCTCTATCGTTTCCCATTCATTCGCACGAGAACAAATAATAAGACCATCCAATTGTTTTGTTTTTAACATATGTAAACTTTTCATTTCTTCTTTTTTATTATAATTTGTTTGGCAAAGTAGCACTCTGTAATTATGAGCTAACGCCACCTCCATCATCCCGCCCACCATCGCATCAAAACATGGATGATTAATATACGGTAAAATTACACCAACAATATTCGTTTTCCCTTTTGATAAATGAACGGCATTTGCGTTTTGTGAGTAATTCAACTTCTCAACTATCTCTATAACCGCTTTCCTTTTTTCTTCACTTACATACGGATGATCATTTAATACTCTTGAAACAGTCGTAACTGAAACTCCCGCCATCTTTGCAATATCTTTAATATTAGCCATACACTCACCTCTACTTTTAAATTAATAAATCCCATGAACATATGTCAAACCTTCTCATCATTACACCTTCATTCGTTTTTCTTACAAAAGTGTAATTTTCCTGTAAGCTAATTCGATAGTTACTCTCTGCTATTTTTCATACAATTAAGTCAGAAACAGGGCAACCATTATTCGAAAAGGAGCGGATTTATATGATGAACAAAATGAAATCAAACAATTTTTTAAATACAATGAGCATGGTATTTTCCGCTTTTATCGATGCAAAAGCTGTTGCTTCTACATTAAACAAGTAAGGAGAATATATTATGAATAACATCACTTTTAACAAATTAGATTTTTTAGGACTGGCTAGTGGCTCGATTCTTCTTACTGCTTTTATTTACGCCACTACGCTTGTATAAATTTTGTGTCCCCTTTCCCCTTTATTATAAATAGTAATAGAAAAGACGACCGTCTATGCCCGGTCGTCTTTTCTTACTTTTGATTTGATTCCAAAGCTTCCTTTAGCTCCTCAAACTTCTCATTTAATTGGTCTGTCATCATTTTCATAGCTGTTTTCCGATCTATTTGTTCTTCAGCATCAATTTGAATCGGATCTCCAAAAATCAATTGTGCCTTTTTCCCCTTTATTAATTCTTTTACACTTGATGGACCAACATAAGCTGCTGGTATTAATGGAACGTTAGAACGCATCGCAATTGTCACAGCACCAGCTTTTAACGAAACATCTTCTGTCGATCTCGTTCCACTTGGGAAAATCCCTACCACTTTTCCTTCTTTTAATAAGCGAGATGGAATTTTAAGTGTACTCGGTCCTGGATTTGCACGATCTACAGGGAATGCATTTACATTTTTAAAGAACCAATTTTTGAATTTCCCTTCAAATAATTCTTTTTTGGCCATGTAATGAATCTCTGTTGGGTACATCCCTGTAGCTAACATTAATACATCCATAAAACTTGTATGTGTACACGCAACAACATACGGGCCACCTTCTGGTAGCTTTTCTCTTCCTTGCACTTCTACTTTCCCAGCTGTTTTAAATATATATTTCAACAAAAATGTAATTGGTTTATACATTGGTTTCGTTCCTTTCTGAACATCCGAAGTATAGTCATTTTCTTACCTCAATTATAACACTAAGTTATAGGAGTTGGTAATAAAAATGAGTATTAATTGTTAAATTTCAATTCTTACAAAAGTGTAATTTTCTTGTAAGCTAATTCGATAGTTACTTCTTGCGATATTTCATACAATTAAGTCAGAAACAGGGCAACCATTATTCGAAAAGGAGCGGATCAATATGATGAACAAGCTGAAAACGAACAATCTTTTAAATACAATGGGCATGGTATTTTCCGCTCTTATCGATGCAAAAGCTGTTGCTTCTACATTAAATAAGTAAGGAGAATGCATCATGAATAACATTACTTTTAACAAATTAGATTTTTTAGGATTAGCTAGCGGCTCTCTTCTTCTTACTGCTTTTATTTACGCTGCTACGCTTGTATAACTTTGTGTCCCCTTTCCCCTTTATATAGAAAAAGACGACCGTCTATGCCCGGTCGTCTTTTTAAATGTTTCTTTCTTTTAACTCTTTTAAAAGCTCTATCATTTCAGCTTGTTGTTTTATCTTCTTACGACCATTTCGATTAATTGCTGCAAGCTCACAAGCAACTCCGACGGCAAAGAAAAACAATAAACTTTCTAACATGTAAAATCCTCCAATTGCCTATTAAACAGCTTGACGTAATTGCTCTTCTTCTAAAATTCTCTTGTTGATATTTTCTTCTTTCCTCTGACAAACATTATTACGAATAAGTGCAGCAATAACAAGTAAAGTCCCTACAATATCAAACATTGTTATTTGATATCCTTGCATCATCATAATAACTAAGGTTGTAATTGGTACAAAATTAATAAATAAAATCCCATTAATGGACGATAAAATTTTCACACCATAGTTCCAAGCTAGTAACGCTACTATTCCTGGTAATGTCATCATAAATAACAAATCGTATTTCACAATAAAAATCGTTCCCATACTCGGAACTGAAACATATCCAAACGCCGTTATAATTATCGTTATAATTCCTGTAACAGTCGTACCGAATACACACGTCAACGTAGAATAACGTAATGTTGACCAATCGCTACACGTTTGACCACCCATCGTATAAATAACCCAGCCCACAACTCCAACAAATATACATGCTAGTGAAAACATGTTATCTTTCAATGTTAAAAAGAAACTCATGTCGCCCTTTGTAATAACAAATACAGCCCCTACAAAAGCGATAATCATGCTCGTTATCATATACTTTTTCGGTTTTACACGCTTATATCCCCATAGGATACAAATAGAAATCATCGGCATAAGTGCTTCCATAATGGAGGCTACCATCACACCTGATTTTCCCATTAACATTTGACCTAAAAATATAAGTACATTATATACAGTAAACGCCATCGTTCCGAAAAAGACGAGTAACTTTCCTCTTCCCTCTAAACGAAATGCCCGTTTTCCTTCTTTCATTAACAACAATACAATCAGCATTATCGCCACCGCTCCATAGCGAATAAGCGAAAAGTAAAATGGATCTATGTATTCTAACGCATGATCAGCAACTGGAAACATTGCTCCCCATGACATACTTGCAATTAAACACGCTAAAGCGCCTATTATCATTTGACCTTTTCTCACCGCAATCCCCCACTTCTTTCTATTTACACAAAGAGAATTGTAAAAGAAAAAATATATCACGTAAAATGATTCAAAATGATGTTAACTATCATTTATAATGATAGTTAACATCAAGGAGGATCGTATTATGGAATTAAGAGATTTACAAATCTTCCAGAGCGTTGCTGACCAAGGTAGTGTAAGTAGCGCAGCAAAGGAATTAAATTACGTACAATCAAATGTAACAACGCGTATTAAACAACTGGAGAACGAGCTGAAAACACCGCTCTTTTATCGTCATAAACGAGGCATGACTTTAACAGCTGAAGGAAGAAAAATGCTCGTTTATGTTAATAAAATTTTGCAAGATGTTGAGGAGCTAAAACAAGTATTTTTAGATAGCGAAACACCCTCTGGCATATTAAAAATCGGTACTGTCGAAACAGTAAGTACATTACCTACCATTTTATCTTCTTACTACAAAAGCTATCCGAACGTCGATTTATCATTACAAGCAGGTTTAACAGAAGAATTAATTAGAGAAGTACTCGATCATCAATTAGACGGTGCTTTTATATCAGGGCCAATAAAACATCCCCTTATTGAACAATACGATGTTAGTACAGAGAAATTAATGCTTGTAACACAAAATAAAGCTTTTCATATAGAAGAATTTACAACAACGCCTTTACTCGTTTTTAACCAAGGATGTGGATACCGTTCCAAACTAGAACGATGGCTGAAAGATGAAGGTTTGCTACCAAAAAGAATTATGGAATTTAATATATTAGAGACTATATTAAACAGTGTTGCACTCGGCCTTGGAATTACGCTCGTACCACAGTCTGCTGTCCACCACCTTTCTAAAGCAGGGAAAGTACATTGTCATGCAATCCCTGAAAAATACGGCAGTATTTCAACGGTTTTCATACGCCGCAAGGATAGCTATATGACAAATTCAATGCGTAGCTTTTTAAAAACAATCGAAGAGCACCACCACATTAATATGCTTTAAAAGACATTCTTACACGAATGTCTTTTTTTCTTACAAAAGTGTAAGTCTTCCGTAAGCTAATTCGATAGTTGCAGGCGATCATATTTCCTATAATTAAGATATAAAGCAGGGCAACAACAATTCGAAAAGGAGCGGATACGCATGATGAACAAAATGAAATCAAACAAATTTTTAAATACAATGGGCATGGTGCTATCCGCACTTGTCGATGCAAAAGCCGTTGCAACTACATTAAACAAATAAGGAGAGATTATAATGAACAACATTACATTTAACAAATCAGACTTTATCGGACTTGCAAGTGGAGCGACTCTTCTTACAGCTTTCATTTACACACTTGCTAAAGGTCTTGTTTAACACTTTGTTTCCCCAAACCCCTTTATATATAGAAAAAGCTGCTCGTCTTATAGACAAGCAGCTTTTTATTTTGTTTCATATATAGTTTGACCTGTTTTCGCCATATCGTATCCGCCAATCGCTTTTAATTCATTATGAAATTCTTCCGATTGCAGAATGTCTTTCACAACTTCGATTAGCTCTTCATTTTCTTTATTCTTCAAAATTACTAAATCATACTGTTCTTTCATAATTGGAATAAAGTCTACGTTTACAATTTGTGAAAACTTTTCTGATCCTACTCCCACATCAGCTTTGCCATTCGCGACTTGCGTGGCAACACCAAGATGATTCGACTCTTCCCATTCATATCCACTAATATTCTCTTTATTTAACTTTTGAATGCGCAATTGTTCATCCACTAGTACCCTAATACCAGAACCTTTTTCTCGATTTACAAATCGTATAGATGAATGAGATAAATCAGCCCATGTTTTTATATTTTTTGGATTTCCCTTTTGCACATAAAACCCAACGTTCCTTGCTAATAAATTAATCATCGTACATGGTTGTCCTACTAAAATACGTTTTACGTAAGGAACATTATATGTACCCGTTTCGCCATCAAACAAATGCAAGCTAACGATACTTCCTTCTCCTTGATACATTTTTACTAGGCTCGTTAAACTACCTTGATATGCCCTTAATATTTTTGAACTTGGCAGGCGATTTTCTATACGTTTTGCCAACATGTCTAACGTTAGTTCTTGTCCACTAATAATACATGTATTCGAGATACTATTACTGTCATTCTTTACAGAAGTAACTTGTACGTTACCTGTTTTCATTTGCTTAATATATTGTTCTAAATCTGCTGCATCAATGCGCATCTGTCTACCAATTCTATAAGAAGGCAGTTCTCCTTTTTTAATTAAATCGTATACAGTTAATTTTGATACTTTTAATCGCTTCGCTACTTCTTCCGTTGTGTAGGAATGATGATCCATAGACGATTCCTCACTTTCTTTCTTCATTGTAACAAAGAAAAGAATATTTCTCCTATATTTTAAAAATAACTACATCGTTCAAATTATATTCAATTATAACTAGTTATATTTAGTTATATTTAGTTATAATTAATTATGTCAAAACGAAAGGGGATTTTTTATGAATAAGTTTACATTACAATCCATCGGGGCACTTATCCTTTCTTTTCTTCTTATATTTAGTGTTGCATGTACAAGCGGAGAGAAGAAAGAGAAATCAACCGCTAAAGAAGGAAAAACGGTTGAACTTACTATATCAGCAGCTGCAAGCTTACAAGATGCGCTAAAAGAAATTGAAACAAAATATAAAGAAAAAGAACCTAATATTAAACTTTCTTTTAACTTCGGCGCTTCTGGTGCACTTCAACAACAAATCGAACAAGGTGCACCTGCTGATTTATTCTTCTCAGCAGCCGAAGATAAATTCCAAACTCTCGTTAAAAAAGGATTCATTAATGAACAAGAGGGGAAAAATCTCCTTGGAAACGAACTCGTTCTAGTCGTCCCAAAAGATAGTTCTCTTACAAAAATTCAAGATTTAAAAGATGAAAAAATAAAAAAAATCGCACTTGGTACACCTGAATCTGTACCTGCGGGAAAATACGCAAAAGCTTCTCTCACACATGAAAATCTTTGGAATGACATTCAAAATAAAGTCGTATTTACAAAAGATGTTCGCCAAGTGTTAACATATGTAGAAACAGGTAATGTTGATGCTGGTATTGTATACAAAACAGATGCTCTTATTTCAAACAAAGTAAAAATTGGTGAGACAGCAGCGGCTACTTCTCATGAGCCAATTCACTATCCTTTAGGTGTTATAAAAGAATCTAAACACAAGAAAGAGGCGACTTCATTTTATGAGTATTTGCAGTCAAAAGATGCACAATCTATCTTTAAAAAATACGGATTTACAGTCCTATCATAATTGCCATGAGCTTTGATACTATTTTATCACCAATCTTTCTATCTTTACGAGTAGCTGCATGTGCCACCATTATCGTTACCATTTTAGGAACGATAATCGGACGAGCGCTAGCACGCTCCTCATGGAGATATAAAGTAATATTAGAAACTATTTTCTTACTACCAATGGTACTTCCGCCAACTGTAATCGGCTTTTTTCTCATTATCATTTTTGGAAATAACAGTCCTATTGGAACGTGGATAGAATCAATATTTCAGCAATCTATTATGTTCACATCTACTGCTGCTATCATTGCTTCTACAGTTGTTGCATTTCCGCTTATGTACCAATCAGCAAAAACAGGATTTTCTATCGCGAATGTACAAATTGAAGAAAGTGCTCGTGACCTTGGTGCAAGTGAATATCAAGTTTTTCTACACGTCACACTTCCGCTTGCATTTCCTGCCTTACTAAGTGGAATGATTTTGAGCTTTGTTCGTGCGCTTGGTGAGTTTGGTGCTACGCTCATGTTTGCCGGAAACATTCCTGGTAAAACACAAACTATCCCAACTGCCATTTACATGGCGATTGATGCAAGTAATATGCAGCTCGCCTGGACACTAGTAGTTATCACTATTAGTATGTCCCTCCTATTTTTGCTATGTATTCAGCTTATTAATAAAAGAATTACTAACTCTTAAGGCAGCTCTTTTTGAAGCTGCTTTTTTATTTCTTAGGAAATAAAAATATACCACCGGGAAATAACTGAATTTTAAATTTTATTTAAATATACATTCTATTTGAATTTACTTTCTAAAATAGGCAATTTCCTGTTATTATATGGAGGTGTTTCAAAAATTGAAGAAATGAAAACGCATTTATATCGTGAATTCTTCATCCTGTTTTAACGATCGGTAATCTTCTACTCTAGTAGTGGGGCATTACCGATCGTTAGAACGATATGTAATTATATTGGTATAGCAAAACGAAGGGAGTCTTGTAATGGACATTTTATTAGCGCTTCTTCCTGCAATTGCATGGGGAAACATCTTATTAGTAAGCGTAAAAATGGGCGGTGGTGCATATAGCCAAACGGTAGGTATGACAATCGGTGCTCTATTCTTCGCAACAATTATGTATGTATTTACTCAACCAGCTTTAACAATGACAATCTTGATTGTTGGTTTTATTTCAGGTTTATTCTGGGCTTTAGGACAAGTAAACCAATTAAAAACAGTTGAAAAACTAGGCGTTTCAACTACCGTAACAATTTCTACTGGTATGCAACTTGTTGCAACTTCTATCTTTGGGGTTATCGCTTTCCATGAGTGGACTACTACTACAACGATCATTCTGGGAACGATTGCAATCCTATTAATCGTAGTTGGTGTTGTATTCACATCATTAGATGATAAAGAAAATGCTCAGCCACCAGGACAATTGAAAAAGGGACTTCTTACTTTAATTGTTTCTACTTTTGGCTATCTTGTATATGTAATTATTATTCGTTGGTATAACATCGATGGTTGGTCTGCTATTTTACCACAAGCAGTTGGTATGTTTGTTGGTGCGGTTGTACTGACATCTAAACATAAACCATTTAACAAATATGCAATCCGTAACGCTTTATCTGGTTTACTATGGGGAACTGGAAACTTATTCTTACTTCTTTCATTACCACGTGTCGGAGTAGCAACAAGCTTCCCATTATCTCAAACTGGAATCGTTATCTCAACATTTGGTGCGATTGTCTTCTTAGGCGAAAAGAAAACGAAACGTCAATTGATCTTTATTGCACTAGGTAGTGTTTTAATTATCGGCGGCGCTGTATTACTTGGTATGACAAAAGCATAAACTTATAATCTATTAGTAAACCCCTGAGGCACATATGCTTCAGGGGTTTTTTAATTCTAATTATTTTCTAGATATAATTATTTGTATGTTTTTGGCCCTTATAATTATTCTTCCACTCTAGCAAACCCGCTACACATATAAAGAGATTAATAACAGCTAATATTAGCATAACATATAACCCAGTGGAGATATAAATTGAAATACTAACTACATTATATAAAATCCATAAATGCCAGTTTTCTAGGATTTTTCGACTTAGCATAAATTGAGCTACTAATCCTAGTACAGCATTTAAAGCGTCTAAATATGGACTTGTTGATTCTAAGTAATGGACTTGATAATACCCCCAACCAATCCATGCAACTAAAATAAAGATTATATAAAAAATCCAACCTTGCAAATCTAAACGAACTGTTGCTTTTACCTCTTCCTCCCCACTATGTGCAATCCAATGATACCAACCATATACATTAAATATAAATTGAAAACCTGCCAATACTGCCATTGCATATAAACCTTGTGTAATAAAAATATACAGAAATACCGCAACGGTAATCATACCGAATAAAAAGTTGGATACTTTTTCTCTTGCTAATAGCCAAACATTAATAATTCCCATGACCGATGCAAAGATTTCAATATAGCTCGATTGAATATACAATCCAACCAATACACAAATAATACTAGTAATGGGTAAAAAGAGCGGACTTCTAATCATAATCATCTCTCCCCAGATGTGTAATAAATTCCCTATCACCAGTATAAAGAATCACTCTCCCCTTCACCATTAATTTCCTACTTTTCATTATCTATTCCATCTACAATAAGCCTTTTCTTTTTACAAAATTCTCTTAAAAATGGTATCGTTTTTTATAACATATCTCCACTAGAAAGGAATAGAGGATATGCTAACTAAACATCGAATTCTATTTATTGGTGCTGGTCGTATGGCAGAAGCTATATTTTCCGGATTACTTAAAACAAGCAAAGAATACATCGAAGAAATTATCGTTTCTAACCGAAGCAACGTAGAAAAACTGGAACAATTACAAGCGCGATATAATGTGTCTACTACAACAGATTGGAAGCAGCATGTTACATTTGTTGATACGATTGTTTTAGCAATGCCGCCTTCTGCACATGAAGAATTATTAGCAGAATTATCTCCTTTACTATCGAATCAACTTGTCGTAACGGTAGCTGCCGGCATCGGCCCATCTTATTTAGAAGAAAGACTTCCTAAAGGAACGCCTGTTGCTTGGATTATGCCAAATACAGCTGCTGAAATTGGTAAGTCTATCTCCTTATACACGATGGGACAATTCGTAAACGAGACTGATCAAGAAACCCTGCAATTGCTTTTAGGGGGGATTGGTACTTCGCAACTTTGTACCGAGGAAGAAGTTCATCAGCTTACTGCAGTTACTGGAAGTGCACCAGCCTTCCTTTATTACTTTGCTGAAAGCTTAATTGAAGCAACAAAAAGTTATGGAGTCGATGAAGCAACCGCAAAACACCTTGTCATTCAAATGATTTCCGGCTCTGCTTCTATGCTTGAACAAACGCAAGATCCAGCTAACCTCCGCGAACAAGTAACAACACCCGGTGGTTCCACAGCTGAAGGTCTCAAAGCTTTATATGAATATAATTTTTCAGAGGCAATTCAAAAAGCAGTAGAAGCAACAAACAAAAAAGCTAGGGGGAAATAATATGAATTTAACAAGTTTAAAAGACTATACAACATTACATAACGGTGTAAAAATGCCTTGGTTCGGTTTAGGTGTTTTTAAAGTAGAAGATGGTTCAGAAGTAATTGAATCTGTAAAATCAGCAATTAAAAATGGTTACCGCAGCATTGATACTGCAGCAATCTATCAAAACGAAGAAGGCGTTGGACAAGCAATCCGTGAATCAGGTGTTGCACGTGAAGAATTATTTATTACATCAAAAGTATGGAATAGCGATCAAGGATATGAAACAACACTTCAAGCATTTGAAACTACATTAGAAAAATTAGGTCTAGAATATTTAGATTTATATTTAGTACATTGGCCTGTAAAAGGAAAATATACTGAATCATGGAAAGCGTTAGAAAAGCTTTATAAAGATGGCCGTGTTCGCGCTATCGGTGTGAGTAATTTCCACATTCACCACTTACAAGACGTATTTGAAATTGCTGAAATTAAGCCAATGGTCAATCAAGTGGAATACCACCCACGTTTAGCACAAGAAGAATTACACCATTTCTGTAAAGAACATAATATCCAGCTTGAAGCTTGGTCACCGTTAATGCAAGGACAACTACTAGATAATCCAACGTTGCAAGAAATTGCGACAAAATATAATAAATCAACTGCGCAAATTATTTTACGCTGGGATTTACAAAACGAAGTTGTAACAATTCCTAAATCAATTAAAGAACATCGTATTATTGAAAATGCAAACATCTTCGACTTTGAATTAAGTGCTGATGATATGAAAGCAATTCAAGCTTTAAATGAAGATCGTCGCGTTGGTCCAGATCCAGATAACTTTAACTTCTAGTAGAAAAACCACTGCCATATGCAGTGGTTTTTCGTTAAAGAAAACTGAAAATTTAAACTATATTTCATTCAGTTGACACTTCATCATCCAAGGTGTAAGATTTTGAATTATCAAATAAACACAAAAATTAATAAAGTTTATTCGTTTACTCATTGTATCAAGAGAGGTGGAGGGACTGGCCCTTTGAAACCTCGGCAGCAGGTTCATTTTTGAATACTGTGCCACTTCCTGCAAGCTTTATAGCTTGAAAGATAGAATGAGGGACTTCGTTTATATACGGGTGCATAACTTGTACGTAAAAATCCCTCTTTCTCAATATGAAAAGAGGGATTTTTTATTTTTCATTTCCCTCATCATCATCCAAACTTAATTATTTAGGAGGAAAATCAAATGAAAAAAAAGTTTGTACCCGGTATTGCATCAGTTGTGGGAGTAAGTATTTTATTAACTGGTTGCGGTAGTTATAAAAACGAAGCAAGCGGAGCAAATGCAAAAGACGAGGCGCCTAGTAAACAGGTTTTAAACTTATCTTCACCTACTGAAATACGAACAATGGATACAGCTCGTGCTACAGATACTGATTCTGGTCAAGTAATGAGAAACGTATTTGAAGGTTTGTATAACCTTGGTGAAGGTAATAAACCTGTCCCTGGTGTTGCAAAATCTCATGAAGTAAGTGGCGATAAAACGAAATACACATTCCACCTGCGAGATTCAAAATGGTCAAACGGTACTCCTGTTACAGCGAAAGATTTTGTCTTCGCTTGGCAAAGAGCTGTCGATCCAGCAACAGCCTCTGAATATGCATTTCTATTCTTTGATATTAAAAATGCAACAAAAATTAACAACAAAGTACTTCCAGCCGACCAACTTGGTGTAAAAGCAGTTGATGACCATACGTTTGAGGTAGAATTAGAGCGTCCTGTTCCTTATTTTATTAGCTTAACAGCGTTCCCAACATTTCTACCAATTAACGAGGAATTCTTTAAAAAACAAGGTGATAAGTACGCTTTAGAAGACAACACAATCTTGTACAACGGCGCTTTTACACTAAGCGATTGGAAGCATGAACAAAGCTTTAAATTCAAGAAAAACCCTACCTATTGGGATAAAGATACTGTCAAACTAGAAGAAATCAATTTTAACGTTGTAAAAGAAAAATCAACAGAAGTAAACTTATTCGAATCAAAACAATTAGACCGTATAAAATTAACATCTGATTTCGTTGATAAATATAAAAAGGATGCAAACTTTAAAGAACGCCCGAACGTAGGCGTACAATTTTTACGTATGAATCAACAAAACAAAGTACTGCAAAACGTTTCTGCACGCCAAGCAATTGATCAAACAATTGATCGAAAATCCTTTGTAAATACGTTATTAAATGATGGCTCTACACCAACCTTTGGTCTCGTTCCAAAAAACTTTGCAAAAGGGCCTGATGGAAAGGACTTCCGTACTATAAATGGAGATTTAACTAAAGTTGATACAAAATCTGCACAAGAGTTATGGAAAAAGGCAAAACAAGAGCTTGGTTCTGAAAAGATTACATTAGAATTATTAACGAGTGATGCTGACCTTGATAAGAAAACAGGTGAGTTCTTAAAAGGACAACTAGAAAAGAATTTAGATGGATTAACAGTAAATGTGAAACCACAACCACGTAAACAACAAGTTTCACTTTTATTAAAAGGTGACTATGAAATCGGTATTGATGGCTGGAGCCCTGACTTTGCTGACCCAATTACATTCCTTGAATTGTTTACAACGAATAACCCTTACAACTTAGATCATTACTCTAATAAGGAATTCGATGAAACAATTGAAAAAGTTAAAACGACTTTAGCTGGTGATGAAAAAGCTCGCTGGGAAGCATTACTAGCATCTGAAAAAATATTATTTAAAGACTCTGTTATCGCTCCCCTTTACCAAAAAGGCGAATCTTATTTAGAACGTTCTTATGTGAAAGGAATTGTGCAAGTAGACTTTGCAGGTCAATTAAACTTCAAATGGGCACAAATTGAAAAATAAAAGGCAAGCTGAATCGATGTTTTTCTATCTACAGTAATTATTTTATTAAAAAAATGTATTAAAAGCGGATTCTCAATAAGAGGAAATCCGCTTTTTTAATATATTATTTTAAAAAATTAATGCTCAACTTTTTATTATTGACATATAGTTCTCTCCAGTGTTAATATTCTAAATAATCAAAGAAACGAAATATTTCACCATCATAATATAACGTCTACTACGTCGAAGCATATAATGATAAATTATAGTTCAACATGTATATACATATAGAACACCTGATTACCTACATGTACATATTTATAATAGGTTTTCTCTTCTTCTATAGATACACTTCAAAACATGGACATTATGACGTTACGAACAACACATTTAGGGAGGAACGAACAATGAAGAAAAAAGTTGTACCTGTTGTTGCATCTGTTTTAGGGGCAAGTCTATTACTAACTGCTTGCGGGGGAAATAAAGATAACGCAAGCGGAGCGAAGGCAAATGATAAAGCACCTGATAAACAGGCAATTAACTTATCATTTGCTTCAGAAATTCCAACAATGGATGTTGCAAAAGCAACGGATGGGGAATCCATGAACGTAATGCGTAATGTTTTTGAAGGGTTATATGCAATGGGAGAAGATAATAAACCGATTCCTGGTGTCGCTGAGTCGGTTGACGTTAGTCCCGATAAAACGAAATATACATTCCATCTGCGTGATTCAAAATGGTCAAACGGTACTCCTGTTACAGCAAAAGACTTTGTCTTCGCTTGGCAACGTGCCGTAAACCCTGATACAGCAGCTGAATATGCATTCTTATTCTTCGATATAAAGAATGCGAAACAAATAAACCAAAAACAATTGCCGATTGATCAACTAGGGGTCAAAGCTATTGATGACAAAACATTAGAAGTACAACTAGATCGTCCTGTTCCCTACTTCTTAAGTTTAACGACATTCTCAACATTCTTACCAATTAATGAAGAGTACTTAAAGTCTCAAGGCGATAAATACGGTTTAGAAACAAATCATTTAATTTACAACGGTGCCTTCACATTAGATAACTGGAAACACGAGCAAAGCTTCCAACTGAAGAAGAATCCTAACTATTGGGATGCTAAAACGGTGAAATTAGAAGAAATCAACTTCAATGTCGTTAAAGATAAGTCTACAGAAGTTAATTTATATGATTCAGGACAAATTGATCGCGTTGCTTTAACTGCGGAGTTTGTTGATAAATATAAGGGCGATCCAAACTTCAAAGAACGCGCTGAAGTTGGCATTCAATTTTTACGACTCAATCAAAAAAATGAAACATTAAAAAATCAACATGCACGCCTTGCTATTAACGGAGCAATGAATAAGAAAGCATACGTAGAAACAATTTTAAATAACGGCGCTGTTGCAGCTGAAGGAATGGTTCCTGCGAAATTCGCAAAAAGTCCTGATGGCAACGACTTCCGTAAAGAAAATGGAAATCTAGTGAAAGATGATGTGAAAACAGCGAAAGAAAACTGGAAAAAAGCGAAGCAAGAACTTGGTACTGACAAAGTAACAATTGAACTCCTAACAAGTGATAATGCTTTAGCTAAAAAGACTGGTGAATATTTAAAAGGTGAACTAGAAACGAACTTAGATGGATTAACAGTGAATTTAAAACCACAACCACGTAAACAACAGTTAAAACTACTGTTAAGTGGTGACTATGAAATCGGTATTGATGGCTGGGGCCCTGACTTCGCTGATCCAATTACATTCTTAGATTTATTTACAACAGATAGTGCTTACAACTTCGATAAATACTCTAACAAAGAGTACGATGAGCTAATTCATAAAGTAAAAACAGATTTAGCTGGTGATGAAAAAGCTCGCTGGGAAGCAATGAAGCAAGCTGAAAAAATTCTATTACAAGACGGTGCTGTCGCTCCTTTATACCAACAAGGTCGTTCTTACTTACAACGCGGATTTATTAAAGGACTTGTAACAACTGACTTCGGTGGTGAGTTTAACTACAAGTGGACAGAAGTTGCAAAATAATAAGTGCTAATAAAAAGGTATCCCACCGAGGATACCTTTTTATTTTATGCTTCTTTAACTACAGAGCTTCTTCTTCCCTTTACCATTCCTTTTATAGCTAAAGTCATCACTGCCACTGATTGTGTAACCAATACAATAACTAATAACGAAATAATATTTCTCTCTAAATTAACTCCTCCAAATATTATTGTATAATAGCCATTCGCTGCATATGTTGCAGGAAATAATCCGCCGATTGTTTGATATGTTTTAGAAAGCATCTCATGTGGGACAATTACACCGGAACTTACAAGTTGTAACGATAGTGAGATAATATTAAAAATCATACCTGCGTTTCCAAACACAGTTAGAAACATTTGTGTTAATGAAAGAAATGCGAAGAAGACTATTGCTTGAAACACCCATATACTCCATACCGTTTCGTGCATCTCAATTTGGAAGCCTTTCATCAAACCAATTGTAATACATGCAAGTAAAATCGATACTGTACCGTTTATAATTTGTCTTGATAAGAAATTACTCCAACTGCCCTTTACTTCTTTTGCAACTTTTGATAATTCCATACTCATTATCATTGCTCCTACAAATGAAGCTAATACGATCATTAGCGGTACCATATTCACTGAAAATCCTTTTGCATCATTTACTTTATGAACTGTAAAACCAATTGAATCTTCAGTTAACCCTTTTATCACTTCTACATTCTCATGTCCTACAGCTTGTAGCTTTCCGACAATCGCTTGTTTCTTATAACTTGCTACCTCTTTATTTACATTATCTCGAATTTGTTTTGCAGCTCCTTCCATCATTTGCTTTGCCATCATGGCATTCGCTTGATTAATGTGGAAGTTTAAATTTGATTTTCCTGTTTCATTTATATCTTTTGAAAAAGAAGCAGGAATTTCAATAATCATATCGTACACATGGTCATTCATTTCTTTGTTTGCTTTTTCCACAGAATGTTCTGCCTTCACTTGAAATGGTAAATTTCTCTGTAAGCCTTCTGCTATTTTACTCCCTATATTTGCATCCTCATTCACAATAGCGATACGCATTTGATCTGCTCGTTCATTCACTCCATCATATGCCGTTAACCACACGCAAAAGAAAATAAGTTGAAATGATAGCGCTACGATCATTCCTACGTACGTACCTGGTCTTTTCAAAAACTGTTTTAATGTATCCATCTTCCCGCTCTCCCACTCAGCAAGTAAGTACATGCTTGCATTTTATTTTAAATAAATACTAGGGTCTTAATGCCCTAGCATATAAAACAATATTATTTTCAATAAATTTCTCATCATCAACTTCTGTCAGGCGATCGGCAAAACGTAATTTAGATAAGAAATATCCAAAATTAATCCAGATAAAGTTCATTACTTGCGCTTCAATATTTGTATCAATAATGTTTCCTTTTTCCTGCATTTTTGCAAAATAGATACTTAATTCTTCTTTTAGTCCTTGTGGTATTTTAGCAATTTCCCCGTCTAATTCAGGAAATTCTCCAGCCTCACGTATACCAATAGCAATAATATCTTTTACCCCATCTAAAAAATTATGATAATGCCTTGCTAAGTTCTTTAAATCCGTTTCTAATTCCCACACAATTTCTGTTTGTAAAAACTGCTTTAAATGCGGTACATATGAAAATTCAGCAACCGCAGCTTCAATAACACCCTTCTTACTTTTAAAATTGCGGAATATCGTTACTTCATTAACACCAGCACGCATTGCAATTTCTTTCGTTGTCGCTGCTGTATATCCTTTTTCTTTCACTAATTCAATCGCTGCTTGAATAATTCTTTCTGCTGTCTTTGAACGCGCCATAAAACCCTCTCTTCCTTATGCAAGTGATCACTTACATTTAGATTATATAACTTTTCCAATAATTGTCAATAATCCTTTCTCCCTTCTTTTTGCACGGAACCAAAACTCATCATAAATATAAACACAAACATCAAATATGTTCTCCACGTCAAAGAAGGTATATGCCCTGACCAAAGATAGCTAACTAAATAATTAATTCCCATAATACAAGACGATATTACTAAACTAATACTTATTAGTTTTACATATTTGAGCATATCTTTTCTCCTTGTTTTTTATTTTTCTAATTCTTCAAATTGTAGATTCACTGGTTCTTCTAAAAGTGTTTCATAAAAGTTCTCTGCCAAATCTGTTGTAGGAATTTTTTCATCTACTTCATCAAATCGAATACTATCTAGCCACACACAACCTTCTCCTGATAATAAAACACCAAATGCAATACCAAGCGCTCCTTCTTTTATATCTAATACAACCGAGTACGATTGCCAATTATTCGTATTTTTAATGGGACGATTTTGCATATTATCCATAGCAAGCGGTTCTGTCTCTTTTCCATCTACTCGCATCCACAATCCTGCCCAATCTCTTACATTTTCACTCTTAACAAATGCTGTAAAACGTAATCTCTTCCCTACATATTTATCTGCTCGGAACATTTGCATTAATGTTGAAAATCCTCCGTGCGTAACATTCTCTTTTGCTTTTATGTATGCAGATACTTTCCCTTGATGGACAACTTCATAATCTAAACCCATCTCATATTCAGCAGGATGACTTCCACTTAAGATCCATCCTTTCGGTATACCTTTTTGCATTGAAACACCCTCTCTTTCTATATAAAATGACTGGAAGTACTTTCGATATTTCTTTGGTGGCAATTGAAACATTCTTTTAAAAGCTCTCGTAAATGCCTCTTGTGAGGAAAAACCATATTGCATTGCAATATCAATAACTGCTCTTTCAGTCGATACTAAAGTCTGCGCAGCATGAGTTAACCTTCTCTTTCGAATATAATCCGTTACACTCATCCCAACATATCTTTGAAAGATACGATGAAAATGGTACATCGATACTGCACTGTGAGATGCCACTCTTTCTGTTGTAAGCTCCTCATGTAAGTGATTCTCTATATATTCAATTGATTTTTTTATTATCTCTTTATACTCTTCATGCATTTTAGTCCCTCCCTCACAACTTCAATTTACCATATACATACAAATCGTTTTTGATTTAAATTGCGGATTAGCCCTTATGACTACAGAATAATAATTTATTTTCAACACATACATAATTACATGTTTTTGGGAAAAACTTGTATAGAACGAATTTACATAAGGAGGAATTTATAATGAGAACTCTACTATCAGTTTTATTAGCTCTTATGCTAGTACCTGCATTAACAGGATGTAAAGCTCCTGCAAAAGAAGATACAACTTCTAATAAAAAGACGACTGAAGAAGCAAAAAACGAGGCTCCTGCAGATTTAAAACTAAACTTCAATGAATTCGATTTAAAGGCAGACTACCAAGATACAAAGAAAGACTACGAAGCAGACTATAAAAATGTAGCAGCTGATAAGAAAATGGAAGCAAAAATTGAAGATCATAAAGCAGATGTAAAATTAACAGGAGACGAGGCTATCACAAAATTAAGCCCACTTCTACAAGAATTAAAATTTGATAAAGATACTGCTGACCAAGAAGTAATCGATCAAGTAGTGAACGTGTTCAAACTTGATAAAGACTATCAAAAATTTGATTTAGAAGTTGTCTTCTCTGATGGAACGAAAAAAGAATATAAAAGAGAAATAAAATAAAGAAGTAGGCAGTTGCCTACTTCTTTATTTTTTAATTTTTGCGTATCTTAATTCTGGACTAGAACCAATAATGAATTGGACACCGGATACTGATGATTTTTGTAAATAGGAAGCACTTGGGAAAATAATTGGGATTAATGGTGAATCTGTAAACATAATATCTTCCGCTTTATGCAATAAGTCAAAACGCTTATCTTCATTTTGTTCAACTTCTGCTTCCTTCACTAAAGCGTCAAATTCTTTATTATGCCATTTTGCATAATTGTTTGGACCATCACCTGCATATAAATCTAGTTTAGTAATTGGATCTAATAAAGAGCCGCCCCATCCCATATAAGCTAATTGGAAATCACTTTGCTTGTATGTGTCGATGTAACTCTTCCACTCTTTATTTTCTAATTTAATATCTACGCCAAGATTTTTCTTAAACATTTCTTGCATTGCTTCTGCTACTTTTTTATGTTGTGTATCTGTAGTGAATTTTAATGTTACTTCAGGTAATGTAGACCAGCCTTGTTCTTTCATGCCTTCTTCTAATAACTTTTTCGCTTCTGCTGGATCAAATTTAACGTAATCACCTTTTTCTTTACGGAAATCACGGCCACTTTGTGTTTTTGCTCCTTCTGGAACGAATGCATATGCTTCTTGCGCATTATTTTTATACAATTTTTCAACGATAAATTTACGATCAACCGCTAATGAAAATGCTTTACGTACCTTTGCATTTGTAAACGGCTCTTTTTCTACGTTAAACGAATAAATATAAGAAGAGAACCCTGCAACACGCTTATATTCTTTATTTCCTTTTTCTTTTTCGATCATCTCTTGTGGTAAACCACTTAGTAAATCTAATTCTTTGGATTTAAATAATTGATACGCTGTTTTAGAGTCTGGAATAATACGAAACTCAATTTCTTTTAATGTTACCTTTTTATCATAGAATTCTTTATTTTTTTGTACTGTAATAGCCTGGTTATGCTTCCACTCTTTTAACGTGAATGGCCCATTCGTAATTAACTCTTTTGGATCTGTTTTTAATTTATTATTATCATCAATCGACTTTTTAGCTAATGGAATAAATAGTGAGCTTGCTAGTTTTTGTTTAATAGAAGCAACTGGGTGTTCAAGGGTTACCTTTAATGTTTGAGGATCAACAACTTGAATACCAACTTGTCCTTCTTCACCTTTTCCAGTATTATACGCCTCTGCCCCTTTAATAAAATACATTTCTGTCGCATTCATAGAACCCGTTTTCGGATTTAATAATCGCTTCCATGCAAATTCAAAATCATTTGCTGTAATAGGAGAACCATCTGACCATTTAATATCTTTCTTCAAATGGATTGTATATTCAGTTCCATCAGCATTTACTTCTTCTTTCTCCGCTAATTCATTTTGATATTTCCCATTACTATCTTGCGTATATAAACTTGAAAACAACTGCCCAATTATATAACCTGACGTGCTATCTGTTGCAATAGCAGAATCAAGTGTATATGGATCACTACTAATATTCGTTACTAATCGATCGCCTTCTCCCTTACCAGCACTCGCCTTTTGCGTTTCTTTCTTACCGCAAGCAACAGAAGTAATTGCTAATACGGTCATAATGACAAACAGTAAAAACTTCTTCATCCTACATTCTCCTTTAACCTGAAATTTTTGGTGTAGATGCTAATAATGTTTTTGTATAAGAATGTTGTGGATTACGGAATACTTCGTCCGTATTTCCAAATTCAACAAGTTCTCCTTTGTATAAGACAGCTACTTTTTCACATAAATAGTGAACCATCGGTAAATCGTGCGCGATAAATAAATATGTATAACCTTGTTCTTTTTGGATTTTTTGCAGCAGATGTACAATTTGAATTTGCAATGAAACATCTAATGCCGAAATTGGTTCATCAAGAATCAATACTTCCGGCTCACACAATAACGCTCTTGCAATAGCAATTCGTTGACGTTGTCCTCCGCTAAATTCGTGCGGATAGCGATCAATATATCGTCTATCTAACCCCACACGCTCTAGCGCATCACCTGCTACTTTATCCTTTAATCCTTTATCACCTAAACCAAATGAAATATAGCCTTCCGTTACGCTATCGCGTACTTTCCAGCGCGGATTTAATGCAGCTGTGGAATCTTGAAAAATAAACTGTACTTTCTGTAAGAAATCACGTTTATGAGCTGCCTTCAACTTGTGAACGACTTGACCGTTATAATCAATTTCACCAGACGTTGGGCTCTCAATCCCAGCTATGAGCTTACCAAGTGTTGTTTTTCCTGAACCACTTTCTCCAATAATGCCAAGCGTTGTTCCTTTCGGGATCGCAAGTGATATGTCTTTTAACGCTGCGATTTCTTTATTTTTACTTCCATACGTTTTCGTTACTTGCTTTACAGTAATTAAATCTGTCGTCATGAGGCATTCACCTTCTCTTTTGATTTCGCTTTATTATGCTCCAGAACATGTTGCCAGCAATGTGAACTATGCTCCCCAGAATATGTTGTTCTCTCTGGGAAACGATGAATACATTCTTTTATCGCTACTGGACAACGATTTACAAAAGGACAACCAAAGCTATTTAACGTCTCAATGGAAGGTGTCGTCCCTTCTATTGCACGTAATACTTTTTCGGAATCGTCCATATTGGGAATTGCTTGTAATAAGCTTTTTGTGTATGGATGTTTAGGAGAACCTATCACTTCCTCTATCGTTCCTTTTTCAACAACACGTCCTCCATACATCACAACTACTCGATCCGCTACTTCACGTACAAGTGCTAAATCGTGCGTAATTAGTAAAATACTCGTATTTTGCTTTTCCTTTCTTTCCTTTAATAACTTCATAATTTGCTTTTGAATTGTTACATCTAATGCTGTCGTAGGTTCATCCGCAATAACGAGTTTTGGGTGGCAGGCAAATGCGATCGCTAAACAAATACGTTGCCTCATGCCTCCGCTTAATTGATGTGGGTACTGTTCATAGCGTTTCTCTGCTTCATGTATTCCTAAATCATTTAATAAGTTAATTGCAATTTCTTTTGCCTCTTTTTTCGATTTCTTTTCGTGCTGCAAAATCACCTCTGTAATTTGCCTTCCCACCTTCATCGTCGGATTTAAAGATGAAAGTGGATCTTGAAAGATAAAAGAAATATCTTTCCCACGAATTTGATTCCATTCTGATTCTTGTAGATTCGTTAATGCCTTTGATTCAAAAGATATATTTCCATCATCAATTTGAATTGATTCTTGATTTAAGCCGATAATAGATTGTGCTGTAACACTTTTCCCTGAGCCACTTTCTCCTACAAGTGCAACTATTTCACCTTTGCTAACAGAAAAGGAAACATGCTTCACAATTGCTTGTTTACTATTCTCTTTTTCAACGGCTAACGTTACGTTTTCTAAAGATAAGAGCTGTCCCATGTTTTTTCTCCTTTCGATTCTGTTTTACGATTTTTGGATCAATTGCATCTTGTAAACCATCACCAATCGCATTAAATGCGAACATAATGAGCGCAATCATGATTGCTGGGAAGAATAGCTGCCACCATTCCCCGCTTAGTAATGTCCCAAGTGCATCATTCGTCATCGTCCCCCAGCTTGCTGCCGGTGATTGCACTCCTAGTCCGATAAAGCTTAAAAATGATTCTGAGAAAATAGCTGCTGGAATTGTAAATGATAAATTTACGATAATAATGCCTGTTAAATTCGGAATTAAGTGCCCGTATATAATTTTCATATGTGATGTACCTAATCGCTCCGCTGCAATAACAAACTCTCTTTGTTTTAAAGATAAGACTTGCGCCCTAACGAGACGTGCCATACCAATCCATCCTGTTAATGCAAGGGCGATGATAATGGTAAAAAGACCTGGTTTCATAACAATTAATAGTAAAATAACAATTAATAAATACGGGATACCGTATAATACTTCGATTCCTCGTATAATCCACTCATCAATTAATGTCCCAAGGCGATTGCGCCCTCTCACATATCCACTAAATCCTCCAATTAGCACACCAAGTCCTATATCAAGAGCAGCTGCCACTAATCCAACTGTTAATGAAATTTTCCCGCCAGCCCAAGTACGTGCCCATATATCTCTTCCCAAATCATCTGTTCCGAACCAATGCTCACTACTAGGTGGTAAGTTTGTCGCCTCTTTTACTTGTTCACTCGCAGTAAATTGCGTTAAACTTTCACCAACAAGTGAAAAAACAATAATGAGTAATAACGTCACTGATCCTAAAACTGCGATTGGATTCGATACAAACTTACGAAACACTTCTTTCTTTCGGCTAATCTTTTGCTGATCTTTATTTATTGTTAATTCTTTTTTCTCTTCATTTGTTAATAACTGGTCATTAATTTCATAAGCCCCCATCTAAACATCTCCCTCCTTACGTAATAGAACGAATACGTGGATCAACAATACGATGAATAATATCTGTAATAAAAATACATACAATTAAAAGTGCACTATAAAAAATGGTTGTTCCCATAATCACTGGATAATCTCGATTAAAAATACTATCTACAAAATATTTTCCGAGACCAGGAATTGAAAAAATCTTTTCAATAACGAAAGTACCTGTTAAAAGTCCCGCCATTAACGGTCCAACAAATGTAAGTACCGGAACAATTGCATTTCGAAGAGCATGTCTTATAATAATTTTCTTAATCGGTATACCTTTCGCTCTCGCTAACTTAATATAATCACTCTGCAAAACTTCAATCATATTAGAGCGAACAAATCTTGTAATCACTGCGATTGGTCCTAACGCTAATGCAAAGGATGGCAATACCGTATGTTCAAATGTACCCCAAGAGGCTACTGGTAAGAGCTCGAATTGAATAGCGAATACTTGTATAAATAGTGGTGCTAAAATAAAGCTCGGAATAGAAATACCGAGGATGGCAAGTAAACTTACACCGTAATCAATTACCTTCCCATGATAGAGAGCCGCAAATGTACCTGCAGCAATTCCGACTAGCAATGAAATAATAAGTGCTTGTAAACCAATAATTGCTGATGGACCAAAACCAGTTGTTATAATTTCTGATACACCTTGCCCGGTTGATTGAACAGATTCACCAAAATCAAAATGAACTACGCCGTCTAAATAAGCAACATATTGATTCCATAACGGTTCATCAAGGTGATACTTCGCTCTCATGTTTTGGATCACTTCTTCAGGAAAGATTTTTGCATCTGATGAAAATGGATCCCCCGGAATAATATGCATAATTAGAAATGTCACCGTCGTAATAACCCATAGCGTGAACACCATAACTGATAATTTTTTAATTACATACACTTCATTAACCCCCTAAACACATATATTTACTTAGTTTTATGAACGTACTTTTTCCATTACTCCCTTTTCTCTTTTTAGAATACAAAAAGCCTTGATCTTAAAAAATAAGATCAAGGCTTAATAAACAAAGGCCTATCACTTATCTTTCAAGACTTGCTTGCTGGAATTAGCACGGTGTTCCTATTACAGAACCCGCTGCTGAGGTGTCATAGGGCCAGTCCCTCTACCTCTCTGGATAAGTAAATTGCTATTTTATTATTTGGTTCAAATTGTATATTTCGAATTATAATTCTGAAAAAATGAAAAGTCAATCAAATTGGATATATTTAGAAAAATCAGTTTTTAATAGTGTGTTTATCTAAATTACAGTTTTTCGCCTATAATAAAAAAAAACGATATGAAAGGAGTTATATGATGGATCCCTTACTTCTAGCAACTATAGGATTACCATTAACAATCGTTATACTTGTTATCATTGGATTTTATAAACTTTTCATTAAAAAGAAAAGCATTACCTCTTTTTACACCCCCTTTGATAATATTACCGGGCAAACTATTTCCGAATTTCACGAAGAACAGAAGGTATTAGTATCCGAGGATGAAGACGGCGATCGTAAGAAGAAAAAATAACCTTGCACAGGCAAGGTTATTTTTTCGTTTCTGCTTGAAAACGTTTATAGTATGTCGATGCTGTTGCAAAATTAATTTCTATATCACGAATCAACGATGAATCTTCTTCTTTAGCTAACTTCTGTAATTTTTTCATTGCTTGTTCCGATTCATTCAAGAAACCGACATATACCTCATGTTCTTGCTCTTTCGACTTCGGAACACGAATTTCTTTTCGTATATGACCAATATCTTCTAACATGCTTGTTGTTACCTTTTGCACATCTTCTTTATATGTAGCAGTCGTTATTTCCTTACCGCCCTTTTCTTTTGCCACTTCAAATAACTGCAGTGCGTTATTAATTTCTTTATTCATTTTCAAATCGTATTTTTCATGTACTGCACGGTATTCTTTCATTTCTTCTGTTTGTTCTGTAGATTGCTCTACCTTTTCTTTCGGTTCTTTCGTATCCTTATTTCCATTACATCCTGCTAGAAGGATCATACTTCCCATTACAGCAATACCCAAAACCTTCTTCATCTCTTCTTCTCCTTTTATCTACAGCTACTACTCATTATAGTTTCTTTTATCTCCACTTGTTATTATACCGAGAACATCCTACTTTTTACACTTAAGACGACATCGTAATATATATACCAACATGTTTGTCACAGTATCGTCACTTTATACAAATAACTTTTGCACTGCTTTACTACAGCACCTTATAAAACTATATGAGGTATTTCAAAGAAATGAAAAAAAGAACTGATTCAAATATTCCCTTTGAATCAGTTCTTTTTTGTTAAGCCTCTAAATTTTGTCTTGCTTGCAGTTCAAACTGCTTTTCACTTCTTCTAGCCATAAATAAATAGCATAGTACCGCACCAATTTCACAAAGAGCTATTACAACACCCATCGGTAATGCGGTATTACTTCCACCAATACCTACTAGCGGTGCAACAAGCGCTCCTGAAATGAACTGTAATAAGCCTAATAAAGCTGATGCTGTTCCTGCAGCTTGTTTTTGATTTCTCATCGCTAATGAGAACCCAGTTGTTGAGACAACCCCAACACTTGATACGACAAGGAATAACGAGCATAAAACACCAATTAACCCTATTCCTAATAAGATTGTTAGTAGTAAAGATAAACCACCAACAGCTGCAATAACAATACCAGAGACAAATAATGTCTTCTCATTCACTTTCCCTGCTAAACGACCCGTAACCTGACTCGCAATAATAATACCGATACCGTTGATTGCAAAGAATAAACTAAATTGCTGTGGTGATGCTCCGTATATGTTCTGCAACACAAATGGTGATCCCGAAATGTATGCAAACATTGCCGCCGTTACTAATCCTTGTGACAATGCATATCCCATAAACAAACGGTCCTTTAACAATTTTCCGTACGTCGCTAACGTCCCTGACAAACCGCCTGTTTCTCTTTCTTCAGGAGGTAATGTTTCACGCAATACGAAAGTAGCTGATATTAACATGAATACACTTATTGCTCCGAGAACGATAAAGACACCGCGCCACGTTGTAAACTGTAATAATTGTCCCCCAATAATCGGTGCCAAAATAGGTGCTGCTCCGTTTACTAACATAAGCAGTGAGAAGAATTTCGTCATTTCAGAACCTGAATACATGTCACGTACCATTGCACGTGATATAACAATACCGGCTGACCCTGAAACTCCTTGTAGAAAGCGTAATAACACTAAAGTCCAAATAGATGGCGCAACAGCACAAAGTAAAGAAGAAGCAACATAAATAATAAGAGCAATAATAAGAGGTTTGCGTCTTCCGTAAATATCACTAATTGAGCCAACAAATAATTGTCCTACTGAAAGCCCAAGCAAACAAGCTGTTAATGTAAGCTGTGCTAGAGATGCACCTGTTTGCAAGTCATCCGTTAATTTCGGTAACGAAGGCAAATACATATCAATAGATAATGGTCCAATCGCCGTAAGTGTTCCTAATACAAGAATCATCCATAACCTGTTCATCTTTACAGGCTTATATATTTCCTGATTAACTTCATTCACTTTTTTCGTTCACCCTTTCCTATACATACTAAATCGTAACAATTATAGTTACAACATAAACATACGTCAAGTATAGCGCATTTTCCTGTTTAATTTTGTAAAAAAAGCGATAGAATCTCTATCGCTTTACTTGTTCAAATTACTATTTGTAAATTTAGATACGGAAGACATCGCCTCTCCTGTATCTAAATATGTGATTTGAATTGGATCTCCCACTTCTGTAAACATAGCATATGGGAACTTTTTCGCAGGTATCATAAACACTTTTTGTTCGTTCTCCAACAGTACATAAACAATTGTATTTTCACCTGATTTTTCTTTATATACACGTTGTACAACGCCTTCTTTTTGCGCCTCTTTTCCATTTGAAGTCGGTCTAAATGAATCTCCGCTTCCACTCAGCGCATTTTTATAATTCTCAAGCGCTTCTTTTTGCGTCGAACCTGTTGCAAATATTTTCGCATTAGAAGCATAGATAACCGTATGGGCACGCACTAACCCTCCATCATCAATAACAGGTACAATCCAAGAAGGTTTACCGTACACGTTATAAATAACCGGCATCGTTCCATGCCATTTCTCTCTCTTAAAGGAATTATCCACGACTTCCGAAGCAGCCGAACCATCCATAATTCCCTTTACTTCTTTTCCGTTATAGTAATACAACTTACCTGTACGCGCATCGATAAGTGAATAACCTAGTGCAGAATCTACTCCCTCTTTCGGAGAGGTGAAATCAGTAAAGTAATATAACGTTCCATCCTTACCGAAGATTGGTGTAACTCCTTCTTTCGTTCCCCACTCAGTCGGAATCTTCATGTCCGTTTGCGAGAATTTTGTATTCCAAAATCCGTGAATGTACTTACCGAAATACGTATTTAATGTAGATGCGGTCTCGTGATTTAATACACCATCAACAAATTTAGGTGCCTTTCCTTTATCGTATCTTTTCACTTCACCTGTTTGTGCGTCTACTACTACAACGCCCTCTACCTCAAATCCAGATCTTCCTGAAATAAATTCACCGTACGTCATTGTATAATACGGTTTCCCTTTATCATCCACTTCAAATTTAGGTTTTCCTTTAAAGATTAAATTTGGTTCTGCTTTCCTTACCACACGCTCTAAATTATTTCCGAAAAACATGCTTGGCACGTATTTCATTTTATAACCAAGGTGCAGCTTTGCTTCTGCATCAGGATTCGTACCTGACATCGTGACGTACCCTGGAATTGTCTCAGCTTTACGTGCTTTAAAAAATCCTGAAACTTCAATCGGTGCTACATATAAAGCCTCGCCATTTACCATTTGTGGCGTTAATTCTCCTAGCTCAAAATAAGCTACTTTCGGAATATCCCCAAATACTTTTTTCATCTTATTCTCCGCTGTCTTTGGCGGCACTGTAAATGGCTGATCATTTTCAGTAAATGGCTCTGAAATATCTTTCTCTACCTTTACAACAGAATCATATTTCTTTTGCGAGATTACTATATCGTGCAAATAACCAAAGTAGCCGTAACTTGCAAGTAAAACAAACATTAGAAATCCTTTTAACGTGCCTTCTAATTTACCTATTTGATCTTGGGAAAATAAAACAAGCCCAATTAAAATCGCTACTGCAACAGAATAATGAGTAAGAATTGAATCTGCTCGATCATCAATTAGCCAAAAATATTCATAGATTGCAATACCTATCCAAAATAAAACTGGAATAACTAAAATAGATGATTTCTTACCCTTTACAACCTTCTCATCCCCTTTCTTATCCACTGCTCGAAGTTTACTACCGCTTCTTCTTGTCCATGGAATCAAAAACAAAGTGAGAATAGCTAAAATTAAAAATTTCATCAAAGGCAATGTCCCCTTTTCTTTTGTCTTCCCCTTTAGTATAACAAATAAAGGTTATTCAGGTAAAAATGGGAATTGTTATATTTTTTTACTACTTAGTACAACTCCGCTCACTACATATAAGATAGATGCAATATAAAAAATCGTGCCGATCGTAAAGAAATCTACTAAATATCCTGTTGCAATAATTGCTACTGCTCCTCCAATCGATGTCCACACATGATATTTTCCAATCTCATAACCAGCATTTTCTTGTACAACTTTTCGTGCTAACGAAGTCTTCTCCGTATTACGCTGCACAGCCCCTAAAATACCCATTAAAATTTGAAGAATGTATACATGCCATACTTCTGTTGCAATAGGAAAACAAAGCATTAATATTGCCATAGACCAGGCGTATATAATTAGTAACTTTCTATCACCTACTCTATCAGATATTCTTCCAACTAACGGATATACTAGAGCTGAAGTTAAGGCAAATAAGCCATATGCCCAGCCAAACTGTGAGAAGCTATTTCCAACATTCCGAAGCAATAGAATGTAAAAAGGAAATACCATACTTCCTGCCATCATAATGATGCTTTGTGAAGCTACAAATCTTCTATATGTCATTTCGTATACTCCCTATAAAATAAATTCACAAATCTCTCTTTTGGATCCGCTTCTTTTTTCTTCTGAAGAAATTCTTCTATACGAGGATATGCTCTCTTTAACTGCTCTTTCGTTGGATAAGAATAATACGGTAAATAATAACTACCGTTATGCTTTAACGTAACATCAATCATCTTCTGAATAACATCCTCTGTTTTCTTTATCTCATTTTCAGAACGCCCTTGATTAATTAAAAGAACCAGTGCAAACATATCACCTTTCGCATAGGATAAAACTGCATTTTCATTCTTTTCCACGTAACGAATCGTAATATTGAGCAAATTAAACTCTTCTTCATTTAATACGTTACGTAAATTATCTATGTATTCCGTGAAAGAATCTATAGGCACAAAATATTCTTGTAACACCTCTGTCCTATTCGGATTTTCATATTCCATAAAGGCACTATCTGACCTCATAACATTATTTCGCGTCTCATACTTTCCATCTGTACGTTCGAAATAACTTCTTTGTATATCCCAAAACGTATTCTTTCCCCAATCACTATAGCGTGATAATCCAAGTAAAAATTTCGGCGCTGCTATAATAGTTTCTTCTTTTAGTTCACTATACTCTTCCCTCATATTTTGATTTTGTGCCAATGTATAATCTGTCACATACATTTCTCTTAAGAATGAATTTGGAGCAACAGAAATACGAGCTAAGTGCATACGAACATTAGCATCTTTTTTCACTTTTTCTTTGAAATAAGACGTGTATTCTTTATAATCTAGCATTTTCGTATGCGTTTCATATAATTCATCATTTGTTAACTTTAAAGTCACATCTAAAATGACACCAAATAACCCATAACCGCCAATGACGTAAGGAAATAAATCCGCATTCTCTTCTCTACTTACATTACGTACAGTGCCATCTGCCATTAGTAATCGAAATGATTCGACTGTATCAATCAATGCCTCATGACGAATATCACGACCATGTACATTTACACTTAATGAACCACCAACCGTAAAAATATTTTGAGATTGCATCACCTGAACAGCAAGACCATATGGATTTATTTTCTTCTGAATATCATTCCACGTGACACCACTTTGAACTGTAATGCGCTTCTTCTCTGGATCAAATTCTAATATTTTATTATACCCTTTCATATCAAGCATCGTACCATGTGGATAATACGTCTGCCCGCCCTGACTATGTTGCATACCAGCAATAGAAATCTTCTCTCCAGAAACATTCGCATCTTGCACTAATTTTATTAACGATTGCTCATCAGTAGCACTTTCAACACGTTTTATTTTTGTCGGAAGCAATTTACCTACATCACTCATAATAGGATGATCGAGTTGTTTTTTATATGTATGTACAGACGTTGCAAGCAACACTGTATATGCTACAATGACCACCGCTATCTTTCCTTTTTTCAAATGACACTCTCCTCTTCTACATCTTTTCCTCTTTATATTGTACCTATTTTCCTATGAAGAAAGAATACAAAAAAGAGGGACCTTATTTTAGGTCCCTCCTTATCAAAACTGTTACTTTGCTGCTGGCAATTGTATTGGGTCAAACTTTTCATACGACGTATATTTTGCGTTCGTAATAATGTGTGCTTTATCCTTGCCATTACTACTCATAATCATGTCTATCTTTGCTGATTCATATTTAAAATCTTTTGTAATGATATATTCTGCATCCACTTCTTCTATCTTCGCATTTTGTGCTTGTAACATTTTCTTCTGCGTTTCATCCATGCTAGTTAACATACTTTCTGTTTCTTGCCCTTTTAATGTAAATTTCAGTTTATATTTATCTCCGCTTTTCTCCAGCTTCATTTTATCTAAAACTACTTCCGGTACTTCTAATTTATCTATAATATCTTGAGTCGCTTTCATTCCACCAGCGTTTAATTGCTCCTCTGGTACGGTTATAACTTCTCCTGTATTAGGGTTTTTTACCTCACCAGCAACTTTACCATCCACAGTATACACTACAACATCTGTACCGGAAATATTCATTTCAGAACGAGAATTCTTTGTCTTTGGCTCTAATTGCATCTTAGCCTTTAATATATCCATCTCTGTTCCCTCAGCTTTTACCCCTACACCATATGTCATCGTTACATGTTCTTCATTTTTAAAAGCTTCATTCGTTTTCTTGAAAACATCTTTCGCCGTTAATTCCTTTTCTTTTTGAACGGATTCTTTTTTCGGCTCATCCGTCTTTGCTGTTTTCTCATTACTACATCCTACCCCTAGACTGATTGCAAGCACTAAACTTGAAATAAAAATAATTTTTTTCATAATTCCGCCCCCCTTTCCCAAAATAATATCATCTCTTTTCCTATGAAATCTATATAAATTTCAATCTATATTCGCTATATAGCGACATGTTTAATGAAGAGTTTAAATATGATGTAAATAACGACAACTCATTTCAGGAGGTCATTATGAAGGCGATCATTTGCACACAGTATGGACCACCTAACGTTCTTCAGCTTCAAAATATAGAGAAACCTATACCTAAAAAGAACGAAGTATTAGTCAAGATTCACGCAACGAGTGTAACGACTGGAGATTGTAGAATACGTGGATTTAATAGCCCTCTCTTATTTTGGATTCCTATGCGAATCATATTAGGTTTTAGAAAACCGAGAAAGCCTATACTCGGTGTAGAGTTATCCGGCGAAATCGAAGAAATAGGAACAGATGTAACTCAATTTAAAAAAGGAGATCAAATTTTTGCATTAACAGAGCTTAATGTCGGTGGTTATGCAGAATATACATGTGTACATGAAAGTGGATTAGTAGCATTAAAACCTACCAATGTAACGTATGAGGAAGCAGCAGTTATTCCCTTTGGCGCAACTTCGGCACTACACTTCCTAAGAAAGGCCCGTATAAAAAGGGGGCAACAAGTACTAATATATGGCGCATCTGGATCAGTAGGAACAGCTGCCGTACAACTTGCTAAATATTTCGGCGCAACCGTTACAGCTGTTTGTAGTCATTCAAATTTTGAACTCGTGCAATCTTTAGGGGCCGACAAAGTAATCGATTATACGAAAGAAGATTTTACTAAGCAGGGGGAATACTATGATGTTATATTTGATGCAGTTGGAAAATATAAAAAATCCCTTTGTAAACAAGTATTAACACCTAATGGAATATATGTATCTGTTAATGGAATGATGGCAAAGGTAAGTAAAGAAGATATGTTTCTACTAAAAAAACTAACTGAAACAGAAAATTTAAAGCCTGTTATTGATAGAACTTACCGATTAGAAGAAATTGCTGAAGCTCATATATATGTAGAAAAAGGGCATAAAAAGGGGAACGTTTCGATTACCTTAAAATAAAATATATTCAGAAAATAACGTTGACAATTCTTTTTGTAAGATTTACTATTAGTACCATATTAAAAAAACTACATACACATACTCTTATCAAGAGTGGCGGAGGGACTGGCCCGATGATGCCCGGCAACCGAGCTTATAACGTATAAGCTAAGGTGCTAATTCCTGCAAAACGAGTTCTCGTTTTGGAAGATAAGAGAGGAATCTATTTTGTCTATTCGGCACCTCTCTTATTTTTGAGAGGTGCTTTTTATTTTGGAACGTATATTTAAGGGGGAATTATAGATGAAGAAAGTATTATTAAGCATTGTAAGTGGGGCTGTATTATTATTAAGCGCATGTAGCGGGAGTTCAGATAAAGAAGTAAAAGCGTTAGATGAGAAAAAGATTACTGTCGGTGTAACAGGAGGGCCACATGAACAAATTTTTGAAAAGGTAAAAGAAGTAGCAGCGAAAGACGGTCTCGAAATTGATATAAAAGTATTTAATGATTATGTAGCACCGAACGTATCCCTCGATGAAAAAAGCCTTGATGTAAATAGCTATCAAACAAAATCATATTTAGACGTATTTAAAGCTGAACGTAATATGAAATTAACTGAAGTATTTTCAACAGTAACATTCCCTATGGGCGTATATTCAAAAAGCTTAAAGGATGTAAAAGAATTAAAAGAGGGCGATGCAATTGCTGTACCAAATGATCCAACGAATGAACTTCGAGCTTTAAAACTATTTGAAAAAGCAGGGGTTTTAAAAGTGGATCCAAAAGCGACAGAAAAAGCGACTGCAAAAGATGTAATTGAAAATCCAAAAAATTTAAAGATCGTTGAATTAGAGGCATCTCAATTACCAACACAACTAAGTGAAGTGAAAGCAGCTGCCATTAATACAAACTTTGCATTAGGTGCAAAATTAAGCCCTGCGAAAGATTCTATCTTCCGCGAAGGAAAAGATTCACCATATGTAAACTGGGTCGTTGTTCGTACTGAAAATAAAGATGATGCTGTTGTAAATAAATTAAAGAAAGCTTATCAATCTAAAGAAGTAAAAGAATTTATCGATAAAAAATTTGATGGTTCTGTTTTACCGTCTTGGTAGGAGCTGACGATAATGATTGAATTAAAAAATGTATCCAAAGTATTTACAACAAAAAAGGGGAATGTGGAAGCTCTTAAGTCTACTTCCCTCCAAGTAAAAAAGGGCGAAGTATTTGGAATCATTGGATATAGCGGCGCTGGCAAAAGTACATTAATTCGCTGTGTAAATTTATTAGAAAAACCAACAACAGGAAATATTATTGTAAACGAGCAAGATTTAACAACACTGTCTACAAAAGAACTAGCAAAAGCGAGACAAAAAATCGGGATGATTTTTCAAGGGTTCAATTTACTTAAAACCGTTACCGTCTATGAAAATATCGCACTACCTTTACGCCTTGCTGGCATTCCAAAAGTAGAAATTGAAAAAAGGGTAGAAAAGTATTTACGTATTGTCGATCTCTTTAATCGAAAAGACGCCTATCCAAGTGAACTTTCTGGTGGCCAGAAACAACGTGTAGCCATCGCGCGTGCACTATCACATGAACCGGAAGTGTTATTAAGTGATGAAGCAACGAGCGCTTTAGATCCAGAAACAACTGATTCTATTCTTGACCTATTATTAAAGATTAATGAGGGAATCGGGATTACAATTTTATTAATTACACATGAAATGAATGTCATCCAGCGTATATGCGACCGAGTTGCTGTTATGGAACATGGAGCAGTAGTTGAAAGCGGGACTGTGAAAGATATTTTTACAAACCCACAACATGTAACAACGAAGAAATTTGTAAATAGCGCATTTGCAGCGAAAATTCCAGAAGAGGTACAAAAAGAACTTCAAACTACTGGTGAAATTGTAACTCTTTCTTTTATAGGAAATTCTTCAGGAGAACCAGCATTAGCTGTCGCTACAAAACGATTCCAAGTATATCCGAATATTTTATCCGGTAATATTACTCAATTAAAACATGAAGCATACGGGAAACTTATCATCCATATGCAAGGGGAACAAAATGAAATCAACCGTGCTTTATCATTTTTACAAGAACAGGGAATCATCGTAGAAGGAGGTAGAACAGACCATGGAAAACAAGTCCTTTTTGGATGAATGGGGTAAAGTTATATGGGAGGCGACCATACAAACTTTTCAAATGACATCTATTTCATTACTCATCTCGATCCTTATTGCACTGCCACTTGGTGTCACACTTGTTTTAACGAGACCTGGTGGACAGCGAGAAAACAAAATCATTTATCCAATTCTTAATACAATTATTAATATCATTCGCTCTCTTCCATTTATCATCCTATTATTCTTCATTCTACCTTTTACAAAATTTCTAATGGGAACATCCATTGGTGTACAAGGTGTTATCGTACCGCTTGTCGTCTTCACTGCTCCCTATATCGCAAGATTGATGGAGGCCGCATTATTAGAAGTCGATCGTGGTGTGATTGAAGCTTACCAAGCGATGGGCGTTTCTACTATAAAAATTATTTGGCACGTCATGGTGAAAGAAGCTCGTCCCTCCCTTGTACTTGGATTAACAATTGCAACGATTGGCTTAATCGGCGCAACAGCAATGGCTGGTCTTGTAGGCGCTGGTGGGCTAGGGGATTTAGCATATCGATTCGGACATTTACGCTATGAACCTGAAGTAATGTATGCAACTGTCTTTATTTTAATTATCCTCGTTCAAGGATTACAGTCTTTAGGGAATGGTATTGCGCGAAGATTGAAGAAAGATTAAAAAAGAAGGTATCTCACCAGGGTGAGATACCTTCTTTTTACCTTTTGAATCCACCTTCTGAATGAATAACTTGTCCAGTAATCCATTCCGCTTCTTCACTTACTAAAAACTTAATAAGTCTTGCTGCATCCTTTGGTTCACCAATTCTACCAAATGGAAACATCGGTTTTAATCCTCGCTTTATCTCTTCAGTCATCCAGCCTGTATCAGTTGGACCTGGGTTAATTGCATTCACTGTTATTCCTAAATGAGCTACCTCGGCTGACAACGAACTAGTAAGAGCATCAATAGCCCCCTTCGTTGTTGCATACGCTAGTTCTCCAACCATAGGCCCTTGAAATTGTCCCGAAGTCATATTCACAATTCTACCACCAGATTTCTTATCAAACCCTCGGGCAAATTGACTACTTAATAATGTAGTCGCACGAATATTGACCATGTAGTGCTTATCTAATTCTTCAGCAGTCAAATTAGAGAAATCATTATTCGTAGAATACGCTGCATTATTAATTAATATATGAGGGTAGCCTAGTTGTTCAGTAACTTTATTTATAAGCTCTTTCGGTGCATCATTCTGAGTTAAATCTAACTCCATACTCGATACTTTCACACCGTTTTTTAGTAACTCTTCTTGTAATTGTATTTGTTCACTTTGATCAACGCCCCAAGGCATCTCTTTATCATACTCTGTCCAATACGTAAAAAATATATCGTATCCTGCTTCAGCTAATTCTTTACAAATTGCTGCGCCTATACCATCTAAACGACTTACACCTGTAACAACTGCTACTTTATGTTTTAATTGATTCATCATATACTCCTCCAATTTTAAAGGACGCATATTTTATATAAGAGATATGAATTTCCCCACATACGTATCTATCCTTACAAAGGGGATGCACAAGCCAAATATGCAGTCCTTGCATGATTTACAGATAGCTAAATACCCCCTCACTTATGAGAGAAAAATTCATCTATCTAATTTCGAATCATTACAAGTTCATCCACATATTGAGTCCTTGTCTCCTTTCCATATATCTCTAAATTTCATTTTAACATTAAAGATTTAATATTTCAAAAAACGAAATAATTACTCCTATTCATGAAGTATCATGTACTATAAACCGTAGTTAATAACAAATTTGCATTTAAGTGTATACATTTACTATTACCTATTCGTTGTATAAGTGTAGGGAGGAAAAATGATGGGAAAAGAAAATATATTAACCTCCTATCTTATCAATTTAGGAGAGGAAGTGTTCAAACTATTATTAGCGAAAGGGGCTATAAAAGAAGATGCGGAAGACATCATCCAAAATACCTTCTATAAAGTATACACATTGCTAGATAGCTTAACCGAGGATAACATACGTCCATGGTTTTTCAGAGTCGCATTAAATGAATACATTGACTTAAAGAGAAAAAAAGAGCAACAGAACATCTATTTAACTGAAGAGATTTATTCAAAATTACAATATACAGACCGGGAATTGGATACTGTTTTAAATAAAGATGAGATTTTCTATCTATTAAAATATATAAAACTTGAATACAAAGAAGCCTTCTTTTTAAAGTATTATTATGATTTTACATATGAAGAAATCGCACTAATACTAGATATTCGAGTAAACAGCGTCAAACAAAAGTTACATCGCGCACGTAAAACAATTCATTCTACAGTAGGAGGAAAACCTTAATGGATACTTCTTTAAAAGATGCATTAAAAAAAGCTAAAAGGAAACAGTTACTTAAAATCATCATTACTTCTATTATCGTTGTCATCATACTTATCCCTATCATTTATAAAGTGGGTAATTACTTCGCAGCGAAAGGCTCTATGAGGCTTCACGAACAACTCTTTTTATATAATTCAATTGCAGAACCGAATGTACAAATTGATTCTCAAGTAACGAGTAGCTCCTCTATGTTTGGCGGCAATATTACATCAAATCGTTCTAAAAATATTAATGGTTACGTAGTGAAATGGAATACACTGACAAGCCCTTACGATTGGTTTCGCTCTAACATCGATTACAATGAGGTAATACCAGCAACTCATTGGGGGAGGTCTAATACAGAGTCTTATAATTACGATAAACAAACGAAAAATAAAGTTGCCACATTTTATAATCCAGCTATCAAGGAATATTACGATGGAGTCAAAAATGAATTAAGTGCAGTTTCCAAAATGGAAAACTATGTTGCGGAAGTCGCTATCTCTTTCGATCAACCTTATACATTAAAAGAAATTCAAACAAAAATACCAGACAACTTAAATATCGTATGGCTATATATGGTCTCACCTATTAGAGATGAAAGCGGAGGTCCTGCCGGTATGCCAGTTTATGGATTTGAGCCAGGAACCCCTCTCGAAGAATCGTACAAAGGGTTCTTTGATTCCCTTAAACAATATAATGATAGGTATGACAAGGACATTCAAAAGTTTTTAAAATCAAATGAAAACAAACCATTTGATCAAGTGAAGATTTTAGGTGTTATGCTAACAGGAAAAACGGAAAACTTTAAGGCATTAGAAAACCAAAACTTTATTCGTGGTGCTTCTGTAGGGGTTACTGCACAAATTGTTCCTTATATAAAACCAGAGAAATAATAAGGAACGCCCAGATGAACTTAAAGAACACACATAAACCTGTTTACTACGGGAGCTATCCGCTACAATAGATAGCTCCCATCTCTCATTTATTGCTTAATTTTCAAAAATAAACTTCATAATATTTTAGGTGCAATTTTATAAATAAAAAATCATATATTTGTTCACATTATATCCATTGTGAATTTTTTCACAATGGATATATAATAAACTTGTAAATACAATATTGGAGGGATTTCAATGGTTATCAATTTTTTAAGAACTGATAAACGTGCTGCTTTCATATTATTATTTTTACGACTTTACATAGGATATACATGGCTCGCTGCTGGAATCGGCAAAGTCTTTGGACAATCTTTTGATGCAAGTGGTTTTCTAAAGGGCGCTATTGCTCAAGCATCAGGTGACCACCCTGCCGTACAAAGTTGGTGGGCAGATTTCCTTCAACACTTTGTTCTTCCAAATGCAGACCTATTTAGCTTTTTAGTTCAATGGGGAGAAATTTTAGTAGGTCTAGGTTTAATTTTAGGCGGATTAACAAAAACAGCTGCATTTTTCGGAATCATAATGAATCTTGCATTTTTATTAAGCGGAACTGTTAGTGTAAACCCAAACCTGCTTATTTTAACTATGTTCATTTTAGTTGCAGGACAGAATGCTGGACGCATTGGATTAGATGGCTATGTTTTCCCAAAACTTTTCCGTAAAAACAACCACGGAACATATAAATTAAGTAAAACTGCGTAGTAACGGTTTACTCTTAAAATATAAATAAGAAAAAGAGCCTGCGTATAGGCTCTTTTTTATTTACTCCAAATTTAAACTCTTAACGAGCCACGAAAACCTCTGGCAGCATAATAAGAGTCTGCTCCATTGTGGTACACGAAAACATGTCCGAAGCGATAATCGCAAAATAACGCACCACCGAGTTCTCTAATATCTGAAGGTGTTTGTACCCAGCTTGATGATTTCATATCAAAATCTCCAAGTTGTTGTAACTCTCGATATTGTTCTTCAGTTAATAGTTCAATACCCATAGCGGCTGCCACATCAATAGCGTTATTTTCTGGTTTATGCTTCTTTCTTGATTCTAACGCTTCAAGATCATAACAAAGGCTTCTACGACCTTTAGGACTCTCCTTTGAACAATCATAGAAAGTATACTCGTCCTTCTCTTTGTCATATCCAACAACATCCGGCTCACCGCCTGTTACTTCCATTTCATTAAGTGACCATAATTTTTCAGCATTAGCTTCTATCTTCGCTTCAACTTTAGCCCATTCAAGACCTTCATGGCGGGTCATGTTTTTCTCAAAACGAGCTTGTAATACTTTTATTAGTTCTTCACGTTGTTCTACAGATAACTCATTTTTATTCGCTGTCATATTCGTCCTCCGAATTACGTTTCTTTATACTCACTTAAATCTCTTCAATAATAGTTTAGTTTACAACAAATTATATAATTTGTTGAATCTCTTTTTCAACAATCTGACCCGATTACCCAACGGAAAATCCCTGCGCGGATATCTATTATATAGTTCTAAAATCTTTCATACTTTCCCCAAGTATATAGTGTGAAAACCACATCAAGTTCTGCTTCATAATAGCTACATGAATTCCTGGCTGATCAGAACTATATGCCATTTCTTTAAATATAATTAGTTCTGTATCAACTTCCATATCTCTTAATCCTTCATATAACTCATATGCATTTGTAACTGGAATTCTTGCATCCTTTTCGCCATGTTGGATTAAGGTAGGTGTACAAGCTAATTTAATATACGTCATTGGTGATGTTTTCGTATATATATCTGGATCATTCCATGGAGTATTTCCTAAATGCATCCTAATGAAGTAAGGGATATCTGTATTTACGTAATGAGTACTCCAGTTCGTAATTCCGCCCCCAACTGAAATTGCCTTAAATCTGCTACTAAATGTAGCACAGAAAGCTGATATATATCCTCCGTTACTCCATCCCATAACTCCTACTCTATCTTTATCTACAATCCCTTTTTCAACTAGTTCATCCACTCCAGATATAACATCATCGTAATCAGCAAGTCCTTGTTTTCTGTAGTTCGCTTTTAAAAATTCATTGCCATAACCAGAACTTCCTCTATAGTTTGGCTCTAAAACGATAAAGCCTTTTTCAACAAACTGTTCAATCGGATATTTCTCATTGAAGCAGTCTGAAAATATCGGAAAAGATGCCCAAGCCGGACCTCCGTGAATTACTACTAATAAAGGATATTTTTTATTTGAGTCAAACTCTACTGGTCTTGATAAAACACCCTCTATTTTAAGACCATCACTACTTTGCCATGAGATGATTTCCCTGTTGCTTTTAAGCTTCCCTTCGAAAAAGCTATTTTCATTCGTTATTTTTTTATCGTCCAAATAGATTTCAAAGGTCTCATTTGTTATAGCTTTACTATAGGTTATATGATTTCCATCCTTTGTTATAGAAGCATCCATTATAAAACCATCTACGTTGTCACTTAATACTTCCATAGTGCCATCTTCAGCTAGTAATCCAATACGATAATTCGTTTTATCCTGCCATCTAATTAAAATCCCTTTAGCTGTCCACTGTAATGGCATAACCGTACTATCAAAGTTTGTTAAGGGCTGAAGTACCTCTCCAGTATTCATATCATATATCTCTAATGTACTCTCTTGTATATGGCTTCTATAATACTCCTTCTCTCTTATGCTTGCTGAGTAACATATTTTGTTGCCCTCAGGAGAAAAGCAAACGCTCCCGCCCAACAACCTATCTACATTCATCTTTTGTAGTTCCTCAGCTTCAACATCTAATATGTATAGATCACCATTCATATAATCGTTTAGGCTTGGTGTAGCCATACATACAACTTTTTTCCCATCATTTGAAATATCAAAGTCATGGATATAAAAATCCTTACCATCAGTTAATTGATAAACACCGTTAATCTCTCGTTCCTCTTTATCATTTTGTATCACTTTTTCTATTTCAACGTAGCATAAACAATTATTTTGATGTTCCTTACCTACATGTTGAAAATCTCCATATAGCTCCTTACGTTTCTTTATTTCCTCACATTCTTTTGACTGTGTAATATAATAAAAACCTTTACCGGTAGGATTCCATTTGAATATACTGATCCCTTCTTCCTCATCAGTAATTTGCACCCCACTATAACCATCTAATGACTTAACGAAGATTTGATTTTTCCCATTACCACCAGGGCTAAGGTATGCAATATCCCTAGAATTTGGAGACCATAACGGGCATGTACTATCTATATCCCCATTTGTTAATGGATAACTTTTCCCTTTACCTTTTTCATATATCCATACATAATTTCTATATGTATTGTCTTTCCAATTAGCTGTCCTCTTAACAAATGCTACATTTTTGCCATCATCACTTATGTTTGCACTTGATAAGGCCGGTAATGAAATAATCTCTTCTATACTTAAATATGTTTTTTCACTCACTTTCATCCATATGCCCCCTTGCAATGTCCATAAATCTCTCTTCCCTTTTTGTCATAATAAAGTAAATTGTTCACGGCTACTTAAAATAGTAACGGAAAATTCAGATAAGTAAAAGTGAAGTTGATAAAGTAAAACTTTAATCTATAGAGTTCTATCCACTCAAATTAAAGATTATGTGGTTTTCATCTAAATGGGAAAAATAAACGCATTTTGATTCATACATTCGTTTAAAGTGAACTTCCATCAGTGGGAGTCTTATAGCCTACGAATTGTGGAATAAAAAATGGACTAAGAATTTAATCTTAGTCCATTTTTTATTTTATATCCATTTTGTATGGAATGTACCTTCTTTATCTACTCGTTTATACGTATGCGCTCCAAAATAATCGCGCTGCGCTTGCAACAAGTTTGCAGGTAGTTTGGCAGTACGATAGCTGTCATAATAAGAAATTGCTGCTGAAAATGCAGGTATCGGAATGCCCTGTTGCACCGCCATTGAGATAATTTGGCGTAATCCACCTTGATATGACTCTACAATTTCTTTAAAGTATGGATCAAGTAAAAGGTTCGGTAGGTCAGTGTTAGTCTCATAAGCCTCTTTAATGTTCTGTAAAAAGGCAGCACGGATAATACATCCGCCTCTCCAAAGCATAGAAATGCTGCCAAAATCAAGGTTCCAATCATATTCCTCAGAAGCTGCCTTCAATTGCGTGAATCCTTGTGCATAAGAACAAATTTTACTCATATATAAAGCTTGGCGCACCGCTTCAATTAATTCGGCTTTTTCAACTCCAATTGCCGTTTTATCTTTAGGGCCAGATAAAACTTTGCTTGCGTTCACACGCTCTTCTTTTAAAGCAGAAATGCAACGTGCAAATACAGATTCCGTGATAATAGGCAGAGAGATACCTAAATCAAGTGCGCTTTGACTTGTCCATTTCCCTGTACCCTTTTGTCCTGCAGTATCAAGAATAACATCCACTAATGGCTTACCAGTTTCTTCATCTTTCTTCTTGAAAATATCGGCTGTAATCTCAATTAGATAGCTGTTCAGTTCACCTTTATTCCATTCAGCAAATATTTCATGGAACTCTTCTGCAGTCAAATCTAGTGTTTGTTTCAAGAAGAAATATGCTTCACAAATTAATTGCATATCTCCATACTCAATACCATTATGAACCATCTTTACATAGTGTCCTGCCCCATTAGGTCCGATATAAGAACAGCAAGGCTCGTTATTCACTTTTGCAGAGATGTTTTCAAGCATATCCTTTACTTTTTCGTATGCATCCTTCTGTCCGCCTGGCATAATAGATGGTCCCTTCAATGCACCCTCTTCGCCGCCTGACACACCTGCCCCGATGAAATTGATTCCTTCTTCGGCAAGACGTTTGTTTCGGCGAATTGTATCGACAAAGTATGTATTACCACCGTCAATTAAAATATCGCCTTTATCGAGGTGAGGGACTAGAGAATCAATCGCTTTATCTGTAATTTCCCCCGCATTAACCATTAATAAAATCTTTCTAGGTGATTCGAGTGAGTTAACAAACTCTTCAACTATATGAGTACCAACTAAGTTTTTACCACGGTTTTCCTCAATGGTTTCATCAACTTTTTCCTTTGAAATATCATATAGGGCAACAGAATACCCTTTACTCTCAAAGTTAAGTGCGAGGCTTTTTCCCATAACGCCCACACCAACAACTCCAATTTGTAACTTTTCCATATTCTATCGTTCCTTTCCATGTATGTTACTCTGTATTATAGTATATATACCTAAAATAACATTTTAATCAAATAATCCAACTTTTTCATTTCAATAGGCTCTGCCAGTATTCGTGCAAAAGGTTAAAGGGACACGGCACATCACTATCAAGTTAAAAAATAAAGAGAAATTTTCATCCTTATTAATCAATCATGAAAAATAACTGGTTAATTATGAAAAATCACATTAAACAGCTTCCGTATCCCTTTTACTGTTTAGAAAGATCTATACAAATAAACTTAATAATAAAGTAAACCCTAATCCGGCTACAGAAACGATAGTCTCAAGTAAAGTCCATGTTGCAAATGTTTCTTTCATGCTTAAACCAAAGTACTCTTTGAACATCCAGAAACCAGCATCGTTCACGTGTGAAGCAATTAAACTACCAGCCCCTGTTGCAAGGACAACTAAAGCAAGGTTAACATCAGATTGGCCTAACATCGGAATCACTAAACCGACAGTTGTTAATGCAGCAACCGTAGCAGACCCCAATGAAATACGTAAGATGGCAGCGATAATCCATGCGAGCAAGATCGGTGATAATGAAGTTCCTTTGAATAATTCGGCTACATAGTTACCAACGCCGCCATCAATTAATACTTGTTTGAAAGCGCCGCCTCCACCAATAATTAAGAGCATCATCCCAATATTCGAGATCGCTGTTGTACAAGATTCCATCACGTTTTTGATTGGAATATTTCTTGCCAATCCCATTGTATAGATCGCAACTAGTAAGGATATCAACATGGCAGTATCCGCATTCCCAATAAACTCGATCGTTGCTAGTAAACTATTATCTTTGAATCCCATTGTTTTTTGCAACAAAGTAATAATTGTAGCGACTGCCATTAAAAGAACAGGCAGTAAAGCGGTAAAAACACTGATTCCAAAACCAGGAGTTTCTTCAAGTTTAAATACTTTCTGCTCACCCAATGATTGTATATTACCGGTTTTTGTGAACGCCTCAGGTACTAGTTTTTTTGCAAGTTTAGTAAATACAGGTCCAGCTAACACAACCGTTGGAACCGCTATCATAAAACCGTAAAGTAATACTTCACCGATGTTTGCATGCAATTCACCAGCGATAGCAGTTGGTCCTGGGTGTGGTGGTAAAAATCCGTGTGTTACAGATAAAGCAGCTGCCATCGAAATACCGAGATATAAGATAGAAACTTTTAATTCTCTTGAAATTGCAAATACAATCGGAATTAATAATACTAATCCTACTTCAAAAAATAATGCAATCCCGATAATAAATGAGGCAGTCACAACAGCCCATTGAATGTTCTTTTCACCAAATTTTTTCACAAGGGTCATGGCAATGCGTTGTGCACCCCCAGAATCTGAAAGCAACTTACCTAACATCGCACCAAGTCCAAAAACGAGTGCTAAGTGCCCAAGTGTTCCGCCTAATCCCGCTTCAATGGTTTTAAAAATCTTTTCTGGTGGCATTCCAAGTGCTAACGCAACCCCGACGGATACAATGATTAATGAAATAAAGGTATTTAATTTAAAGCGCATAATCAGTAAAAGTAATGCTAAAATCCCAATTGCTACAATGACTAATGGCATCGTAGTTCCCCCCTAATCTTAGCTGTATTTGTATTTATCCCGCTATTCGTGGGCAGTAAGGCCCCCACCACCTCGAGATTTAGATAGAAGCGAGGCGTGGGAGATTACTGATGAAAGTTTTACTTTATTAAATTTCTTTGATAATTTGCAATTCGTGTATAATCATCTTCTAACGCCCTTGATAGGTTAATAAATATAGGCAGTAATTGTCTGTATTCTTTTGTTGCTTCTTCTTTCGGTGTATGTTTGTAGGTACTACCAACCATTTCGGAAACGATTTCAAAAGAATCAATTTTTCCTGTGGCATAGAGACCTAATATACATGCACCTAGACAAGAGCTTTCGTAGCTCTTTGGAACAACGACTTCAGATGCAAAAATATCGGACATCATCTGTCGCCAAACGTCAGACCTTGCGAAACCGCCTGTTGCTTGAATACGAGTTACAGGACCATCCATACATTCTGTTAATGCTAAAAATACAGTGTATAAATTATATATAACACCTTCTAAAGCTGCACGAATCATATGTTCCTTCTTATGTGACATCGTTAAACCGAAGAAGGAGCCACGTACATCTGGATTCCATAATGGTGCACGTTCCCCTGCGAGGTACGGATGGAATAATAATCCGTCTGCACCAGGTCTCACGCGTTCTGCTATTTTAGTTAATACATCGTATGGATCAATTCCTAGTCTTTTCGCAGTTTCTACTTCTGATGAAGCAAGTTCATCACGAATCCAGCGAAGGACCATCCCTCCATTGTTTACTGGTCCACCAATTACCCAATGCTTTTCTGTTAAGGCATAACAAAATATTCTTCCTTTTGTATCTGTTTGTGGTTTATCAATGATGGTCCGAATAGCACCACTTGTTCCAATTGTGACAGCAATCTCCCCTTTCCGAATTGCATTCACACCTAGATTAGAAAGCACCCCATCACTAGCACCAATGACAAACGATGTTTGGGAATCGATACCAATCTTTTGGGCTAAATCTGGATTGCAGTTGCTGAATATTTTGGTGGTTGGTACGAGTTTAGATAATTGAGCTGATGTTATACCAGCAATTTTTAAAGCTTCCTCATCCCAATCTAGCGTTTTTAAGTTCATCATACCCATGCACGAGGCGATGGAATGATCAACAACATATTGATCAAAGAATTTTTTGAAGATATATTCTTTAATTCCAATATATTTTTTCGTTCTAATCGCAATTTCCGGATGGGCATTCACAATCCATGTAATTTTACTTAATGGTGACATTGGGTGAATAGGTGTTCCTGTTCGTCTATAAACTGCATGGCCATTCAATTCATCTTTGATTTTATGTGCCCATGCCTCACTACGATTATCTGCCCAAGTGATACAAGGTGTCAGCGGCTGATCATTTTCATCCATAGCAATGACACTATGCATAGCACTGCTAAATGAAATAAACGATGGTTTTTTATCTGAATGCTGTTTCGTTATATTTGATATTGCTTGTAAAACAGCTTGGAAAATCTCTTCTGGATCTTGTTCCGCTGTGGATATATCCGGTGTGCGAAGTGGATAACCAATATTCTCGGTTTGAATGACTTCGCCTTTTTCAGTAAATAAAACTGCTTTCGTACTTGTTGTACCGATATCTATACCTAACATATAGCTACTCATGTCCTTGCTCAACTCCTTTAGATAGCATTTGTTGTGACATCCAGAGGTCTTCGACTTTCCCTTGAACATCATCAAAGTTTTGATGTAAGGCCTTAATCATGAGGGCTCGATCTTTTGATTCGATTGCTTTTATATAAAGCTCATGATTTTTAATAATCCGTTCAAAATCTTCGTACTTTTCCTGGAAACGAGTACGCATTGATAAAAGGATTAAGCTTTCCATAACAGGCTTTAAATTATTCCAAATCATCAGGATGTAGGAATGCTCAATGGTTCGAATAATCGTTTCATGGAATAAGAGATCTTGATAAGAAAATTCATCAGAATCATGATACTTAATGGCGATTTTCATCATTTCCATTATTTTATTTAGTTCTCTTACTAAATCATTTGTGTCCATCTTTCCAAGTCGCTCAAAGATAAACGTTTCTATAAGTAAACGAACATCATATATTTCTTCAATTTCTTTCTCGGTTAAACCAATGACAACTGCGCCCATTCTTTCTAAGCGAATAATATTTTCAGAAGCTAGTAATTTTAATGCTTCACGAACGGGTGACCGACTTACAGAAAAATCGGCAGCTATTTTATTTTCTGACAGGATGGTACCGCTTTCAATCGCACCTGCAATAATGCGCATTCTCAATTCGCTCGCAACACGATCACCTGTAGAAGCTTTTGAAAGCCATTTTTCAGGATAAAGAAATTCCATTGATTTCGTCATAAATCCACCTCGTGTTAATCAAGTATACTTGTATACAAGTATTATAACTCGGATTTTTAATTATGCAAGCGCTTTTATTGTTCGCGTTGGTTCTATTAGAGGAAAGCACATAATTATTAAGCTAACAAATCAAGTCACCCCAAAACTATTATTGTTGATAAAGAAGATTTAGGAAATGGAAAACTAAACAAGTGGTATGAAAGACAAATAATTATAGAATCTATGTAAAAAGAAGCAGCTACCTTTAAATGGAGAGGTAGCTACTTTTTTAGTTGTTCATATTCTGCTGATGCTTTGAAATTAATTTAGACATATAGACAAAACCCTAAATTACGTATTGTCTTGTAACTCCATGAATATCTATTCGCGCTATTGTGTTTATACATTGCTCATTGATAGTTTCCCGATTAATTCTCAATAACATCATGTAACCTCTCAGCAAACTCTTTATGATGCACTGTGTTATAACCCACATGATGTCCTGGAAACTCTGCGAATTCTGTTCCGAGGTGTTCTGCTAAGTTGAATGCGCAATGATAAGGAAAAGTTTCTCTTGAAATACTTCCACCAGCTGGACGTACCTGTATCGATGCAGGTTTTAATAGGGACTTTAATGCATCGATATTTAAAGTATAGCTGAGAATTCCCGGGATTTCATACTCAGTGAAATACATCGAATTGCCAAGTAGTCGCTCTGTTAGCATATCCTTCGATGGTTCGGAATTAATATCATCAATATTTGACAATAACTTCATGACCTCACTTTGATGATTCCCTTTAAGGTCTTCCATGAAATTTATAGCCTGCTTCAACTCATTTTCAGATAAAAGTTGTAATAAAACCGGTTCGTGTGGAATTAGTAACTGTACCTGCTCAGGATGACGTATGCACAAATCAAGTCCGATAACAGCACCAGAACTACTTCCGAATACATAAGCCGGTTCTTTGGTCAGATTAGCTAGCAACCGATGAGCATCTTCGCTATGCGTGTGCACATGGTAATCCTCATTTTTATTGACGAGATTGCTACGGGAATGACCACGACGATCGTAAGTAACAACGGTATACCATTTAGCAAGATAGTCGGCGACATTATGGAACTTGTCGGCATCACCACCCCCACCATGAATCAAAAGAAGAATTGGACCCGAGCCACGCACCTCATAATAGATGCTTGCTCCAATTACTTGCAATGTTCCGTTTTTTACTATACTCATTTGTACATTCTTCCTTTCTTTTGTCATCTCCCTTAACATTACATGATTGGTGAATGATATAAAATGCAGGAAATAACTAAGAAACAAATTCACCATAAGAAAAAGCAATGTGTAGCTTTAAAATAAAGTTTGATTAAAAATACTGTGTTAAACCGTATTCTATGATGAATAAAAAGAAACCATTTTGAAAGAGTCTAATCAAAATGGTTTCTTATCCAACAGGTTTATGTTTATGTTTTATAAAAAGGTTTGATCATAGCTTATTTACAATTCTTTGATTAAAGAGATAAAGCATCGCACCTTTTTTATAAACGTCTTAACTTTATTTCAAAACTACAATATATGTAGGTTTAAAATAAAGTTTGATTAAAAGAGTACTGCAAACGTTGTTTTTATAATAGAAGAAACCCACACATTTTGAACAAAGATTGATCAAAATGCGTGGGTTTTGGTTTCGAAGTATTGAAGTTTTTATAAAAAAGATTGATTAAAAAGAGCTTTGTAAAGTATTTTCAATTTGAATAGGAACATGAATACGATCTCTTGCTACTACTGTATCTTCGTAAACAATATAACATTCTACGAAATGATCTCCATTGAAATCTGCTGATTCTGTACGCTTTTCCATTCCCTTTTTTATTTGCCCTCGAATACAGTTTCTACGAATTGCTTCGTCACCTCTATTCAGGACTTTCCAATATATATCGAATTTGATTTTTTCATCCGAACTAAAGCTATTTATTTGGTTACGTTCTTTAATAATTTGCTCAAATTCGTTTTCAACAATAAAAAATTCAAGTGTCCTTTGGCGTTTAATTCTAATTTGACCTTTCAAAAGGTCTCTTAAAAATGTCGGTCTATAACCATCTTGTTTAATAATACAGTCAACTTTAAGCGAATAACGTATATCAACTCTAAATTTATTTTCAATGAATTCCTCGGTGTTAGTTGCTCTAGTATAAGCAGATTCAAAGTAGGCAACAGATTTATTAACTGTTTCTGGAACTGGGAAGGTTTGGCCAAATAAATATACTAGCGTTTCATATAAGTCTGTACTATCCTCATCTAAATCTTTAATTTTGTTATAAGCCTTCTTTGCTTTCTTTACGAACTTACACTTTTTATTGTAGACTTTTTGATTACTGCCTAGAGCATACCAATATGCTTGATCTTCATTCAAATCTTTTAAATACTTAAATAAGTCTTTTAACAAATCTAAATAATCAGTAAAATCTGCAGAATAATATTTAGAATTTGCGTTCAAGAATTTGTAGACTAATGTATCAAGCAGTAATCCGCCAAATTTAAACCCAATGTTATTTTTCCAAGCTCTAACTAAATAACAGACATAGCTAAAATTATTATTGGTAGTAATATTGAAAGCAGCTGCTTCATCAATTTCTGGAATAGGGTTTGTTTTTTTCCAACTACCACCTTCATTTGCATCAGGATATAAAAAAGACCCGTCCGACTGTTCAAATACAGGACAAACTTCAACAATCTTTTTTAAGCTTTCAAAACTCACAACAACAACTTGTCCATCGCCACGTACAATTGTCCTAGAATAGCGCTTTTTTATTTCTTTTTTTACATCTTGCAGTAGTTTTGACTGGCCATTTCCATCATGGTCATCATATTGCTTCTTTTTACTGCTTGGTAAAATAAATAACATATCTACATCACTAAAAGATTTAATTGCCGTTTGTCTTCCAAGTGATCCAACGACCTCACAATGTTCGGTTTCACTTTCACAATCATCATAATAGGATTTGTTTAGTCTCTTTGTAATTTCTTTTACACGTTTAGTCTCCTCTTCAGTATCTTTTATCTTTAAAGAATCAATAAATTCTTCTATGTGTGTAGCTAGCATCCCTTATCCCCCTTGCTTCTAATTCTCAATACAAAAATTTATTACAAGAACTAAATTTGTAATAATTACAATGGCAGTCCATATTCTAAAAGACATTGGAAATTTATCTTTCCAAGTGAATCTTTTTTGCTCATCAATCCATTCATGCTGCGCTTGATAAAAGAATTTATAATGGGCATACCAATCACTAAATGTTATTTGCTTTGTGATGCTTATGGCATAATAGTCATTCAACAGTTTTTGTAGTTTTTCTTGCTCTTCATTGGTCACCTCAGATTCAGTAGAACTCTTTGTCTGATAATACATATCTTTTAATTCATTATGAATTTCTGTTAGTTTTATGCCAGCTTTCATATAATCTTCTTTATTAGAGTTGTATAGGTTTATTTGCAGTGCAACAACACTTACTAAAATAATCACAAGAGACACTTCTTTGCTATAGTCAAAAGACGGTGCATACAATTGCCATATCCCGATTAATAATGTAATCAAAGCTATTCCACTTGGTACTTTTTCAACAATATCGTAGGTCGCAAAATGCTTTTTAGCACCAAACATCACATTGTATCCATGTTCTGCTAACGACTTTAAAAAAATTTCTTTTTTCATATTAACTCCTTTTCTATAAAAAAAGCATTCTAATATTACGTAATACTAGAATGCTTTTTGATTTTTAAATAAACATTTGTTGCATGAATCCTTGTTTTTGTTTTTGTAAAGCTTTTTGTTTTATTTGTGCTAAATGAACTTTCATATCTAGTTTTGCAAGAAAACCAGCAATTTTTTCTTGTTCTTTGACGGAAGGCAATTTGATTGGAATACTATTAATAGAGTCATTATTTAATGTAATTCCTTTTACAGCCTGCATACCGAAACTAGCAATGTTAATAAAAGTAAAGTAATAATACATATACTCTGTATTGACGTTTTCTACTTTCCAATTAAAATGACATATAGCTTCATTAGTAAAAATAGGCTTTTTAATGATTGCTAATTTCCCTATTGTCAATTTAAAACTCATAATTAAAGTATTAGCTTCTACTCTATTATGTTTTAATTCGCCAATAGAAGTGACTCCTTTATTACCCTCTGCAATATACTTTTCTTTCATACCAGCTATAGATAACCAATTCTTTAAATTATCATCCCAATAAGAAGTTTCTTTAGTATCAGGTGTATATCCTTTAGATACTAGGGCTATCTCCTCAACACTTCTTATTTCCCACTCTGGATAATCTTTCCCATCTGCATCCTTGAACCTTAACTCCTGCTTAAAAATCTTCTGCATATACCCTTTTTTCTGCTCTTGCAGCAAATCGATTTTTTGTTGTTGGAGTTGGATTTTTTTCTCTATAATTTCTAAAAAAGAAGAAATGTATTTTTGTACTTCCAAACTTGGAAGTTGAATTTTAGATTCCATAAAATCTTTTTGACTTAGCGTCTTATTACGACCTGCCCCACCAGGAGAAGCATCTTCTAATAGTTTTTTACCCTTTGGAGTTAATAAGTAATGCATTAAATAATCTAAATTCACATTCTTCTTCGTTTTGTACATTGGAAATCTATGTGAAGCAATCAATCCATTTAAATCTGAAGTTGTTTTAGAAACAGCACGCTCCCATGCAAAAACAATATTCACTATTAAACAATCTGGTTCAATCCAAAAAACTCGTTTGTTCCCTAATGATTCACCCGTAACAGGTTCTTTAACAAAAATACCTTTACCGTGTGAACGAATACCTATCTGTGTGTAAGTTTCGGCTTTTTCAACTTCAACTGGTTTACTTATTCTACTCAATAAATCTTTCAATTCAAATACTTGTAAAGTATTTTCTAGGAGATTCACACCCTACACCCCCAATTCTTTGAAGTATGCAGCTAATTCTTCATCGACTTTGGCGATTTCTTCATCGATCTCTTGAATACGTTTTGCGACTGCTTCTAAATCAACTGGTTCTTCTTCCTCGAATGTATCAACATAACGAGGGATATTTAAGTTGTAATCATTTTCTTTGATTTCATCTAATGTTGCTGCGTAAGAATATTTGTCGATTGTTTCACGATTTAAATAAGTAGCCACGATTTTATCAACGTGGTCATCTGATAAGTGGTTTTGATTTTTACCTTTTTCAAACTCATTTGATGCATCGATAAAGATGACATTGTCATCGTGTTTACGGCATTTTTTGAACACTAGAATACACGTAGGGATACTTGTACCAAAGAAAATATTCGCTGGTAGACCAATAACTGCGTCTAAATAGTTTTTCTCTTCGATTAAATATTTACGAATAACGCCTTCTGCAGCGCCACGGAATAAGACACCGTGTGGCAATACGACCGCGAATGTACCATTGTCATCTAAATGATGAATAAAGTGTTGTACAAATGCGAAGTCAGCTTTTGATTTTGGTGCTAATTTTGCGTAATTACTGAAACGTTCGTCGTCTTGGAATTTATCATCAGCACTCCATTTTGCACTATAAGGTGGATTGGCAACGATTGCTTCAAAACGTTTATCCATGTGCTGTGGTTCTTCTAATGTATCTGCATTTTTAATATCAAAACGTTGGTATGGGATATCATGCAGCAACATATTCATACGTGCTAAGTTATACGTTGTTGATACTTTTTCTTGTCCATAGTAGTTATAAACTTTTGCCTCTTTACCTACACGTAGTAATAATGAGCCAGATCCACATGTACCATCATAAACATCTTTAATTTCTGTTTTACCAACTGTGACGATTTTCGCTAAAATGCGTGATACTTGTTGTGGTGTGTAAAACTCGCCGGCTTTTTTTCCTGCATTGGCAGCGAATTGTGAAATCATATATTCATAGGCATCGCCAAGTACGTCGATTTCTACATCATCTTGCAAGAATGGAATATCTGCAATATTCACAAGTACTTTCGCAATTATTTCTGAACGTGCTTTTACAGTACGCCCTAATTTTGATGAGTTTAAATCCATATCATCAAATAAGTTTTCAAAGTCTTCTTGGCTATCTGCGCCCATTGTAGAAGCTTCAATCGCTTTTACACCATTTTGAAGCATTTCAATATCAAAGTTACCATTCGCACCTAATTCGATTTCTTTTACGAATGTAGAGAATAAATATTGAGGTGTGATGACATAACCTAATTCATTAATTAAATACTCTTGTAAATCTTCATGATATTCTTCATTTTCCCAAGCTTCCGCAAAGTTTAATTCATCTTCCGCAAGTAATGAATTTGCACGTGATTCTACTTTTTCTGATAAATAGCGATAGAAAATCAATCCTAAAATATAATCTTTAAACTCATAAGCATCCATTTGACCTCGTAAGTCATTAGCCATTGCCCATAGCTTCTTATGTAACTCAGCTTGCTGCTGGCGTTGTTTTTCACTTGTTGTCATCTATATGACCTCCTATTATTCTGTAATCTTCACCATTTGATGACGAAGAAAAAATTGTTCCAATGTATCTTTTTCTTTTAAAAGTGCTGACTTTTTCTTCTTTAATTGTGCTATTTGTCCAAGCTTTCGTTGCTTTTCAATGGTCGGAAGCACAAGCTCAATTTCTTTTACATTCGATAACTTCAATGAAGAAATAATACTTCCTTCTGTAAATAGCGCAATTTGTTTTTGAATCGAAGGATGTTCATTAAATAACCACTCCATAAAATGCACATCTACTTCTTCCGAGAAGCTTATTTTCATAAAATTATTTGTCAACAATAGACCTTGATATTCTGGAGGAAACCAAACAACCTTTTGCGTTAATGTATGCAGTACAAGGCTTTTCGTATCTGTTAATACTTCTTGTTTAATCTTCTCTTTTTTCACATAAATCGAGCGATCTTTTTCTTGAGAAATCCGATAATCGGTTCCAAGTAAATGATTGAACTCTTTTAATGTTACTAACTGCAGTTGAACACTGTCTTCATTCAAATTCGAAGTTTCAATCCGATTTGTAAAAACGCCTTGTGTGACTTCTGCACATTCTCTTAACTTCATCATATGACCTCCTCTCTGGTTATTATATTAAATGATATTTTAAATAATATCAAGTTAAAATTAATTTATTTTTTGATATTATTTAAAATAACACAAAAGATAGGGGGGATCCCCTCTCTTTTTTCTATGCTCCATATTTTGCTACTTGCTCATGAATAAAGCTTTTAATCGCTTTAATCGCCTTATTTTTCTTTAAGAACGAACCTGATAAACGGTCCATAATTGTACTATCTTCAATGATATTGGCATATTCATATGTCGCCACTTGTTCTTTTAAAACAGATTGCTCTAATCCTACTTCACTTGCAAAAGTATTCATTTCTTCTTCTTGCACTTCTTCTTCATACTTTGAATATTCATCAAGAATGGATACATTTGTACCGAGTTGCGGCACAATTTTATCTAAGAAATTATGAATTAGTTCAACTTTTAAACGCAATTTTTCATCAGATGCATGATCTAACTCTTGTTTGATTAATTTAATTTCTTGATCTCGTGTTTTTTCATCATCCATTGTTAAATTAGCAATCAAATTCATAATATAGCTAACATTAATACGATCTGTATGCATTAACTCCAGCTCAAAATCAATGTCTTGTAGAATTGATTCTTTGCGAGGATCCTCTTTTTTTAGGCGGTCATGGATTTTGAAGTATTTACTTTTATAATCCTCATAGGATTGCTCTGTAATTTGCAGTTCATCTTCATCAAATTCAAAATCAGAAAATGATTGCAGGCGTTGAAGCATTTTCGTGACGTTTTTAAAGGCAACAATAAATTCATGTTGATCTTCTTCTGTTTGAAGTGAATCTACTTGTTCAGGTGATGCAGCAATTTTTTTAAGGCCTTCTAACGCTTCTTTAAATTTTGCTAGATAGGCATCATAGTTTTGCATTAAGACATCATCAACAGAATTTGTTTTAGAGAATAAGCGGATTGTATCATCTGTTTGATCTTTCAAGTTACGATAACAAACGACATTCCCATATGGTTTTGTCGCCTTTTCTACACGGTTTGTACGACTATAAGCTTGTAATAGATTGTGATACTGCAAGTTTTTATCTACATATAATGTATTTAGTGGCTTACTATCAAATCCCGTTAAGAACATATTCACGACTAATAAAATATCAATTTGTGCTTGTTTCATCTTTTTCGATACGTCTGAGAAATAGCGGTCCCATGTATCTGTTGAATAATCTGTTCCAAACATTTGATTATAGTCCACAATCATACGGTCCAATGCTTCACGTGAATGTTCTTCTGTACCATCACTTTCTTCATTAGCTCCAAACGAATAAATCCCTGCAATTTTCAAGTTATGATTCTTCGCTTTAAATAAATCATAGTACTTAATTAACGTTTGAATCGAATCAACCGCAAAGATACCACAATACCCTTTACTTTTCGCACGACGATGATGATTATCGATAATATGGTCTGTAATCATATTTAAACGCGTAGGATGGTGCAGCACCTCATCTGTATCAATTCCTTCGACTTTCGTATCATCGAATTCATCCGCTTTAGATTGGAACGTGCTAATATATTCAACTGAAAAGCCTAATACGTTCCCATCACGAATCGCATCTTTAATTAAATAGTGATGTAAACATTTTTCAAATAAATCTGCTGTCGTACGACCATCTTGGCTTTTATTTTCTTCAAATCGTGGTGTACCCGTAAATCCGAAGTATTGTGCATTTTGGAAGTGATGATCAATATCTTTACGCATATCACCAAATTGGCTACGATGGCATTCATCAATAATAAAGACAACATGTTCTTGTTTATACGGTTCCATAATTTTTTCATAACGTGGATTTTTAACGGCGTTACTCATTTTTTGAATCGTTGTTACGATGAAACGCTTCATTGGATTTTTAATTTGTTTAATTAATTCATCCGTTTTATCTGTACGGTCCACAGAGCCTTTTTCAAACTTGTTAAATTCTGCTGTTGTTTGACTATCTAAATCCTGTCGGTCGACGAGGAAAAAGACCTTTTTGATACTATCTTCATTCGCTAGAATCTGTCCTGCTTTGAAAGAAGTCAAGGTTTTACCAGATCCTGTTGTATGCCAAATGAAGCCGTTGTTATTTGTTTCATTTGCACGTTTTACTAAAGCTTCTACTGCATACACTTGATATGGACGCATCACCATTAATGCTTTGTCTGTATCATTAATAATCATGTAACGGCTAACCATTTTCGCTAGATGACAAGGTTGTAAAAATGCTTTCGTAAAATCTTGTAAGTTCGTAATAATGTTATTTTCTTCATCTGACCAGAAGAAAGTAAAGCCAAATTGAATGTCATAATCAGAATTTGAAAAGTACTTCGTATCGACACCATTACTCACAACAAAGATTTGCAGGAAATGATATAATCCTTGGAATGAATGGCGACGATAGCGCTGGATTTGATTAAACGCTTCTTTAAAGTCTAGACCACGGCGCTTCAACTCAATTTGAACAATAGGTAAACCATTAATGAAAATCGTGACATCATAACGATTTTCATATTTACCGAACATCGTTGTTTGTGTTGTCACCTGGAATAAGTTTTTACACCATTGCTTTGTATTCATTAATTCTAAATAAAGTTCTGTTCCATCTTCACGCTCAATTAATAATTTGTCACGTAGAATCTTCGCAGATTCATAAATACTTTTATCTTCTGTTGCGACAAGTACACGCTTAAATTCTTTATCTGTTAATGGCTGCCCATTTAATTTTTTTTCATTAAATTTATTTAATTGCGCACGAAAATTTTCCAATACAGCTGCATAATCTGATAATTGTACAGCCTCATACCCTTGCGTTTGCAACTGTTCGACTAAATGTTTCTCTAGTTGTGCTTCTGACTGATAACCCACTTCTCTATCCCCCACATATCCACTTTTATATATTCAAAATATCTTTACCTATCAATAATCATACCATCGAAAAGAATTTCTGTATTAATATTCCATAAATTATATTACTAAATTTGTTCTATGGAAAATTATACAATTTTTCAAACTAGCTTTTCAAATAACAATTTAGCTTTATGTATAACGCTTTTCTTACTGTGTTTAGTTTTTTTTACAACAATACCTTCTCTTTCTATCCCCATAATCAATTCCTTGGCCCAAACACCACTTTTATCCACTAAGCCCGTCAACATGTCTTGAATAACCGAAGACCATTCCACACTGATAATTGCGGACAATATCAACATAGATAAAGAACGACTTTCTCGCTCGATTTCCAAAACTTTGTACTGTCTTCCATTAAATAATTCTATACTAGCTACTATGTACTTACGATTTGTAATTCCATCATCTAAGTAACTAAATTTCCGCTTTTCACTCCCTGTAGGTAATATACCTGTAGCTACATTAATTGCTTTAACTTCTGGATAACCTTCTAAAACCTTAAGTACATTAATAAAATCCAACAATTCACCTTGTGCCTGTATCTCATATAAAGGTTTATTTTCTATTCCTCTTGCAAGCTGATTACCGCCAACATCAGCGGTAGATCTTCGTCCGTTATCCTCAATGAAATAACGTTTTGTATTTTCATCTTCTTGTGTTCGTTGTTTATTAGAATTTCTACGAATTTTTGTTACCTTCGGAAGCTTTTCGTATTCATGAATTTGATTATCCATTTCTATTAAATCAAAATCATCAGTTGTTCCCTCAGCTTCTTCATCTAATTTCATTTCAGATTCACCTATACCATCATTCTGCTTTGAATGAAATGCATATTTTTTAGCTTCGCTTGTCCTTTCATTTTGAATTATCTCTGGATGAGTAAATGAAATCTCTTTATAAGGAATCTTTTTGTTTTTAACACGCTTTATTCGAAGGATAGTTCCTCCCGCTACACTTAATTTCACAACAGCAGTAACGGTAATAGGTTGCTTGAATAACCAATCAAACTGTAGGACTCCTGTATTAATAAAGGTATAAGCGGTATTTTCGAACACTTGTCTTAGATCTGAATTTGTTAAAAGCCATACTAGCTGGAATAAGTAGGAGTCTTTCGTATACTTACGATGATATTGTGATGAAAAATCTAGATGTAGCTTATTGGGCTCATATTGCTCAATAAAATATTGCGGAAAAGAATTCGTTTCAAATAAACGATATAATAAGAATCGATTTGGCGCTAAAATACTACGCACAACTTCAATAAGGGGCAAGATATATTTTTTATTTTGGTATGAAACAGTGAAACTACGCGAAACATCTTTATCATTTGTACCAAAGATGTTCCAATCTCTTTCTGAATAGGTCACAGTGTTTGGATAAATTTTAATTTCAACTTCTTCTATACCTGACGGAGGAATACTTTGACTAATGTTGCCGTTCATGTAGTAATGCTGAATAGCTAAAGCTGGCAATGTTCCCCAATCAACTAATAATTTTTCAGTCCTATCATTTGCTCTAAAATACGCATAAATCATCGTTTTTTTATCTTGCAAAAAAGGAGAGCTAATCCAAGTTAATTGTGCTTGCTCTCCTTCATCAAATGGCCAATTATTCAGTTTAACCTGTTGTTTGCTCATCGTTACTCACATCCTGTTTCCTTTTCAAATATTCTTCTAGCTTTGGTTTTATTTCATGAAAATGATGCGTTTTCACTGCTGCTATACGCTGTACTTGCCATAGTATAACTGGTTCATCCATCGTTATCATTTGGTCAATCACTTTACAACAACGACGAATTTGAAATTGCTCGACTGACTCAATTATTTCTTCTAATAATCCCTTCGTTTGCGATAGTTTATCTAAATGACGCTCTAAGTTCGTTAATATCCCTAATCGTTTACCTATAGCTGAAACCGTTATTCGAATAGGTCTTTCTTTCGCTAATAGCTCTTTATAGAGCATTTTTATTTTTACAACGTATTCTCTATCTCTTTTATCCCAGTCTACCGTTTTAGTTGACTCTGGCTTCTTTTGTTTTATAGGCAAATTCTTCATCAACCATTCTTTATCATGCCGATATAAAAACATATATTGCTTTTTAAAACGTTCTCTCAAAGCTGTACGAGATAAATTAGGAAGTTTTCGTATCCCTTCTATCATTTCGTCTTTATATTGTTCAAGTAATGCTTTACTCTCCATTTTCACTTGATTACTTATTATCGTATGTCCTTCTAAATACCTTTTAACTGTCTTTGAATCGGCTCCTAATTCTCTCGCAATTGCCCTGGTACTCAGTTTTCTATTAGACAACTGTTTAAGCTTTGACTTCCACACTTCACCAAATACTTTTACTCTTCCTATGCGAAATCGATCTTCTAAAGACATATCAGGGCCTTTTCTTGCATAGACAAAACCACACGAACAGCTAAATGTACCAATTGGAATTTTTGATTTAAAATCTCTTGTAACCTCAACACTAGGAATGACTGATTCTTTATAGTGTGTGGCTGCTTTATTCAAACAAGGCCAAGGCCCCACACCAAACGGACCTACATGAGCCTTTTGATTCACAAAGTCATCTATATCCTGTTCTAAGAAATAAAGCGTTAACAAATGCCTAAAAGGATGTACATGGCGCTTGGTATTACGAGTAATCACCTTTAACCAGTGATACTCATCCGCTATATTTAGAGTACTCTCATACTTTTCTAAAAAGCCTTTAGGGAACTTATTTTTAAACGCTTGATACAATTCTTTTTGACGTACTCGATTCGAAATTGTAATCAGATTTAATTCACTCAATAACGTACGGTATTTCAACTTAATATCTTCTCGTGAAAAATTATGTAACGGTAATTGCAATAATTTATATGCTTGTTTTGATAAGTGAATTGAAATTTCTGCAAAAGGATTCTCTTCGTATTTAGAAGATAGATTCATATTCTTTAACTCAAAACGAATATATTCAATACGGCTTGTTGTATCTACTGGATATTTTCTTAATTGCACCTCATGGTGAGGGCAATAATCAAGGCCTTGTAATTGATGCTCCCGATGCATATACGGCTCTCCGAATTGCTCTACATCGCTCTTTGTACATTCTGCACAATAATAGAATCCAGTTTTCCTACAAATGCTTCCTGCAATCATACCGAGTCTTGTATAAAGTGCTTGTCCATTACTAGCAACGTCTTTTAGAATTTCTTGCTGACGCTGCTTTGTTAAAAACATTGCATAATAAGGATAAATTGTATGATTAGCTAATATAGTCTCAACAGAATAGTTAGAGCCTAGCTGTTCAGCTAATATAGCAAAATGACTACCAATCTCCACACTTGGAATCACCGAACGACTTTGAAACACTTCTTCTAATGTATCTTTGCAATCAATATTGCCACTATAAAAGTGATAACGTGCAATCGCTGAATATACCAATTCATCTGGATAAGGATTAGTGAAGAAGGTTAACATTTCTACATCCTCCTAGTAAAATTCCTCTAATGGATTTTTCACATAGCCGTTAACTGTCAACAATTCATATGAATGTTTCTTTTTCTGTAACGCTTGTTCTCGCAACTTTAATAATGGTAATAAGTTTACATTTTTAATATTTTTCTTAGACTTGTGTACTTTCTTCTTTTCATTTAATGCCATCACTTGCTGAATAGACTCTAACTTTAAAGTATTGTAGTCACTATCAATAGGTTTATTCTCTACAACTTTGGTGATGAGCTTCCGAATATCATTAACGTTTAAAGCATCAAAAATTCCTAGTGAGGCAACTTCAACACTTAAACTTTCAATCGTATCTTGTCGCTTATATTGCAATGTATTTTGGCGTTCTTTCATCGCTGCTTTGATTTCCCCCTCGTACTCGGTGTTTTGCTTATGATTAATCATTAACTCGTCAAGGTTAATCATAATATCCTCATACTTATACATTACCTTCAAATCATTTTTACGAATGGCATTAAGCATTGGCTGAATAATTTTCATATCCTCTTTAGCTGTTTTCCTTAACACGCGAGAAGTAATAACCTCATTTTCATTTGATTCATCAAATAGTGCTCGCTCCTGTGCTAGAATAAACAAATTTACAGCTACTGAAGTAATTCCTTGGCATTCTTCATAAAACGTCTTTTTAATTTCGCCAGTAAGCTCTGAACGAGTTTTTAAACATTGTAACTCCCATAATGTTTCTAAAAAGAACTCCCATTCCTCACTGTCCTCAGCCATACGATCCCAAATAATTGCACCTTCACTTGCTGCACGACGAGCTTGACGGAAGTTTCCTTTAAATAATTGTTGGGCCTTAGAGGTGCCAATTAACACTGTAGGGACGCCGACTGTATTTGATAATGTAACAAAAAAATTCAACATCTCTTCTTGGTCATTTTTTGAATGTAGTAAATGCTGTATTTCATCAATAACTAACACACCGATACCATACATACTTGCTAAAGAAGTCATGTGTAAAAGCATCGTTGATGTAACGCGATTTAAATAACCATACTTCTCTAAGTAACGAGTACCAAGTAGATCATCAATCGCCTTGAAGAATCCTTTACACATTGTAGATAAGCTGCCATCATATGGACAATCAATTTTAAGCCAAACAATTTGTGTACGATTAAACGCTTGTCCTTTGTAAGCTTCATGTTTAATAACTTGCGGATACATAAGTAGCAAACGCTCAATTGCTGTTGTTTTCCCAATACCTGAAATGCCAATAATCGATAAACTATCTGCTGTGGAGCGAATATAATTTAATCGCTCATCGATGTATTTATGTGCTTCCTCTTCATCTTCCCTTAGCTGATGTAACAACCGAATACGCTCTAGAAATGTTTTATCTAATGGATTACGTGCTAAATAGCCTCGGCGAATTAAAGTTGATAGGCGCCGCTCTACTTCAAAATGGATAGGTAAAGGTTGAATAAAGTTTTTCACACGCTTCAACACATGATAGCGAATATTCGTTTCACTTAGTTTATCTTGCTCTGTAATACGTGGTGTCACCATAAAACGATCCAACACATCATCCTCATCGAAAATGGGCGGAAGAGCTTCGATGAAAGGGTTATTGCTGTATTCAGATAAAACTTGTTCTTTATAATTTGCTTCTTCAAAATCTCCTTTAAATACAAGATTATTTATCTTTTTCAAACTCCTCATCTCGCTTCTTCTTTAATTTTCCCATTAGACGTGAGCTAGATTTCTGTGTAGGTGATGCTGCCGTTTTTTTATTCGTAAATTCAACCACCTGGGCAGACTCTAATTTCGGTTTTTCGGCTAAAACAAATTTTTCTCCTTCCCTATTCATCAATTTTTCAGCTTGTCTATTTGTTCGAATATCTTTCAACTTTTCAGCTTTACTTGTTAATTGGGTCTCCGTTTCTTTTTTCTGCTTTACTGCTTGTTTAATAATAGATTCAATCGCTACATCTGTATTAATCGTAGTTTCAGTTTGCTTATCGGCTTCTCGTTTCTTTGTTTCCTGCAATAACTGCTGATAAAATTGGATTTCTTCCAGTGAATCCCCTTTGTATTGCTTACTTGTATCTAATAAGTAGCATGTATAAAAGCTTCGTCCATCTGCATAAGGTATATAAATTTGGTCCATTGAACGTGGATCGAAAACTACTTCGATACTTTGATTTTTCATTTTCAAATACCATTGCTCATTTAAAGCTTTTTCAGAGCCATATGCCAATCCTTTAAAATTAATTCCTGCTCTCGTAATGCGTGCTTTTCCTTTAGGTAATAAATTTAATCGTAATATATTTTGATTGCTTACTTTCTGTAAACGACCTTTTTTATTGGCAATGCCCCAATTCCACAAGTTAATCGGAGTTGCTGTTAATTGATCAGTAATCATTTCCTTTTCCAATGGATATTTATCAATGATTTTTTGATTATGATGCAATACAAGATGAATAATGATTTTCGTGAATTCTTCAAGGTTTAAGCTGGCATCTAATCGATAATCTCGATCTCCTCGTTCACGATATTCTTTTTGAATAGCACCTGGGGCTTTGCGCTTTATTTTGCCGTTGATGGTACGAAATTGGCGTTCAATAATCCCCTTTAAATCCCCTCGATACGGCGATGTATTTTCGATTTTGATATTGTAATTATTAATTAAACTTTCAACGGAATAACCTTCAAATTCCCCTCGGTCTGCGATGATGATTTCTGGCAGGTGATTGGCCGGCCATTGTGATTCATCAATCTCAATATTATATTGCTTACAAAATTCTACTTTATTAGTCACCATATTATCTAAAGTCATCATAGCACCTACCCACGAAGGACCCTCTAAACCAACATAAATGCCTGTCAGTAAGCGTGAATACACATCAATCACACCATATACAACTGGGCGACCTATAATTAAATTACGATTAAATGAACTAACTAAATAAACATCAGCAATCGTCGCATCAATTTGGAATCGTGTACCTGGTCCATCTGTTTCTAAAGCTGAAGTGCTTAATATTGGTCGATGCTTTAGCTCAAACTCTTTTTGGCTATGACGTAATTGAAAATCAAGTTTCGAATTTTCCAATTTCTTAAACCAATAGTAAAACTGGTGGTATGTAGGGATTCTTGATTCGTCCCAAACCTTATACTTAAGCTTTTTTCCTTCATAGTAGTTGTCCGAATAAAATTCTCTTAACAAATATTCATAAGTATCGGTAAGAGATAGCTGCTCTTTTTTACGATAATATTTTTTCACTACATAGTCGAACTGCTTCTTCACATCGTCCGTAATATTAACCCCTTCCTTAGATGACGTATATTTTCTTGGACGACCCACTTTAGCATTCGCTGATAGTTGACGCTCTTTTCCTTTACCACCTGAGTGCATATAATCAGGAAGAAGTGCATTCTTATTTAAACCCCGTTGCCAAAAACGAGTAAAAATCCGCTTCACCTTTATTTTAGCGATACGATGTTGTTGAGCAATTTGTTCAAAAATCCTATCCCGTTCTTTTTTATTGAGCAGTGTATCTTTAACTGTATCCCAGCCTTCAGAAACGATTTGCCAATCCTCATCACGCTTTTGAATTTGCTTTTCCGTTAAATCTTTATCTACATAGCTTTTCACAAATGGGTCTGGAATTGGAATTAATATCCCACTCTGTACTTCAGTTTCAATATCAGATAAAACGGCTTCTTTAGGCATTGATGTATCTCCATATAACTCAACAAAATAAACAATTGGATTATCGATAGTGATGATACGAATACGATTCTTTTCTTCTTTATCTGTATATTGATACACTTGATTGTAAAAGATCATATCGCTCTCACCTTCTCTGAAAAGTCTTTTCGTACGGCTTTAACTTGCTGAATTTGATTTACATCTAACTTTTCTAATAAATCCATTTCAATTGCCTTCGTCATGATTAGATGCTTAAATAGCGAAAGACCACAACCAACAACCATGCCAAAATCTCGTTCAAACTCTTTAGCAATTTGTTTTACTGTTTGATCTTTCGCTAATAACTTTTTAATAAAATAAATACTCATATCTTCTATGCCGTATGCTGTCACTTCTTCAAATCCTTCAATGGCAAAAAGGTCCGCATACCCATGAACAAACGCAATATTATGTGCCATCTCTTTCGGTATTTCTAGTTCCGTCACAATGCCCCAATTAATATCTTGTCGTTCCCAATAAACACGCTCAATTTCAAACTTCTCAAGTACACGTTTGTTCATTAACTCATCTTTGTACTTCAATGTTCGAGCTAAATGTTGATGTTGCTGATTTTTACTGATTGTTACTAAAAAATCCGTTGTCATCACAATTGGCTCACCTGTTTTAGGATTAGCTGGGTGTTTAATACCTAGTTCATCAGCAATGACTATCGTCTCTTCTATAGGCAATAAGGGATATTGTTCTCGTATATCAACCACCAAATCGGAACATTCCAACAAATAGAAGTAGTTTCGTTCCAAGTCTGAAAGAAACTCAAATCGTCTTGGTATTTTAACGCCCTTTAGACGTGTTGCACGACCTAATGAAGGAACATCTTGAATCGTAACCCATGGTTTATAATCAACCCCTAACCCTTGTCCACGACCGTCTTTAAGATTTTTTTCGATAGATGGCGAGCGTTTGCGTTTGGACATTAAACCCCTCCTAATCGGATTTCTAAAGATTAACTAAATCATTTACAACAATTCTTGAAAAATTACGTGGCACTATGCCTTGAATATTAAGTCCTAATTGTTGAATATCAATTGGTTCAAAGTATTGTTCACAGTAGTAGTTGTGATATTGTGCTACCCATTCATATTTAGCATACAGCTTTGGATTATTACTAAATTGTTGTAATTTTTCTTCAACAATATCCTTATGTTTTTTTAATTGATCAACATACGAATTAAAATCCTCGTCGCTTCTATCGCCACAAATAAACATTTCATGCAATCCATATAAATAGTTAACAAAGCAACTTCCATCTGCATCTTTTAATAAATGGGAGAACTGCGGAGCAAATGTTAACGGCGCATAATAATCTAAATGTTCACATACCATTTTGACCATATTATCACTTAGAATAATTCTAGGATAACTAGCTTTACTACATTCTAAATCATGTGCTTCTATTAATGCCGGTCCATATGCAAAATCATCATCACCATAGTAATCTCCTAAAGCAATACCGCCACGTAAGAAATACCCATTCAATGTCATCTCTAATTGATAATCAATAAATGACATAAACAAACTACCTGATTGTCCTTCACCATCTTGAAATCTTGGATATGCTAGTATGACATTGTCAGTAAATGTTTTAAAATGACCGTATGGGTTCATCTCTCTCATTAGCGCATATTGATTTGTAAGAATTTCATGAAGATTTTTGAGTAAATGATTTCCGGACTGTCGATTAGGTGTGTTTATAATTAAATTGGAAAACCCTAAAATATCAGTAAAGCAAACTATCGATTCTAACAGGCTTGGATTATCGGAATTATATTTTGGTAACATTCTCATCTCACCTTTTTTCTGAATAATAAAAAATAACCTCTTACGGATATCATACCCGAAGAGGCTATTTTTAATCAAACTTTATTACAAATGATCAATCTTTATTTTAAATAATCGAACTTTGTTTTAAATGATCAATCTTTTTTATAAAACTACAATATATTTACTAACCTACTAATCTCCTACTCAACCGTAACAGACTTAGCTAAGTTACGTGGCTTATCAACGTCACACTCGCGGTGAAGTGCTGCGTAGTATGAGATAAGTTGTAATGGAATAACTGCTACTAGCGGTGCTAGTGCTTCGTGTACAGCTGGTAATACGAAGCTGTCACCTTCCATTTCTAAGCCTTTCATTGAGATGATACATGGGTTAGCTCCGCGTGCTACTACTTCTTTCACGTTACCACGAATTCCAAGGTTTACGTGTTCTTGTGTAGCAAGTGCGATAACTGGTGTACCGTTTTCGATTAAAGCGATTGTACCGTGTTTTAATTCTCCTCCAGCAAATCCTTCTGCTTGGATGTAAGAGATTTCTTTTAGCTTTAACGCTCCTTCTAATCCTACGTAGAAGTCTACGCTACGTCCGATGAAGAAACAGTTACGAGTTGTTGCTAAAAATTGTTTTGCTAATGCGTCCATTTCTTCTTTTTGATCACAAAGTTGTACCATTGCATTTGCTACAAGTCCTAGTTCGTGTGTTAAGTCAAAACCAAGAACTTCACCTTTTGCTTTAGCAATATCTGCAGCTAAAATTGAAAGTACTGCAAGCTGTGCTGTGTAAGCTTTCGTTGATGCAACGGCGATTTCTGGTCCCGCGTATAACGGAAGTGTATAATCCGCTTCACGAGAAAGTGTAGAACCAGGTACGTTTGTAATTGTTAATGCTTTATGCCCCATTTCATTTGTTTGTACAAGTACTGCACGGCTATCAGCTGTTTCACCACTTTGTGAAATGTAAATGAAGAATGGTCTTTCTGTTAATAATGGCATGTTATAAGAGAATTCACTTGCTACATGCACTTCAACTGGCATTTTTGCAAACTTCTCGATAAATTGTTTTCCAACAAGACCTGCATGATAACTTGTTCCACATGCAATGATGTAAATACGATCGCTATCTAAAATCGCATTGCGGATGTCTTGATCTAATTCAATCTCGCCATTTTCATCTTGGTACTTTTGAATTATATTACGGATAACAAGTGGTTGCTCATCGATTTCTTTAAGCATGAAATGAGGGTATGTTCCTTTTTCAATATCACTTGCGTCTAATTCCGCTGTAAACGGTGCACGTTCAATCGTTTCACCTTGTAAGTTTTTAATTGTAATACTTTCTTTCGTTACAATTACAATTTCTTTATCCATTAATTCAATAAATTGATCTGTAACTTGTAACATCGCCATAGCGTCGCTCGCCACAACATTAAAGTTGTCACCAACACCTACTAATAGCGGGCTTTTGTTTTTAGCAACATAAATCATGTTTGGATTTTCAGCATCAAGTAATCCGATTGCATAAGAGCCATGTAAAAGAGATAGCGTATTACGGAACGCTTCTTCTACACTTAGTCCTGTGCTCACTTGTTGTTCCATAAGCTGTACGATAACCTCTGTATCCGTTTCACTTACGAACGTGACATCTTGTAAATATTCCTTCTTCACTAACTCATAGTTTTCAATTACACCGTTATGAACTAGTGTAAAACGCTTTGATGTACTTTGATGCGGATGCGCGTTTACTTTGCTCGGAACACCATGTGTAGCCCAGCGTGTGTGACCGATCCCCACGCTTGTTGCTACGTTCTCATCTACGATTTCGCGAAGTTTTGCAATACGGCCTTTTTCTTTGTATACAACAACACCGTTCTCTGCTTGTACTGCAATACCTGCTGAATCATATCCACGATATTCTAGCTTTTCTAAACCTTTTAATAAAATTTCCTTTGCATCTTGCTCTCCAATAAATCCTACGATTCCACACATGTTTAGTCGCCGTTACAAATGCTTACACTGCTCTGCGAACATGTAACGACATAGTCCGATACCATTTTTATTTATACTAAAAAACGGATTACATATTGCTAGCCCTGTAAGCTTGTAACGGCTTTCACCTTCCTCTCGATTGGGTTTAAGTCCGTATATACTTATACAGCTAGTTTGTATCCGTTCCTTTTCTCTCATCACACTTTCACCTTTGTCCACTAAGTCACCTTAATGATTTAAGTAAAAGCTTGCGGTTGTGATGAACAACCGGGAGCCATCCGCCGAAATCTCGATAAACCCCACCTCGTCAACTACACTACTTGTAGTTCTGGCGCTTCTATAATTTACAATATTTCCTTTGAGAAAAAGAACAAGACCATCTTATAACAAACATGGATAAACCGTCAATGAAAATTTTTTCACCATCTATAAAACATATGAAAAAGGAGCACTTATTGTGCTCCTTTTCAATAAATTTATTAAATTATTCAGCGCCAACTTCCGCTTTCACAACTTCTACAATGCGATGTACATATGCATCACAAACTTCTTGTGTTGGTGCTTCTGCCATTACACGAATAAGTGGTTCTGTTCCAGATGGACGAACAAGAATGCGGCCATCACCATTCATTTCTTCCTCTACAACACGAATAATTTCTTTAATTTTTTCGTTTTCTAGTGCTAGTTTTTTATCTGTTACACGAACGTTTACTAGTAATTGCGGGAATTTTGTCATTTCTCCTGCAAGCTCAGATAATGGTTTTTTCGTCATTTTCATAATGTTTACAAGTTGAAGTGCACTTAACATTCCATCACCAGTTGTAATGTAATCAAGTAAGATAATATGGCCTGATTGTTCTCCACCTAAGTTGTAACCTCCGCGCTTCATTTCTTCCATTACGTATCGGTCACCAACTGCTGTTTTATCACTTGTAATACCGTTAGCTTCAAGTGCTTTGTAGAAACCTAAGTTACTCATAACTGTTGAAACAACTGTATTATGCTTTAGTTGACCAGTTTCTTTCATGTACTTTGCACAAATAAACATAATTTGATCGCCATCAACAATGTTTCCTTTTTCATCTACAGCGATTAAACGGTCACCATCACCATCGAAAGCAAGACCAATATCAGCACCTTTTTCTTTTACTAATTCAGCTAATACTTCTGGATGCGTAGAACCTACTCCATCGTTAATGTTCATACCGTTTGGTGAAGTTCCCATTGTTGAAATATCAGCTTCTAAATCAGCAAATAAGTACGGAGCTAAAGAAGACGTAGCACCATGCGCACAATCTAAAGCGATATGTAAACCTGAGAAATCTTCCTCTACAGTTTGTTTAATGTATTGTAAATACTTTTGTCCACCTTCAAAATAATCACTCACTTGCCCAAGGTTCGTACCTGTTGGACGTGGTAATTCATCCACTTCTTTGTCTAATAAAGCTTCAATTTCTGCTTCTTGCTCATCTGTTAATTTAAAACCGTCTGAACCGAAGAATTTAATTCCGTTATCTTGTACTGGATTATGAGATGCAGAAATCATAACACCAGCTTGTGCATCTAACGCTTTCGTTAAATAAGCAACACCTGGTGTAGAAATAACACCAAGACGCATTACTTCTGCTCCAGTTGATAATAGACCTGCTACTAAAGCTCCTTCTAACATATGTCCTGATATACGTGTATCACGGCCGATAATTACCTTTGGACGGTCTGTATCTTTTGTTAATACATAACCACCAAAACGTCCAATTTTGAACGCTAATTCAGGTGTTAACTCCTTATTCGCAACCCCGCGTACTCCATCTGTACCAAAATATTTACCCATTATGATTCGCTCCTTTTTCTGGCTCTTTTTGATTATCTACTGTTGGCTCTTGGCTAGTTTCTTTATCTTCATTTTGTTCCGATTCCTTCTCCTTTTCCTTTTCTGGATCAGGCTTAGGTTCAGGTTCAGGATTTTTTGGTTTTTCAGTTTGATTATCTTTATTATTATTTGAATTTGGTTGCTCACCGTTACCCTGTACTTCTTTATCGGGGTTTTCTTTCTTCACAATTGTAACTTTAGCACTTTTTTGTTTTGGCTCTATTGAAATATTACCAGGGCCACTCACTTGAATAGCAACATCCTTCGTCCCAGGAGACACATTTTGTAGATTAATCACTGCTGTTATTTGAGCAGCTGTTATTTTATCTACTATACTTGTTTCTCCTGAAATATCAACGCTTATCTTCCCATCTTGCGGCGAAAGTAACTGGGCCGTAACGTCTTTAGAAAGTCCATTTTTTTGAATTGATATACCATCAATCGTTCTTGTTTTCGTTTGTTTTGTTTTTTGTACGCCTACTGAAACCTTTACTTGATTTGGCTTCGCACTTGTTACACCCTTTGGTAATAAAACAGAGGTATCGAATGTTGTAGACTCTGTCAATTGACTAAGATCTACTTCGACCCCCTCTATCGATTGTATATTATCCAATATATCTTTTGGACCTGCTATCGTTACTTCTCTCGGCTCAACGCTAATATTTGTAACGGCCAATCCTTCCGGTAAACTCCCCTTTTTCGCATATGTTATAGGAACAGTTTTTTCAGTATTATTGGCCGTAGCTTGCGTCGCCACATTCAACGTTACACTAATTTTAGATGGACTTGTTCTTACATTTAAACGTTTTCCTTCTTTATTGTATAATGTAACTTCGGCTGTTTTTGTAACAGTTTTATTAACACCTTTTAAATCAACATACGCCTTAGCAGATGAAATACTTTCAATTTCTTCTTTCGTCCCAACTACCTCAACCGTATCAGGTTTAATGTTTGATTTTTCGAGAGTAGCACCAGCTGGCATTTGATCCTCATTTGATAATTTCAAGTCTACATGAACATATTTTCTCGCTTTTTCATGAAGAGTAATTTTAATTGTTGATGGCTGAACTGTTCCTTTCACATCATCTGGAAGTCCATTCGTTTTCAAAGAAACTTCATACGTTCCTTTTTCGCTACCTCTCAAATCAACTGGTATATCAAATTGTTTTTTCGCTTTTGCCGTAGCAACTGCTGCTTTTGGACCCTCTAACTTCACCTTAACGCCCTCTGCCGGAATACCACTTACAATATATTTCTCTTCATCATACTTAACGTTAATAGCATAATTAGTTAATGTTTCTTTCGCATCATTTGCAAAAGGTAGTATCCCCGATGTCGTATTTTTTTCAGTTAAAGTCGCTGACATAAAAAGCATACACGCCAATAGTAATGAGATCCCCTTTAAAAACCAATGATTCTCCATTAACTTATCCATGACGCTTTCTCCTCCAATTCCATAAAGACGAAGAAGTCGTTTTTTCGTTCGCACTAAATTCAGATAACAACATATCTTTCAGTTGTTCGGTCTTCAAATCACGATGCAACTTACCATTTTTCGTTAAAGAAATTTGGCCTGTTTCTTCCGACACAACTACTGTAATACTATCAGTAACTTCACTAACTCCCATTGCAGCGCGATGCCTAGTTCCTAACTCTTTAGAAATAAATGGACTTTCCGATAACGGAAGATAGCAAGCTGCTGCTTTAATGGTACTTCCTTGCATAATTACTGCTCCATCGTGAAGAGGTGTGTTTGGAATGAAAATATTAATGAGTAATTCCGATGATACGTTTGCATTTAGCGGAATACCCGTTTCTACATAATCACCCATACCGGTCTCTTTTGACAAGGTAATTAATGCACCAATTCTACGTTTCCCCATATATTCCGTTGCTTTCGCTATCGCTGTTGCAACCATTTCAGGCTCATCATCCTCATGAGTTCCAGTACGCGAAAATAAACTCCCGCGTCCTAGCTGCTCAAGCGCTCTTCGCAATTCTGGCTGGAAAATAATAATAACGGCTAAAAATCCCCACGTTAATACTTGTTCAGTTAGCCAATATAGCGTTCGCAATTCAAGAAAAATACTGATCATCCGAACGACAATAATAACTGTAATCCCTTTTAAAAGTTGAACAGCTTTCGTCCCTCGGATTATGAGAATTAGCTTATATATAATAAACCATACAACGGCAATATCTAATGCCGTACTAAGATATTTCAAAATGGTCGTATCTTCAAAAGGCATGCTAACCCTTCCTCCTACTTACGAGCAATTCTATCCATATATTGAAATATTGTTTTATGCTCTATCTGTATGTATTTCCAACAACTAGTTAATTATACCATACATGAAACAAACGACAATTACAAACAACCCCCTTTAGTCTAAATTGGTAAGATGTCAAACATTCTTATCGTACAGTATAATATAAATCATTATTATACGCCTATTTTCAAATAAAAAAAGCAACTTCTCAGTTGCTTTTCTTACATTTATTTTAGTTTTTCACCGAATAAAGAACCCATTAAAGCAACCGCTGTTGTTGCCGTTCTATTTCGCTCATCTAAAATCGTATTTACCTCAACAAACTCGGCAGATGTAACAATATCAGCTTCCGCTAACATCTCCATTGCTAAATGACTTTCACGATAAGATAAGCCACCAATTACAGGTGTTCCAACTCCTGGTGCATCGTGAGGATCAAGACCATCTAAATCTAATGATAAATGCACACCATCAGTATGAGATAAATACGCGATTGTTTCTTCCATAACAGCCGTCATACCCATACGATCAATCTCGTGCATTGAAAATACTTTAATACCTTCATTTCGAATAAAGTCTTTTTCTCCTTCATCTAATGCACGTGCACCGATAATTACGACATTCTCTTTTTTCACCTTTGGATATGCCCCGTATAAATCTACAAGCGTGGGATGTCCATACCCTAAACTTGCTGCAAGTGACATACCGTGAATATTTCCAGATGGTGAAGTTTCTTCTGTATTTAAATCACCATGTGCATCATACCAAATAACACCTAGGTTTTTATAATGTTTCGCAACACCAGCTAATGTACCAATAGCGATACTATGATCGCCACCTAATACAAGTGGAAAACGCCCTTCTTCTATAATATGATCCACCTTACTTGCTAATTCGTTACATACAGTTGCAACTTGTGTAAGGTTTCTTAAGCTTGTATTTACATCTACTTCTTTTTCTCTCTCTATACATATATCTCCCATATCTTTAACGTCATATCCAATTCCTTCAATTCTTTCAATTACACCTGCATAACGGATTGCGCTCGGTCCCATATCAACGCCACGACGCATCTGGCCTAAATCCATTGGAACTCCAATAACTGAAATTTCTTTTTTCATAGATAGTATCCCCCTTTTGTGCCTTCACTAAATATTTTAAATCTTTTATATACTCTGACTCAACTCGACATTTTTCTGTATGGATATACAAATTATTCACTTATATTTGCTTCAAAATCAAAATGTTAAGACTATTCTATGTATAAAGTTAACATAATGAAACAACTACCATCATTATTATTAGATAATAATAAAAAACACTCCTGCATTTAGAAGTGTTTTTCTGATGCTATTTTCCACACTGCTGCAATATTCTTTGCTGTCATTTCGATATTCTCTTCTGCTACTTTATATGCCTCCTCTAATGTCATCGGACTTGTTGTAATACTAAATACTGCATCAATTCCTTTTTCATGAACAGCCGAATAATTCAGAGATACCGATCCCCCAATAGCAATGACAGGAATATGAAAATGCTTTGCACGCTCCGCAACACCTACTGGGGCCTTTCCATATGCTGTTTGTTCATCTATTCTCCCTTCGCCAGTTATAATTAAATCTGCACCTTCTATATGCTTATCAAAATTTGTATAATCTAATACAATTTCAATTCCTCTCCGCAAGTTTCCCTTTAGCACTGCAATAACAGCTGCTCCCATACCTCCTGCAGCTCCTGCACCAGGTATTTTAGATACGTCGCAAGATAGGTATTGTTTAAGGATATGCGCATAATGCTTTAAATTCTCATCCAGCTCTTTCATCATCTCTTCATCCGCACCCTTTTGTCGTCCAAATACGAAAGATGCTCCTCTTATTCCAACTAACGGATTATCTACATCACATGCTGCTTCTATCTTTATATGCTTTAAACGGGAATCCATTTGTGAAAAATCAATAGAGACAATCGAATGTAACGTTCCACCAGATGGCTCTATTACTTCTCCTTTTCCATTTATGAACTTGACTCCTAAAGCTGACAACATACCCGCTCCTCCATCATTTGTAGCACTTCCTCCAAGTCCTAAAATGATATGCTCAGCTCCTTCGTCTAGCGCATGTAGTATAAGTTCTCCTGTTCCTTTCGTCGTCGTAATAAGTGGGTTTCGTTTTTTAGCCGGAACATGTTGTAAGCCTGATGCTGCTGCCATTTCAATAAACGCTGTCTTTTTATCTTTAGACATACCGTAAAAAGCTTGTATACTCTCTCTAAGTGGTCCTGTCACATGAAATGATATAATCCTCCCGCTTGTGGCATCAACAAGGGAATCAACCGTTCCTTCCCCTCCATCTCCAATTGGTATTTTTACATACTCTGCTTTAGGGAAAATTGCTCCAAAACCTCTTTCAATGGCCTCACATACTTCTATAGCTTTTAAGCTTTCTTTATATGAATCAGATGCAATAACAACTTTCATAATTATCCCCCACCCTTTATTTTCACGTTTTCTCCATTTTAAATGACAAGTATGAAAGTTGTCTTTTCAAACACAAAAAAAAGCTTACATCATATGATGTAAGCTTTCTCTATTAGATGGAGCCTAGCGGGATCGAACCGCTGACCTCCTGCGTGCAAGGCAGGCGCTCTCCCAGCTGAGCTAAGGCCCCTTAGTAATTAAGCGGAAGACGGGATTCGAACCCGCGACCCCAACCTTGGCAAGGTTGTATTCTACCACTGAACTACTTCCGCGAAAATGGTGAGCCATGAAGGACTCGAACCTTCGACCCTCTGATTAAAAGTCAGATGCTCTACCAACTGAGCTAATGGCTCGTAAATGGCTGGGCTAGCTGGATTCGAACCAGCGCATGACGGAGTCAAAGTCCGTTGCCTTACCGCTTGGCTATAGCCCATTAATATTTACTAGTATGGTTATCTTTTCAAAAAAATAAACCCTCTCAGGTTATTTTAAAGAAAATGGTGGAGGGGGGCAGATTCGAACTGCCGAACCCGAAGGAGCGGATTTACAGTCCGCCGCGTTTAGCCACTTCGCTACCCCTCCGACATTTAAAATATATATGGTGGAGGATGACGGGATCGAACCGCCGACCCCCTGCTTGTAAGGCAGGTGCTCTCCCAGCTGAGCTAATCCTCCAAAAGTGGTGACCCGTACGGGATTCGAACCCGTGTTACCGCCGTGAAAGGGCGGTGTCTTAACCACTTGACCAACGGGCCAAAAAAGTTTTAAACCTATTCCCAAGCTTCCAACCGGGCTTGAACCGGTGACCTCTTCCTTACCATGGAAGTGCTCTACCAGCTGAGCTATGGAAGCATAATGGCTCCGCAGGTAGGACTCGAACCTACGACCGATCGGTTAACAGCCGATAGCTCTACCACTGAGCTACTGCGGAATAATATTAGCCTGGCAACGTCCTACTCTCACAGGGACAAGGTCCCAACTACCATCGGCGCTAGAGAGCTTAACTTCCGTGTTCGGTATGGGAACGGGTGTGACCTCTCTGCCATCATTACCAGACTTTTATCATTATAAACATTTCATTTGAAATGTCAAGAAGAAAATTATATATTCCTTCAAAACTAGATAACATTGCTACATATTATATGGTTAAGTCCTCGATCTATTAGTATTCGTCAGCTCCACATGTCACCATGCTTCCACCTCGAACCTATCAACCTGATCATCTTTCAGGGATCTTACTAGCTTACGCTATGGGAAATCTCATCTTGAGGGGGGCTTCATGCTTAGATGCTTTCAGCACTTATCCCTTCCGCACATAGCTACCCAGCTATGCCCTTGGCAGAACAACTGGTACACCAGCGGTGCGTCCATCCCGGTCCTCTCGTACTAAGGACAGCTCCTCTCAAATTTCCTACGCCCACGACGGATAGGGACCGAACTGTCTCACGACGTTCTGAACCCAGCTCGCGTACCGCTTTAATGGGCGAACAGCCCAACCCTTGGGACCGACTACAGCCCCAGGATGCGATGAGCCGACATCGAGGTGCCAAACCTCCCCGTCGATGTGGACTCTTGGGGGAGATAAGCCTGTTATCCCCGGGGTAGCTTTTATCCGTTGAGCGATGGCCCTTCCATGCGGAACCACCGGATCACTAAGCCCGACTTTCGTCCCTGCTCGACTTGTAGGTCTCGCAGTCAAGCTCCCTTATGCCTTTGCACTCTACGAATGATTTCCAACCATTCTGAGGGAACCTTTGGGCGCCTCCGTTACACTTTAGGAGGCGACCGCCCCAGTCAAACTGCCCACCTGACACTGTCTCCCGGGTCGATAAGACCCGTAGGTTAGAATTTCAATACAGTCAGGGCGGTATCCCACCAGCGCCTCCACCGAAGCTAGCGCTCCGGTTTCAAAGGCTCCCGCCTATCCTGTACAAACTGTACCAAAATTCAATATCAGGCTACAGTAAAGCTCCACGGGGTCTTTCCGTCCTGTCGCGGGTAACCTGCATCTTCACAGGTACTATAAT
>NZ_JARVHN010000001.1:5207500-5265000 GCF_040459765.1 Bacillus cereus group sp. RP29
AAATAAAGCTTTACCACTGCTTCTACAGAAATTAAAGAGTGACGGCTATGAGCAAATATCCGTATCACAACTTATTTCCAACACAAGTACGAAAAGTAAAGATGTCCAATAATTTTTTACACATAAAAAGCTCTACTACCTTTCGTTCAGGTAATAGAGCTTTTTTTATCCCGATATTTTCATTCGTACAACTACCCTGCGTAAAAACTCTCTTAATTAGGCTGACTTACTCGTCTTTCCAATTAAACGATGTAATATAAGTAACTGATATGCATTACATAATAAAAGTGGTATCACCATTAAATATAACCAATCTGTATCATTAATTCGAAGTGCTGGTACCCACTCAAGAATTGTTACAACCACCATAAAGAACAAAGCTGGCACAAATGCCTTTTTATTCGTTTCCTTACTTTTTATATAAGCAACGATGGCACCAAACATAAATAACACACCAGCAACAAGTATGTTATTCCCTAATGAAATTTCCCCATTTGCAATCAATACCGATCTTAAATACACAAAATCAAATAAAACGAATGCAATGAAGAAGAGCTGGACTATATTCCATAAAGAAGGTGACCTGAACATCCCTAATCCAAAACGATGGATTGTTAAATAGGCAAAGAACCCCATTTGACTTATCACACTAAAAATAAATCCTACACCCATCAACCAGAAGGAAACTGCCAAAATTTCCTTTCCGTCGAAATTTTGAAAAAATTTAGCGTACTTGTCCCACTCTAAAACAAATCCAATAATGACTGTACTAACCCCACCAAGAAACAACGTCGTAAAAAATAGTCGAACCCACTTGCGGCTATTCACAACACATCCCCCATTATCCTTATATTTCTAATTAAATTGTATCAATGACAATTTCAAAAAGCTAGCCATGTTCATGTATAAATTCCTTAAAGATATTTATATTAAAAAGAGAGAACTGTGCTGAAAGGAGTTCCAACTTATGAAACGGATGCTGCTCGTTTTGACTTCTTCTTTTCTATTTCTTGTACTTGTAGCATGTGCACAAGAAAAAGAAGCAAAGTCCGAACTTGATTATGATCAAACGAAGAAAATGATTGTTGATATTTTAAAAACCGATCAAGGTAAGAAAGCCATTCAAGATGTGTTAACTGATGAAAAAATGAAACAAGCACTCATACTAGATGAAACAGTAGTAAAGAAAACGATTGAAGATGCAATGGTATCCGATAAAGGGCAACAATTCTGGGAAAAGCTCTTTAAAGACCCTGAGTTCTCATCGAAATTCGCTAAAAGTATGGGAAAAGAACAAACAGCCTTAATGAAAACATTACTAAAAGACCCTGAATACCAAGCAGGCGTTATAGAAATTATGAAAAACCCTGAAGTAGAAAAAATGATGTTACAAACAATGAAGAGCAAAGAATACCGTCAATATTTACAACAAGTATTAACAGAAACTGCTGAAAGCCCACTCTTCCAAGCTAAGATGATTGATATTATTAGTAAAGGTGTCCAAAAAGCCGAAAAAAGTGGTTCTGATAAAAAGGAAGCCGGCGGTGAAGGTGGTTCCCAAGAAGGTAAAAAGGAACAGCAGTAAAAATAATAACGATAATAATGAGTGGACAATACATGTATCATCCACTCATTATTATTTTATTTTTGCGCAACAGTTGTTTTATCAATTACCGCTTCAGCTATTGTGCGATAAATAAGACCTGTCGTATGCGTATCTTCATATACTGACGGCGCAAAATCTTCTTTATTCCAATCAGGTTGTTGAAGCGGGATTCGGCCAAGTACTTCTGTTTGAAGTTCTGTAGCTAATTTATCTCCACCACCTCTTCCAAACACATATTCTTTTTCGCCAGTTGTTTTACTTTCAAAATAAGCCATATTTTCAACAACACCAAGAATACTATGTTCTGTACGTAAAGCCATTGCTCCAGCACGTGCTGCTACAAATGCCGCTGTTGGATGCGGTGTTGTGACAATAATCTCTTTACAAGCCGGCAACATCGAATGTAAGTCTAGCGCAACATCACCTGTACCTGGTGGTAAATCTAAAACTAAATAATCTAAATCGCCCCACTCTACTTCCGTAAAGAAGTGATTTAACATTTTCCCGAGCATAGGCCCTCTCCAAATAACCGGTGCATTATCTTCTACAAAGAATCCCATTGAGATTACCTTTACACCTAGACGCTCCACTGGAATGATTTTATCTCCTCTTACTACAGGGCGTTTTTCTATCCCCATCATATCAGGTACGCTAAAACCATAAATATCAGCATCAATGATACCAACTTTTTTCCCTAGACGAGCTAAAGCAATAGCAAGGTTAACAGAAACTGTTGATTTCCCTACTCCACCTTTTCCACTCGCCACTGCTAAAAATGTCGTTTTCGAATTTGGCGACAATAAAGATTCAGTTTGCTCTTCTTCTTGTTCTGGTGCAAACTGAGCTAATTCCTCTTCTGTAAATTCTGCAAAGCGAAGCCCTACTGTTGCTGCTCCTAGTTCTTTTACTAACTTTACAATTCCAGATTGCAATTGCATTTGTTCCGCGGTACCAGTTTTTACGATTGCAATTTTAACACTTACATGTTCCTTCTCAGGCTTGACTGTTACCTCTTTAATTGCCCCTGTTTCTTTTAACGTTTTATGTAAAAACGGATCTACAATCCCTTCTAACGCTTCCACTACTTGCTCTTTCGTTACCATAATTAGCCCAGCCCCCTGTATGAAAAATAACATAATGTTAATTAAATATATCTCTCTTTACTTTTGAAATAAATGCGTTTACATTTCCAGTATAACATATTTTCGGAAAACTTCGTTAACGAGAGAAACGCAAAAAAATCCTCCTTATTCTGGAGGATTTCCTTTTTCCGTGAAATAACGTAATATACCACGATATACAGCAGCTGCTACCTTTTGCTGATATTTCTCCGAATTTAACATATACCTTTCATTTACATTCGATAAAAAGCCAGCTTCAATTAAAGCACCTGGGTTTTTCGCATACTTTAATAAATACACATGAGAAATTGTTTTAGCAGAACGATTTGTATTCTCTAAACTCGTTCTCAACTCAGCTTGTATAAATTTCGCAGCACGTTCATTTTCAATTGAAGAACGGTAATAGAACGTTTGTGCGCCTTTTGATCCACTACTAGTTAAAGCATTTAAATGGATACTTGCAAAAAAATCTACATCGGGTTTATTAATAATCTCTACACGTTTTTTTAAATCTTCTGCTTTACGTCTACTATATGACTTTGTATCTTTCTGGGCTAAATCATAATCTCCCTCACGCGTTAAAATAACTAGTGCACCTTGCTCTTGTAAATAATCTTGCACCTTCTTTGTAATCTCAAGCGTAATATCTTTTTCTACAATATCCTTGCCACCAACAGCCCCTCCGTCTGGTCCACCATGCCCAGCATCTAATACGATTACTTTCCCTGATAAGGGTAAATTCCAAGCTCGCCACGATTTTGTAATTTGAAATTCTTGTTTGACTAAAAAAAACAAAATAACCGCAGCGAGTGCAAAAGAGATAATTCGAATTCTCTTCATACCTTTCCTCCTCCAGCTAGTCCCTCTAATTACTTATATGGGACAAGAGGAAAGTTTATGCTTGTCTTAATGAAGCTTTAATCGATATCTTCTTTCACCTTTTTCATATCCTTCCTGCCACCATAAGCCGATAAACTGCTGGCAAGATTCAAAAAGTAATTCCTCATCTTGTAACTTAATCTCCCGCATAGTCATGCTCGTTAAAAATTGAAATAGTGTTTCCGTTAATTGTTGCTCTTCTTCTAAGGCCCTATATTTCACATCAAAGAACGATTCGCCATAATAACCAAATTTGCTATATCTCGCTCCTAATAAATACGATTCTATCCCTAATTCAATGCAGTAATCTTCATACTGACGATGAAGTTCCTGCATCTGAAAGGCATCTCTAATATTTGAACGTAATGTTTTTAATGATAATTCCCGCAGCATCTTCCGCTCATATTTCAACTGCTTTTCTTTTTGTTTTTCTTGTAAGCTGACAATGACATTCATAGTACTTATAAACCTCCCTAATACGTATTAGTCTAAACTTCTAAAGAAGAAGCATACGCGAGAGGATAGCACTAAAATATTCCAAACTACAAAAATTTCAAAAGAGGAATGAAACATAAAAAACCCCAACCAAAATGGTTGGGGTTTGTAGTTCGCAAAAATTAACGTTTTGAGAACTGAGGTGCACGACGTGCGCCTTTAAGACCGTATTTTTTACGCTCTTTCATACGTGCGTCACGAGTTAATAGACCTGCACGTTTTAGTGTTAGACGGTATTCTGGATCAGCTTTTAATAAAGCGCGAGAAATACCGTGACGAATAGCACCAGCTTGACCAGTGTATCCACCACCATTTACGTTTACAAGTACATCGTAGTTACCTAAAGTTTCTGTTGCAACTAGAGGTTGTTTCACTACTTCACGTAATGCAGCAAATGGGATATAGTTTTCAAAATCACGACCGTTAATGATAACGCGTCCTTCGCCTGGAACTAGGCGTACGCGCGCTACTGAACTCTTACGACGTCCAGTGCCATAGTATTGAACCTGTGCCAAAGTAAGCCCTCCTTTAATTGATTATCCGCGAAGTTCGTAAACTTCTGGTTTTTGTGCTTGGTGTGGATGCTCTGCTCCAGCATACACGTTTAGTTTCTTAGAAACTTGACGGCCTAAGCGTCCTTTTGGAAGCATGCCTTTAATTGCAAGCTCTAACATTTGTACAGGGTAGTTTGTACGCATTTCAAGAGCTGTTCTTTGTTTAAGTCCACCTGGGTGGTTAGTGTGACGGTAGTAAATTTTATCGTTTAATTTATTACCTGTTAAATGAATTTTCTCAGCGTTAATAATAATTACATGATCACCCGTGTCAACGTGTGGTGTAAATGTAGGTTTGTTTTTACCACGTAAAATGGATGCTACTTCACTAGCAAGGCGACCTAAAGTTTGACCTTCAGCATCAACCACATACCATTTACGCTCAACTTCGTTAGCTTTTGCCATAAAAGTCGTACGCATGTGTTTCCCTCCTCGTTATCTTTTCCATAGAAAAAATCTATTGTTTATCTTAAACACGATTTCCTTCCGGGGCTAATCGTGGTTTTAGAAACAATACCATATGTTATGATATACTTTTGAGTTTCTAATGTCAAGCAAATGTTACACCAGGATTAGTTGTTATAGTTTACCTGCCATAAATAAAGCCCATGACCAGGAGCCATCTTTCCAGCAAACTGACGATTTTGTTTCGCTAAAATCTCTGGAATGCTATCCGGATCAAGCTTTCCTTGCCCTATGCTCAGTAACGTACCAACAATAATCCTGACCATATTATATAAAAATCCATTACCTACAAAACGAAAAATTAATTCGTCGTCCTGCTCAATTAGCTCGATTTCATAAATTGTTCTCACTTTATCTTTTTTGTCAGTTTTTGCCGAACAAAAAGAAGTGAAATCATGCGTTCCAATAAAATAAGGGATCGCTTTTCTTATAGCATTTATTTCGAGCGGATATGGATATTGATATACGTAATTTCTACGGAATACATCCGCAGTCTTTGATAATAATACACGATAACGATATTCTTTTCTCTCGACACCGTAACGTGCGTGAAATTCTTCTGTTTTTTTCTCTACCTGTGTGATAACAATATCATCTGGTAACATAGTGTTTAATGCATTGCTCCATTGCCACTCTTCAAGAGACAACGGTGTATCAAAGTGTATCACTTGTCCTTTAGCATGAACAGTAGAATCTGTTCTGCCCGATGCCTGAACACGAACAAGTTCCCCTTTATGCAATTTCTGCAAAGCTTTCTCTATCTCTTGTTGAACAGTACGATGCTGCGGTTGAATTTGATAACCACAAAAATGCATGCCATCATATGCAACCGTACATTTTATTCTATCCATTTCTTTATTCTCCATTACGATCGCACCCATGCCAAAATACAAGCTAAACAAAGTAAGCTTATAATCGTTACTGTATCGCTTGTTTTCCAGCGTAGTTGCCTAAATTTAGTACGTCCTTCGCCACTTTGATATCCACGGGCTTCCATAGCAATTGCTAAGTCTTCTGCACGCTTAAAAGCACTGATAAATAGAGGAACGAGTAGTGAAATGATAGCTTTCATCCTATCTTTTATCGGTCCCCCTGCAAAATCAATACCACGTGACGATTGTGCCTTCATTATTTTACTCGTTTCATCCATTAATGTCGGGATAAAACGAAGAGAAATTGACATCATTAATGCGATTTCATGAACAGGAACTTTTATACGCTTCAACGGCTTTAATAACGTCTCCAAACCATCTGTAATCTCAATGGGTGTCGTCGTTAACGTTAATAATGTCGTCATTAAAATAATAACGAAGAATCGTATAGAAATGTATATTCCTTGCTCTAATCCTTTTTCATGTATCGAAAACCAACCAAGCTGGAATAGTACTTCCCCTTCTTTATTTGTTAAAATATGCAGGAAAAATGTAAAAAGAAAAATCCATAGAATTGGTTTTAAGCCCGAAAGTACATAACGAATCGGCACTTTTGCAAAAAATAAAGCAATGAGTGCATATAAAAATAAAAATCCATATGAAATTGCATTATTTGCTAAGAAAACAACAAATACATATAAAAAGACAATCAGCAGCTTCGTACGTGGATCAAGTTGATGAATAAGAGAATTCCCTGGAATATATCTTCCAATAATCAACTGCTGCATGATTCATGACCACCTTTTCGTAACACCTGCACAACTTCATGAGTAAGATCCTCTAAAGATAAGGTAGCCTTTGGGATTGAAATGCCAAACTTCTCTTCAATTGCACGTTTATACTTTAAAGACATAGGAAGATCCACACCAATTTTCTCTAGTTCATCAGCATGTGAAAATACTTCCTCTGCACTTCCTTGCAAAAAGACCGTTCCTTTATGCATGACTACAATCTGCTCGGCATATTTAGCAGCATCCTCCATATTATGCGTTACAAGGATAACTGTAAGGCCTTTCTCCTTATGTAGCTTATAAAACATCTCCATAAGTTCATTTTGCCCTTTTGGATCTAGTCCTGCTGTAGGTTCATCTAATACAAGCACTTCGGGTTCCATCGCTAATACGCCTGCTATCGCAACACGCCTCATTTGCCCACCACTTAACTCAAATGGTGAACGTACTAACAGTTCTGGTTCTAACCCTACAAGTTGAATTGCCTCTCTTGCCTTTTGCTTCGCTTCTTCTACAGATACACCAAAATTAGTAGGTCCGAAGCAAATATCTTTCTCCACAGTCTCTTCAAACAACTGATGTTCTGGGAATTGAAAGACAACACCTACCTTTTTACGTAGTGGCTTTAGCTTTTTTTCTTTCTTTCCTGCCGAAATGAAATGTTCACCAATTTGAACTGTGCCATTTGTCGGCTGCAATAAACCATTTAAATGTTGAATCATCGTCGACTTACCTGAACCAGTATGACCGATAATGGCATAATAGCCCCCACTTGGAAACGACACGTCTACATCATAAAGTGCGCGTCTTTCAAATGGAGTTTTATATTGATAACGATGTTCTACTTTTTGGAATGTAATCTCCAAAGTTCGTTCACCAAGCTTTCCATTGTAAGATGCGTATTTTGCAAGAGAATTTCATTTCTTTTTAATAATTCTGCTATTTTCACTGAAAATGGTACGTCTAATCCAATTTCTTGGAGCATATGAGAGGACTTGAAAATTTGTTCTGGAGTCCCTTCCTCTAATATCTCTCCCTTATTTAAAATAATGACACGGTCTGACTGTGCCGCTTCTTCTAAATCGTGCGTAATTGATAACACAGTAATACCTTTTTCATTAACAAGTTGTCTAACCGTTTCTACCACTTCACGTCTCCCTTGAGGGTCTAGCATTGACGTTGCTTCATCTAATATCAAAATAGACGGCTGAAGTGCTAAAACGCCTGCTATTGCTACTCGCTGCTTTTGCCCACCAGATAACGAATGTGGCTCATCATTAAGAAAATCTTCCATACGGACTAGTCGTAAGGCCTGATCTAATCTTTCTACCATTTGCTCTCTTGGCATTCCGATATTCTCTAAACCAAAGACAACGTCATCTTGCACTGTCGTTCCAACAAATTGATTATCTGGATTTTGAAATACCATCCCAATTTGTTTTCGAACATCCCATACCGTTTCCTCTGACAAAACCATTGTATCATTTACTGTAATTGTCCCTGCTTCCGGCAAAAACAAACCATTCAATAATTTTGCAAGTGTAGACTTCCCAGAACCGTTTTGTCCAATAACAGATACCCATTCTCCTTCATATAAGGAGAATGAAACATCTTTTAATGCATAAGTGGCTGCACCAGGATATTGAAATGATATATTTTCTGTCCGAAGTTTCTCTTTTTTCAATACAAGGCACCCTTTCCTTCGCCAAGTAAGCCTATTTTTATATTTAAAAAAAAGGGCCATGACCAGTTTCTTGAAAAGAACTGTCCTGCCCTTTTAATTATCATTATACTAACTCGATAATTACCATTGGTGCTGCGTCTCCGCGACGTGGACCAATTTTTGCAATACGAGTGTATCCGCCTTGGCGCTCAGCATAGCGTGGAGCTACATCAGCGAATAGTTTTTGAAGTGCATCTTGACCAGTCTCAGCGTTAGCTACTTCATTGCGAATGAAAGCTGCTGCTTGACGACGAGCATGAAGATCTCCGCGTTTACCTAAAGTGATCATTTTTTCCACTACAGAACGAAGTTCTTTTGCACGAGTTTCTGTCGTTTGGATGCGTTCGTTGATAATTAAATCAGTAGCTAAGTCACGTAACATAGCTTTACGTTGCGCACTTGTACGGCCTAATTTTCTGTATGCCATTCGTAGTTCCCTCCTTTGTTGATGGGTTTAAATCCTCAGTCGTCTTTACGTAAACCTAAACCTAATTCCTCAAGTTTATGTTTAACTTCTTCTAAGGATTTACGTCCTAAGTTACGAACTTTCATCATATCTTCTTCTGTTTTGTTCGCAAGCTCTTGTACAGTATTAATTCCTGCACGTTTTAGGCAATTATAAGAACGAACAGAAAGGTCTAGTTCTTCGATAGTCATCTCAAGAACTTTCTCTTTTTGATCTTCTTCCTTCTCGACCATAATCTCAGCATTTTGTGCTTCATCAGTTAAACCAACAAAGATATTTAAATGCTCAGTTAAGATTTTGGCACCTAAAGAGATAGCTTCTTTTGGCCCGATGCTTCCATCCGTCCATACATCAAGCGTAAGCTTATCATAATTAGCCACTTGTCCGACACGTGTCTTTTCCACTTGGTAAGTCACACGTGATACTGGAGTATAAATAGAATCAATAGGAATTACTCCTATTGGTTGATCTTCGCTTTTATTTGCATCAGCTGGCGTATACCCACGGCCACGCTTTGCAGTTAAACGCACGCGGAAATGCGCATCTTTTGCTAACGTTGCAATGTGTAAATCTGGATTTAAGATTTCTACATCACTATCGTGAGTAATATCAGCAGCTGTGACAATACCTTCGCCCTGCACATCAATTTCCAACGTCTTCTCTTCTTCAGAGTAGATTTTAAGAGCTAACTTTTTCAAGTTTAAGATGATCGTTGTAACGTCTTCTACTACGCCCTCAACTGTTGAAAATTCATGTAATACGCCATCGATTTGGATAGCAGTAACAGCGGCACCAGGGAGTGAAGATAAAAGAATACGACGTAAGGAGTTACCCAACGTAGTACCATATCCACGCTCAAGCGGTTCAATTACGAATTTACCATATTTAGCATCTTCGTTAAGTTCAACCGTTTCGATTTTCGGCTTTTCGATTTCAATCATTAACTAAACCCTCCTTCAAAACGTCGAAACCCCGGTTAAACAAAGGTATAACCCCTGTCTAACCGAAAGTCCCCCTTAGGCAGTTCCCGATTGTGCACAACAAGCGATGTTTCTGTACGAAATTTCTCGATAATGCATCATATCCATTATAGACAAAAGGGAAAATTCTATACAGAAAAATTACACACGACGACGTTTTGGTGGACGACATCCATTATGAGGAACTGGAGTAACATCTCTAATTGCTGTTACTTCTAGACCTGCAGCTTGAAGAGCACGAATTGCAGCTTCACGACCAGCACCAGGACCTTTAACAGTAACCTCTAAAGTTTTTAAACCGTGCTCCATTGCAGCTTTAGCAGCAGTTTCAGCAGCCATTTGCGCAGCGAATGGAGTAGATTTACGAGATCCACGGAAACCAAGTGCACCAGCACTAGACCAAGAAAGCGCGTTACCGTGAGTATCTGTAAGTGTTACGATTGTGTTGTTGAAAGTAGAACGAATATGAGCTACACCAGCTTCAATATTCTTTTTCACACGTTTTTTACGAGTGTTTGTTTTACGTGCCATTGTTAGTTCAACCTCCTTTACTTATTATTTCTTTTTATTTGCTACTGTACGACGTGGACCTTTACGTGTACGAGCATTGTTTTTAGAGTTTTGACCACGAACTGGTAAACCACGACGGTGACGAAGACCACGGTAAGAACCGATCTCCATTAGACGTTTGATGTTAAGAGATACTTCACGACGAAGGTCTCCCTCAACTTTAATACGATCGATGATATCACGGATACGTCCTAATTCGTCTTCCGTTAAATCACGAACTCGTGTTTCTTCAGAAACACCAGCTTCAGCAAGAATTTTTTCAGCAGTTGTGCGACCAATGCCGAATACGTAAGTTAAAGAAATAACAACGCGTTTGTCACGAGGAATATCTACACCTGCGATACGTGCCATTCCGAATGCACCTCCTTCTGATTAACCTTGTTTTTGTTTATGTTTAGGGTTTTCACAAATAACCATTACTTTTCCACGTCTACGAATAACTTTACATTTTTCGCAGATTGGTTTAACTGACGGTCTTACTTTCATGTCTCGAACCTCCTTAAAGATTACGGAGTGCTATATTATTTAAAACGGTACGTAATACGACCACGATTTAAATCGTACGGAGATAATTCTACCGTAACTTTGTCTCCTGGTAAAATACGAATGAAGTTCATACGGATTTTACCAGAAACGTGAGCCAATACGACATGCCCATTCTCTAATTCTACTTTGAACATAGCATTTGGCAACGTTTCAAGAACGGTACCTTCGACTTCAATTACATCATCTTTAGCCATTCAATAGTTCTCCCTTCTTCAAATCAGTAACATTTTACACTGCTCTGAAATCCCGGAGAGCCAGCTACTTATAAAGTGGTAAGGATTTCGTATCCTGCTTCTGTAAGAGCAATCGTGTGCTCAAAATGGGCACACCATTTACCATCTACCGTTACCACTGTCCAGTCATCAGATAGTGTTTTTACATATCGTCTTCCTTGATTCACCATCGGCTCAACACAGATGACCATTCCCGGCTTTAATCTAGGGCCTCTATTTGGTGGACCATAGTGCGGGATTTGAGGGTCCTCATGTAAGTCTTGCCCGATTCCGTGACCAACATACTCCCTAACGATCGAGAATCCATTCTCTTCAGCATGGGTTTGAACCGCATGTGAGATATTTGATAATCTCTCGCCTGGTTTTACTTGTTCTAGACCAAGATACAACGATTTTTCTGTGACATCAAGTAGCTTTTGAACAGATTCAGAAATGTTTCCAACTGGATACGTCCATGCAGAATCTCCATGGTACCCATTGTATTTCGCACCAATATCGATACTGATGATATCGCCCTCTTTGAGCTTGCGCTTCCCTGGAATTCCGTGTACAAGCTCTTCATTTACAAAAGCACATATGCTCCCCGGAAATCCGTTGTATCCTTTAAAAGATGGCGTAGCACCATATTTTTGAATCGTCTTTTCCGCTATTTGATCGAGCTCTTTCGTTGTAATTCCTGGAGTAATGTGCTGTTTTAACTCTTGATGAGTCAAAGCAACGATCCTGCCCGCTTCTCGCATGATTTCTATCTCGCGAGGAGTTTTGCAGATTATCATTACGCTAAGCCTCCGATGAGAACATCGATATCAGCAAATACTTTATTGATATCTTGCTCACCATTAATGCTTTGTAAGTAACCAAGCTCCTCGTAGAAATCAAGCAAAGGTTTAGTTTGCTTAATATTTACATCTAAGCGATTTGCTACAGTTTCTTCATTGTCATCAGAGCGTTGATATAACTCGCCACCACATTTATCGCACACGTCAGCTTTTGCTGGCGGATTGAATTCTAAGTGGTAAGTCGCACCGCACTCTTTACAAATGCGACGGCCTGTAAGGCGTTTTAATAACAATCCTGAATCCACATTAATGTTTAAAACATAGTCGATTTTTTTGCCAAGATCTTTCATAATCTCTTCAAGAGCTGATGCTTGTGCAACAGTTCGTGGGAAACCGTCTAATAAGAAGCCTCTTACGCAGTCTTCTTGACTTAAACGTTCACGAACGATTCCGATTGTAACTTCATCTGGAACAAGTGCACCTTTATCAATAAAGGATTTTGCTTGTAAACCCATTTCAGTTTCAGCCTTCATAGCTGCACGGAACATATCTCCTGTTGAGATGTGAGGGATGTTATACTTGGCAACAATCTGTTCGGCTTGTGTACCTTTACCAGCACCAGGAAGCCCCATTAAAATTAAGTTCATCCTTGTTCCCCCTCAGAGTACATGAGCATGTAGGGAAGACAATACTTCCCACTTACTCACTGCTTGATAAACCCTTTGTAATGGCGTTTTACCAGTTGGCTTTCTAGTTGCTTCATTGTTTCTAAAGCAACGCCGACAACGATTAACATACTCGTTCCACCGATCTGTGCAGATGGAGGAAGATTTCCCAGCTTCGTAAAGATAACTGGTAAGATTGCAATCGCTGCTAGGAAAATTGATCCTACAAAGGTCAAACGATACAAGATTTTTGTTAGATATTGTTCTGTATTCTTACCCGGACGAATACCTGGAACATATCCACCTTGTTTGTTTAGATTCTCTGACATTTGCTCTGGATTAACCTGAACAAACGCATAGAAATATGTGAAGGCTACAATGAGCGCAACATATATGATCATTCCCACTGGGTGAGAATAGTTAAAGTTTGCAATAATCCACTGCGATACATCATGTTTCGGGAAGAACTGCGCAATAGTCGGAGGAGTAATTAAGAATGAAACAGCAAAAATTACTGGAATAACACCAGCACTATTTACCTTAAGCGGTAAATGTGTGTTTTGTGCTCCAGCATAACCACCATTTCCTCCTGTTACACGCTTCGCATATTGAATTGGGATCTTTCTAACAGCCTGTTGAATGAAAATAACACCCACAATAACTGCTAACACAGCTAGTAAAATCAATGCAACTTTAACGATACTCATGAACAATTGATCTCCGATATTTTGAAACTGTTGCTGATACACTTGAGATATAACACTTGGGATCGCTGCGGCAATACCACCAAAGATTAGGATGGAAATACCATTACCTACACCTTTAGCTGTAATCTGTTCACCTAACCACATTAAAAATGCAGTACCAGCAGTCAGTACCGTAGCAATGTATAAATAAGTGCTCCAACCAGGATTCAAAATTAATTGTCCACCTACCATACCGTTAAAACCGATTGACATACCAAACCCCTGAATAAACGCAAGAACAATTGTAAAATAACGCGTGAATTGCGTTAATTTACGACGGCCCATTTCACCTTGCTTCGCCCATTCCGAAAATTTAGGAACAACATCCATCTGCAATAATTGCACGATGATGGATGCTGTAATATACGGCATGATTCCCATCGCAAAGATGGAGAAGTTTTTCAAGGCTCCACCGCCAAATGTATTTAGAATACCTAAAGCATTTAATTGATCTTGTGCCTTCAGTACGTCTCCATTTGTAAATGGCACGGGGATAAACGTGCCAATCCTGAATACGATTAACATCGCTAAAGTGAATAATATTTTACGTCTTATCTCAGCAACGCGCATAAAGTTGGAGATTGTACGAAACATTAGATCACCTCAACTGATCCGCCAGCTGCTTCAATTGCTTCTTTAGCACTTGAAGAGAACTTGTGCGCTTTAACAGTTAGTTTTTTCTCTACTGCGCCGCTTGCAAGAATCTTAACACCGTCGTTTAATTTGCTGATAACGCCAGTTTCCAGCAATAATTCAGGTGTTACTTCTGTACCATCTTCAAAACGATTTAACGTTGATAAGTTTACAATAGCAAACTCTTTACGGTTAATGTTTGTGAAGCCGCGTTTTGGTAAACGACGGAATAATGGAGTTTGACCACCTTCGAAGCCAAGACGAACACCGCCGCCAGAACGTGCGTTTTGTCCTTTATGACCTTTACCAGCAGTTTTACCGTTACCAGAACCGATACCACGACCGACACGGTTACGTACTTTACGAGAACCTTCTGCAGGTTTTAATTCATGAAGTTTCATTCCCAGGCACCTCCTTATATTAATGAGTTATCCTTAAGCTTCTTTTACAGTTACAAGGTGAGAAACTTTGTTGATCATACCAAGAATAGCAGGAGTTTCTTCCTTAACTACAGTTGAATTCAACTTTTTAAGACCTAAAGCTTCTACCGTCGCACGTTGATCTTGTGGACGACCAATTACACTACGAGTGAGGGTAATTTCTAACTTTTTCGCCATTTGTTTTCCCTCCTTAACCTAGTAGCTCTTCTACAGATTTACCGCGTAATTTTGCAACATCTTCAGCGCGCTTAAGTTCGCTTAATCCGTTCACAGTAGCGCGAATCATGTTGATTGGTGTGTTAGAACCAAGAGATTTCGAAAGAATATCTTGTACACCTGCTAATTCAAGGACCGCACGAACAGGTCCACCAGCAATAACACCAGTACCCTCAGCAGCAGGCTTTAAGAATACTTCACCAGCTCCAAAATGACCGTTGATTGTGTGTGGAATTGTTGTACCAACTAATGGTACAGCGATTAAGTTTTTCTTAGCGTCTTCGATAGCTTTGCGGATTGCGTCTGGTACCTCTTGTGCTTTACCAGTACCGAATCCAACATGACCGTTTTTATCGCCAACTACAACTAGTGCAGCAAAGCGGAAACGACGACCACCCTTAACAACTTTCGCGACACGATTTATCGTAACTACACGTTCTTCAAGTTCTAATTTACTTGGGTCAATGCGATGCATCAATTTTCCCTCCTTTGACCATTAAAATTGTAATCCAGCCTCACGAGCAGCTTCAGCTAGAGCTTTAACACGGCCATGGTATAAGTAACCACCGCGATCAAATACTACTTCTTTAACGCCTTTCTCTACAGCACGCTTAGCAACTGATTCTCCAACTTTCGTAGCAGCTTCAATATTGCTAGTACCGTTAAGAGCAAGGTCTTTATCAAGAGTAGATGCACTTACTAACGTTACACCATTTACATCATCAATAACTTGAGCGTAAATATGTTGGTTAGAACGGAACACGTTTAAACGTGGACGTTCTGCAGTACCAGTAAGTTTAGCACGTACACGCGCATGTCTTTTCTTACGAGTCGCATTTTTATCAGCTTTAGTGATCATTCTTGTCACTCCTTTCTCTCACCTAACGGGTTTACTTAGCAGTTTTACCTTCTTTACGACGAACAACTTCGCCTTCGTAACGAATACCTTTACCTTTGTAAGGCTCAGGAGCACGTACAGCGCGGATGTTAGCAGCGAATTCGCCAACACGTTGCTTGTCGATACCTTTGATTACGATCTTAGTTGGTGCAGGTACTTCAACTTCAAGACCTGCTTCCGGAGTCATTTCTACTGGATGAGAATAACCTACGCTTAATACAAGTTTATCACCTTGTTTTTGAGCACGGTAACCAACACCGACTAATTCAAGTCCGCGTGCGAAACCTTCAGTTACACCTTCAACCATGTTTCCGATTAAAGCACGAGTTGTACCGTGTAATGCACGGTGTTCCTTCTGTTCAGATGGACGCTCAACTGTTAATGTATTCTCTTCAATTTTGATAAGCATATCAGCATTGAAAGTACGAGTTAATTCACCTTTAGGGCCTTTTACTGTTACAGTATTGTCTTCTGCAACTGTAATAGTAACACCTGCAGGGATTTCAAGAATCTTTTTACCAATACGAGACATGTGGTCACACCTCCGTTCGTTTTAAATATATATTACCAAACGTATGCTACTACTTCTCCACCAGTTTGTAATTGACGAGCGTCTTTGTCTGTCATTACTCCCTTAGATGTAGAAACAAGAGCGATACCTAATCCGTTAAGTACACGTGGTACTTCGTCAGCTTTAGCGTAAACGCGTAAGCCAGGTTTACTGATACGTTTTAATCCAGTGATTACACGTTCGTTGTTTGCACCATATTTCAGGAAAATACGAAGGATACCTTGTTTGTTATCCTCGATGTATTCTACATCACGAATGAAACCTTCACGTTTTAAAAGTTCAGCGATCTCTTTTTTGATTTTAGAAGCAGGAACCTCTAATTTCTCATGACGTACCATGTTCGCATTACGGATGCGAGTAAGCATGTCTGCAATTGGATCTGTCATCACCATGTGTTTTACCTCCTTCCCATTTGTGGGTTTTACCAACTAGCTTTTTTAACACCAGGAATTTGACCTTTATATGCAAGTTCACGGAAACAAATACGGCAAAGTTTAAATTTGCGGTATACAGAATGCGGACGACCGCAGCGTTCGCAACGTGTATACTCTTGTACTTTAAACTTAGGAGTACGCTTTTGTTTCGCAATCATAGATTTTTTAGCCACGTTTTCGCCTCCTCTACTTAGCGTTGGCTTCCATTATTTTTGGAATGGCATACCGAATTGTGTTAAAAGTTCACGAGCTTCTTCATCAGTGTTCGCTGTAGTAACGATTACGATGTCCATACCGCGGACTTTGCTTACTTTATCATAATCAATCTCAGGGAAAATAAGTTGCTCTTTAACACCTAATGTATAGTTTCCACGACCATCGAATGATTTCTTAGAAACACCACGGAAATCACGTACACGTGGTAAAGAAACTGATACTAATTTATCGAAGAACTCATACATTTGCTCGCCGCGTAAAGTTACTTTCGCACCGATTGGCATACCTTCACGAAGACGGAAACCAGCGATTGATTTTTTAGCACGAGTTACAACAGGTTTTTGACCTGCGATTTGTGTTAATTCTTCTACTGCGTTGTCTAAAGCTTTTGAGTTAGATACCGCGTCACCAACACCAGTGTTGATTACGATCTTTTCGATTTTTGGTACCTGCATTACAGATTTATAGTTAAACTTGCTCATTAGAGCAGGAGTAATTTCCTTTTGGAACTTCTCTTTAAGGCGATTCAATGAAGTGACCTCCTTTCTTAAGAAAATTATTTATCTAATAATTCACCAGATTTTTTTGCAATACGAACTTTTTTACCATCTTCTACCTTGAAGCCTACGCGAGTAGGTTCACCTGTTTTCGGATCTAAAATCATAACGTTAGAAACGTGAATAGGTGCCTCTTTAGTAATAATTCCACCTTGTGGATTTAATTGAGATGGCTTAGAGTGCTTCTTAACGATGTTAACACCCTCAACGATAACACGGTTTTGCTTTGGGAAAGCCACAAGGATAACGCCTTGTTTTCCTTTGTCTTTACCAGTGATTACCTGTACTTTATCACCTTTTTTTACATGCATCTTAATTCTGCACCTCCTTAGCAAGGCAATACCTTAAATTATAGAACTTCTGGAGCTAAAGAAACGATCTTCATGAAGTTGCTATCACGTAATTCACGAGCTACTGGTCCGAAGATACGAGTACCACGTGGGCTCTTATCGTCTTTAATGATAACCGCTGCGTTTTCATCAAATTTGATGTAAGAACCATCCGGACGACGAGCACCGCTCTTCGTACGTACTACTACTGCTTTAACAACGTCACCTTTTTTAACAACGCCACCTGGTGTTGCTTGTTTTACCGTAGCAACGATAATGTCACCAATGTTAGCATATTTACGACCAGAGCCGCCTAATACTTTAATTGTTAAAAGTTCACGTGCACCAGAGTTGTCAGCAACTTTCAAACGAGATTCTTGTTGGATCATGTTATGAAACCTCCCTTCGGACTAAAAATTCCGATTCGTCTATTTAGATAATAACCGCTTCTTCAACGATTTCAACTAAACGGAAACGCTTAGTAGCAGAAAGCGGGCGAGTTTCCATGATTTTTACGATATCGCCAAGTTTCGCTTGGTTTTGCTCATCATGGGCTTTGTACTTCTTAGAATACTTAACACGTTTTCCGTACAAGGAATGAGTTTTGTAAGTTTCAACTAAAACTGTAATCGTTTTGTCCATTTTGTCAGACACTACACGACCAGTATAAACTTTGCGTTGGTTACGTTCGCTCACTATGCAAACCTCCCCTCAATTTATCGATTAATTCCGATCTCTCTTTCACGAACTACAGTTTTCATACGAGCAATTGCCTTACGCACTTCACGAATGCGAGTTGGATTCTCTAATTGTCCTGTAGCAAGTTGGAAGCGAAGATTAAACAACTCTTCCTTTAAAGCTTTAACTTTTGTTTCGATTTCGGCAGTGGTTAATTCACGAATATCATTAGTTTTCATTAGATTCACCACCATTTTCTTCACGTTTTACGAATTTACATTTCACAGGTAACTTGTGAGCTGCAAGACGTAATGCTTCGCGTGCTACCTCTTCAGATACACCCGCGATTTCGAACATAATTTTCCCAGGTTTTACTACTGCTACCCAGCCTTCTGGTGCCCCTTTACCGGAACCCATACGTACTTCTAGAGGTTTTGCAGTGTAAGGTTTAGAAGGGAAAATTTTAATCCATACTTTACCGCCACGTTTCATGTAACGAGTCATTGCACGACGAGCAGCTTCGATTTGACGGTTTGTAATCCATGAAGCAGCTTGTGCTTGTAAACCGAATTCACCGAAAGCTACTTCAGTTCCACCTTTAGCACGACCACGCATTTTACCACGATGCTCTCTACGATATTTTACGCGTTTTGGCATTAACATATTATTTTCCTCCTTCCTCAGAAGCTTTCTTTTTTGTAGGAAGGACTTCTCCACGGTAGATCCATACTTTTACGCCTAATTTACCGTATGTTGTATCAGCTTCAACTGCTGCATAGTCAATATCAGCGCGAAGTGTATGAAGTGGAACAGTTCCTTCACTGTAAGATTCTGCACGAGCGATATCAGCTCCGCCAAGACGACCAGAAACCTGTGTTTTAATACCTTTAGCACCTGCACGCATAGCACGTTGAATAACTTGCTTTTGTGCACGACGGAATGATACACGGTTTTCTAATTGACGAGCGATGTTTTCGCCTACTAATTTAGCGTTAAGATCAGCTCTCTTAACTTCTAAAATGTTGATGTGTACACGCTTGCCTGTTAATTGGTTAAGAGCTTTACGAAGTGCTTCAACTTCAGTACCACCTTTACCAATTACCATACCAGGTTTTGCAGTGTGAATTGTAACATTTACACGATTTGCTGCACGTTCGATTTCTACTTTAGCAACAGCAGAATCTTTTAAGCGTACATTAATGTACTCACGGATTTTGATGTCTTCATGTAGTAATGTAGCGTAATCTTTCTCAGCGAACCAACGAGATTCCCAGTCACGGATAACGCCGACACGAAGACCAATTGGATTAACCTTTTGACCCATCGATTATCCCTCCTTCTTTTCTGATACCACAACTGTGATGTGGCTTGTGCGTTTGTTAATTTGGCTTGCACGACCCATTGCACGTGGACGGAAACGTTTTAACGTTGGACCTTCGTCAACGAAAACTTTCTCAACAACTAGGTTGTTAATGTCCATTTCATAATTGTGCTCTGCATTTGCGATTGCAGATTTTAAAACTTTTTCTACAACTGGAGAAGCAGTTTTTGGTGTGTGGTTAAGGATAGCAATCGCTTCACCCACTTGCTTACCTCGGATTAAGTCTACAACTAAACGAACTTTACGAGGAGCAATACGAACTGTTCTCGCTACTGCTTTAGCTTGCATTGAAGTGCCTCCTCTCATTATCTTCTAGTTTTCTTATCGTCAGCATCATGACCTTTATACGTACGAGTTGGTGCGAATTCACCTAACTTGTGGCCTACCATGTCTTCAGTAACATATACAGGTACATGTTTACGACCGTCATATACAGCGATTGTGTGACCGATGAACTGAGGGAAGATCGTTGAACGACGAGACCAAGTTTTAACAACTTGCTTTTGCTCAGTTTCATTTAGCTTTGCAATTTTACTCATTAAATGATCATCGACAAATGGTCCTTTTTTCAAGCTACGAGCCATTTTGGTGCCTCCCTTCGTGATTGCCGTACGGTTCTCAAAGTGAACCGTACTACAATCCCATTATTTTTTACGACGACGAACGATGAATTTGTCAGACGCTTTGTTTTTCTTACGAGTTTTGAATCCAAGAGTTGGTTTACCCCATGGAGACATTGGAGACTTACGTCCGATTGGTGAACGTCCTTCACCACCACCGTGTGGGTGATCAACTGGGTTCATTACAGAACCACGAACAGTTGGGCGCTTACCTAACCAGCGAGAGCGACCAGCTTTACCGATCTTGATAAGTTCGTGTGACTCGTTACCAACTTGACCTACAGTTGCACGGCAAGCAGATAATACAAGACGCACTTCACCAGAAGTTAAACGTACAAGAACGTATTTACCTTCTTTACCAAGTACTTGTGCAGATGTACCAGCAGAACGAACTAATTGTCCACCACGACCTGGTTTAAGCTCGATGTTATGAACAACAGTACCTACTGGAATGTTGATTAATGGTAATGCGTTACCGATTTTAATGTCAGCTTCAGCGCCAGACATAATTTCCATACCTACTTCTAAGTTCTTAGGAGCAAGAATGTAACGTTTTTCACCGTCAACGTAGTTAATTAATGCGATATTCGCAGAGCGGTTTGGATCGTATTCGATCGTAGCAACGCGTCCTGGAATTCCATCTTTGTTACGTTTGAAGTCGATGATACGGTATTGACGCTTATGTCCGCCACCTTGATGACGTACAGTGATTTTACCTTGGTTATTACGACCAGCCTTTTTGCTTAAAGGAGCAAGTAAAGACTTTTCGGGTCTGTCAGTCGTGATTTCAGCGAAATCATTCGTAGTCATGTTACGACGACCGTTAGTAGTTGGATTATACTTTTTAATTCCCATCTCAATTTCCCTCCTTCTTTAGTAAGAATTAAACGCCTTGGAAGATTTCGATTTCTTTGCTGTCAGCAGTTAGCTTAACGATTGCTTTACGACGACGGCTAGTAAAACCAGCGTGACGACCAACGCGTTTTGCTTTCGGCTTGTAGTTCATGATGTTCACTTTTTCTACTTTAACACCAAAGATCGCTTCTAGAGCATCTTTAACTTCTGTTTTATTAGATTTAACGTCCACATCGAACGTGTATTTTTTTTCAGCCATCATTTCCATAGAACGTTCAGTGATAACTGGGCGCTTAATGATATCACGAGGATCTCTCATTATGCAAGCACCTCCTCTACTTTTTCCACTGCCGCTTTTGTCATGATTAGCTTATCATGATGAAGCACGTCTAAAACGTTTACGCCATCAGCAGTGATTACTGTTACTCCAGGGATATTGCGAGCAGATAACTCTACAGATTCGTTTGCATCAGCAGTTACGATAAGAGCTTTCTTCTCAACAGTTAATCCTTTAAGTACTGCTAGCATATCTTTTGTTTTTGGTGCATTTAACACTAGGTCTTCAAGAACTACAATGTTGTTCTCAACTACTTTAGTAGCTAATGCAGATTTGATTGCTAAACGACGAACTTTCTTAGGAAGTTTGTACGCATAGCTTCTTGGTGTAGGTCCGAATACCGTACCACCACCACGCCATTGAGGAGAGCGGATAGACCCTTGACGAGCACGTCCAGTTCCTTTTTGACGCCATGGTTTACGACCACCACCGCGAACTTCAGAGCGAGTTTTTACTTTGTGTGTACCTTGACGTAAAGATGCACGTTGCATCATTACAGCTTCGAAAAGTACAGCTTCATTTGGTTCGATACCGAAAATAGCTTCAGCTAATTCGATTTCACCAACCTGTGAACCAGTTTGGTTATATACAGTAACTTTTGGCATTGGAATTCCTCCTTCCTATTGTGAATTATTTGCTAACCTTCACAGCGCCTCGAACAACTACAAGAGATTTCTTAGCACCTGGAACGTTACCTTTTACTAGTAATAAGTTGCGCTCAGTGTCAACTTGAACGATTTCTAAGTTTTGGATAGTAACTTGGTCTCCACCCATACGTCCAGCAAGTTTTTTGCCTTTGAATACACGGTTCGGAGCAACTGGGCCCATTGAACCTGGACGACGGTGATAGCGAGAACCATGAGACATAGGTCCGCGAGATTGTCCGTGGCGTTTGATAACACCTTGGAAACCTTTACCTTTAGAAATTCCTGTTACATCAACGATTTCACCTGTAGCGAATACGTCAACTTTTACCTCTTGACCAACCTCTAATCCGTCCACGTCTGCATCGCGGATTTCGCGAATGAAGCGCTTAGGAGTTGTAGATGCTTTAGCAGTGTGGCCTTGTTCAGGTTTGTTAGTTAACTTTTCACGCTTATCTTCAAATCCTAACTGAATTGCGTTGTAGCCATCAGTTTCAGTTGTTTTCTTTTGAAGAACAACGTTTGGATTAGCAGCGATAACTGTTACTGGGATTAACTCACCGTTCTCAGCAAATACTTGAGTCATACCGATCTTTCTTCCTAAGATTCCTTTGGTCATGAGTTACACCTCCTACATTTTTAAGTTATATAAATTATAGTTTGATTTCGATATCTACACCAGATGGTAAGTCTAAACGCATTAATGAATCTACTGTTTGTGGAGTAGGACTCACGATGTCGATTAGACGTTTGTGCGTGCGCATTTCGAATTGCTCACGAGAATCTTTGTACTTATGAACAGCACGAAGAATTGTGTAAACAGTTTTTTCAGTTGGTAATGGGATCGGACCAGAAACTGTTGCCCCAGAACGCTTAGCTGTTTCTACAATTTTCTCAGCTGACTGATCAAGAATACGGTGATCGTAAGCTTTTAAACGGATACGAATTTTTTCTTTTGCCATTATTTTCCCTCCTTCGTTCGCCTATTTCTAAAATAGACCTTCTCCATGGAAATTTCCTCACACCATGCCATGGCAAAGCGGCCGGGTGTGTCAGCAACCTTCCACTTCATCGCAGTCAAAGACCAACATTGTCTATTATACAATGTTATTCGTCTAGATGCAAGCATCTTTTTGTTTGCATCTGCTTTTCTCTACTTTTGCTATTATACATGGCACTTTAAAGAATTTCAAGTTTTCATCTAGCAGAATTCATTTTACAGTTTCTGGATTTCGGTTTTAATGATTTCACATTATTATAGAAGAAACTCGTCAAAACATGAAACAATCATTTTGTTCATTATATAAATGCAAACAAAAACCCCAAGGGAAAATCCCTCGGGGTTTTTTATATCAGTTAAGATTACTCAACGATAGTAGCAACTACGCCGTAACCTACTGTACGTCCACCTTCACGAATAGAGAATTTAGTTCCCTCTTCGATAGCGATTGGAGCGATAAGTTCGATAGTCATTTCTACGTTGTCACCAGGCATTACCATTTCAGTACCTTCTGGTAATTGGATGATACCAGTTACGTCAGTTGTACGGAAATAGAACTGTGGACGGTAGTTAGCGAAGAATGGAGTGTGACGTCCACCTTCTTCTTTAGATAATACGAAAACTTCAGCTTTGAATTTAGCGTGAGCTTTTACAGAACCGCTTTTTGCAAGTACTTGTCCACGTTGGATGTCTTCACGAGCAACCCCACGAAGTAAAGCACCGATGTTGTCACCAGCTTGAGCTTGGTCAAGAAGTTTACGGAACATTTCTACACCAGTTACAGTTGTAGAAGCATTTTCTTCAGCAAGACCGATGATTTCTACAACGTCACCAACTTTAACGATACCGCGCTCAACACGACCAGTAGCAACTGTACCACGACCTGTGATAGAGAATACATCCTCTACAGGCATTAAGAATGGTTTGTCAGTTTCACGTTCTGGAGTTGGGATGTAAGCATCAACTTCAGCCATTAATTCAATGATTTTTGCTTCCCAATCAGCTTCTCCTTGAAGAGCTTTAAGAGCAGAACCTTTGATTACAGGAATGTCATCGCCTGGGAATCCGTATTCAGATAATAGGTCGCGAACTTCCATTTCTACTAATTCTAATAATTCTTCGTCGTCTACCATGTCGCATTTGTTTAAGAATACAACGATGTAAGGTACACCTACTTGACGAGAAAGAAGGATGTGCTCACGAGTTTGAGGCATTGGGCCATCAGCAGCAGATACTACTAAGATACCGCCGTCCATTTGAGCAGCACCAGTGATCATGTTTTTAACATAGTCAGCGTGACCTGGGCAGTCAACGTGTGCATAGTGACGAGTTTCAGTTTCGTACTCAACGTGTGCAGTTGAGATTGTGATACCGCGCTCTCTTTCTTCTGGAGCAGCATCGATTTGATCGTATCCGCGTGCTTCAGCACCACCAGCTTTTGCAAGTACTGTAGTGATCGCAGCAGTTAATGTAGTTTTACCATGGTCAACGTGGCCGATTGTACCGATGTTAACATGGGGTTTAGAACGTTCGAATTTAGCTTTAGCCATTCTAAATTCCTCCTTAGTTTATATAGGTTATTTTATATTTAGGCTAGAAAGCGAAACTTGCGTCCCACTTTCTAAGCTTACATAAGTAGTTATACGTGAAGAATCGATAAAAATCAATTATTCACCTTTATTTTTTTTGATAATTTCTTCAGAAACAGACTTTGGTACTTCTTCATAGTGATCAAACACCATAGAGAATGTTCCGCGTCCTTGAGTGTTAGAACGTAATGACGTTGCATAACCGAACATTTCAGAAAGTGGAACCATAGCGCGAACAACTTGAGCGTTACCGCGAGCTTCCATACCTTCTACACGTCCACGACGAGATGTTACGTCACCCATAATGTCACCCATGTACTCTTCAGGAATTACAACTTCAACTTTCATCATTGGCTCAAGAATTACTGGGTTACATTTAGAAACCGCAGCTTTAAGTGCCATAGATGCAGCGATTTTGAACGCCATCTCAGATGAATCGACATCATGGTAAGATCCGTCAACTAATGCAGCTTTAATGTCTACTACTGGATATCCAGCAAGTACACCATTTTTAAGTGCATCTTCAAGACCTGCGCCTACAGCTGGGATGTATTCACGTGGAACAACACCACCGACGATCTTGTTTTCGAATTCGAATCCTTTACCTTCTTCATTAGGTTCAAACTCAATCCAAACGTGACCGAATTGTCCACGTCCACCAGATTGACGAGCGAACTTACCTTCAACTTTCGCAGCAGAGCGGAAAGTCTCACGGTATGCTACCTGAGGAGCACCAACGTTTGCTTCAACTTTGAACTCACGGCGCATACGGTCAACGATGATATCAAGGTGAAGTTCACCCATACCAGCGATGATTGTTTGGCCAGTTTCTTGGTCAGTGTGAGCACGGAATGTTGGATCTTCTTCAGAAAGCTTAGATAATGCTGTACCCATTTTATCTTGGTCAGCTTTTGATTTTGGTTCGATAGCTACAGAGATAACTGGCTCTGGGAATTCCATAGACTCAAGGATAACAAGGCTCTTCTCGTCACAAAGAGTATCACCAGTAGTAGTATCTTTTAAACCTACAGCAGCAGCGATATCACCAGCGTAAACTGTTGAGATCTCTTCACGGCTGTTAGCGTGCATTTGTAGGATACGACCTACACGCTCACGCTTACCTTTAGTTGAGTTTTTCACGTATGATCCAGAGTTTAACACACCAGAGTACACACGGAAGAATGTTAACTTACCAACATAAGGGTCAGTCATGATTTTGAATGCTAGAGCTGAGAAAGGCTCTTCATCGCTAGACTTACGTTCTACTTCTTCATCTGTATCCGGAAGAGTACCTTTGATTGCAGGTACATCTAATGGAGATGGTAGGTAGTCGATAACTGCGTCTAACAGAATTTGAACACCTTTGTTTTTGAATGCAGAACCACAGATTACTGGGAAGAATTCTACAGAAGTTGTAGCCTTACGGATACCAGCTTTAAGCTCTTCTACAGTGATTTCTTCACCTTCTAGGTACTTCATCATCATTTCTTCATCAAGCTCAGCTACCGCTTCAATAAGTTTTCCACGGTATTCTTCAGCTAGTTCTTTATGCTCTTCAGGAATTTCAACACGTTGAATGTCTGTTCCTAAATCGTTACCGTACATGTAAGCACATTCTTCAACAAGATCAATGATACCATTGAACTCATCTTCAGCACCGATTGGTAACTGAATTGGGTGTGCGTTTGCTTGTAAACGATCGTGGATTGTTCCTACAGAGTATAAGAAATCTGCACCGATTTTATCCATTTTGTTAACGAATACGATACGAGGTACGCCGTAAGTAGTAGCCTGACGCCAAACAGTTTCTGTTTGTGGTTCTACACCAGATTGTGCATCAAGTACTGCTACTGCGCCATCAAGTACGCGTAAAGAACGTTCTACTTCTACTGTGAAATCTACGTGACCTGGAGTGTCAATGATGTTTACACGGTGACCTTTCCATTGTGCTGTAGTTGCAGCAGAAGTAATTGTGATACCACGCTCTTGCTCTTGCTCCATCCAGTCCATCTGAGATGCACCTTCGTGAGTTTCACCGATTTTGTGAATACGTCCTGTGTAGTACAGAATACGCTCAGTAGCTGTTGTTTTACCAGCATCGATGTGAGCCATGATACCAATATTACGAGTGTTTTCTAAAGAGAACTCTCTTGCCATTTGGTGTCTTGCTCCTTCCATATATGGATTGGATTTTTTATTTTAAGTAGCAAAAAAGCCACTTTATATTGTTACACATGTCAGTATGTCCAGTACCCTCATTATGTAAAACGAGCGCCCAACGAAAGGGAGAGGCATTCTCCCTCTCCACACTTCCATAAGCGACAAATAAAGCGGTTTATGCTTACATTTATTTTACGTTGAATCCTACCAACGGTAATGAGCAAATGCTTTGTTAGCTTCTGCCATTTTATGAGTGTCTTCACGTTTCTTAACAGATGCACCAGCGTTGTTAGCTGCATCTAAGATTTCGTTAGCAAGACGCTCTTCCATAGTTTTTTCACCACGAAGACGAGCGTAGTTTACTAACCAACGAAGACCTAAAGTTGTACGGCGTTCTGGACGAACCTCAACTGGAACTTGGTAGTTAGCACCACCAACACGACGAGCGCGTACTTCAAGAACAGGCATAATGTTCTTAAGAGCTTGCTCGAATACTTCCATTGGCTCTTTACCAGTACGTTCGCTTACGATATCGAACGCATTATAAAGAATTGTTTGAGATTTACCTTTTTTACCGTCAACCATCATTTTGTTGATAAGGCGTGTTACTAGCTTCGAATTGTACATTGGATCTGGTAACACGTCACGTTTTGCAACAGGTCCTTTACGAGGCATATTGAGTTCCTCCTTTCATTAAAAAGTTATTATTTCTTAGCCGCTTTAGGCTTTTTAGTACCGTATTTAGAACGGCCTTGCATACGCTTGTCAACACCAGCTGTATCAAGCGCACCACGAACGATGTGGTAACGTACCCCTGGTAAGTCTTTTACACGACCACCGCGAATTAATACTACGCTGTGCTCTTGTAAGTTGTGACCGATACCTGGGATGTATGCTGTTACCTCAATACCATTTGTTAAACGAACACGAGCATATTTACGTAACGCTGAGTTAGGTTTCTTTGGAGTCATTGTACCAACACGAGTACATACACCACGTTTTTGAGGTGCAGAGATATCAGTTGATTTTTTCTTTAAAGAGTTAAAACCTTTGTTTAACGCAGGTGATTTAGATTTCCATACTTTATCAGTACGACCATTTCTCACTAATTGGTTAATAGTAGGCATTTGATTATCCTCCCTTCGCATGTTTGTATGACCACATATCCAGGTGGTTCATTATTAGTTGAAAACAAAGTTTTTGCAAGGGAGAGCAAATGCTCTCTCCTCACAAAAACAGTTTTAACTTATTATTCCTATTGCTGAAGCTCCCACTTGAATCCCCGCAACTTTTCCAAGTTTACGAACTGATTCAACTTTGGTTATGGGTATGTTATGTTGCAATGCAGTGCGAATGATAACATGGGTTAACCGCATATCAGCATCTTCTGCAATGACAACTTCTTTAACTATACCATTTTTGATTGCTTCCAATGTACGTTTATGACCAACGACTACATTTTCAGCATTTGACACTTTTTGATAAGACATATAAATATCCTCCAAAGCATCGTTCAGGAGCAACCTTGCTTATAGTAACATTTTGACTCATACAATGTCAACTAGGATTAACTGTTTTTATACAAAATTTACGACGGAAAATTTTACTGTTCCACATAAACTTCATCGTTTTCTACATTCATGTCATCTTGTGTTGTTTTAACAAGATCCACTTTGCGATAACGATTCATACCTGTTCCAGCAGGAACAAGTTTACCGATAATAACATTTTCTTTCAATCCTAGAAGCTCATCGCGTTTACCCTTAATCGCTGCATCAGTTAAGACACGAGTTGTTTCTTGGAACGATGCTGCAGATAAGAATGAATCTGTTTCAAGTGAAGCTTTTGTAATACCAAGTAGAACTGGTCTAGCTGTTGCTGGTTGTTTACCTTGCAGTAACACCTTCGCATTCGCATCAGTAAACTGATGGATATCTAGTAATGTTCCTGGTAATACATCTGTTTCACCTGCATCACTCACACGTACTTTACGTAACATTTGGCGTACCATTACTTCTACGTGTTTGTCACCAATTTCTACCCCTTGCATACGGTATACTTTTTGAACTTCACGTAATAAGTATTCTTGAACTGCCGTAATGTCCGTTACTTTTAGTAATTCTTTCGGATCGATAGAACCTTCTGTTAACTCTTTACCGTGGCTAATTTTCTGTCCTGGAATTACTTTCAGACGAGCACCGTAAGGAATAGCATACGTACGAGCTTCAACTTCACCCTGTACAACTACTTCTTGGCGATCTTTAACATCGTTGATCGCTGCGATAACACCGTCGATTTCACTGATAACAGCCTGACCTTTCGGATTACGAGCTTCGAAGATCTCTTGGATACGAGGTAAACCTTGAGTGATATCATCTCCGGCAACCCCACCTGTATGGAACGTACGCATCGTTAACTGTGTACCTGGCTCACCGATAGATTGAGCTGCGATAATACCTACCGCTTCCCCTACTTCTACGTCTGTTCCAGTTGCTAAGTTACGACCGTAACACTTCTTACATACACCATGGCGAGTGTTACACGTAAACGCTGAACGAATGTTTACAGTTTCAACACCCGAATTTTCAACGATATGAGCGATATCTTCAGTAATTAATTGATTTTCAGCAACTAATACTTCACCTGTTTCAGGATGTTTTACAGTTTTTCTTGCAAAACGTCCAACAAGACGATCATATAATGACTCAATAACTTCATTACCCTCTTTAATCGCACCAATTAATAAACCGCGATCTGTTCCACAATCATCTTCACGAACGATTACATCTTGTGCAACGTCAACAAGACGACGTGTTAAGTAACCAGAATCGGCAGTTTTCAGTGCTGTATCGGCAAGACCTTTACGCGCACCATGCGTAGAGATGAAGTACTCAAGTACTGTTAAACCTTCACGGAAACTTGATTTGATTGGAAGTTCGATGATACGACCAGATGGATTGGCCATCAGACCACGCATACCAGCAAGCTGAGTAAAGTTCGATGCGTTACCACGGGCACCGGAATCACTCATCATGAAGATTGGGTTGCGTTTATTCAAGGACTTCATCAGTTTTCCTTGGATAACATCTTTTGCATTACTCCAAATAGAGATAACGCGATCGTAACGTTCTTCTTCCGTGATTAAACCGCGACGGAATTGTTTAATTACATTATCTACTTTTGCTTGTGCTTCGTGGAGAATTTCATCTTTTTCACCTAATACAAGAATGTCAGATACCCCAACTGTAATACCAGCTTTTGTAGAGTACTTGAATCCTAAGTTTTTCATACGGTCAAGCATGCGAGACGTTTCTGTAATTTTGAAACGTTTAAACACTTCCGCAATGATGTTTCCAAGGATTTTCTTGCTGAATGGCGCCACTTCTTCGCGACTAGCAATAATCTCTTTAATGTTCGCACCTTTTTCAACGAAATATTTCGCTGGTGTTTCTTTTTCAAGGTTTGAATTTGTTGGTTCATTAATATAAGGGAACGACTCTGGTAAGATTTCGTTAAATATTAATTTACCAACTGTTGTTAATAGAAGCATACTCTTCTGCTCTTCAGTAAATGTTGCGTTGTTTACTGCACTTGCAGCTACTGCAACACGCGTATGAAGATGTACATATCCATTTTGATATGCAAGTAATGCTTCGTTCGCATCTTTGAAGACCATACCTTCACCGATTGCACCTTCACGCTCAAGTGTTAAGTAGTAGTTACCTAATACCATATCCTGAGATGGAGTAACAACTGGTTTACCGTCTTTCGGGTTCAAGATGTTTTGTGCCGCTAACATAAGAAGACGAGCTTCCGCTTGTGCTTCTGATGATAAAGGTACGTGAACGGCCATTTGGTCACCGTCAAAGTCCGCGTTGTATGCAGTACATACAAGTGGGTGAAGACGGATTGCGCGACCTTCTACTAATGTAGGTTCAAACGCCTGAATACCAAGACGGTGAAGTGTTGGTGCGCGGTTTAGAAGTACTGGATGTTCTTTAATCACAGATTCTAAAACGTCCCAAACTTCAGGTTGTACACGCTCGATTTTACGTTTCGCACTCTTAATGTTGTGTGCTAATCCTTTTTCAACTAACTCTTTCATTACGAAAGGTTTGAACAGTTCAAGCGCCATCTCTTTCGGTAATCCACATTGATACATCTTTAAGTTCGGTCCTACAACGATTACAGAACGACCAGAGTAGTCAACACGTTTACCTAATAAGTTTTGACGGAAACGTCCTTGTTTACCTTTAAGCATGTGAGATAGAGATTTTAATGGACGGTTACCTGGTCCAGTAACTGGACGGCCACGACGACCATTATCGATTAATGCGTCTACAGCTTCTTGTAACATACGTTTTTCGTTTTGAACGATAATGCTTGGTGCACCTAAGTCCAATAGACGTTTTAAACGGTTGTTACGGTTAATTACACGACGGTATAAGTCGTTTAAGTCAGAAGTAGCAAAACGTCCACCATCTAACTGTACCATTGGGCGTAGTTCTGGTGGGATTACTGGTAGAACATCTAAGATCATCCAAGATGGCTCATTTCCAGAGTTACGGAATGCTTCTAATACTTCTAGACGTTTAATAGCACGAGTACGGCGTTGTCCTTGTGCTGTTTTTAATTCTTCTTTTAAGAAGTCTACTTCTTTATCTAAATCGATGTCTTGTAATAGCTTTTTAATCGCTTCTGCACCCATAGCAGCTTGGAATGTGCTACCATATCGATCACGATATGCACGGTATTCTTTTTCAGAAAGTAATTGCTTCTTATCAAGTGGTGTATCTCCACTTTCTGTTACAACATAAGAAGCGAAATAAATTACTTCTTCAAGCGCGCGAGGGGACATGTCTAAGACAAGTCCCATGCGGCTCGGGATACCTTTGAAATACCAAATATGAGATACAGGAGCAGCTAATTCGATATGACCCATACGTTCACGACGCACTTTCGCACGCGTTACTTCAACGCCACATCGATCACAAACTACACCTTTATAACGTACACGTTTGTATTTTCCGCAATGACATTCCCAGTCCTTTTGTGGTCCGAAAATGCGCTCACAGAACAAGCCATCTTTTTCAGGCTTTAACGTACGATAGTTAATTGTTTCTGGTTTCTTAACTTCACCGTATGACCAAGAACGAATCTTGTCAGGTGAAGCAAGTCCAATCTTCATATATTCAAAGTTATTTACATCTATCAAGGGGCCTACCTCCCTTTTAGTCTACAGGTTATCCCAATTATTCCTTAGTTGTCTCAACTTCGACATTCAATTTGTCTGCTGATTGATGATCATCGTCATCTTCCGTATCACGCATTTCAATTTCTGTATCGTCGCTAGACATCATTTTAACGTCCATACCTAAACTTTGCAGCTCTTTAATCAATACTTTGAATGATTCAGGAACGCCTGGTTCTGGAACATTTTCGCCTTTAACAATTGCTTCATACGTCTTAACACGTCCAACAACATCATCAGACTTCACTGTTAAGATTTCTTGAAGAGTATAAGCAGCACCGTAAGCTTCAAGTGCCCAAACCTCCATCTCACCGAAACGCTGTCCACCGAACTGAGCTTTACCTCCAAGAGGCTGCTGCGTTACAAGTGAGTATGGTCCAGTAGAACGAGCATGAAGTTTATCGTCAACCATGTGCGCAAGTTTGATCATATACATGACACCAACAGATACACGGTTATCGAATGGTTCACCAGTACGTCCGTCATACAGGATTGTTTTCGCGTCATTTGCCATACCAGCTTCTTCAATTGTGCCCCAAACATCTTCCTCACGAGCACCATCGAATACTGGTGTTGCAATGTGAATGCCAAGGTATCTTGCTGCCATACCAAGATGAAGCTCTAATACCTGACCGATATTCATACGAGATGGTACCCCTAATGGGTTTAACATGATATCGATTGGCGTACCGTCTGGTAAGTAAGGCATATCTTCTTCTGGTAAAATACGAGAGATAACACCTTTGTTACCGTGACGTCCGGCCATCTTGTCACCTTCAGAGATTTTACGTTTTTGAACGATATATGCACGCACAAGTTGATTCACGCCTGGTGGCAATTCGTCGCCATCTTCACGGTTGAATACTTTTACGTCTAAGATAATACCGCCACCACCGTGTGGTACACGTAGTGATGTATCACGTACTTCACGCGCTTTTTCTCCAAAGATAGCATGTAATAGACGTTCTTCAGCTGTTAATTCTGTTACACCTTTAGGTGTTACTTTACCAACAAGTAAATCTCCATCTTTTACTTCCGCACCAACGCGAATGATACCGCGCTCGTCAAGGTTACGTAATGCATCTTCCCCAACGTTTGGAATATCACGTGTGATTTCTTCTGGTCCAAGCTTCGTATCACGAGCTTCTGACTCATATTCTTCAATATGAATAGAAGTATACACATCATCTTTTACAAGGCGCTCACTCATAATGATCGCATCCTCGTAGTTATAACCGTCCCAAGTCATGAAGCCAACAAGCACGTTACGTCCAAGTGCTAGTTCACCTAATTCCATAGAAGGACCATCCGCAAGGATTTCACCTTTTACAACTTCATTTCCAACACTTACGATTGGACGTTGGTTGTAGCAAGTTCCTTGGTTAGAACGAATGAATTTTTGCATTTTGTAGCGATCTAAGTCGCCTTTTACTGTTTGACCGTCAACTTCTACATAGCGACGTACCCAAACTTCACGTGCTTCTACGCGCTCAACAATACCAGGGTGTTTACAGATTACTGCAGCACCTGAGTCTTTTGCTGATACGTACTCCATACCTGTACCTACAATCGGTGATTCCGGATTCATTAACGGAACCGCCTGACGTTGCATGTTCGCTCCCATAAGTGCGCGGTTAGAGTCATCGTTTTCTAAGAACGGAATACAAGCTGTCGCTGCCGACACTACTTGTTTTGGTGATACATCCATGTAGTCGATGCGTTCTTTATTTGTGACAATGTTTTCACCACGGAAACGAGCTACGATATCTTCATCAAGGAATTCTCCTTCTTCAGATAATTTCATATTCGCTTGGGCTACAACATAATTATCTTCTTCATCTGCTGTTAAATAATCAACATGCCCTGTTACAAGACCAGTTTCTGGGTCAACACGACGGTATGGTGTTTCAATGAAACCAAACTCATTTACTTTCGCGAATGAAGATAATGAGTTAATCAAACCGATGTTTGGTCCCTCTGGTGTTTCAATCGGACACATACGACCATAGTGAGAGTAGTGAACGTCACGTACTTCAAAGCCTGCGCGCTCACGCGTTAAACCACCAGGTCCTAATGCAGATAGTCTTCGTTTGTGAGTTAACTCTGCTAATGGGTTTGTTTGGTCCATGAACTGAGATAACTGAGAACTTCCGAAGAACTCTTTAATAGATGCAATAACAGGACGAATATTAATTAATGCCTGTGGTGTAATTGCATTTGTATCTTGGATCGACATTCTCTCACGAACAACACGTTCCATACGAGAAAGACCGATACGGAATTGATTTTGTAATAGTTCTCCAACAGAACGCAGACGACGGTTTCCTAAGTGGTCGATATCATCTGTATCCCCTACTTTGTATAGTAGGTTGAAGAAGTAACTGATAGAAGCAAGGATATCACCTGGTGTGATGTGTTTTACATCGCGAGTAATATTTGCATTACCAATTACGTTAATTACGCGCTCGCCTTCTGACTCAGGAGCATAAATCTTAATAGATTGCAGCTCAACATCGCCTTCTACCACTCCACCCATTGGTTTCGCTGTTTTGAATCCAATGTTTTTCTCTAAGTAAGGTAAAATGCGATCAAGTGTACGACGATCTAAGATTGTTCCTTCTGCCGCTAAAATTTCACCAGTTTCTGGATCCACTAATGTTTCAGCTAAACGTTGATTAAACAATCTGTTTTTAATGTGTAACTTTTTGTTGATCTTGTAGCGACCTACATTTGCTAAATCGTAGCGCTTTGGATCAAAGAAACGAGACACAAGTAAACTCTTAGCATTTTCTACTGTTGGTGGCTCACCAGGACGTAGACGCTCATAAATTTCAAGCAATGCTTTTTCTGTGCTATCTGTGTTGTCTTTTTCTAATGTGTTGCTTAAGTATTCGTTATCACCTAAAAGCTCGGTGATTTCTTGATCAGAGCCAAACCCTAATGCGCGTAACAAAACAGTTACAGGAAGTTTACGCGTACGGTCAATACGCACATATACAACATCCTTAGCATCTGTCTCATACTCTAACCAAGCTCCGCGGTTTGGAATTACAGTAGCAGTAAAACCACGTTTTCCGTTTTTATCCACTTTGCCACTATAGTATACGCTTGGAGAGCGAACTAACTGGGAAACGATAACACGTTCTGCACCGTTAATTACGAATGTTCCAGTCTCTGTCATGAGTGGGAAATCTCCCATGAACACATCTTGTTCTTTTACTTCACCAGTTTCCTTGTTGATTAGACGCACTTTTACACGAAGTGGTGCTGCATACGTCACATCACGCTCTTTGCATTCGTCTACAGAGTATTTAGGTTCACCTAAGCTGTAGTCGATAAATTCAAGCGATAGATTTCCCGTAAAGTCTTCAATCGGAGAAATGTCTTGGAACATTTCTCGCAAACCCTCATCAAGAAACCACTGATAAGAAGAGGTTTGAATTTCGATAAGATTTGGTAACTCTAATACTTCACTAATACGGGCATAACTTCTTCGTTGGCGGTGGCGTCCGTATTGAACTAGTTGACCTGTCAACTGCTTCACCCCTCAAATCATGAGTATTATAAATGCACAAAAAAATTTGTGCAAAATCACAAATAAATACAACTACTGCTATTTAGCGTAGTCTTTTTCTCTTAAAGATAAATACGTTGAGTCTTTCTACCTGTTCAAAAAAGAAAAATGGCTTCTATAAGAAAACCATCATTCTGTTTCATAATCTGCTGATTTTACTATCTTTTCCAAGAGAAACAAAAATATACATCTTTCTCAACGCAGAAAATCATATATTGGCATTGTATAATGTTAACATAGCCAAAAATAACCGTCAACGTTTTTTTGATTTTATGATATAATATCCTTTTTTCTTTTCTACAACTTCGACTTCAGAAAATACTTCTTCTAGTTTCTTCAGCGCAGATGGTGCACCTTGTTTCTTTTGAATAACAATCCACAACTCCCCACCTGGAACTAAATGTTCTATAGCTTTTTCTAAAATCTCATGCACGATATCTTTACCTGCACGAATTGGAGGATTAGATAGAATAGCAGCATACATACCATCTACATTTTCATAGACGCTACTTTGAAAAATGTGCACATTTCCAATTCTATTGTTAGCGGCATTTTCTTTCGCAAGCTCAAGTGCCCTTTCATTCACATCCACCATGTGAACTTTACGGTCTTGAAACTCTTTCGCCAACGATAAACCAATTGGTCCATATCCACAACCTACGTCTAATATGTCACCTTTAATATCTGGCACTTGAAACGCTTCAATTAAAAGACGAGAACCAAAGTCCACTTCGTTTTTCGAGAACACCCCACGGTCAGATAAGAAAGTAAATTGAGATCCACGAAGCGTAAATTCCCATCGCTTACGATCACTTTTACTAGAAGGGTCATTAGAAAAATAATGGTCTGCCATATGGCCACCTCTTTTCTTTACAGTTAAAAAAAAAGCTCGCATGAGAGCGAGCTTTTTTTAAAGCATCAAAAGTTAATTACTTAACTTCTACAGCAGCGCCAACTTCTTCAAGTTTAGCTTTGATTTCTTCAGCTTCTTCTTTAGCAGCAGCTTCTTTGATTACTTTTGGAGTGTTGTCAACTAATTCTTTAGCTTCTTTTAAGCCAAGACCAGTGATTTCACGAACAACTTTGATAACTTTGATTTTTTGTGCACCAGCGCTAGTTAGTTCCACATCAAATTCAGTTTTCTCAGCAGCAGCTTCTCCAGCGCCACCAGCAACAGCTACAGGAGCAGCAGCAGTTACGCCGAATTCTTCCTCGATAGCTTTTACTAAGTCGTTAAGTTCTAATACAGTCATAGATTTAACTGCTTCAATGATTTGTTCTTTAGTCATTGTAAATATCCTCCCTTAAATAGGTTTGTATTGTTTTATCGATAATACGTAATTATCTTTTAAAAAATTAAGCGCCTTGCTCTTCCTTTTGGTCTGCAACTGCTTTAGTAGCAAGTGCAAGGTTACGGATTGGAGCTTGAAGAACGCTAAGAAGCATAGAAAGTAAGCCTTCACGTGATGGAAGAGTAGCGATAGCTTTAACCTCATCAAGTGTTACAAGTTTACCTTCGATTACGCCTGCTTTAATTTCTAAAGCTTCATGATCTTTAGCGAAGTCGTTTAATACTTTCGCAGGAGCAACTACATCCTCGTTACTGAACGCGATTGCGTTTGGTCCTGTTAAGAATTCATTTAACTCAGCCATTTCAGCAGATTCTGCAGCACGACGAGTTAGAGAGTTTTTGTAAACTTTGAACTCAACGCCAGCTTCACGTAATTGCTTACGTAATTCTGTTGCTTCAGAAACTGTTAAACCACGGTAGTCAACAACGATTGTAGATTTACTAGCGCGAAGTTTGTCCGCGATTTCAGTTACAACTTGTTGTTTAGTTTCGATTACTTTGCTCATGTTATTACACCTCCTGTAGATTATATAGAAGATGTACCGAAAGTGCACTAAAAACCTCCATGCCCAACTTGTAGACATGGAGGCATATAGTCACAGAAAAAAATTCCGCTTCGTATATTAACACCTAGGTAGGAAATTAAGTCTATTGACACCTACTGTCTACGGTACACTAATTAAATTCACAACATAAATGATTATATTAAAACTTCTTTATGAAGTCAACTTCCAAAATTTACGCTAATGTAGAAACGTCTACACGTACGCCAGGTCCCATTGTAGAAGCAACTGTTACGTTCTTCATGTAAGTACCTTTTGCAGCAGCTGGCTTAACTTTTTGTAAAGTGTCAGCGATTGTTCTGAAGTTTTCTACTAATTTAGCATCTTCGAAAGATACTTTACCGATTGGAACGTGGATGTTACCAGCTTTATCAACGCGGTATTCAACTTTACCAGCTTTGATTTCGTTAACAGCTTTAGTTACATCGAAAGTAACTGTTCCAGTTTTAGGGTTTGGCATTAAACCTTTAGGTCCTAATACGCGACCAAGTTTACCAACTTCACCCATCATGTCAGGAGTTGCTACTACTACATCGAAATCGAACCAACCTTGTTGGATTTTACCGATGTAATCAGCATCGCCTACGAAGTCAGCTCCAGCAGCTTCAGCTTCTTTAGCTTTTTCACCTTTAGCGAACACTAATACACGTTGTACTTTACCAGTACCGTGTGGAAGAACAACTGCACCACGGATTTGTTGGTCAGCTTTCTTAGGGTCAACACCTAAACGGAATGCAGCTTCTACAGTTGCATCAAATTTAGCTGTGTTTGTTTTCTTTACTAATTCTACTGCTTCTGTTGCAGAGTAAGCAGCTGCACGATCAACAAGCTTTGCAGCTTCTACGTACTTTTTACCTCTTTTAGCCATTTTTATTTCCTCCTCGAATGTGGTTTTAGCGGAATAACCTCCCACGTTTACGCTTATTTTCAGGTATAACCTGAGGATGCGCGCCACCCATTTATTTAAAAACGATAATCATTTACGATAATAAAGGTTGCGAATTGGAATTCCAGACCCGCAACCTTTTTTAAAAAAACAAATCGAATTAGTCTTCGATAACGATGCCCATACTGCGTGCAGTACCTTCAACCATACGCATTGCAGCTTCTACGCTAGCAGCGTTTAGGTCAGGCATTTTAGTTTCAGCGATTTCGCGTACTTTATCACGCTTAACAGTTGCCACTTTATTACGGTTTGGTTCACCAGAACCAGACTCAATACCAGCTACTTTCTTAAGAAGAACAGCAGCAGGAGGAGTTTTAGTAATGAAAGTGAATGAACGGTCCTCAAATACCGTAATTTCAACAGGGATGATAAGACCAGCTTGATCTGCTGTACGAGCGTTAAACTCTTTACAGAAGCCCATGATGTTAACACCTGCTTGTCCTAATGCTGGACCAACTGGTGGAGCTGGGTTAGCTTTACCTGCAGGAATTTGAAGCTTTACCATTTTAATTACCTTTTTAGCCACGAGACACACCTCCTTAAGTCCGTGATGTGGTCAATTGGACAGTGATTTGCCCTCCCACGTCATATTTTATCTCTAAGGATAAAATCTTTCAAAAAACGTCTCCGATAACGAAGACGTACTGACTTAAAAGATATTATCACTTTTTACAATTCATTTCAAGTTTCATTTTATAATTTTTCAATTTGATGGAAGTCAAGTTCAACTGGAGTCTCGCGACCAAACATGTCCACAAGCACGCTAACCTTCTTCTTCTCCACATCAATTTCTTCGATAGCACCTGTATAATCTGCGAATGGTCCCTCATTTACACGTACTGTCTCATGAAGTTCAAAGTCGAAATCAACCACTTCGTTGTCCATTCCCATATGTTTCATAATGGTAACAACTTCCTCTTCTAATAGAGGTGATGGTTTAGATCCAGAACCAGAAGAACCAACGAACCCAGTTACACCTGGCGTGTTACGTACAACATACCAAGAGTCATCAGTCATGATTAATTCTACTAATACATAACCTGGGAACACTTTTCTTTTCATTAATTTTTCTTTACCGTTTTTCATTTCTACTTCTACTTCTTCCGGGACAACAACACGGAAAATTTTATCTTGCATACCCATTGATTCTACACGTTTCTCTAGGTTTGCTTTTACTTTATTTTCATATCCAGAATAAGTATGGACAACATACCAACTTTTTTCCATTCATTTAGGACGAGCGTCCTTCCCTCCCTGACGTACATTTTTTTGCGCAAATGAAAAAACCCGTTCACCGGGCTTTTACACAGTTCTTATAAATAACATTATATCATGGATAAGTGCTTCTTATTCAAGAATTAACCAAGAATTAACCGAATTAAAGAAGAAATGCCCATATCAACTACTGCGAAGAAAATCGCAAAGAAGACAACTGTAGCGATAACAGTCGCTGTTGAACGGAGTAATTCATCTTTTTTAGGCCAACTTACTTTTTTCATTTCGCGACCTACATCGCCGAAAAAGTTCGTTAAACGCATCTACGGGACCTCCAGTGTATTATTTCAATTATTTATTTTGTTTCCTTGTGAACTGTATGCTGATTGCATGTTTTACAAAATTTCTTTATTTCAAGTCGCTCTACTGAGCTCGTATCTTTCATCGTAGAGTAGTTTCGATTTTTACACTCTTCACATGAGAGTACAACTTTTTTCCTCATTAGTTACACCAACCTTGTAACATTATGTCCCTAAAAATGTATCATACAATAAAAGACAATGTCAATGACATGCCTTTTGTACTCGCTACAAAAAGAAAACAGGTGATTTTTTACACCTGTAGCTCTTGTTATTAATTTGAAGTGGTACTCTCTCTCATTTCCATATATCGTTCCAATTTCCGCTTCACTCTCTGTAAAGCGTTATCAATAGATTTCACATGTCTATTTAACTGTTCCGAAATCTCTTGATAAGAACGACCGTCTAGATATAAAGAAAGCACTTTTCTTTCTAAATCGCTTAATAATTCAGATATTTTAGATTCTATGTCGGTATATTCTTCCTGACTTATAATCATTTCTTCAGGATCAGTTACCTTCGCTTCCGAAATAACATCTAATAATGTCCGATCAGATTCCTCGTCATAAATCGGTTTATCTAAAGACACATATGAATTTAACGGAATATGTTTTTGCCTGGTTGCTGTTTTAATAGCGGTAATAATTTGTCGAGTGATACACAGTTCAGCAAATGCTTTGAATGAAGACAGCTTGTCCTCTTTATAATCACGAATCGCTTTAAACAATCCAATCATACCTTCTTGAACAATATCTTCTCGATCGGCACCCACTAAGAAATAAGATCTCGATTTCGCGCGAACAAAGTTCTTATATTTGTGAATCAAATATTCTAGAGCGTCAGTATTACCTTTTCGAACTAACTCAACGATTGCCTCATCTTCTAAATCACGAAATGTAACGTCGCCTACACTTACGAAGCCTGCTTCCACCTTGATCCCTCCGACCGCTATTTATTTAGAAATATTATACAGTAAAAAGACAAAGAGCGTCAATGCTTCAACGCTCTCCTCTTCTTAATTTTTCTAACTTTTCTGTAATATCTTTACTAAATATCTTTCGCATAGCAGGTTGCTTTTCTTTTGTGTCTTGTGTACGCCTTCTTACTTGTTGCTCCATCGCTTGTACTTCCAACTCTAATTCCCGCGCAGATTTCCGGAGCGCACCTTGAGCAAATATAACCCATTGTTCCGTATAATCAGAAGTCGCAACATATATTTGCGTATTTATATTTCTAAGCTCAATTGCAAGTTGCTCTATCTTTTCATCTGCAGTTTGATTCTTCCTCGTGAATATAACTTCCACACGTGATTGTTTCATCTTTTTTTCAATACCGTGGACTGTATAAGCATCAAAAACGATCATTACCTTTGTACCTGTGTAACCTTGGTAATCCGCCATCTTATCAATCAGTGCATCTCTTGATGATTGCAAATCTACATCCCGTAGTTTTTTCAAGTCTCCCCAAGCTCCAATAATGTTGTAACCGTCAACGATTAAAATATCGTTCATTTTTTATTTACCAATTTCGTTACGTTTACGATATACCTCATACATTAACAAACTTGCGGCCACTGAAGCATTTAAGGATGTAACTTTACCAACCATCGGTAAAGTAATTAAGAAATCACATTTTTCACCAATAATACGACTCATACCTTTTCCTTCACTTCCAATTACTAATCCAATTGGCATTTTACCATCTAAATTACGGTAATCCGTTTTTCCTTTTGCATCTGTACCAGCAATCCAAAGTCCACGTTCTTTTAATTCATCGATTGTACGAGATAAATTCGTTACACGTGCAACAGGAATATATTCAATTGCCCCAGTAGATGCTTTCGCAACTGATGCAGTAAGTCCCACAGCTCTTCTTTTCGGAATTATAATTCCATGAGCTCCTGTCGCGTCCGCAGTACGCATAATAGAACCGAGGTTATGCGGGTCTTCAATTTCATCTAAAATTAAGAAGAATGGATCTTCATTACGCTTCTCTGCTACTTTGAATAGATCTTCTAGCTCAGCATATTGATATGCGGCCACTTGAGCAATTACACCTTGATGGTTCCCCTCAACTAATTGATCTAACTTCTTTTTTGGTGCATGTTGCAAAATAATTTTATTTTCTTTCGCTAGTGCTAGTACAATTTGTACTTGTCCTTTGGCAGCACCTTCTGCAATCCAAATTTTATTAATATCTCTCCCTGATCGTAACGCTTCAATTACAGGGTTACGTCCGATAATATATTCACTACTCATGATGATGTGCCCCCTTCCTTTTCTTCTAGAACAGCAATTGCCTTATATACAATTTCGTCTAATCTTTCACGATTATTTAATAAGTGATGATAGCCAATTAACGCTTCAAAGGCTGTACTATGTCGATATGTTTGTACATCTGTATTTTTCGGAACAGTACCTGAATTTGCATTACGTCCTCTTCTTAGTACTGCCTCTTCTTCCTCAGTTAAAAACGCTGTCTCTAATAAATGATAAACAACTTTCGCCTGTGCTTTTGCCGAAACAAAGCTTGTCCCTAATCGATGCAACTGATTAGGACGAACCTTCCCTTTTTGAAGTAGGTGATAGCGGATATATTGTTCATATACCGCATCACCCATATATGCTAACGCTAAGCTGTTTAATTGCTTTGCATCAATCATTCTTATCCTCTTTTCCATCTTGTACCTTGAGCGGTATCTTCTAAAATAATATTACGATCTTTTAAATCATCGCGAATTTGATCTGATAATGCAAAATCACGATTTTTACGAGCTTCAATACGTTTTTGAATAAGCGCTTCAATTTCTTCATCTAGTAACTCTTCTTGCGCTAATTCTAACCCTAGAATATCAAATAATGTTTCAAGTTGTTTTACGTATGCTTCAATTACCACTGTAGACGTATGTTCTTCCAGTAAATATTGATTTGCATGATTTGCTACATTATATAACTCAGTGATTGCATTGGCAGTATTGAAGTCATCATTCATCGCTTCTTCAAATGCAGTTTGGAATTTTTTCAGGTCAGCTAACCACTTCTCATCATGATCTGTTAAATCCGTACTACTTTCCATACGGTGTTTTAAATTACCGTAAGCTGTTTTAATTCTTTCCAGTCCGTTATTTGTGCTTCGTAATAACTCTTCACTGAAATTAATTGGGTGACGGTAGTGTACTGATAGCATAAAGAATCTAATTAACTGCGGATCATATTGCTTAATGATATCGTGAACTAAAATGAAGTTCCCAAGTGACTTAGACATTTTCTCATTATTAATATTAATATATCCATTGTGCATCCAATAACGTGCAAATGTTTTTCCTGTTAACGCCTCAGACTGCGCGATTTCATTCTCGTGATGAGGAAATGCCAAGTCTTGACCACCAGCGTGAATATCAATTGTATCCCCTAAGTATTTACGCGCCATTGCCGAGCACTCGATATGCCAGCCTGGGCGACCTTGACCCCAAGGGCTTTCCCAGAAGATTTCTCCTTCTTTCGCAGCTTTCCATAGTGCAAAATCAAGAGGGTCTTGTTTCTTTTCTCCTACTTCAATACGCGCACCGTGACGTAAGTCCGCAATCGGTTGATGTGATAACTTACCGTACCCTTCGAATTCCTTCGTTCTAAAGTACACATCCCCTTCTGATTCATATGCATATCCTTTATTCACAAGTTCTTGAATAAATTCAATAATGATATCCATATTTTCTGTTACACGCGGATGAACTGTTGCATGTTTGCAACCTAGTGCCGTTACATCTTCAAAGTACGCTTCCACGAAACGGTCCGCAATTGTCGGCACATCTTCGCCTAACTCATTTGCCGCTTTAATTAATTTATCATCTACGTCAGTAAAGTTAGATACATACTGCACATCGTATCCTTTATATTCTAAATAACGGCGCACTGTATCAAATACCATAGGTGGTCTTGCGTTCCCGATGTGAATATAGTTATAAACTGTAGGTCCGCATACATACATCTTTACCTTATTTTCTTCTAATGGAATAAACTCTTCCTTTTGACGTGTTAACGTATTATAAATGTGAATAGTCATTTTTATCCTTCCTTTCTACCTTTACTTCAAGTTGTTTTTTCAATTTATCAAGTTCTACTTCCATGACCTTTAATTTATCAAAAATTGGGTCTGGAAGATCGGAATGATTCAATTCTTGACCAATCTTTACGCCATTTTGAATAACGACTCGGCCTGGTATACCTACAACTGTAGAATGTGCAGGGACTTCTTTTAATACGACAGAACCTGCTCCAATTTTAGAATTCTCTCCAACTGTAATAGAACCCAGTACTTTAGCACCTGTGGCAATTAATACATTATCCTGAATTGTAGGGTGCCTCTTTCCCTTTTCTTTACCCGTACCACCTAATGTAACTCCTTGATAGATCGTTACATTATCACCAATTTCGCACGTTTCTCCAATTACAACTCCCATTCCATGGTCAATGAAAAAACGACGACCAATTGTTGCTCCTGGATGAATCTCAATGCCAGTAAAGAAACGACTAACTTGTGAGATCCAACGTGCAATAAAGAAGAAATTCTTTTTATAAAAAGCATGTGCAATTCGATGGGCCCAAACTGCATGTAATCCAGAGTAAGTCAAAATGACTTCGAAATAACTTCTTGCCGCTGGATCCTGTTCAAAAACGACTTCAATATCTTCCCGAAGCCTCTTAAACATCGACGTTCCCTCCCCTTTATGGGCTGCTTTTTCGAGTGAACTAACTCCCTACTTATCCCCCTAAATCTTTATACACGTGGATAAAACTTATACTCATACCCAATTTTACGGTATAAAAAAAGGCGTCTCTGTCATATTGACAGAGACGCCTTATAAGCGCGGTTCCACTCTGTTTAGGCTAAAAAAAGCCTCAAACTCATCTCTGATAACGGTGTACACCGCTTCTGCTTACTTTACGTCCTAAGACGTTTCGCAAAACAATTTGCTGTTCAGCAGAAGACTCGAAGGGGCATTTCAAAAATCCGCTTATAAACCACTTCCAGCCTAAGGTGGTTCTCTCTGTAAAAAGCCTGATTTTCTACTTCTCCTTCTCGTCGCTTTTCCTTATTAGGTTTTAAGTATACTTATTATATTTCTAAACCTAGAAAATGTTAACCAATTACTTTTTGAAGACGATTTAAAACTTTTTCTTTTCCAAGAAGTGCAATAGCATTAGGAAGCTCTGGACCGTGTGTTTGACCAGTAGTTGCAACACGGATTGGCATAAATAAGTTTTTACCTTTATGACCTGTTTCCTTTTGAACTGCTTTAATAGCCGCCTTAATTGCTGCCGGTTCCATAGCTTCTAGTGCTTCTACTTGACCAGCAAATGCACGAAGTACTTCTGGTACTTGTTCACCTTTTAATACTTCTTGTCCTTCTTCTTCATAATCAACATGATCTTTGAAGAACATTTCAGAAAGCTCTACAATTTCAGCTCCAAAGCTCATTTGTTCATGATATAACGCAATTACATCACGAATCCAAGCTTGTTCTTGTTCACTTAAAGTTTCACCTATACGTCCAGCCTTCACTAAATGCGGTAAGCTTAATTCTACCACCGTATCTAAATCTTGCTTTTTCATATATTGGTTGTTCATCCATTTTAGTTTTTGAGAATCAAATAATGCAGGTGATTTTGATAAACGAGCTGCATCAAACATTTTGATAAACTCTTCTTGAGAGAAGATTTCTTCTTCTCCTACTGGCGACCAACCTAGTAGTGCAATAAAGTTAAAGATTGCTTCTGGAAGATATCCAAGCTCTTTATATTGCTCAATAAATTGAATAATAGATTCATCACGCTTACTTAATTTTTTACGGCTTTCATTTACAATTAAAGTCATATGACCGAATTGCGGAATATCCCAACCGAAAGCTTCATAAATCATCATTTGTTTTGGCGTGTTTGAAATATGGTCATCACCACGAAGTACGTGTGTAATTTCCATTAAGTGATCATCTACTGCTACTGCAAAGTTATAAGTTGGAATTCCATCTTTTTTCACGATAACGAAATCACCGAAATCATTTGAATGGAATGCAACTTCATCTTTTACAATATCTTTAAATGTGTAATCACGGTCAGCTGGTACGCGGAAACGAATACTTGGAATACGTCCCTCAGCTTCAAATTCTTTCACTTGCGCTTCAGTTAAATCACGGTGGTTACCTGCGTAACGAGGTGTTTCACCACGAGCAATTTGCCCTTCGCGTTCTGCTTCTAGCTCTTCTTCTGTCATATAACATTTGTAAGCTAAACCACGCTCTAATAAATCTTCATATAACTTTTTATAAATATCTAAACGCTCTGTTTGACGATATGGTCCAAATTCACCACCAACATCAACACCTTCATCCCAGTCCATACCGAGCCATTTCAAGTATTTTAATTGGCTTTCTTCTCCACCAGCAACATTACGTTTTACATCAGTATCTTCAATACGAATAATAAACTTACCATCTTGATGACGAGCAAATAAATAATTAAATAATGCCGTACGCGCATTTCCGATATGTAAGTGTCCTGTTGGACTTGGCGCATAGCGCACTCTCACTTGCTTTTCCATAATTGGTACACCTTCCATTCTTAATGTCAACACATTCTATAATTGTACACCAAAAAAATGTGATTATCCATCTTACGAATTAAAAACCATTATTTTTTCTGTAATAAAACAACTGCTTGAGAAGCAATTCCTTCTTCTCTACCTGTAAATCCTAATTTTTCTGTTGTTGTTGCCTTTACATTGATATTATCGATAGACGTTTCTAATAGCTCACTAATGCGTTTGCGCATACTTTCAATATTTGGTGCCATTTTTGGCTTTTGAGCAATAATTGTACAATCTAAATTCCCTAATTCATAACCTTGTTCACGCACAAACTCCCAAACCTTTTGCAATAATACAGCTGAATCAGCATCTTTAAAGGCAGGGTCTGTATCAGGAAAATGTTTCCCAATATCTCCTGCTGCAATTGCACCTAAACACGCATCCGCGATTGTATGTAACAATACATCTGCATCAGAGTGACCGATTAATCCTTTCTCATGTGGAATTGTAATTCCGCCAATAATTAACGGTCTACCTTCCGCGAATTCATGCACATCAAAACCTTGTCCAATTCGAAACATTTTTTACATCCTCCTCGAGCTAAACTACTGAGCTTTATGATTCTATATTATATCGCTATCCTTATAAAGAAAAGCCCGGCCTTTGCCGAGCTTCTCTTCGCTATAATCATTGCTATCATTTCTTTTGAACGTGAAGAAAACTTTCAGCAATTAGTAAATCCTCTGGGGTCGTCACTTTAATATTATAGTAACTCCCCTCTACTACACCTACTTGCTTCCCGATACGTTCTACGAGACTTGCATCATCTGTACCAAGGAAACAACTCTGCTTCGCACTTCTATGAGCTTCTAACAAAAGAGAAACAGAGAACCCTTGCGGTGTTTGAACAGCTTTAAGTTGAGATCTTTCTACCGTTTCGACAACAACACCCTGCTCTACTTTCTTAACAGTATCTTTCACTGGCACCGCACAAATGGAAGCTCCATATTTTTCTGCTGCAGTTAATACATCTTGGATCACTTTGTTCGTTACGAACGGGCGCGCACCGTCATGTACAAGAACATACTCAACATCACTCGTATGCTGAATCGCATTATATACACTATCTTGTCTTTCAGCTCCACCTTGAATAAATTGTACTGGCTTTGCAACCGGATACTTTTGCATTAACTCTTCAAAATACGGACGCTCTTCTTCGTTAATTGCCATAATAATATTTTTACATGCTTTATCCTGTTCGAAAGCACGTAACGTATGCACAATAATCGGTACTTCATTAATAAGTAAGAACAACTTATTTTTGCCAGCACCCATCCGCTTTCCTTGACCAGCTGCTGGAATAATTAATGTATACATATTAATAATCCTCTACTTATAATGCTTTTTCTAATAATTTACGTTTGGCAAAAATCATGCGCCCAGCCGACGTTTGTAACACACTCGTAACGAGTACATCGAGTTGTGAGCCTACATATTCTCTACCATCTTCTACTACAATCATCGTGCCGTCATCTAAATATGCTACACCTTGATTTTGTTCTTTTCCATCTTTTACAACATACACACTTAATTCTTCACCTGGGAGTACAACAGGTTTAATTGCATTAGCTAAATCATTAATGTTTAACACCGTTACCCCTTGTAATTCAGAGACTTTGTTTAAGTTGAAGTCATTCGTTACTACCGTTCCACCAGTGATTTTCGCCAACTTTACAAGTTTGCTATCCACTTCCTGAATATCATCGAAATCGCCTTCATAAATTTCTACCGGGATCGGCATCTCTTTTTGAATACGATTTAAAATATCTAATCCTCTGCGACCACGATTACGTTTTAAAGCATCAGAAGAATCGGCAATGTGCTGAAGTTCTTCTAACACGAATTGCGGAATGACAATTGTTCCTTCTAAAAACTTTGTTTGGCAAATATCAGCAATACGTCCATCGATAATTACACTTGTATCGAGAATTTTCCAATGCGCTAAAGATTCTTCTACCTCATTTTCTGGTTCTTCATTCTCACTATTATTATTTTTCTTCTTCCCACGTTGTGGTAATGTAAATAATCCTAGCAATTCATTCCTCTTTTTAAACCCTACTTGGAATCCTAAATATCCTAGTAAAAGAGTAAAGAACACTTGCAACACTGTACTAATAACTGGAATTGTAAATTCACGAATTGGTATTAAAATTAAATACGCAACAATAAGCCCAGAGATTAAACCTAATGTACCAAACAAAACATCTGCTACAGGCGCTTTTACAAGAGCCTCTTCAATATGCTTAATAAGTTGAACAATATAATCTACAAGCCAAAATGTTGTTAAAAATAAAATAATTGCACCAATAATTGCACGAACATACGATCCTTCCAATAAAGGAACGGCACCGATGTCTAATACATTAATAACTTTTGGGATTAAGTAAATCCCTAACGCTCCCCCGATTACTAAAAAGAAGAGCTGTACAATCCGTTTTAACATCCAACCACCTCCTACTCATTATTAACCATTGTTTCGCTAATCAAAACGCCGAATGCAAAAGCGGACGTGTTTTTTTATAAATAGTTTTATTTACCAATATATCATATCATATACCAAAAATGTTCTAGTGTCGTTATATTATGGAATCAATGTAATATTCTTAATTGTGTCTACTCATATAGAGATGCTCTTGAATTCTTTTTAGGCCTTCTCGTATTTTCTTCGCCCTGACTTCTCCAATTCCTTCCACATCATCTAATTCATTAATAGTTGCACGACAAACACCTTGCAAAGTTTTAAATCGATTAATTAAATTTTCAATGATAAGTGGTGGAACACGCGAAATTTTGCTTGTGATTCGGTATCCTCTCGGCGTCACACTTTCTTCTAAACTCGTTTGTCCTGGGTATCCAAGCAATTTAACTAAATCACTGTCCTCTAGAAGTTGTGTATTCGCAAGTTCTTGTAACTTTTTCAAAATTTGATGATGGTCTTGTGTTTTTTCTTGATAGTAATCTTTAATTAATAGCGCTGCCTCTGCTTCTAAGTCGGCTAATAGTTCCGTAAGTTGTAAACGAATTAACCTACCTTCTGTTCCCAATTCATGAATATAGCTCAATATTTCATTTTTAATACGTAGTACCATTTCAACACTATGTAAAACATGGACTACCTCGGACATTGTAACAACCTCTTCAAATTCTAGAATGCCCAAATTCGTAATCCCATCATTCCATACAGCCTTATATTTTTCTAACGTTTGGATAGCTTGATTCGCCTTTGTTAAAATAACGCCTATATCTTTTAGTGTATAACGTAAATTCCCTTGATATAGCGTAATTACGTTACGTCTTTGTGAAATAGCCACAACAAGGCTGCCTGTCTGCTTTGCTACACGCTCCGCCGTTCGGTGGCGCATACCTGTCTCAATAGAGTCAATAGATGACTCTGGAACTAACTGTGCGTTCGAAATCAAAATTTTACTTCCCGTTTCATTTAAAATAAGTGCCCCATCCATTTTTGCTAATTCATATAAACTAGCTGGAGAGAATGCACAATTAATATGAAAACCTCCATCAACAATACTTTTAATCTGCTCATTATATCCAAGAACAATTAATCCCCCTGTTTGTGCGCGAAGTACATTATCTATCCCTTCGCGCAGTGGTGTTCCCGGGGCCACAAGTTGTAAAATATTAATCATACTTTTGACACGTTGCTTGTTTTCTTCCATAGCCTAGCCTCCTAATGTCAAACGAAGTGCTTCTCCTAAATTAGATACACCAACTACCTCAATCCCATCTGGAATTGTCCATCCTCCCAAATTTTTTCTAGGAATAATAGCGCGTTGAAATCCTAATTTAGCTGCTTCTTGTACACGTTGTTCAATTCTTGATACTCTTCTTATTTCTCCAGTTAATCCTACTTCTCCTATTACTGCATCGGTTGGTGCCGTAGATTTATCTCTAAAACTTGAAGCTATACTTAAAGCGACAGCTAAATCAATTGCTGGTTCATCTAACTTCAAACCACCTGCTACTTTTAAATATGCATCCTGATTTTGCAATAATAAGCCTGTTCTTTTTTCTAGCACTGCCATAATAAGCGATACACGGTTATGATCAATTCCCGTTGCCATTCTTCGAGGGTTTCCAAAACTAGTAGGGGAAATTAATGCTTGTATTTCTACTAAAACTGGTCTTGTTCCTTCCATTGAGGCAACCACTGTTGATCCTGCAACCCCAACTGGTCTTTCCTCAAGAAAAATTTCAGAAGGGTTTAATACTTCTGCAAGGCCAAGCTCTTTCATTTCAAAAATACCCATTTCATTCGTAGAACCAAAACGATTCTTTACTGCTCGCAAAATGCGGTATGTATGATGACGGTCTCCTTCAAAGTAAAGAACTGCATCGACCATATGTTCTAACATACGAGGTCCTGCAATCGCTCCCTCTTTTGTCACATGTCCAACGATAAAAATAGGGATTCCTTTCGTTTTTGCAAGTTTCATTAATTCCGCTGTACATTCACGAACTTGTGCCACACTTCCCGGTGCTGATGTTACTTCAGGTAGATGTATTGTTTGAATAGAATCAATAACAACAAAGGCTGGGTTCACCTCTTCAATATGTGTTGCAATTCGCTGTAAGTCCGTCTCTGATACAACAAATAGATTACTACCATTTACATGTAAACGATCCGCACGCAGTTTAATCTGTTTTGCTGATTCTTCACCCGATATATATAGGACATCATATGAAGAATCCGCTAATTGTGATGATATTTGTAATAGTAACGTTGATTTTCCAATCCCGGGGTCTCCACCAATCAGTACTAAGGATCCATCTACAATCCCGCCACCAAGTACACGGTTAAATTCTTGAAATTTTGTTTCAATACGCGCCTCAGACTTTGTTTCCACTTCTGTTAGACGTCTTGGTTTTGTTACTTCTGTTTGAATTGCATTCGCATAATTAAGGCGCCTTGATGATACAACCGGTTCCATCTCTTCAACAAGCGTATTCCATTGACCACATCCAGGGCATTTCCCCATATATTTTGGTGACTGATACCCACACTCTTGACATGTGAATTTTGTTTTCTTTTTAGCCATATCGTTTTATATCTCACTTCACTTTCATCTATAAACAATTTATCCTTATCGTACAAGAAAGAGGGCTATCTCGTAGCCCTCTTAGTTTGTCTATACTTATTTTACCTTTTCAGCACTATGAATGACAAATGATTCTCCTTCAACATCAAAGATAACTTTTTGTCCTTTCTCAATAGCACCTTTTAAAAGTTCTTCCGATAGTCTATCTTCTACATGTTTCTGAATTGCTCTACGAAGCGGACGAGCACCGTACTCTCGGTCAAACCCTTTATCAGCAATAGCCGAAATCGCTCCTTCTGTTAAATGCAATTCAATTTCTTGCTCTTTTAAGCGATTTACTAACTGATTTACCATAAGTGTTACAATCTCTTGAATATGTTTTTTCTCAAGCATATGGAACACGATAATTTCATCAATACGGTTTAAGAATTCTGGACGGAATGCCTTTTTCAGTTCATCCATTACTTTACCTTTCATATCTGAATAATCGCGGCTCTCATCTTGTACGTTAAATCCAAGATGTTTATTACGTTTTAACGCTTCTGCACCAACGTTAGATGTCATAATAACAATTGTATTACGGAAATCAACTGTACGCCCTTTCGAATCTGTTAAGCGACCATCTTCTAATACTTGTAGTAAAATGTTAAACACATCAGGATGAGCTTTCTCTACTTCATCTAATAAGACAACTGAATATGGCTTACGGCGAACCTTTTCTGTTAATTGTCCACCTTCTTCATATCCAACATATCCTGGAGGAGATCCAACTAAACGAGAAGTAGAATGCTTCTCCATGTACTCAGACATATCGATGCGAATCATTGCATCCTCATCACCGAACATAGATTCTGCCAACGCTCTTGCTAGCTCCGTTTTACCTACACCTGTTGGTCCTAAGAAAATAAATGAACCAATCGGACGTTTCGGATCTTTCAAACCTGCTCTAGCACGACGAACAGCTTTCGCCACAGCTACTACCGCTTCATCTTGACCAATAACACGATCGTGAAGAATCGATTCTAAGTTTAATAATTTATCAGTCTCTGTTTGTGCAAGCTTAGAAACCGGGATACGAGTCCACGTAGAAACAACATTTGCAATATCTTCTACTGTCACTTCTGAGTTTTCTTTTCCTTGTTGCTCTTTCCATTGACGCTTCGTATCTTCTAACTTCTCACGTAAACGTTGTTCCATATCACGTAAGGAAGCAGCTTTTTCAAACTCTTGACTTTGTACAGCTGCATCTTTTTCTTTTCTAATTTCCTCAAGCTTCACTTCAAGCTCTTTTAGATTTGGTGGTGTTGTATAAGAGCGTAAGCGAACCTTTGAAGCAGCTTCATCAATTAAATCAATTGCTTTATCTGGTAAGAAACGATCTGTAATATAACGATCTGAAAGCTTTACAGCTGCATCAATTGCATCATCTGTAATAGATACGCGGTGATGTGCCTCATAACGATCGCGTAAACCTTTCAAAATTTGAGTTGATTCATCTAAACTTGGCTCATCAACGTGAATTGGTTGGAAACGTCTCTCTAAAGCTGCATCTTTTTCAATATATTTGCGATATTCATCTAACGTTGTCGCTCCAATACATTGTAATTCCCCACGAGCTAAAGATGGTTTTAAAATGTTCGATGCGTCAATAGCACCTTCTGCTCCACCTGCACCAATTAATGTATGAAGTTCATCAATAAATAGAATGATATTTCCTGCTTGGCGGATTTCATCCATTACTTTCTTCAAACGGTCTTCAAATTCACCACGGTATTTCGTTCCGGCTACCACTGTACCCATATCTAGTGTCATAACACGCTTATCTCTTAAAGTTTCAGGAACTTCATTATTTACGATTTGTTGTGCTAATCCTTCTGCAATTGCCGTTTTACCTACACCAGGCTCCCCAATTAATACAGGATTGTTTTTCGTTCTACGGCTTAAAACTTCAATTACACGTTGAATTTCTTTACCACGTCCAATAACAGGGTCTAAACGATTTTCACGTGCAACAACTGTTAAATCACGTGCTAAGCTATCAAGTGTTGGTGTATTTGCATTTGTTGAAGAACCACCTTGATGACCTGAACTTGCTTCATTACTTCCAAGAAGTTGCAATACTTGTTGTCTTGCCTTATTTAAGCTAACACCTAAGTTATTTAAAACACGTGCTGCTACCCCTTCACCCTCGCGGATTAAACCAAGTAAAATATGTTCTGTTCCAACGTAAGAATGACCTAATTTACGAGCTTCATCCATAGACAGCTCAATAACCTTTTTAGCACGCGGTGTATAATGTACGGTTTGAGAAGCTTCTGTTCCGCGTCCAATTAACGCTTCTACTTCTTTTTGAACTTTCTCCGGGCTTAATCCAAGAGCAATCAACGCTTTTGCTGCAATTCCTTCACCTTCGCGTACAAGCCCAAGTAAAATATGTTCTGTTCCAATATTGTTATGCCCAATACGAATCGCTTCCTCTTGAGATAAAGCTAATACTTTCTGTGCTCTTTCTGTAAATCTTCCAAACATCATAGAAATCGCCTCCTACTTGCGCTTAGTTTTTTTCAATACGTAATCGCTCACGGATTAAGGTTGCTCTTCGATAATCTCTTTCTTCTGGCCCTAAAGGTCCTCCCGCATATTGTTGTAAAATGCCTGGTTGTGTAAGAACCATTAGCTCAGTCAAAATATTTCTCGATATACCTTTTATATATCCTAAATCAATACCAAGTCGTAAATCTGATAAGCAATTTGCTGCTTCCGCAGATTGAATTAAACGACTGTTGGCTAGTATGCCATAAGAGCGATAAACTTTATCTTCAAGCTCAATACTTGAATTTTGTACAATTAATTCTCTAGCCATCTTTTCTTGCTGTATGATTTGTTGAATGACACTCTTTAAATCTGCAATAATATCTTCTTCAGATTTTCCTAGCGTCATTTGGTTTGACACTTGAAATATATTACCTAACGCTTCGCTACCTTCACCGTATATTCCTCTTACTACTAACCCTAATTTTTGAATTACTTGTATAATACGGCTAATTCTTTTCGTTAAAACGAGCCCTGGTAAATGGATCATTACGGAAGCCCTAAGTCCTGTACCAACGTTAGTAGGGCAGCTCGTAATATATCCAAGTGATTCATCAAAAGCATATTCAACCTCTTTCTCAATCCAATTATCTATTTGATTGGCACTTTGAAGTGCCTCTGATAACTGCAATCCTGAAAATAAGCACTGAATCCGAATATGGTCTTCTTCATTCAGCATAACACTAATATGTTCGTTTTCTGACAATAGACACGCTCCATATTCTGTTCCTGCAAGGTTGGGACTAATTAAATGCTTTTCAACTAATACTCTCCTTTGAAGAGGCGTTAATTCATTCATTTTTAATAGTTCAAACTCTCCAAAAGGTTCTACTGTTTTATTTATAAATTCCTTTTTAAATAATTCTTGAATCTGTTTAGCTTCTTCTTCGTTTTGCATAGTAGAGAATTGATATTTTTTAAAATTACGAGCCAAACGAATTCGACTACTTAAAACAATATCAGAATCAGGGCCATCTCCCTTCATCCATGGACTAATCGCTTCATTCATAATTTTGTCCAGTGACATAGAACTATTCCCCCTCTCTATGCTCACTAAGCTGAGTTTCAATATTTCTAATTTTATCCCTTACTCCAGCAGCTTTCTCAAATTCCTCTTTCTGTACGTATTGTTTCAGAATGAGTTTTAGTTCATCTAATTCTTTCTTTAAGTGAATATTTCCTTCTATACGCTTCGGAATTTTTCCACAATGATCTGTATGCCCGCCGTGAAGGCGTTTTAATAACGGCTTTAAATGTTCCTTAAATGTATCGTAACAAGAAGCACATCCAAAGCGTCCTACCTTTGTAAGTTGCTCATATGTCATTTTACAATTTGGACATCTTAATATATTTGTGTTCGAAAATCCGCTTTTTTCTTCTTCAAACATTGTTGATTCACCGTGTAATAACCCAGCAAATAAATCATGGAATGAAAAGTTAGACTGCGATGATTGAAAGAAAGACGTATAGCCACTTTGTTCTGCACATTGCTCACAAAGATGAACTTCCGCCTTCTTTTCGTTAATTACTTTTGTATAATGTAAAGTTGCTGGTCTTATATTACAGTTTTGACAAGTCATCACTATCCCCACCTTTACAACAGGAACGATCTATCTCATAGTACTTTTCATACATTACTAGACTGTTCACTTTCCTTTATTCGTTTACATAAAAGTGCGTGTTCTTTTTTCAAAACTTCTACAATATTTAACTGCCTTATCTTTTAGTTATTATTCTTTTACAAAAGCTGTATTTATTTATATTTCAGTGTTCTTAACATTGCGCATAATATTCGAGCCCTAAGTTCATCTCGAGAAGGAACATCCATTGATAATACAGAACGATCTAGTACGCTTAACATAAGTTTAGCTTCACGATTCGTTATGATTCCCTCTTCTATTAAACGTATAATCATACTCTCTGCATTTCCTTGCGCAACGCTATGATCAATCATATGAAGCATTTGATCAATAATGTCTATATCGTCATGCAGTTTGACTTTTATAATGCGAATGTAACCTCCTCCACCACGTTTACTTTCTACTACAAATCCTCTTTCTAACGTAAAACGGGTATTGATCACATAATTGATTTGAGATGGTACGCACTCGAATCGATCCGCAATCTCATTTCTCTTGATTTCAATCACATTATTATTACTTAAGTCAATAACTTGCTTTAGATATTGCTCAATGATATCAGATATATTTCTCATTTATCCGCCACCTTTATTGACTTTGACTATCTTTGACTTTAATTATATACGTATTAATAAAATTTGCAACTCTTTTGCTTATTTACTATCCTAGCCACATTCCCCTGTATTTAATCAAAATAATAATTATTTAAATACATTTTTTATTACTATGGATTATAAAAGAAAACACGAAAAAACACGAGTCATTTGACTCGTGCTTAGTTGCTTGGCGACGTCCTACTCTCACAGGGACAAGGTCCCAACTACCATCGGCGCTAGAGAGCTTAACTTCCGTGTTCGGTATGGGAACGGGTGTGACCTCTCTGCCATCATCACCAAACTATGAAGGCATATTCCTTCAAAACTAGATAACATTTGCTACATATTATATGGTTAAGTCCTCGATCTATTAGTATTCGTCAGCTCCACATGTCACCATGCTTCCACCTCGAACCTATCAACCTGATCATCTTTCAGGGATCTTACTAGCTTACGCTATGGGAAATCTCATCTTGAGGGGGGCTTCATGCTTAGATGCTTTCAGCACTTATCCCTTCCGCACATAGCTACCCAGCTATGCCCTTGGCAGAACAACTGGTACACCAGCGGTGCGTCCATCCCGGTCCTCTCGTACTAAGGACAGCTCCTCTCAAATTTCCTACGCCCACGACGGATAGGGACCGAACTGTCTCACGACGTTCTGA
>NZ_JARVHN010000001.1:5270000-5272500 GCF_040459765.1 Bacillus cereus group sp. RP29
AATGGCTCTTACAATAAAAACTGGTGCCGACTAGAGGACTTGAACCCCCAACCTACTGATTACAAGTCAGTTGCTCTACCAATTGAGCTAAGTCGGCTAAATGGTGGAGGATGACGGGATCGAACCGCCGACCCCCTGCTTGTAAGGCAGGTGCTCTCCCAGCTGAGCTAATCCTCCGGATTGCCTGGCAACGTCCTACTCTCACAGGGACAAGGTCCCAACTACCATCGGCGCTAGAGAGCTTAACTTCCGTGTTCGGTATGGGAACGGGTGTGACCTCTCTGCCATCATTACCAGACTGTATTCATTTAAGACAAGAATTATTGTAACTTATTTCACTTTGAAAGTCAACAAGTTTTTTATATTCTTTCAAAACTAGATAACATTGCTTCATATTATATGGTTAAGTCCTCGATCTATTAGTATTCGTCAGCTCCACATGTCACCATGCTTCCACCTCGAACCTATCAACCTGATCATCTTTCAGGGATCTTACTAGCTTACGCTATGGGAAATCTCATCTTGAGGGGGGCTTCATGCTTAGATGCTTTCAGCACTTATCCCTTCCGCACATAGCTACCCAGCTATGCCCTTGGCAGAACAACTGGTACACCAGCGGTGCGTCCATCCCGGTCCTCTCGTACTAAGGACAGCTCCTCTCAAATTTCCTACGCCCACGACGGATAGGGACCGAACTGTCTCACGACGTTCTGAACCCAGCTCGCGTACCGCTTTAATGGGCGAACAGCCCAACCCTTGGGACCGACTACAGCCCCAGGATGCGATGAGCCGACATCGAGGTGCCAAACCTCCCCGTCGATGTGGACTCTTGGGGGAGATAAGCCTGTTATCCCCGGGGTAGCTTTTATCCGTTGAGCGATGGCCCTTCCATGCGGAACCACCGGATCACTAAGCCCGACTTTCGTCCCTGCTCGACTTGTAGGTCTCGCAGTCAAGCTCCCTTATGCCTTTGCACTCTACGAATGATTTCCAACCATTCTGAGGGAACCTTTGGGCGCCTCCGTTACACTTTAGGAGGCGACCGCCCCAGTCAAACTGCCCACCTGACACTGTCTCCCGGGTCGATAAGACCCGTAGGTTAGAATTTCAATACAGTCAGGGCGGTATCCCACCAGCGCCTCCACCGAAGCTAGCGCTCCGGTTTCAAAGGCTCCCGCCTATCCTGTACAAACTGTACCAAAATTCAATATCAGGCTACAGTAAAGCTCCACGGGGTCTTTCCGTCCTGTCGCGGGTAACCTGCATCTTCACAGGTACTATAATTTCACCGAGTCTCTGGTTGAGACAGTGCCCAAATCGTTACACCTTTCGTGCGGGTCGGAACTTACCCGACAAGGAATTTCGCTACCTTAGGACCGTTATAGTTACGGCCGCCGTTTACTGGGGCTTCAGTTCAGAGCTTCGCTTACGCTAACCCCTCTCCTTAACCTTCCAGCACCGGGCAGGTGTCACCCCCTATACTTCGCCTTACGGCTTCGCAGAGAGCTGTGTTTTTGCTAAACAGTCGCTTGGGCCTATTCACTGCGGCTTTCCGTTAAGAAAGCACCCCTTCTCCCGAAGTTACGGGGTCATTTTGCCGAGTTCCTTAACCAGAGTTCTCTCGCACACCTTAGGATTCTCTCCTCGCCTACCTGTGTCGGTTTGCGGTACAGGCACCTTTTATCTCGCTAGAAGCTTTTCTTGGCAGCGGGGAATCAAAGACTTCGCTCCATAAGGAGCTTCCCCATCACAGCTCAGCCTTTACGATAAGCGGATTTGCCTACTTATCAGCCTAACTGCTTGGACGTGCACAACCAATCGCACGCTTCTTCTATCCTTCTGCGTCCCTCCATTGCTCAAACGATAAAGAGGTGGTACAGGAATATCAACCTGTTGTCCATCGCCTACGCCTGTCGGCCTCGGCTTAGGTCCTGACTAACCCTGAGCGGACGAGCCTTCCTCAGGAAACCTTAGGCATTCGGTGGACGGGATTCTCACCCGTCTTTCGCTACTCATACCGGCATTCTCACTTCTAAGCACTCCACCAGTCCTTCCGGTCTGACTTCACTGTCCTTAGAACGCTCCCCTACCACTGATACCATTCGGTATCAATCCGCAGCTTCGGTGGTGTATTTAGCCCCGGTACATTTTCGGCGCAGAGTCACTCGACTAGTGAGCTATTACGCACTCTTTAAATGGTGGCTGCTTCTAAGCCAACATCCTAGTTGTCTAAGCAACTCCACATCCTTTTCCACTTAATACACACTTTGGGACCTTAGCTGGCGGTCTGGGCTGTTTCCCTTTTGACTACGGATCTTATCACTCGCAGTCTGACTCCTAAGGATAAGTCATTGGCATTCGGAGTTTGACTGAATTCGGTAATCCGATGAGGACCCCTAGTCCAATCAGTGCTCTACCTCCAAGACTCTTACACTTAAGGCTAGCCCTAAAGCTATTTCGGGGAGAACCAGCTATCTCCAGGTTCGATTGGAATTTCTCC
>NZ_JARVHN010000001.1:5275000-5325000 GCF_040459765.1 Bacillus cereus group sp. RP29
GATCAAACTCTCCAATAAAGTTAGTTTGTCTAGCATCATAAACTAAAAATTGACGTTTCACGTTGTTTGTTTCGTTCAGTTTTCAAAGAACTACTTCGTCGCTCAGAAGCGACTTTATTAATATAACATTTTGTTATATTTTCGTCAACAACTTTTTTCAAAAAGTTGTTTTTCGTTTGTTTTGCTTGTTACCTTTCGTGGCAACGAATATAAATATACCAGTTTGATTATTAAAATGCAATAGTTTTTCTAATAAAATTTTTAACTTAGTAAAAAAGTATAAAAACAGCACTTTTCTTCTATATAAATATAATTTCTTCCAACATCAACATCTAATCTCCACACTCATACTCAAATAAAGTGAAACTTTAATCAAGCCTCACCAATCGCGATAAAAAAAGCTTTGGAGAAATCTCCAAAGCTTAGTCTTGTTTATGACGCATAGCAGGGAATAATAGTACGTCACGAATAGATGGTGCATTCGTTAATAACATAACAAGACGATCAATACCAATTCCTAGTCCACCTGTAGGAGGCATACCATACTCAAGAGCTTCGATATAATCATCATCCATCATGTGAGCTTCATCATTACCTTGTTCGCGTTCTTTTAATTGCGCTTCAAAACGTTCTTTCTGATCGATTGGATCATTTAATTCAGTGAATGCATTTGCATGTTCACGTGCAACGATAAATAATTCGAAACGATCTGTGAATCGTGGATCTTCGTCATTCTTTTTCGCAAGTGGCGAAATTTCTACCGGATGACCGTAAATAAATGTTGGTTGGATTAATTTATCTTCTACTTTTTGCTCGAAGAATTCATTAATAATATGACCAACTTCCATTGTATCCTTAATTTCTACATTATGTTCTTTTGCAAGTTCACGCGCTTCTTCTACACTCATCGGATTCCAGAAATCTGCTCCAGAATGTTCTTTAATTGCATCTACCATATGAAGACGTGTCCATTCTGGTTCTAGATTAATTTCATAATCACCATACTGGATTGTTGTTGTACCTAGTACTTGCTTCGCGATATGAGCAACCATATTTTCTGTTAGTTTCATAATATCTTTATAATCAGCATACGCTTCATATAATTCAATCATCGTAAACTCGGGATTATGACGAGTTGATACACCCTCGTTACGGAATACACGGCCGATTTCATAAACTTTTTCTAATCCACCCACAATAAGGCGTTTTAAATGAAGTTCAATTGCGATACGCATATATAACTCCATATCTAACGCATTATGGTGCGTGATAAAAGGACGCGCAGAAGCTCCACCTGCAATTGCGTGCATCATAGGTGTTTCCACTTCAAGATAACCATTGTCATCTAAGTATCTTCTCATTTCACGAATGATTTTACTGCGAGTAACAAATGTTTCACGGCTTTCCATACTTGTAATTAAGTCTAAGTAACGTTGACGGTAGCGTTGTTCAACATCTTTTAATCCATGATATTTATCCGGTAATGGACGAAGAGATTTCGTTAATAGCGTAAAGCCCGTTGCTTTCACCGAAAGTTCTCCAACGTTCGTTTTGAAAACTTTACCTTCAATACCTACTAAGTCACCTAAATCTGCTGTTTTAAATAATTCGTACTCTTCATCTCCAACAGCATCTTTACGAACGTAAATTTGAACTTGTCCATGTAAATCTTGAATATGTGCAAATCCAGCTTTTCCTTTACCGCGTTTTGTCATAATACGACCAGCGATAGAAACAGAGATTTCTTTCTCCTCTAATTCTTCTTTAGAGAACTCTCCATATAGGCTTAATAATTCATTTGTTGCATTTGTACGTTCAAAACGTTTACCGAACGGATCGATCCCTTGCTCACGTAAGTTATGTAGCTTTTCACGACGAACAAGCAATTGGTCGTTTAATTCTTCGTGGTTCATGTTATCCATGGTATTGATATCACTCCAGCTCTATTAATTTTTACAATATATACAGTATAGCATTTTCTACTCAACTAGAAAAACTGCCAGCAACTAACTGGCAGTTCTTCTTTCTTTCACGTAATTATAGGAAGTGTATAGAAGAATGTCAATCTTCCCTTCCTATTATTAACCAACGTGAATTGTTTGTTGTTTCGCTTCTACTTCTTCTACAAATGTACCTAATACATTTGCAAGGTCTTCACGCGTATTACAAGCATTGATACCATTACGTACAGTTGCATTACCACGAATGCCTTTTAAATACCAAGCTGCGTGCTTTCTCATCTCTCTTACAGCGACATTTTCATTCTTTAAATCGATCAGACGATCTAGATGCAACATACATACGTCAATTTTCTCACGTACTGTCGGTTCCGGCATTAATTCACCAGTCTCTAAATACTTTACCGTACGATAAATCATCCATGGATCTCCAAGGGCAGCGCGGCCAATCATAACACCATCTACACCAATTTCATCAAGCATACGCTTTGCATCTTGCGGCGTTGCGACATCACCATTTCCGATAACCGGGATATTTACAGCTTGCTTTACTTGTTTAATAATATCCCAATCCGCTTTTCCTTCATACATTTGTACTCGTGTGCGCCCATGAACTGCTACCGCTTGTCCACCAGCACGCTCAACAGCTTTCGCATTCTCGATTGCGAAAATATGATCCTCATCCCAACCAATACGCATTTTTACTGTAACTGGTTTTTTTACAGCATCTACAACTGCTGCTACCATTTCATATATTTTATTTGGGTCTAAAAGCCACTTTGCTCCTGCATCACACTTAACGATTTTTGGTACTGGGCACCCCATATTAATATCAATGATGTCTGCTGTCGTATATTGATCTACGTATTTCGCAGCATCTACAAGAGTTTCTTTCTCGCCACCAAAAATTTGTAAACTTAATGGCTTTTCTCTCTCATCAATATATAACATATCTAATGTTCTTTTATTGTTCAGTAGTATCGCCTTATCACTTACCATTTCAGCACAAACTAGGCCTGCACCGAATTCTTTTACTGTCAAACGGAATGCAGAGTTACACACTCCCGCCATCGGTGCTAATACAACCGGATTTTTCATCTCAATATTTGCGATTTTTAACACTCGATTTACTCCTTCCTTCATGGTCACTTTGGCATTAGCTCATCTATCGAGACCTTTAATGCTTTAGCAACTTCCACTACAAAGTCTTGGGAAGGCGATCGATTTCCTCGCTCAACTTCACCTAAAACAGATACAGATACCCCTAATTCTTTTGCAAAACCTTCTTGCGTATAACCTTTTAGTTTTCGAAAAGCACGAATGCGTCTTCCCCATTTTTCTGCTTCCATACCGTTACTCCCTCTCGCCTTTTCATTTCTTCTACTTGTGAACGTGAAATGTTTTGTTTTATATCTTGATTAATCTCTAACAACGGAACGATAACAAAAGCTCTTTCGAACATCCGCGGATGCGGAACAATAAGATTCTCTGCTTCAATATTTTCTTGATTATATAGTAAAATGTCAAGGTCGATAGTCCTAGGTCCCCACCTAATTTCCCTTTTTCTTCCTAGATCATTTTCTACTTTTTGCGTTACTTTCAATAATTCTTGCGGTGATAAATTGGTAGAAATTTTTATAACTAAATTTAAAAAGCAACTTTGGTCAGTATAGCCAACCGGTTCCGTCTCATATACAGACGAAACATCCTCAACTTTGATATAAGGATTTTTATTCAGAAACTGAATCGCTTCAGTTAAATACGTATAACGTTCTCCAATATTTGAACCTAATGCAATGTAAGCTATATTATTCATGGACGTTCTCTCGTAATTTCTACCGCTACAGCACGATAATGTCCTGGTATCGGCGGATCTGGTTTAATTACCTTTATCGTACATCTTGAAATACTCTCATATTGTTTCAATATATCTGTAGCAATATTTTCAGCAATACTCTCTACAAGCTTATATGTTCTATCTTCTACAACCTTCCTACATAATTCGAAAAGCTCTCCATAATTAACAGAATGCTCTAAGTCATCACTTTCTCCTGCTTGTTTCAAATCCAATTCCACCGTTAAGTCCACTTTAAATCTCTGGCCCAATTTATTTTCCTCTGGGAATACACCATGATAACCGTAAAACTCCATATCATGAATATAAATTTTATCCAATTACTTTACCCCCTTACCAATCATCGCATCCATCATCTTAGCCATACGTGCCATTTCCTTCACATCATGAACACGAACAATCTCACAACCCTTTTCAATACCAAGACAAACGGTAGCTCCCGTCCCCTCAAGACGTTCTTCTACCGGCAAATCTAGCACATGCCCAATAAAGGACTTTCTTGAAGTACCTAAGAGAACTGGATAACCTAGTACGTTTAACTGTTCTAAATTACGCATCGCTTCTAAATTTTGTTCAGGTGTTTTAGCAAAACCGATGCCCGGGTCTAAAATGATATTCTCATCTCGTACACCAGCATCTTTAGCAATTTTAATACTGTCATATAAATCAGCAACCATATCAGCCATTAAATTACGATAATTCATGTTATCGCGATTATGCATTAAGATAATAGGTACATCGTAATGAGCCGCAACTTCAGCGATTTTCGGTTCCGCCTTCGCTCCCCAAACATCATTAATAATATGAGCACCAGCTTCGATTGCTTGTTTTGCAACTTCCGCTTTATATGTGTCGATAGAAATAGGCAAATTCACCTCTTTTGAAACAGCCTGAATCATTGGAACAACTCGTTTTATTTCTTCTTCCACTGACACTTTAGCAAAGCCTGGACGAGTAGATTCGCCACCAATATCAATAATATGAGCACCTTCATCTCGCATTTCTTTCGCATGGCGCACTGCAGCATCTACCTCGTTGTAACTCCCACCATCAGAAAACGAATCTGGTGTTACATTTAAAATCCCCATAATTAACGTTTTTTCATTTAAGTTCAATGTATATTCGCCGCAGCGCAAATCATAATCCCACTTCAAACTACACATCTCCTCTTTGTAATTCATTTCTGCTCCACAATTTCTCTCTCTGCATTTCATAAAGGTTCATAAATCTTTTTGTAACCATACCTACTTTACCCGGGAAATCTCGTCCCTCTATACGATTAAGCGGAACAATTTCTTGAATCGAGTTTGTTACGAAGACTTCATCGGCTGAAAGTAATTCATCTTTTGTAAAGAAACCTTCTTTTACTTCTATACCAATCTCTTCAGCAACCTTTATAATAAACGCACGAGTGATACCATTTAAAATCCCTGTTTCAAGCGAAGGTGTATATAAAATATCACCTTTCACAAAAAAGAGATTCGAAACAATACCCTCTGCAACATAACCTACTTCAGTCAGGAAAATCCCTTCCTTATTCACACCATTTCCAATTTCACGTTTCCCTAAAATGTTATTTAAATAATGGTGAGACTTCAAGCGAGATGCACCCTCTGGGGTATTTCTCACTTGATTTAAGATAACCCCTTCTTTTTCCACTACATCTCCCGGGGCCGCTAAAGGTTTTATAAAAACAATAATAGACGGCTCTTCATACATTTCTGTTTGCAATCCAATTTCATCTATACCCGCCGATACATTAAAACGGACATACGCATGCTCTAATTTATTCTTAACGATTAAATTCTTCAAAATAAGCATTACTTCATCTTTCGTCATTGTCCATTTTATTTGCAATGTATCCAGCGCATCTATTAAACGGTCATAATGATCATCCAATAAGAAAGGATGACCATTATAAATACGAAAAGTCTCAAAAACTCCAAGACCATATAAATAACCATGATCATAAGGAGAAATTCTCGCTTCACTCGATTCTACATACTGACCATTTACGTAAATTAACATGATGTCACACTTGGACTATATTTACGAATGAAATTTTGCAACAACTCTTTCCCGTGAGAAGTCATAATAGATTCCGGGTGGAACTGCACACCTTCAATCGGTAATGTTGTATGGCGGAGCGCCATAATTTCCCCTTCTTCTGTCCAAGACGTTACCTCTAAACAATCAGGTAACGTCTCTTTCTTAACAATAAGGGAATGATAGCGTGTCGCGGTAAACGGATTAGGGATATCCGAAAAAATCGTCTTCTCATCATGATGCATAAGCGATGTTTTCCCATGCATTAATCGCTCTGCACGAACAACCTCTCCACCAAACACTTGCGCAATAGATTGATGCCCAAGACAAACCCCAAAAATCGGAATCTTTCCAGCAAAGTATCGAATAACCTCCATACTAATTCCTGCCTCATTCGGACTACATGGACCTGGCGAAATCATTAAAAAGTCTGGTTTCATATTCTCAATATCTGAAATAGTCACTTCATCGTTACGTTTAACAACAAGATCTTGTCCAAGTTCTCCAAGAAACTGCACTAAATTAAATGTAAAAGAATCATAATTATCAATCATTAATATCATTTCTCTCACCTAACCGTTTCTTCACTACGTTCTTTTGCACGCCATAAAGCAATCGCCTTTTTTAACGACTCTTTATATTCATTTTCCGGATTTGAATCAATTACAATTCCCGCCCCAGCTTGTACATGCGCTTTTCCGTCTTTAGCAAGAAGTGTCCTAATTACAATATTCAATTCTGTATCTCCAGAATAACCGATCCAACCGATTGAACCTGTATAAATCCCTCGGCGAACAGGTTCTAATTCTTCAATAATTTCCATCGTACGTATTTTCGGAGCACCCGTAATTGTTCCTCCAGGGAATACAGCCTTCACTAAATCGAAAGCATCTTTATCTTCTTCCACCTCACCACGCACATTAGAAACAATATGCATAACATGTGAGTATTTCTCAATTACCATAAACTCGTCTACTTCTACAGTGCCATATTTACAAACACGTCCTAAATCATTTCGCTCTAAATCTACAAGCATGACGTGCTCTGCTCTTTCTTTTTCATTCTCAATTAATTCCCTTGCCAATTCTTCATCCTCTTGCTCATTTGCCCCTCTAGATCTCGTTCCAGCAATTGGTCTTGTACTTACTTCAGTTCCCTGTTTCTTAATTAGCAACTCTGGCGATCCACTTACAATTTGAAAATCCCCGAGCTCCAAGTAACCCATATATGGAGATGGATTAATTTCACGAAGACTTGTATATATTTCTAGTGGGTGTGTTTGTAACGTTCTTTCTTGTCTTGTCGACAAGTTTACTTGGAACACATCACCAGCCCCAATATATTCTTGAATACATTCAACCGCCTTCATAAAGCTTTCTTCAGTAAAAGCAACTGCTTCATTTTTCTTTTCAGGGCACGCAAACGGTATAGTCACTTCCGGCGCTTCTGTTGCCCAAAGAATCTTCCATTCATTTAATCGCTCTTTTGCCTCTTCGTGCTTATCTACATAATGTGTAATAATCCATAATACTTTTTCTTTTTGATCATACACAAACACATCATCAAATAATAAAAAGAATATATCAGGTATATTAATATCATCTTCCGCAAGAGAAGGAAGTTTTTCAATATAACGGATGCAATCATAACTAAAGTAACCAATTGCACCACCTTGAAAAGGCGGGTATTCCGGATTATAATCCGTTTTCCATCGCTCCATATATTCCTGCATTAAATCTAATGGGTTTCCTTGCTTTATTGTTTCCTTACCACTTTCACTTATATGTAACGTTTCACCCTTCCCTCGGATTACCGCTACTGGGTTTAATCCCACGATGTTATAACGACCGCCACGTCCACTCTCTAACAAAATATGTTGCGGTTTATCCTTAGAAAGAAATTTATATTGCTTAAAGAAATCTAACTGATATGGAATAGAAAGCGCTAAAGATTTTCTTCGTTGCATATCAACACCCCGTCTTCTTTTATCCCACCCTCTTATATTAACCACTTCAAGCTACATTCGTTATGTATATAGAAGGGTTATATTCGAAGGCTAGTGAAAATAAATTAATGATACTACCTCTTATTTTACATGAAGTTTTCTAGTCATTCACTCTTTTCCTATTTCCAATCCAAAAAGAAAAAGCATCCTTTTTTAAGGATGCTTTTTCAATCACATGTAATTAAGACTCAAATTGATAAAGTGGTGTACTTAAATAACGTTCACCATTACTTGGGATAATAACAAGTACCTTTTTCCCTTTACCTAACTTTTTCGCAACTTCTGTCGCTGCATAAATAACTGCTCCTGAAGAGATACCAACTAAAATACCTTCCTCTTTAGCCACTCTTCTTGCGTATTCGAACGCTTGCTCTGTTTTCACTTGAATGATTTCATCATATACTTCTACATCCAATGTTTCTGGAACAAATCCAGCCCCAATTCCTTGGATTTTATGTGGACCCGGTTTTCCACCAGATAACACTGGTGAATCCGCAGGTTCTACTGCATAAATTTTAATATCTTTATATGCTTCCTTCAGCACTTCACCAGCACCAGTAATCGTTCCACCTGTACCAATACCTGCAATAAATGCATCTAATTGGTCGCCCATTTGCTCAACAATTTCTGGACCTGTTGTTAAACGATGAATTTCTGGATTTGATTGATTTTTGAACTGTTGCGGTATAAAGTAGCCATGTTCTTTTGCTAATTCAGTCGCTTGACGAATTGCTCCGCCCATTCCTTCAGGCCCTGGAGTCAATACTAATTCAGCGCCATAAGCACGTAATAAATTGCGACGCTCAACGCTCATTGTTTCTGGCATTACTAAAATTGCCTTATATCCTTTAGCAGCTGCTACCATCGCTAAACCAATTCCTGTGTTACCACTTGTCGGCTCAATGATTGTATCGCCTTCTTTTAATAATCCTTTTTTCTCAGCATCTTCAATCATAGCTAATGCGATACGATCTTTAACGCTGCTCCCCGGATTCATAAATTCTAATTTTAAGTATATATCTGCGCTGTCTGATTCTACGATGCGGTTCAACTTAACGATCGGCGTTTTCCCGATTAATTCTGAAACTGATTGTGCCACTCGCATTCCTGTCACTCCTAACACCGAGTATTTTTATTGGTTTTGTCTATATTTAGATTTTGTCAGAAAATTCCCTGTTTGTCAATGTATTTAGAGGGTAAATTCCCTTATTACAAATTCTCAATTAAATTTGTAATATCTTCTTTAGAGAACTTGTATCGCTCATTACAGAAGTGACAATGAACTTCTGTTTCTTCTTCTTCTTCACGAACTTGCTCTAACTCCGTTTTACCTAAACTAATTAACACACTCTCGATACGTTCGCGTGAGCATGTGCAATTAAATTGAACATCCATCGTTTCTAATACTTTTACCTTATCTTCTCCAAGGACTGCATACAGTAACTCTTCTGGAGAAAGCCCTTGTTCGATCAATGTTGATACAGGAGGAATCTTCTGCAAACGCTCTTCAATGAATGAAATTGTCTCTTCCTGTGCACCCGGCATAATTTGAAGGATAAATCCACCTGCCGCTAATATGCTATCGTCTCCATTTACAAGGACACCAACACCTACAGAAGAAGGCGTCTGCTCAGAAACTGCAAAATAATACGTGAAGTCTTCTCCTAATTCTCCTGAAACAATTGGAGATTGACCAATAAACGGCTCACGCATACCAATATCTTTAATTACCGTTACAAATCCTTCAGTACCTACCGCTTGATATACACGTAATTTCCCTTGTTCTGTTCCTTCAAAGTCAACATGTGGATTCGTTACATAACCACGTACATCTCCATTTGCATGAGCATCTACTAAGATAGGACCAATCGGACCATTTCCTTCTACCTTAATTGTTAGCTTTTGGTCACCTTTTAACATTGCCCCCATCATTGTACCTGCAGTTAAAGAACGACCAAGTGCCGCTGAAGCTGTTCTCCATGTATCATGACGTCTTTGCGCCTCGCTTACCGTGTTTGTAGTACGTACACTATACGCACGCACTTCCCCATCAAATGCTAACGCTTTTACTAAATAATCTTTCATACTTATTTATTCACCTTTCTCATGCTGTAAATTTGCATTACGCTCGTATAACATATACAAACCTTTTAATGTTAAGAATGGATCTACAACATCAATTACATTCGATTCTTCTGAAATTAATTTCGCTAATCCACCTGTTGCAATAACTTTTGGTTCTTGTTTAGCTTCCTCTTTCATGCGCTTAACAATACCTTCCACTTGTCCAACATAACCATAAAGAATACCGGATTGCATCGCACTTACCGTATTCTTCCCAACTACACTGCTTGGTTTTGTAATTTCAATACGAGGAAGTTTTGCCGCTCTACTATATAAAGCCTCTGCTGAAATCATAATTCCTGGTGTAATAACTCCACCCATATAATGCTTTTCTTCGTTAATATAACAATATGTAGTAGCCGTACCAAAATCGACAATAATAAGCGGACTTCCATATAAGTGGATTCCTGCTACTGCATTTACGATTCGATCCGCACCTACTTCTCGTGGATTTTCATATTTAATATTTAGCCCCGTTTTTATTCCAGGACCTACTACAAGCGGCTTAATTTTAAAATACTTTTCACACATGCGCTCTAAAGCAAACATAATTGGTGGTACGACTGAAGACACGATAATACCTTTCACATCTTCAAACGAAAGACCCTCATGCTCAAGCAACTGTTTTACAAGCATTCCATATTCATCTTCTGTCTTATGACGATCCGTTTCCATGCGCCAATGTTGACGAAGTTCCCCCTCTTCAAACACGCCCAGTACAGCATTTGTGTTCCCTACATCCAATACAAAAATCATATTCTCACCACTTATCTTATTTAATCTATATTTGTGCAGTATGTATAAAACTTATAAAAACATCATATCACACATACTTATATAATCAGCTTTTCTATCCTCATCATTTTACAAAAAGATTACTCCCTATTTCAATTTTTAGTACCAGATTTATTTAAATTCTTTTTCTACTTAGTTCCCTTCTACAAATAAAAAAGGAGTGACTATCGTCACTCCTTCATCTCTTCTTACTTATCTTCTGATTCTTCATCGTCCTTCTTCATGTTGATGTTTACTTTCACATCAGCTGAAGATGTTGAACGTTCTGGCAATCTGCCATAGTCACATAAATGATTGATTTGCTCCGCATCTAACGTTTCTACTTCAAGTAACGTTTTCGCAATAAGATCTAGTTTATCACGATTGTCAGTAAGAATTTGTTTTGCACGAGCATAACATTCTTTCATAATCGTTTGCATTTCCATATCGATTTCGTGTGCAATCGCATCACTATAGTTTTGTTCTGAATGGAAGTCTCTTCCTAAGAACACTTGACCACCTTGTGAGCTACCAAATTGCATTGGTCCAAGCTTATCACTCATACCAAATTCCGTTACCATACGTCTTGCAATACCAGTCGCACGTTGGAAGTCATTATGAGCACCTGTACTTACTTCACCAAATACAATCTCTTCAGCTACTCGACCACCAAGTAAACCAGTGATTTTATCAAGTAACTCTGGTTTTGTCATGAAGTAACGATCTTCTTTTGGAAGCATTACTGCATATCCACCAGCTTGACCACGAGGGACAATTGTTACTTTATGAACGACATCAGCTTCATCAAGGACAACACCAATTACAGTGTGGCCCGCTTCATGGAAAGCAACGATATTACGTTCTTTTTCAGAGATAACACGACTTTTCTTAGCCGGACCTGCAATAACACGATCCGTCGCTTCATCAATGTCACTCATATCAATTTTCTTCTTATCTTGACGCGCAGCTACTAAAGCAGCTTCGTTTAATAAGTTTTCAAGATCGGCACCAGAGAATCCTGGTGTACGAGTTGCAATTGCTCTTAAGTTGATATTCTCATCAAGCGGTTTATTACGAGCATGCACTTTCAGTACAGCTTCACGGCCATTTACATCTGGACGATCTACTGTAATTTGACGGTCAAAACGACCTGGACGTAATAATGCTGGGTCAAGAATATCAGGACGGTTTGTCGCAGCGATGATAATAATACCTTCGTTGGCACCGAATCCATCCATTTCAACAAGCAATTGGTTTAACGTTTGTTCACGCTCATCATGGCCACCACCAAGACCAGCGCCACGTTGACGTCCTACCGCATCAATTTCATCAATGAAAATGATGCAAGGAGCATTTTTCTTTGCGTTTTCGAATAAATCACGTACACGTGATGCACCGACACCGACGAACATCTCTACGAAATCAGAACCACTGATAGAGAAGAACGGAACGCCTGCCTCACCCGCAACGGCACGTGCTAGTAAAGTTTTACCTGTACCTGGAGGTCCCACTAATAGAACACCCTTCGGAATACGGGCACCAACTTCAGCAAACTTACGAGGATCTTTCAAGAATTCAACTACCTCAACAAGCTCTTGTTTCTCTTCATCTGCTCCAGCAACATCTCTGAAACGAACTTTTTTCTTTTCGTCATTATATAACTTCGCCTTACTTTTCCCGAAGTTCATAACACGGCTACCGCCGCCCTGAGCTTGGTTTAATAAGAAGAAGAATAAAATGAAGATAATGACAAACGGGATGATAGAAGTAAAGAAGGTTACCCAAGCACTTGTTTCTTCTGCTGGTTGATACTTAACTTCAGCACCTTGCGCTTTATCATTAATTTTCTTTTGTAATTCCTCAGTATTTGGTGCATAAGTAACAAATTGTTCTCCCTGGCTAGAGTTATTAAATTGTCCTTTTACTTCAAACACACCATTTTTCGGTTGAAGCTGCACATTACGCACTTCACCTTTTTCTAGTTTAGTAATGAATTTATCGTAGCTAACTGATGTCGTTTTTTGTGTCGAACCATTAAAATAGCTCACGATTCCAATTACTACTAGGAATATCAGTAAATAAAAGATGGTATTACGGAAGATACGATTCATTCCTAACCTCCTCTCACGGCATAAACACTATAGTAAATCGTAACATAGAAAAACTTTCCTATACAATTGTGACGCCTGTATTTAATTAATTTGAGTAAACGCTTGGTTTTAATACTCCTACATAAGGAAGATTACGGTATTGCTCTTTATAATCTAATCCATATCCTACAACAAATTCATGCGGTACAGTAAACCCAACATAATCCGCTTTCAAATCTACCTTACGGCCTGTTGGTTTATCTAATAACGTAACGATTTTTACAGACTTCGCTTTACGATATTTAAATAGGTCTACTAAGTAACTTAGTGTAAGACCGCTATCAATAATATCTTCAACGATTAAAATATCGCGACCTTCTACAGAAGTATCAAGGTCTTTTAAAATTTTCACTTCGCCTGTTGAAACAGTTGAGTGACCGTAACTAGATACAGCCATAAAATCCATTTCAAGATATGTATCTGTTCTCTTTAATAAATCTGCCATAAATGGCATTGCACCCTTTAGTACACCAATCGCAAGAGGTACTGTGTTTTTATAGTCCTCTGCAATAATTGCGCCTAATTCGAGCACCTTTTCTTGTATTTGCTCTTCAGAAATTAATACTTTTTCGATATCTTGATTCATCATTTCATTATCCTCCCGGAAGACTCCTTGCTTTTGTAGTGAATAATCATATATTTATCCTTCTTTGCTGCCTCTTTCGAGATAGCAAATGCAGATCGCTTCAACAAGGGTAACCAAATAACATTCCCACTTGCATCACAAACGACCGGCCATTCTTCTCTTTTTTCTCTCGGTACTTTTGCTTCGATAAAAATAGCTTTTATCTTTTTGGTGCCATTCATACCTTGTATTGACATGCGATCTCCATTTTTTCTAGACCGAATACGAAGTGGATATGATATATCATTATACTTAGCAACAAATACTGTTTCATTCATGTCACTTGGTATATCTTCGCTCACCTCTGTTACAAGTTTATCCCCGTTCGATAGCGTAATTGTCCCGGGCACTGATAAATCTTGTAAGAAAGGAGAAACAATTTCTTGTTTAAATCCAAAGCTACACTCCTCGTATGCGCGAACAATTTTCAAATCACCTGGGAAATCAAGTGAACCCGAAGGCTGTGTCCGCTTAAAAAACTCAATCACTTTGTCAATATGTATAGAGGAAAGAGAAGATGGAATCTTATATTCATAAAGATAGTTTAATATTAGTTGAATCCCTCTTCTTTGTAAAGGCATAGACATGGATTCAAAGGCAGGAATTGATAAGCTAATTTGTTTATCACTTTTTTTTGTAATTACTTTATTCATTTTCTCAAAAGCTAATTCCTGCAAATACGCCTCATCCTCTTGCATCTGCATGCTAAATTTTTGGAATTTCTCATGCACTTGTGGGTTTTCTTCTTTCAAATGAGGAAGAACGTATTTACGTAATCGATTCCTTGTATATACTTCCTTTTTATTACTTGGATCTATACGAGGAATTATTTTCAGCTTATTACAGTAATCAACAATTTCTTCCTTTGTTACTCCAAGTAACGGCCTAATTAAATATCCATTATGAAAAGGACGCTTCACTGCAATTCCTGCATATCCTTTCGGAGTACTCCCTCGTACAAGACGCATTAAAATCGTCTCTACTTGGTCATCACCATGATGTCCAAGGGCTACATATCTCGCATCATATTTCTTCATTATTCTTTCCAAAAATGCATATCTGCATTCTCTAGCAGCAACCTGTGCATTCATCCCGTATTGCTGTTGATATTGCGACACATTAATTCTTATCGTTTCGCAAATAACTCCCAGTCCTTTACAAAGGTCCTGCACAAACTGTAGGTCCTCATGAGATTCATCACCTCTAAACATGTGATCCACATGCGCCACTACAATTTCAAACTGTTTTGCCGCTCTTTTTTCTAACAAATAATATAGAAGAGCCAAAGAGTCAGGACCACCAGAAACCCCTACAACAATTGTTGAGCGTTCCTTTAATACATCATGCTGCTTTACAAAGTCATCTACCTTTTCAACAAATGTATCTTTCAACTTCGTAATCACCTTTCATTAAACAAGAACAGCAACGTTAGTTACCTTGTTTATAATGGTACAACTTTTACAAACATTGTGCAAAAAAAAGATATACAAAAATTACATTTTTATCTTACATCATCCGTATATATTCACAAAAATAATAACATTATCTTTTAAAGCAAAAAAACCTAGGTATTCACCTAGGTTTTTAGAAAGAAACATTACACTTCAAGTTTCACTTTATTGCGCTTGCATTCCTACAATTGGAATGGTAGCCCACTTCGGCATATTTTTCTTCACTTTCGCTACTACAATAGTCATATCATCATTTATATAACCATCGCCAGATCGAATCACCTCTTCCATAATGATATCAGCAATTTCTTGCGGATCTTCAGTTTGTAACTCTTTAATTTTCCGCTTCATCCATAACTCGTGATTCTCCACATGCTGCGCGCCCTCAAAAATCCCATCACTCATCATAATAAGAATATCACCTGTTTTTAATTGCTCACCCACTACATCAACTTCAACATCCTCGATAATTCCCATTGGCAAATTACTTGCTTCAATTTTCAAAATATTATTTGCGCGTTTAACAAAACTCGGCGTCGATCCAATCTTTAAAAACTTCGCACTCGCATCCCGTAAATCTACCATAGCTAAATCTAACGTCGTAAACATCTCTTCTGTTGTTCTTAAAGAAAGAATAGAGTTAATAGACTTAATCGCTATTTCTTCATCAATGCCTGATTGAAGTATTTTTTGTAATAATTTCACCGTTTCTTTACTCTCCATATGAGCTCTTTGCCCATTTCCCATACCATCACTAATTGCAAGGGCATATTTCCCAACACTTAAATCCATCATCGCATAAGAATCACCCGAAACAAACCCACCGCCTTTCGCGGCTGTGGCCAAGCCGGTATCAAGGGAATACGTTTTTGCTGAACCAAATGATATTAAACTGTGCCCATTCGGATAAGAAGATTTTTCTTCATGTTTCACAACTATGTTTTCCTTCAGGATATCAGAAAGCATTGGTGCAACTAATTTTTCACACTCTCCATGTTCATTAGATGCAACTGGAATCAACATTTCAATATCAATACTTCCTCTATCTAAACAATAAATATCAACATGCTCTATTTCTACACCAAAATCACGAAACGCTTGCAGAATCTGTTCTTCCTGTACTTGATGATTTTCTCTTTCTCTTTGTATCTCCTTAGCAAAATCCTCCATAACTTTTGATACACCTAACAATTGCTCCGCTACTATTCTACGATTTTCTTTCATTTGTTTTCGTAATTTTTGTCCCTCATAGAAGTGATCTAATTCACCCGCTACTAAATCCGTCACTTTCTTGCCTCTTACGCAATGCTTGTCCCATTCACGAACTAACTTCCGATTATGCTGCAGAGTTCCTTCTTCCGTTTCACTCATTATTTGTTTCATATAATCATACGTTTTATCGAAATTAACTACCCAGCATTGGTCCTTTTTAAAGCATGTTTGACATGTTTTTGCAGTAATTGTACTTAAGAACAAATCTGCCTCCGTCTCTTTATCTTCCTCCTCCACATATCCATATACAGAAAAGCTATTAGATAAAGCAGCAAATACATTGGCAAATTGATTGATTTTATTCGCTGTAACATCACGCATTCTTCTTAAATACTGTTGTTGATCTTGCGAATGCTCCTGTGTGCCTGGCATAAATTTAGCAATACGATCCATAACAAGTTTCGGTGTTAATAAAAAGAAAGCAATCGCCACACCAGATTCAATTAAAGTTGTCACAATGTTTGTTTGCTTGTCTACATATAGCGTAATCAAGCTTGTCCCAATTAATAAACCTAAACTAACACCTAAGCGTTTCCCTTCTTTTAACAAACCACCAAGCAATCCAGAAAAGGCAAGCAGACTAAGTTGGGACAAACTAGAGACATTTGCTAAGCTTAATATTAACCCAGTGACGACCCCTACTGTAGATCCTGTAGCCGCTCCTGCGATAAACGCAAACACAAGCACTAAATACCTAGTAAAAATATGTTGAATAGAAGCGTCATATATGAACCAATCTGTTGTACCAGTTAAAACAGATGCTAGTAATATAATTAAACAAACAATTTCTTCTGTCTCTAACGCTTGTTGTTTCCCTTTTCTTTCTACTAAAAGCGGGACACTTTGTAAAAATATCATAGTTAATACGAAGCTAAGCCCTGCCTCAATCGTACTAACGAGTAAATCGTACATGGTAACAGTTTGTTGTGCAAAATATACGACAACTAAATGTGCAGTTAATGCGGAGATAAATACTTGGAATGGTACAAGTCCAACAGTTTTACGTGTAAACCGACTAAAGAAGATATTATAAATGAAGAAAGTAAAAATAGATGCAAAGGTAAAGAATAAATTATCTATCGAAACTGAAAGTGCGCCCCCCATTAGGGCCAAGAATGCGAGCGGCATTTTATCCCGCTTCATAACATAAACAGCAGCAAAAAACGGTAGTGCAAACGGTAAAATGTTTGTTAATATATATGCTCGTCCCAAAAGAAAACCAATAACAACAATAATGAATCCCCATCTAAAGAAAACTTGCTCAAACTTCATTCGCAACTTACTCGTCCACTTTACTCCTCCAAGCTGACCTTCATTCATTGCCAATGCACTTGTATTCATAGTATTCCTTCCTGCTTTAGGCATATTTTTAACACCACCTGCATAGTTTAATTACTGTCATTATAAAAGATGATTATTGGGATTTTTGTCAAAACAACAGTTTTCACTTTTATAATCGTTCGACTTTTTATTCGAAATAACTCTACATATATACACAGTATGTATTTTATTTTTAATATTTTAATCGAACATTCAGAAAATATAGGGTGATTTTGTAGAAGTGTTGTATGTCTTAATTTATTTAACAAAAAAAGATCATGCGCATTTGCATGATCTTTTTAGATGACCCGTACGGGATTCGAACCCGTGTTACCGCCGTGAAAGGGCGGTGTCTTAACCACTTGACCAACGGGCCGTTAAATTAAATATAGCGGCGGAGGGGATCGAACCCCCGACCTCACGGGTATGAACCGTACGCTCTAGCCAGCTGAGCTACACCGCCATGTCGTCTTATTTAACGGACAATTAGTATCTTACCTCAGATATAATTTAAAGTCAACACATCTTGAAAACTTTTTTAAAAATATATTTTCACATATAAAAAAGCACCCTGAGCAATCGCCCTGGGCACCTCTCTATATTCTAAGAATTAAACGTTCTTATTATCCGCGACGTGCGCCACGGCCACCACGTTTAGATTCAGTGTTACGCTTTAAAGAAGTTAAACGATCTTCGCTATCCTTTAAGAAACGTGCCATCTTTTGCTCGAATGTTTCTTTTGGAGCACGGTCGTTACCGCCACCACGGTTATCTCTGTTGAAAGAACGATTACGTTGTGGACGTCCAGAACGTTGTTGATCACCACCGCGTTGGTATTCACCACGTGGACGATCTCCTTCTGTTTTTTCACGCTCTTTCGCTTTTTTAATAGATAGACCAATCTTACCATCTTTTTCAACGTTAATAACTTTTACTTCTACTTGGTCGCCCACTTTTAAGTGATCGTTAATATCTTTCACATAATTATCAGCAACTTCACTAATATGAACAAGACCCGTTAAGCCTTCTGGCAGCTCCACAAAAGCCCCAAAATTTGTAATACCTGTTACTTTACCCTGTAACTTGCTGCCTACCTCGATTGACATAAAAAAAATGCTCCTCCTTAGTGGTTAAAAAGTCAAATTTTACTTTATTATATATAATCCTAAAATATAGTGTCAATAAGACATACTCTACTTAGAAACAGGAAAAATTATCTCCCCTTTTCCAGAGAAGAAATAATCCCTTCTAGCAATCTTTAATACGTACTCTTCATCATTTAACTTTTGAACTTCGTCTTTTAGACTCTTTTCTTTGTTCGTTAATGAATCCAGTTCTTTTTTCATGTCCTTAACTTTTGCTTCTTTTGCTTTAATGGAACTGTTTTGTTGATAAAACGTTACACTAATACTCGCAATAATTGTAAAAGCAAAGACAAGAAAAACCGCTAAACGGCGATAAAGTCGCTTCCTGTTCTCATCCGTTTGTATTATATGCTCTTTAACAGGATTTGGACTCTGTTTTTCGATTGTTCTTTGTCTCAGTTCCCTCATTTCCGAGGTCCCCCTAACTTCTTTTTTATACGCTCCCATAATTGGAAGATATGTCCCTTCAATTTTGCTATATATTGCAGGAACCCTACATGCTTCATTATAAAAAGTTTAACACGATTAGGGAGAAGTTTCCATATGAGCGAAGCAATAAATCGAACAGGCCAGAAAAAAACTTTCCATATGAAAAGTAATATCCAAATCACCATTTTCCATAACACATGTCCAATTGAAAGCAGTATACGAAATAAGAATAATATAAATGCAATAAATAGCTGCGCTATAATAATAACAGGTTTTATCATGAGTAGCTGTATAATTTGAACAAAAAAGTGTGTTGTTTGCACAAAAATATAGATGAGAAAATTTAACAGTCTCATGTATATTGCTTTCAACATGCTTTGATATGCCGCAAAACCACATAATAATGCTAAAAATACATATATACGTAGTTCAGCTTCATTTACAAGAAGTAATACGTAAAAAACGAATAATGCTTGGACAATCCAAAATAGTATATCATGTATAAATACAATCCAACGCTTACGTTCTTGACGTTTTAAAAATCGTTGGTATGTATCTAAAGACGCTCCAATCCAAGCACCCATTCCGATCATTGAGAGCATCGTATACAACTGAATTGTTAGACTCATTTAAACAACTTACTAAAGAAGCCTTTAGTTTTCTCCCCTTGATTCTCATCAATATACAGCATCTCATGAACTTTCCCTTTAATCGATACAACACCTTTTTCTACATCTAAATTTTTCATTTGCAAATTTTGACCGCGAATTGTTAAAAAGCCCATTACGGTCTCAAGTAAAAACTCTTCGCTATCAAAACTCTCTACCTGCTTTACACCGGTAATATCAATTACACGTCTGCCACGCATAATAATATCATGCTCTACAGAAACATTTTGTTGATTAGAAGACATAGGTGAGTAACCATTATTCACGTAAATCCCCCCATACATTTATACTAGCTAATAGTAATGTATGAAGGGATAATCAATTTTAGAACAAGCCTTCTTCGGCCTTTACTTTTTCTTCACGAACTAAGCTATACATATTTGCTGCATCTTCTTTTTTAGTCGTTTCTTTCAATTCATTTATTTTTACAGTTACTATTTTTTGACCAAAACGAATTGTTAATTCATCAGCTACTTTTACATCTGAACTTGCTTTTGCCACTTGACCATTAATGGATATTCTTCCTTGATCAGCTACTTCTTTCGCCAATGTTCTTCTTTTAATTAAACGTGATACTTTTAAAAACTTATCTAGACGCATATTAAATCCCCCTATTAACGCTCTGTTTGTTTTGCCTCTTCCCAGAAAATATCTAACTGCTCTAATGATAAATCTTGCATCTCTTTCTTCATTTCAGCTACCTTTGCTTCCATGTATAAAAAACGACTGACGAATTTCTCATTTGTTGAACGTAACGCTTCTTCTGGATCTATTTTATAATGACGAGCTATATTAACAAACGCAAATAGTAAATCGCCAAATTCACTTAACATCTTCGCCTCATCCATGTTTGTAACTTCTTGTTGGAACTCTTGCCATTCTTCTAAGGCTTTCTCTATCATCGGCTGTACATCAACCCAATCGAAACCAACCTTACCAGCTTTTTTCTGGATTTCATAAGCGCGTAGTAACTGCGGCAAACTTTTTGGAACCCCATTTAAAACAGATTCTTTTACAAACCCTTTTTCTTGTTTTTTAATTTCTTCCCAATTGGCAATTACTTCATCGGCATTATTTACATCCGTATTCCCAAATACATGCGGATGACGACGAACCATTTTCTCAGATAAAGTTCGAATAATATCATCTATAGAGAACCAACCTTCGTCCTCTCCGATTTGGGCATGAAGCATAACTTGTAATAATACATCACCCAGTTCTTCTACTAAGTGATCATCATCCTCTTCATCAATTGCTTCTAATACTTCATAAGCTTCCTCAATTAAATATTTCTTTAAAGATTGATGTGTTTGCTTTTTATCCCATGGACAGCCATTCGGGCCACGAAGATCTGCAATAATTTCTCTAAGCACATCAAACTGTTGATACAAGGATGCACGTTCCTGAACTGGTGGTATGTACACACTCGTTAAATTATTCAACTCCGTTTCATGATCTAACATGTACAACGGCACCTTTTTCACTTGCTCAAATGAAGTCCCTGCAGCTGTTACGATATACACTTCATAATCATCTGGCAGCATCTCCATTAATGTTAATTTCACATCTGATGCAACGAATGCGTCATATACCTGGCAAAAGATTAAGTGTTGACGTAATTCTAATTGTCCTCTTTCAAATGATGTAGCGTCAATTAATTGGAATCCTTCAATCGGATCAATCTTAAGACTTGCAAACATAGGATCAAGGAAACTTTGCCCACCTTCAATTCGCACTTCAATATTCGCTACTTCACTTTTTTCCAATAGTAGCTGAACCGTTCTTTCCGCTACAAGTGGATGCCCTGGAACAGCATAGATGATTTCTGCACCTTCAGCTTGTTTTAGCAATGTATTCGCAATTGTTTCATATACAATTTCAAATGTATCATGTGCTTCATATACATTGTCAAAAGCAGTATATCGTATACCTTCTTTCTCTAACTCTTCTATAACGGGATGTTCCTTCGTTCTAACAAACATGTGATCTGCTTCTTTTATTTTTCTATATACACCCATCGTTAACTGATCTAATTCACCAGCACCTAATCCTAAAATAGTAATGATTCCACTCACAACCTGTCACCTCTATCCACTCTTCTTCAATGAACCTTCTTTTTTCTCTTTTTTCATAACGGTTCCTATTTCTGTTTTTGTAAATACACGTAATTTTAAAATGAAAAACATATATGCCAATCCGCCGATGGCTACACCTAACAACGCCTCAAGTGTTGCAACACCTCTATGACTTGTATCCATTACTAATCCAGACATTTGCAATACACGCATAAACATTATTAGTACAAATCCCATACCGATACCACTAATAACTATACCTAACATATTCCGTTTGTCGATAAGCGATTCGGATACAGCTCGCATAAGTAATACACTATTTAGTATAGAAATTACAATTAACGCAACTAGCGTCGCAATTGCAGCTCCCTTCACACTAAAATATGGCATTAATATATAATTTAAAGCTAACTTTAAACAACCGCCAAATATAACGAATATTGCTGGTTTTAATGTTTGTCCTAACCCTTGCAAAATAGAAGCAGTTGTAATCGACAATGAACTAAATAAAATAGATAAAGATAAAATAGATAAAACATCTGACCCATCACTATTTTCAAACAACATAATATTCGTAGGTTGGATAATACAAGTTAATCCAATGGCTGCTGCAAATCCGATAACAAATGTTATTTTCATCGCTAACCTTACCTTTTCTCGAATAAAGGTAAGATCCCCTCTTTCCTTCGCTGCTGTAATAATTGGAATAAGCGACAACGAGAAGGAAGTTGTCACGACAGTACCCAATTGCATAAGCGGGATACTTCTGTCATAAACACCTTTTAACACCTTTGCACTTTCAACTGGCTCTCCCGCTCCAATAAGTAGAGAATAGAAAGAAATAGAATCAGCCATTTGTATAAAAATAAGTACTAAGTTACTAACACAAATCGCTAACCCCTGCCAAAACAGGATTTTTATAATCTTCTTTTTCCCTTTAATCCTCTTTACACTTTTGAAGAATATAGAACGAAAGTCATGACGCATATAAAGTATAAGTACGATAATCCCAATCAATCCACCTGCGATTGAACCGAGCATAGCACCTGCACCAACTGTATATAAATCAAATTCGTGAGCAATTAGGAATAGAGATAAAAATACAATAATAGAAACACGAATCGTTTGTTCTATCACTTGCGAAACAGCTGTTGGCATCATATTATTGAATCCCTGGAAATATCCTCTTGCTACAGATAAAAACGGCATCAATATGAATGAAAAGGAAATAACGCGTAATAGCTTATCTAAGTGTATATCGCCCATAGCTATCGCAATTGCTTCGGCACCAAAGAACAATGTAAAAAATCCTATGAAACCAATCCCTAATAAAAACCAAAAAGATACACAAATAATTTCCTCTGCTTCTTGTTTTTTCCCTCGCTCTAATCGTTCCGCAACCATTTTTGAAATTATAATAGGGAACCCATAAGTAGCTAAAATTAAACAAAATCCATAAAATGGATAAATTTGTTGGTAAATATAAAAACCAACGTCACCCGCTATATTTTGATATGGAATACGGTAAAAGGCGCTTAATACCTTTGTAACAAAACTTGCGATTGTTAATATAATAGCCCCACGCCAAAAGGCTTGATACTTCTTCGATTCCATGCAAGAAAACTCCTTTTTCTATTCTCACCCCTCGTATTATATCATAAAGAAAAGGACAAGCTTCCTTACCTACACAAGTAAGAATACGTTCGTGCAACGTTAGAAATATTCAATGAAAAAAGGTAGCAAAGCGCTACCTTCATTCAATATACATATATCTCCAAATAATTGATTTCTCAAGAAGAAATATCATAATTAGGAAAGATTGCTACTTCTAAAATCATACACCTTTACTGTTCCATTTGTTTCGCTAAGAAACTGGCAGCAGTATTGACCGCCTTGTGCTCTATTTCGCTTATAATCGCTTCTTTTGAAAAAATAATGACAGCCCCAATTGGGTCTCCATTTGCAACAATCGGCCCAACTGTATAAGAATGAACCTTTTCTGTTACACCATCAATAATGGAAATATCACTTTCGTCCGTCATAATAACAGACTTTCTTTCTTCCATCGTTTTTTCAATTAGATCGCCAACGCTTTTATTTAAGTATTCTTTTTTTGATACACCTGATACTGCGATAATAGAATCTCGATCACATACAAGCACATTATGTCCTAAGCTATCATATAAAGCATCTGCATATTCTTTTGCAAAATCACCTAGCTCGCTAATTGGAGAATATTTCTTTAAAATTACTTCTCCATCGCGATCTACAAATATTTCTAGTGGGTCCCCTTCTCGAATACGTAAAGTTCTACGAATTTCCTTCGGGATTACTACCCTACCTAAATCATCAATTCGACGTACGATTCCAGTTGCTTTCATTCTAATGCTGCCTCACTTTCTACTGATGATGAAAGTGGTGAATTTACCTGTTCATGTAAAAATCACCAACTGTTAGACATAGTATTTTACACATTAGTTCTTCTATGCACGTCGAATTGCATTTTTTTATCTAATATTAGGCATTTATGACTTCTTTTTTTACATCTGGCAAGCCTTTTAATAAATTTTCAGCAATTGTTAACCACTTCGATGTCTCTAAGCCATTTGTTTTCATGACGATTTTCAATTGTGATCCTTCCATTCCTAGACCGATCATTCGTCCAAAACTATTTCCAAGCATGAATAATTTTCCGCCATCAATGTTTTGACTCGCTTGTTCTGAGAACAGAATTGTTACTTCAAATTTATTTTGCTTAATTAATTCAATTTGTTCTTTCATTGCTAATACTTTAATATTTGCGATTTGCAATAAGTAACCAACTTCTTGCGGGTAATCACCAAATCTATCTATCATCTCTTCCTGCAACTCTTCAATATCCTCAATTGCAGAAACACCTCTAAACTGTTTATACATCATAATTTTTTGTTTACTATCAGAAATATAAGCATCCGGTAAATATGCATCTACTTCTAAATCAATTTCAACATTAACTGTATTTTCAACTCCGTCTGTTCCTCTACGCTGTTCAATTGCATCTTTTAACATTTGAGAATATAAATCAAATCCGACAGAATCAATAAATCCATGTTGTTCGGCTCCTAACAAGTTACCAGCACCACGAATTGATAAATCTCGCATCGCAATTTTGAAACCAGATCCAAGCTCTGTGAACTCCTTAATGGCTTGCAGGCGCTTCTCCGCAACTTCCGATAACACTTTATCCCGTTTGTATGCAAAGTAAGCATATGCAACACGATTAGAACGTCCAACACGCCCACGAAGCTGATACAACTGCGATAATCCCATACGATCTGCATCAAATACAATTAATGTATTTACATTTGGAATATCTACACCCGTCTCAATAATCGTTGTACTTACAAGAACATCATGCTGTCCTTCTAAAAACGATAGCATAACAGACTCTAATTCACTCTCGTTCATTTTCCCATGTGCATAAGTTACACGCGCATCTGGAACTAACATCGAAATTTCATCTGCTTTTCGTTCGATATCCTCTACACGATTATATAGGAAGTAAACTTGACCACCTCTTGCAAGCTCCCGTTCTATCGCTTCTCGCATTAATGCTGGATTATACTCTACTACATATGTTTGAACCGGGAAACGATTTTCCGGCGGCGTCTCAATAACAGATAAATCACGCACACCAAGCATAGACATATGGAGCGTACGCGGAATCGGAGTTGCCGTTAATGTTAATACGTCAACATTTGCTTTTAATTGTTTAATTTTTTCTTTATGCGTTACACCAAATCTTTGTTCTTCATCAATAATAAGAAGACCTAAATCTTTATAAGTAACATCTTTAGATAAAATACGGTGCGTTCCGATTACAATATCTACTGTGCCATCTTTTAAACCTTTAATTGTTTCATTTTGCTGCTTTCTCGTACGGAATCTACTTAATAATCCTATATTGATTGGATAATCTTGAAAACGCTCTCGAATTGTTTCATAGTGTTGTTGTGCAAGGATCGTTGTCGGCACTAAAATTGCAACTTGTTTTTCATCCATAATTGCTTTAAACGCCGCACGAATAGCTACTTCCGTCTTTCCATATCCTACATCACCACAAAGAAGCCTATCCATCGGACGTCCACGTTCCATATCCTTTTTAATCTCTTCAATAGAACGTAATTGATCCTCTGTCTCTTGATACGGGAAAGAGGACTCGAATTCTTGTTGTTCTGCCGTATCCGGTGTATATGCATAACCCTTTGAAGCTTCGCGCTCAGCATATAGTTTAATTAGGTCATCCGCAATGTCTTGTACAGATTTTTCAACTTTCGTTTTGACCTTCTTCCAATCATTTCCACCCAATTTATAAACTTTCGGATCCTTACCCTCAGATCCTACATATTTTTGCACTTGGTCAATTTGTTCAATTGGAACGTATAACTTATCATTACCTTGATATTTAATGTTTAGATAATCTTTATGAACACCGTTAATCTCTAATGTCTCAATACCTAAGAATTTACCTATACCATGATTTACATGAACTACATAATCCCCAACTTTTAATTCCGAATAACTTTTAATACGTTCAGCATTCGATAACTTTTGCTTACGTTGTGATTTTTTAACTTTCTTATGAAAAAGCTCTTTTTCAGTAATGACAACAAGCTTTTGCATCGGCATTTCAAATCCTGCATGCAAATCACCTACAGCAATTTGTAACCTTCCAGGCAACAATATATCTGTGCCCTCTACAATATCTGCCTCAATATCATAATCACTTAAAATATGTTGTAGTTTTTTCACACGTTCATCATCTGTACCTAGCACAACAGTCGTAAAATGCCCTTCGTTCCATCTATCAATTTCAGTTTTCAACAACTGCATCTGCCCATGGAAATCTTGCATTGTTTTACATGTCACATTCACAATGTTTTGTGGATGTGTATGTGCTATATGACGTAAGAATAACGTTAAATATACAAAGCTTCTTTTTTTATGATGAAGAAATTCTTCAAACGAATGAGAGAAAGTTAAATCTTGAATAATTGTTCCCTCACCAAGAAGGGATATATACCATTCCGCCTCTTCCGTTTCAAGATGTGATGCTGTTTCTTGAATACGTGAAATCTCATCTAAAATCACAACACCATCTTCTGGTAAATAATCTATCAGACTAGCAGGTTCGTTATAGAAAATAGATAAATATTTAAACATCTGTTCTATACTTTGCCCGTTTTTTAACATCTCAATTTCATGACTTACCGTCTCAAGCACTGTAGTCTTCAACTTATCATCAGAAAGTTTTTGCATCGTCTTAGTCAGACCTTCTTCAAGATGCTTAATTCCTGATTTCAATTCTTCCTGCGAAAATAAAAACTCTGTTGCTGGACCAAATCTAACACTTTCTTTTTTATCTTGAGAGCGCTGTTCATCCACATCAAATAATCGAATAGAATCGACTTCTGTATCGAAAAATTCAATACGAAATGGTAACTCTTCAGTTAGTGGATATATATCTAATATTCCCCCACGCAAACTAAATTCTCCAGGAGCTTCTACCATAGACTTACGCTCATAGCCAATATGATGTAAAGTATGCAAAAATGTATCTAAATCAATCTCTTGCCCTAGACTGATTTCGATTTGCCTTTGCTTCCACAACTCTTTCATTGGTAAAAATCTGCGTAGTCCTGCAACTGGTGCTACAATAATCCCATGCTCTCCTGCAGCTAAGCGATTTAACACTTCAATACGTTGCGCCTTCAATTCTGGGCTTGCAACACCAAGTTCTGATGCTATCAATTCATTTACTGGATATAGCCATACATCTTTTTCACCAAGTAACGCCACTAAATCTTCATGTACTTTTTGTGCTTGATATAAATTATGCGTCACAATAAGTTGTGATTTTTTTGTTTTTTTATATAAGGCCGCCATTAATAACGAACGAGAAGAGGTTGCCATACCTGATACAAGTTGCTCTTTTAAACCATCTTCTAATCCATTAATGACCGATTGGATCTCTTCATTTTTATAAAATTGCTCTAATAAACCTATCATTTTCAAAACCCCTCTCAACATAAAGAGCAAGCCACTATATTTTATGCAAATATTTTGGAAAAAGAAAACAGAAAAATGCTTTGGACATGCCAAAGCGACAACATTTTATTGCAGAAATTTTTCATATTCATAATACTCAGGATAAGATGCGAGCGTTTCTTGACACAATTCACAAATCGTTTTTATATATATATTTCCATTCTCATGAAAATGAATCATCTCTACTACTTCTTGCTCTGTTAGTTGAAATAAAACGTCGCTATATACTTTTTCTGCGGTAACGGAGCCTACATTACTCCCGCAATGTCTGCAATAATAATACCCTTCCATACTAGCCTCCTAAAAATCCAATTACTGCTAGTATGGGTAAAAACAAAATAAAATATTCCCAATTGTACCCTTAACTATTGAAAGTATTCATAATTTGAAGAAAAGGTTTATTTAACCACTCTTCACATGCATCTGCTGCTTTTTCAATAGAATGATTTACATCAGGAATTTCTTCCGATGTAAAACGTCCTAATACGTAATCTACTACCTTCATTCCATTTTTCGGACGATCGATTCCCATGCGGATACGTTGAAACTCTTGTGTTCCTAAATGTGAAATTGTTGATTTCACACCATTATGTCCACCAGCACTGCCTTTCATACGAAGACGTAATTTACCTACAGGAATGTCTAAATCATCGTACAGAACAACGAAGTCCTCTACATCAATTTTATAGTAATCCATTAGCGGACGAATACTTTCCCCAGATAAATTCATATATGTAAGTGGCTTTAATAAGATTACTTTTTCTCCATTAACAAATCCTGCACCAAATACTCCTTTAAACTTTTGTTCGTTCAAAGAAATATTCCAACGCTTTGCAAGTTCATCAATCGCCATAAATCCAATATTATGCCTTGTTAATTCATATTCTCTACCCGGGTTCCCAAGTCCTACTATCAATTTCATTCTTGTACCACTACTTTCTTTTTTCGATACGAAAAGACGTAACCAATCTTGGTTACGTCTCATTCTATCCAATTAATTGAATAATACACTTACAGATTCTTCTTCGTATACACGAATGATTGCTTCTCCGATTAGTGGAGCAACTGAAAGTTCATGTACTTTGTCGATTTTCTTCTCTTCTGGTAATACGATAGAGTTCGTTACAACTAACTCTTTAATATTTGAGTTTTGGATACGCTCAATTGCTGGACCAGATAATACTGGGTGTGTACAGCAAGCATATACTTCAGAAGCACCGTTCTCAACAAGAGCGTTTGCTGCTAATGTAATTGTACCAGCTGTATCAATGATGTCATCAATTAAAATTGCCGTTTTACCTTCAATATTACCGATAATGTTCATTACCTCAGATACGTTCGGACGAGGGCGACGCTTATCAATAATAGCGATTGGTGCTTTTAGGCGATCTGCCATTTTTCTAGCACGAGTTACTCCACCGTGGTCAGGTGACACGATTACGATATCTTTAAGACCTTTTGTTTCAAAGTAATCTGAAAGAATCGGTACACCCATTAGGTGGTCGATTGGGATATCAAAGAACCCTTGAATTTGTGGAGCATGTAAATCTAGAGTGATTACACGAGTTGCACCTGCTGTTTCAAGCAAGTTTGCTACAAGTTTCGATGTAATTGGTTCACGAGAACGCGCTTTACGGTCTTGACGCGCATAACCATAGTAAGGAATAACAATATTAATTGTTTTTGCAGATGCACGCTTTAATGCATCGATCATAATAAGTAATTCCATGATATGTTCGTTTACTGGGAAGCTTGTAGATTGAATAATGAATACATCGCAACCACGGATACTTTCTTCAATGTTAATTTGAACTTCTCCATCACTAAAACGATCAACAGAACATTTTCCTAGTCCTACTCCAATGTGCTTTGCAATTTGCTCAGCAAGTTCCTTATTAGAGTTTAAAGAGAATACTTTCAAATTAGAATTTAGATATTGAGTCGACATCTAGATTAACCCTCCACATTATGATTTTTTCTTATTCAGCAATTGATCAACATAGTCTTCTTTGTTAACTTGACGTGCACGTGCTACAGATAATGCTTTTGATGGAACATTCTCTGTAATTGTAGAGCCTGCTGCCACATAAGCACCATCTTCAACTGTTACAGGAGCAACAAGGTTTGAATTACATCCAATAAATACCCCGTTACCAATCACAGTTTTAAATTTATTCTTACCGTCATAGTTCACCGTAATTGAACCACAACCAAGATTCACGTCTTCTCCAACTTGTGCATCCCCGATATAACTTAAGTGTGAAGCTTTACTTCTATTACCAAAAACAGTTTTTTTGATTTCCACGAAGTTTCCAACGCGTACTTCATCTCCAATAACTGAATCTGGGCGAATATGTGCAAATGGGCCAACCGATACTTCTGTACCAAGCTTACTATCATGTACAGTAGATTGACGAATTGTCGTACAATCTCCAATTTCACTATCGCGAATTACTGTATGCGGTCCAATCTCACAATCAGAACCAATTACAGTGTTCCCCTCAATAATTGTTCCTGGATGAAGAACTGTATCACTACCGATAATTGCATCAGCAGAAATATACGTGTTACTTGGATCAATAATAGTAACACCATTTACCATGTTCTTTCGGTTGATACGGTTTTTCATAATAATTTCCGCTTGCGATAGAGCGACTCTGTCGTTAACACCTAACGTTTCATCGAAGTGCTCTGTTTGATAAGCTGATACAATATGACCTTCATTTTTTAAAATTTCAATAACATCTGGCAGGTAATATTCACCTTGTACGTTATCATTTGAAACTTTAGAAAGTGAAGCGAATAAAGCTTTATTATCAAAACAATACGTGCCTGTATTGATTTCTTTAATAGCTAATTCTTTCTCATTTGCATCCTTATGCTCAACAATCTTTTCAACATGACCATTCTCATTACGAACGATACGACCATATCCAGCAGGTTCTTCTATGTAAGCTGTTAATACCGTTGCCATTGCCCCTGCTTCTTTATGTTGCTGAAGTAATGCTTCCATCGTTTCAGCAGTTATTAGCGGTGTATCACCACAAATAACTAAAGTTGTTCCTTCTTCGTTTGCAAGTACACTTGCAGCTTGATCTACGGCATGCGCTGTACCAAGTTGTTCTGCTTGTAATGCAAACTCACTTACGTTTCCTAGCTGTTCTTGTACCATTTCAGCACCATGTCCTACGACTGTTACAAGTTTCTGCAATCCTAATTGAGATACTTGATCGACAACATGTTGTACCATAGGTTTTCCACATACAGGATGAAGCACCTTGTATAGCTTAGACTTCATACGTGTGCCTTTACCTGCCGCTAGAATCACTGCAAATCTGTTTGACATATAGACCCTCCATCGCAACCTATTTATCCATTAACGATATTATCCTAAATCATCATATATTTCAAGAAACACATTTTAACTATTAAATTTTACCATAATTCTTATAAGATGTTTTACTCTTTAGTATCTTTTTTAAGAAATAAGCTATACTATTTAAAATGATTTTGAAAAAATTAGAAGTTCCCCTCTTTATTTTATTTAATTCAGAATTTTCTAAACGAGATATATGTATAAACACAAAAAAACAAACCCCTGTAAATGCTTACAGGAGTTTGTTGCAAAATTATAGGGCTTCCTTTAAAAAGCCCTTTTCATTCGAATTTTACGAAGCGCCCGCTTCTTCAAACTCAACCTCTTCTAACTCGCCTAAACGATGATACTCTGTTAAAACCGCATCTTGAATTTTAGAGCGTGTACCAGAATTAATTGGATGTGCAATGTCACGGAATTCTCCATCTGGAGTACGTTTACTTGGCATTGCTACAAATAATCCATTATTACCATCAATTACACGAATATCATGAACAACAAATTCATGGTCTAGAGTAATAGAGGCAATTGCTCTCATGCGGCCTTCTGTGTTTACGCGGCGTAATCTTACGTCAGTCACTTCCATCTTGTGTTCACCACCCTTTTCTAAATAAGCGATATATTTGTATAAATTCCACAAAATTTCTATTTTCCCTTTAATTTTTTAAAAATTTTTAAGATAAAAATTTTTAGTGTAATTGAATATAGAGATTAGTGGAGGTTATCGCTTACAAAGAATTACTTAACTAGGGCAATTACTTCAATTTCAACTGAAACATCTTTCGGTAATTTTGCTACTTGTACGCAAGAACGAGCTGGCTTATGAGCAGAGAAATAAGATCCATATACTTCATTAACAGCATTAAAATCATCCATGTCTTTTAAGAATACTGTTGTTTTTACTACCGTATCAAATGAAGCACCTGCTTCTTCTAATACTGCTTGTAAATTTTGAAATACTTGCTCTGTTTGTACTGTTACGTCTCCTGCTACAAGCTCTCCACTTGCAGTCAACGGAATTTGTCCTGAACTGTAAAACATATTATTTACAATAATCCCTTGTGAATATGGTCCAATCGCTTGTGGTGCATTGTTTGTTTGAACAACTTTCATACTTTTCACCCTTTTATTATTTATTTTTACTCTTTAAAAATAGTGCACGAAAAGCAGTTTGTCCATCTATTTTATAACTTATAAATAGAATAAAAAAAGATAAAGCTATTTGCTTTACCTTTTTACTCAGCCTCTACAAGCCCTTCATCAAATGGTGCCAGTGAATAATTTCCCTTTTCCACTTGAATCGCTTTTTCTTTCACATCAACTTCCGATAGACGAATTAATGATACAAAATTATTAATTAGTCTTTCTTCAATATCCGTAGACTCTACTAATACACCAATACCAACAACATTAGCTTTAAACTCTTCTAACATACTCATCATACCTTGAATGGTTCCGCCAGCTTTCATGAAGTCATCAATAATTAAAACATTGGATCCTTCTGGAAGGCTACGCTTCGCTAACGTCATTGTTTGAATTCGCTTAGAAGAACCTGATACATAGTTAATACTAACAGTGGGGCCTTCTGTTACCTTATTATCTTTTCTTGCAATCACTACCGGTACATCTAAGTAGTTCGCCACTGCATATGCAAGTGGGATCCCCTTCGTTGCCACCGTCATAACTGCATCAATTGGTTGCCTAGCAAAAACAGAAGCAAACAAACGACCTGCGCCATTAATATGACGAGGATTACTTAAAAGATCTGTCATATATAAGTAACCACCAGGCAAAATACGATCTGGATTTTCAAATAAGCTACACAGCTCACCAATAATTAGATCTGCCTCTTCTTCACTTATATATGGTATATATTTCACTCCTCCTGCTGCTCCTGGTATCGTTTGCAATGTGCCGACCCCTTGTTGTTCAAACGTTTGCTTAATAATAACTAAATCTTCACTAATAGAAGACTTAGCTGATTGATACCTTTCAGCAAAAAAAGTGAGAGAAACTAGCTGACGAGGGTTTTGTAACAAGTAATAAGTCATATCGACCAATCTTGTACTTCGTCTAATTTTCATACTCTCACCTCAAATCACGAATATTCTAAACAAATCATAACGTATTATACGTCTTTATTCAAGCGTTTCTCGCTCTCCTAATAAACGTACTGCGTATACTTGTTCACAAAATCCTTTTAATCCGTTATATATACGATGCATTCGCGAATCATGGTGCACAAGACCGAATACAGTTGGACCACTACCACTCATTAATACGGCATCTGCTCCAAATCGCTTCATCTGTGCCTTAATACGTGCAACTTCAGGATGCATCGCAAACGTTACATCTTCTAAAACGTTACCGACAGTATCACAAATCCCTTTGTAGTCTCCAGCATTTATGACATCCACCATTTTATCTACATTTGGATGTGTAACTCGATTTAACTTTAAATTTCCATACACATCAGCAGTAGATACACCAATATGGGGTTTTGCTAAAATAACCCAACAAGAAGGTGGAGTTTTTATGTGCTCAATCTGCTCCCCTCTTCCAGTGGCAATTGCTGTCCCACCATATACGCAAAACGATACGTCTGACCCAATTTCTGCGCCAAGCTCTGCTAACTGATCAATTGTAAGCCCTAAATTCCATAATTTATTAAGGCCACGTAATGTCGCTGCTGCATCACTACTTCCACCCGCTAATCCAGCTGCTACTGGAATCGTTTTTTCAATAGTAATAGATACACCTTTTTTCACATTAAACTTCTCTTTTAATAATTTCGCTGCTTGATAAGCCAGATTTCTTTGGTCGTCTGGGACATACCGATTATGGGATAAAATTTCAATACGGTCTTCTGCTAATTCCATTAGTTCTAAACGATCCGCTAAATCAATTGTTGTCATAATCATTTTCACTTCATGATATCCGTCTTGTCTTTTTCCCAGTACATCTAACGACAGATTAATCTTTGCTGGTGCTTTCACTAGTAGCTTCAATCTATTCACCCACTCTATGTACTCAATCTTTTATCGTTTATTTTACCATAAATTTATAGTAAGACGATGACACTTCCCTAATTATAACGAAAAGCATTCAGAATGAAACTACTTATGTAAAATGATGGCACCTTTTATAGTACAAAAAGCCGAGGAATCACTCCTCGGCTACCGTAGCATAGAAAGTATCTTACAACTACTGGTTTTGTTTCATTAATTGCTGTTCTGCAATTTCTATAGCACGTTTCACCATGTTACCAGCATCTTTCGCACGAATTCCGCCCCATCCTTCTTTCTGAACAACATCATAAAAGCCCAACTCTTTTGCAAGCTCTTCTTTAAATTGATTCGACATGACACCTCTTCGTCTACTCAATGCAGAGTCCCTCCTTATTTTGCTACGGTATCATTAGTATGCAAAATAATATAGCTTTTCATTTGTGGGAATATATGTAACGATACATGAATTATAAAATCACTTCATTATGAGGTTCACCATAAAATGTTAACTCTACTGTCTCTGTTAAAACATCCGCATAACTATACGATACACGTTGTAACGCATCTTCTTGTTGATCCAGTTGTACAACAAAAACAGAACGGTACGTTTCTGCAAGTACACCCGATTGTTCTACAGTTTTTCTTCTCCCACTGTTCGCCTTTAACATCAGTCTCTGTCCAAGATGGTGATCTAATTCGCTTTTAATTTCATCTAAACGTTTTGACATATACTTCGTTACACCTCGCTGTAATTTAGATTGAACACTTAAAACACGATATATCTATCCCAATTATTAACCGCAACTCACAGACAATATCATTATAAAAGCATCATGCGTTCGAATAGATAGAAGAAATACTATATTGTAAAAGTATCATTATGTAGTCTGTGCGTTCTTGTCTCTTTTTATCCAAACTGATTTAAATCCTCTCCAAATAAAAAAGCAAGATACATATGTACCTTGCTTATTCTTCATAATGTTGAAAAGGTAATCCAGTTCGTAAAATCCCCCTCGTCTCAATCCCGCCAAGCCCCTTTTCACCAGTAATCGTATTACGTACAACATCCCATACATTAACCCTTTCCATAAATGACGTAAAACTAATTTTACCAACCACATATACAGGATCTAGTGCGTGAATATTAATTCTAGATGGGGAACTAGCAAAATTAGCGCCTGCTCGAATTAATGCTTCAAAGTGTGATTGACATGCCCCAGCAAAAATAACGAGTTGATCCAATGATGGATATTTTTTTCTCACTTCTCGAACAGCCTGTACAAAATGCCTTGAATGCCTATAGGCTGCTAAATCTCCCTTTACGCCTTTTGATTTTGTATACGCATCGTGCCCTGTAATAACTAAAATGTCCGGACGAAAATGATCTATTAAATCTACTACCTTTTCATGCATCTCTGTTTCTTTACAATGAATACCTTGTACAGGAACACCAATTTTATTATATAAATCTAGGCACTTGCGCAAATATAACGGGTCTCCATCTATATGCAAGACACGCCCTGGCATTTGAAAATAATTCACTTCACTTGTATATCCACCAGTTGAAGTGTGTTCATGCCTTTGTTTCATTAATACGTAATCTTGTTGAAACAAACGATACGTCCGCTCCATTGTTTCTTTCTCACGCTTCGCTCTCTTTTTATGTTCTCGTTGATCTATACTAATTAAATCTTCAAGTGGCGCATCTGCCACTAATCTAATTTCCTCTCCAAACAATATAGCTATCTCGCCTTTTATTTCTATAATACGAAAAAGGATATCCCTATTATGAGAATATCGTTCCACTAATTCTCCAACATGTAAAGCCATTCTCCTACCTCCAAACTCGTTAGGCCATCTTACCTGTTTTTAAAGTATGAATTTAGGAGGAGAAAGGTGACAAAAGGGACAGTTCAAATTGAACTGTCCCTTTTGTACCCTTATGATAACTTATGCAGAACTAATGCATTACTTAATGTCGCAAACTCTTCGATAGATAGTGTTTCGCCTCTTCGTTTTGGATCAATTCCTACTTCTGTTAAAATCCGATCCAACAGCTCTTTATCTTTCGGGAAACCATTTAAATTATTTGATAAATTATTCATTAAAGTTTTACGACGCTGTGCAAAACTTGCTCGTACTACTTCAAAGAAGAATGTCTCATCTGTTACTTCTACCACTGGTTTAGGACGCTTTAGGAGGCGAATAATTGCAGAATCAACATTCGGTTGTGGCACAAACACTGTACGCGGTACAGTCATAACTGTTTCTACCTCTGTATAATACTGAATAGCAATGGATAAAGAGCCATACTCTTTCGTTCCAGGCTTAGCCGCTAAACGATCCCCAACTTCTTTTTGCATCATAACAACGAATCCACGAACCGGTAATTTCTCTTCCAGCAATTTAAATAAAATTGGCGTCGTAATATAGTATGGTAAGTTAGCTACTACCATTACATCTTGCCCTTCTTCAAATTGCTCACTAAACACCTCATGTACATCTGCCTTTAGTACATCTTTATTGATAACAGTAACGTTGCCATATGGAGCTAACGTCTCATCTAAAATCGGTAATAACCTTTGATCAATTTCAAAAGCCACTACTTTTTTAGCACGCTTCGCTAATTGTTCTGTTAATGCACCGATACCTGGTCCAATTTCAATTGCACCACTTTCTGAACCAATTTCAGCGTGATCAACGATACGATTTAATACATTCGTATCAATTAAAAAATTTTGTCCTAAACTTTTTTTGAATGAAAATCCATACTTTTCAACAATATCTTTCGTACGATTTGGCGTTGCGATATCCTTCATTTTCTTTCCTCCTGTATGACTTGCTTATAAGCTTCTGCAAATGATTCTTTTGAAACTTGAAACATTTGTAAACGTTTATGTAACTGTTTTGCGTTTGTATAACCAATCTTTAATAGCTTACCCATTCTTTCTCTGCGACTCTTTGCCATTTCTCCGCCCACTAAACCTGCATCGACTAAATCGCTCCAACTGATTTCACTTGTGTAAGCTTCCATTTCTTCATGTATATTCTCTAAAGCACGGCGAATTGATTCATCAGAAGCATGTTCAATCCCGACACCTTTTTTCCTCTTAGCAAGTGCTTCTTCCTTCGGTAAAAAAGCATGTTTACATCCAGGCACCTTATCAGAAATAATTTTTCGAATACGCTCTCCAGGATAATCCGGATCTGTGAAAATAATAACGCCTCGTTTTTGCAGCGCTAATTTAACTTGTTCAATAACATGATCACCGATTGCTGAACCGTTCGTTTCAATTGTATCCGCATCAACAGCACGCTTAATCGCGACTGTATCATCTTTACCTTCTACAACGATAATCTCTTTAATTTTCATGCTTGCCTCCACACTCGTTTCGTCTCTACTTAGTAAAACAAAAAAATGACGACTTTTCCATTATTATTTTCCCCATTGTTACATTTTAAAAAATAGAATGTCCAAAACTTTGTTCTCTCTCCTTATTGTAACACTTACTCATTCACCCTCGTTTTCTCTACCACTTCTACTATTCTGTTTCTCAAAAAATAAAAAGAATGGGCTCCCCCATTCTTTTTATTCGACACCAAATAAAGCTTTTGCATTCTTAGTTGTTACTTCCGCTACCTCTTCATAAGAAATTCCTTTTAAGTTCGCAATTTCTTCTGCTACGAGTTTTACATAACTTGGTTCATTTCGTTTCCCGCGAAATGGATGCGGTGTTAAATACGGACAATCCGTCTCTATTAATAATTTCTCTAATGGAATCTCCGTAGCAACTTCTTTCGGTTTCTTAGCGTTTTTAAATGTAACTGGTCCACCTAACGAAATTAAAAAGTTCATATCAACACATCGCTCTGCTACCTCTACGCTACCGCTAAAGCAATGCATAATACCCCCTACTTCAGCTGCATTCTCTTCTTCTAGAATATCAACAATATCTTGAGTTGCATCGCGGTTATGTATAATAATCGGTAATTTTACTTTTTTCGCTAATGCAATTTGTTTACGGAATACTTCTTTCTGTATTTCTTTTGGAGACTTATCCCAGTGATAATCTAAGCCCATTTCTCCAAGTGCAACGACTTTAGGATGAGAAGCAAGTTCTTCTAACCAAGCTAAATGCTCTTCTGTCATGTCGATTGCATCAACTGGATGCCATCCAACCGCGGCATAAATAAAATCATAGGCTTCAGCTAATTCAATCGCCTTTTTTATCGTTACTTCATCAAAACCAACAACAACTGTATAAGTAACCCCCGCTTCTTTCATTCGGGCAATAACTTCTTGTAAGTCTTCTTCAAATTGCTCTGCATTCAAATGTGAATGTGTATCAAACAACATAATACATAACTCCTTTTATATTGAAATCAAATTTATTCTACGCAAATAAGCTCTTTTATAACTTAACGATAACAATACTACAATCTTAATGCAAAAATTGAGAGTGTAAAAAGAAAAAAGACGCTTCACACATGTTACACGTGAAACATCTCTTTTCTTGTCTTAATTACTTAATTTTTGTACCATTCGGTAGATTTTGGTCAATAGATGCTAATGACAATACGCCATTCTCTTCACCCGCTAAAATCATACCTTGCGATAATTCACCGCGTAATTTTACAGGTTTTAAATTTGTTACACAAATAACCTTTTTACCTTTTAGGTCTTCTGGCGAATAGAATTTTGCAATTCCAGAAACAACTTGACGCTTTTCTGTACCTAAGTCTAGTTGAATTTTTAACAACTTGTCTGCTTTTTTCACAGGTTCCGCAGATAGAACTTCAGCTACACGCAATTCTACTTTAAAGAAATCATCAATTGTAATTTCTTCTGCCTTCGGTTCTTCTTCTTTTTTCTCTTCTACTTTAGGAGCAGAGGCTTTCATTTGTTCTTTAATGTACGCCACTTCCACGTCCATTTCTAAACGAGGGAAAATTGGTTGTCCTTTTTCTACTTTTGTTCCAGCTGGAATACAGCCGATTGTAGATAGGCTTCCCCAAGATGTATGTGCTTCATCAGTCAGGCCAAGCTGAGCAAACATCTTGCTTGGTGCTACTGTTAAGAATGGCATAAGCATAATACCTGTTTGACGAAGTACTTCTGCTAAGTGAGCCATTACAGAGGCTAACTTTTCGCGATCATTCTCATCTTTCGCTAATACCCACGGTTGTGTTTCGTCAATGTATTTATTCGTACGGCTAACCAATTGCCAAATTGAGCTTAGAGCTACAGAGAATTCCATATTCTCCATTGCTTCTTCAACTTTTTTCAATGTATCTTTCGCAAATGTTACTAACGTTTCATCAAATTCCGTTACATTTTCTTTAAATGCAGGGATTTCTCCGTTAAAGTACTTATCAATCATAGCTACTGTACGATTTAATAAGTTACCTAAGTCATTTGCTAAATCGAAATTAATACGCTCCACAAATCCTTCTGGTGTGAATACGCCATCAGATCCAAATGGAACTTCACGAAGTAAGTAATAACGTAATGCATCTAATCCGTAACGATCAATTAATGTAACTGGATCTACTACATTTCCTTTTGACTTACTCATCTTTCCATCCTTCATTAAAATCCAACCGTGAGCAAAGACTTTTTTCGGAAGAGGTAAATCTAATGCCATTAAAATGATTGGCCAATAAATCGTATGGAAACGAACGATTTCTTTTCCAACTAAATGCACATCTGCTGGCCAGAACTTCTTATACATCTCTTCATTTTCTGTTCCATAACCTAATGCTGTAATGTAGTTAGATAATGCGTCAACCCATACGTAAATAACGTGTTTCGGATTACCTGGAACACGAACTCCCCAGTCAAATGAAGTACGGGAAACTGCTAAATCTTCCAATCCTGGTTTAATAAAGTTATTAATCATTTCATTCTTACGAGACTCTGGCTGAATGAAATGTGGATTCTCTTCATAGAACTTTAATAGTCTGTCAACATATTTACCCATTCTAAAGAAATATGATTCTTCACGAACAAGTTCTACATCATGACCACTGTCTGGACTTTTTCCCCCAACTACTTTGTCACCTTCCATAATTGGATCTACTAATTGATGCTCTGTATAGAATGTCTCATCTTGTACAGAATACCAACCTTCATATTCATCAAGATAAATATCACCTTGATCTACTAGTTGCTTGAAGATTTTTTCGACAACATCTTTATGACGATCTTCCGTTGTACGGATAAAGTCATCATAGGAGATATCCATCTTCTCCCAAAGTTCTTTAATTCCTGCAACGATGTTATCCACATATGCTTGTGGTGTAACATTTAATTCTTCTGCTTTCTTTTGGATCTTCTGTCCATGCTCATCAGTTCCTGTTAAATAATGAACATTATATCCTTGCATACGCTTATATCGTGCCATCGCATCTCCTGCTACTGTTGTATAAGCATGTCCAATGTGTAATTTTCCACTTGGATAATAAATTGGGGTAGTAATATAAAAGGATTTGTTTTCCTTTGTCATTGTTTTGGACCTCCCGGATAACCTCATATGTATTTATAAATAGTATATCAAAAACTTATATATAAAGTGAAACTTTAATCTGTGAGGGTCTTGTTCATTCCCACAGATTATCAACCCACACCAATCGGACTTTTACGAGCAATCCGACTTCCACTTAACTTCTTTTTGGCCCAGCCGAATTTAAAATTTAGAATCTTACTACTCGTTAATGCAGGATAAAAACAAGTTCATATTTTTATATTTATCATCTATTACTCATATTTCAAGAAAATATACAGTCATTACCTATAATTTCTTGATTTTTCCGAAAATAAAGTGAAATAATAGTAGAAATTACTCAAATTCTATTATATATAAGAAGTAAGAAATCTATAAATCTTTTTAAAAAATATAGAATTAAAGAATTGACGGAAATGTAAATGATTGGTATCATATGTCTATAGGGTATTTTGTCGAAAAATGACGAATCTAAAAATAGACTCGAAACTTATAAACTATTTCTTTAGGAGGAAAAGAATTATGAAATCTACTGGTATCGTTCGTAAAGTTGATGAATTAGGTCGTGTAGTAATTCCGATCGAATTACGCCGTACTTTAGGTATTGCAGAAAAGGATGCTCTTGAAATCTATGTTGATGACGAGAAAATCATCTTAAAAAAATATAAGCCAAACATGACTTGCCAAGTAACTGGTGAAGTATCTGATGGTAACCTATCTTTAGCTGAAGGTAAAATTATCTTAAGCAAAGAAGGCGCTGAGCAAATCTTAAACGAGCTTCAAAATTATATCGAAACAGCAAAATAAGCTTCTCAATTATGAGAAGCTTATTTTTTATCGACATGATAGATTTGATATACATCGCGTTTCGACAAATCTCGATCTTTAGCGACTGTTTTTATCGCCTCTTTTGAATTCATACCTTTTTCGTTTATATAATGTTCAATATGATTATATACTGAAATAGATTCCCACCATTGTTCTTCTGGAGCAGGTTCTTCCGTTGAACCAGCTACTAAAATACAAAACTCACCACGGACTTCATTTTGTTTCGTCCACTCAATTGCTTCTTCAACTGTTCCTCGAATAAATTCCTCGAATTTTTTCGTTAACTCTCGGCATAATACGATTTCTCTATTTCCCAATACTTCTTGCATCGAGATTAAAGTATCATCCAGGCGGTGAGGCGCTTCATAAAACATCATTGTAGTTTGTATGTAACGAAGCTTCTCTAACTCCATTTTTCTTTCTTTTTTATTTCTTTGTAAAAACCCATAGAAATAAAACTGTTTTGTTTCAAGTCCTGATGCAATTAATGCTGTAAGGGCTGCATTTGCCCCAGGAAGCGGGATTACATGATATTGCTCAGCTACTGCCTCGACAACAATATCATAGCCTGGATCGGAAATACACGGCATACCAGCGTCACTAACAAGTGCTATAGTCTTTCCTTCATCTAACTTCTCTAATATTTTCTTTCCACTTACTTCTTTATTATGCTCGTGGTAACTCATAACAGGCGTTTCAATTTCAAAATAATTACAAAGTTTTTTCGTTTGTCTCGTATCTTCAGCAGCAATTAAATCCGCTTCTTTTAAAATTCGGATTGCACGAAATGTCATATCTTCTAAATTTCCAATAGGAGTTGGTACTAAATATAAAACTCCCTTTTCACTTTGTTGAAAGCTTTTTTGTTGCCACATAGCGTTCTCCTTTTTGCATATATTCTTCTTTTTGTTTTCTATTTAATTGCTTAAAATAATACTCTGCTTGCATAGCTGTACGCTTATCTTCATGAAATTCTACATATTTTAAAGCAACAGGAAGTCTAGCACGCGTATACTTAGCTCCTCTTCCGCTATTATGGGTCCCAATCCGTTTCTCTATATGATTTGTATATCCAGCATAGTAACTTCCATCAGAGCACTCCACTACATAAAAACAATGCTTATTCTTCTCCATATAAAATCGAGCGAATCTCCTTTGTATATTCATTATTTTCTTCATATACAAAAAGGGGTGGCAATATTTTCAAATCTGCGTTTCCGTCCTTAATTCCTTCAATTAACAATGTATTCGCTTCTTTCCCTGCCTTAGGATAAACAAATCGTACACGCTTCGGTTCAATTTTGTATTTACGCATTAATGTAACAATATCTAATAAACGACCTGGACGATGTACAAATGCTACTTTCCCGCCTTGCTTTACTAGCTGACTACTTGCAGATACAACATCCTCTAGTGTACACATAATTTCATGACGAGCTATCGCTAAATGTTCATTCATATTTTTTTCAGAAGTTGCAGGTGTTTGGAAATAAGGCGGATTACATGTGACAACATCATATTGATGACGCCCAAGTTTCTCCGGCATATCTTTCAAATCCCCGTGTATTAAGTGAATTCTTTCTTCCAACTTATTGTATTGGACACTTCTTATTCCCATATCATATAAGCGTTCTTGAATTTCTACACCAGTAATATTCCCTTTCGTCCTTGTACTTAATAGCAGGGGCACAACTGCATTACCTGTACACAAATCAAGTAAATTACCTTTTTGAATTGGCACCCAAGCAAAGTCTGCAAGTAAAACAGCATCTAACGAGAAATTAAATACTGATGGGCTTTGTATAATCTTCAAATCTTGTGCTAATAAGTAATCTAAACGTTCATCTTCATATAAATTCATATGTTGCTCCTTTTCTTACACTTAACCTACCCTATTTCATCTTCTACTAATAAAAAACATATTCGATTCTACTCTCATGTATAAAAAATTACCTTTCCAATTATTATTGGAAAGGTAATTTCACTTTTTATTTAAAAATGACAGGCAGAATAAACAATCTCCCTCTTTACGTACACTTCCATAATGCAGATTACAAATATGAAAACCTTCTTGATATAGTCTTGCTAAATTATCGTAGCCTTCACCAATATCTGTCTTCGGCTTCACTTCTTTACGTTTTTGAGTTTTTTGTTTTTCTTTAATCTGTACTTCTTCAAAGCGGTGTCGCAAATTTTCATTTTCCATTTTTATATGTTGGTTTTCTTCCAGTAACTCTGCAAGATGTTGTTTTAATTCTCCCAACTGTTTGTATAAATGTCCAATTTGCTCTTCCATACTAGAAACCGATGCAAAAATATCTTTTTTCTCCACAAGCACCCACCTCATTAATCTGTGGTTTGACTCGAAACGACCCCTTTATTCACTAACTCATCTAACGTATATTCTACTATCCGTTCCTTGTCTACTAGTTCCACTTGAATTAATCTTTCTAAAATATTTAATCCGATAACACGGCCAGTACCATGCGGGGTTTGTATACGTTGATCTAAATCAGGAAGTTGTTCCTTTGCTGCCTCATATTCATCGTTCTCATATTTTAAGCAACACATTAAGCGACCACATAAACCAGAGATTTTTGCAGGATTTAATGATAAATTTTGATCCTTTGCCATCTTAATGGATACAGGTTCAAAATCCCCTAAAAAAGTAGAACAACAAAGCATACGACCACATGGACCAATACCACCAAGCATTTTCGCTTCATCACGAACACCGATTTGTCTTAGTTCAATTCTTGTCCTAAAAATTGCTGCTAAGTCCTTCACTAGTTCGCGAAAATCAATCCGACCATCCGCAGTAAAGTAGAAAATAATTTTATTGCGATCGAACGTATACTCTACATCTACAAGTTTCATATCAAGATTATGTTCTACTACCTTTTGCTGACAAACTTGATATGCTTCTTTTGCAGCATGTTTGTTCTCTTCAACAATGGTACGATCGTTTTCATTTGCAATGCGAATAACCTTTTTTAGTGGTAATACAACGTCGTTTTCATCAACTTGCTTTTTGGTAATAACTACTTTTCCGTATTCAATACCTCTTACCGTTTCTACAATTACAAACTCATTTTCAGAGATATCGAACTGATTCGGATCAAAGTAATACACCTTTCCGGCCTTCTTAAAGCGAACACCTACTACATCATACAAAACGGTCATCCCTCCTGCAACCGCAACACTAACTGTTCGAACACAAGCTGCGCATTTACATTAGCGTTGATTCTATTTTTTGCCTCTAATATATTAAAGAGAGCTGATACAATGCGCTTCTGAGCGTAGGAGAAAGATTCAAACATCTCTTTCTGCTCATGAAAAACAAGACGATCTTCTTCTCCAAGTTGAACATATAATAAATCCTTATAAATAAGGAGTAACATATCTAAACCTTGCTGTAATTGTTCCTTCTCTCCAAAGTGTTTTCCCCATTTTTCTTGTACAAAAAAAATAGAGGCTTTATCTTTTTCGAGCGCTTCACATAATTTTATCACTAAAGCTCGTGCTTGTGCAAACCATTCATCACTACATAAAGCTAAAGCTTCATCAAAACTATTTGTGAGTTGTGCAGCAAGTGTCGATAAAGATGTCGTAACACCTTCATCCTGTAATCTTCTAATTAAAGATTCCGTAGGTAACGGTCTAAATGTAACAACTTGACAACGAGATAAAATCGTATTTAAAATTTGATGACTTTGTTCAGTAAGTAAAATAGCTGTTGTATCACTACTTGGTTCTTCTAAAAATTTCAACAGTGTATTCGCCGCATTTGCTGTCATACGGTCTGCGTGCTCAATAACATATACTTTTTTATTTGCTTCTAATCCTGTTTTTGAAAACTCTTCTTGTAAATCATGAATTTGCTGCTTCTTAATAGACAATCCGTCTGGCTTTACAATATGTAAGTTTGGGTGGTTACCTGAATCAATTCGCTTACAATTTGTACATACATGACAAGGTTCTACCCCATTCCGCTGAGAACAGAGGAAACTCTTTGCCATTTGAATTGCTGTCGCAAATTTTCCTGTCCCTTTCCCTCCCTCTAATAAGTAAGCGTGGGATATACGCTCTTTTGCGATGCTATTCATCAACATTTTTACACCGATGGGTTGTATAGCAGAAAGCTGCTCCCACGTCTTCGTCATAATGCATACCTCACTTATTTCATTCTTTCCTTCTATTATAACAATTTATCTTCTATAACTTGAATAACTTCTTCTATAAGTTTTTCCATTGGTTGATCAGCATTTACTAATACAATACGATCCGAGAAACGTTCTACAACTTGTAAATACCCTTCACGCACACGTTTATGGAAAGTGATATCTTCCATATCTAACCGATTCACTTCACGTCCTGCATCTTTTGCAATTCGAGCTAAACCAACCTCGGGTTCAATGTCTAGGTAAATTGTTAAACTAGGCATGCAGTCTTCCGTTGCGAAACGATTGATTTCAAATACTTTATCCATACCTAACCCTCTTGCATAGCCTTGATACGCTAAAGAGCTATCTATAAAACGATCACATAATACAAGGTAATCCTCATCAAGTGCCGGCATAACTTTTTCCACTAAATGTTGTCTACGTGCAGCGGCATATAGAAGTGCCTCTGTACGTGCTTCCATCATCGTATATTCTTGCTTATGTAAAATCGTTCTAATCTCCTCAGAAATTGCAATACCACCTGGTTCTCTCGTCGCCATTACCTTTTGTTCCTTTTGTTCAAAGTATGGCAATAAACCTTGAATTAACGTTGTTTTACCCGAACCTTCTGGCCCCTCAATTGTTACAAATAATCCCTTCATCCTAAAACCTACTTTCTATATCATACACTTTCATATATTTCGTGCTACCTTGAAAACGAGCGCCTGCTCTCTCTAAATGCATAATTTGCTCTTTATGTTCTGAAGTAATTCTTTCTCCATACATAATCAATGGAATACCAGGTGGATATGGAATTACCATTTCCGCCGCTATCATCCCAACTGCTTCTTCTACAGATACTACTTTTGTTTCATATCCTTCCAGTTGTTTATATGTATACGGCAGGGGAGAAATTTCTCCTTTATAAGTATAACGAATAGATTCCGTCTTGTCTTTCACCTCATAAGGTTGCAATGCCGCCCGGATCATCTCTATAGCCTTCATATACTTCTTATCTACTTGCAAAGGCAAAATAAATAAGGCATTATATGGATCTGCCATTTCGGTATATATACCAACCTTTTCTAATACAGACTGTAATTCGTATCCTGATAACTGACAACGCGTCTGTATGGTAACTTTTAGCTCGTCTTGTAATGGATATTGTAAAATAGCTAATTGTGGGATAGAAGACAATTCTTCTTTAAATTCCTGTAAAAACTCGACAATTTCATCATGTCCCTTTTCTTTTATACGCGCTATCGTAAAGCGTGCAATATCAAGAGAAGCCATAATTGGATACGATGGACTACTAGATTGTAGCATACTTAAATAAGTAGAAACTTTTTCTTCTTTCACTAAGCGGCTATTTATATGTAAATAGGATCCCATCGTCATTGCGGGTAATGTTTTATGCGCAGAATGAACTACAATGTCTGCACCATATGCTAACGCTGACTTTGGAAATGCCCCGCCTAAACAAAAATGAGCTCCATGCGCTTCATCTACTAACACAGGAATTTTATGTGCATGTGCATAAGCGATGCTTGCCTCTAAATCCATACCCATACCATAATAATTAGGATGCGTTAAAATGAGTGCTTTCGCATTCGGATACTTTTCAATTGCTTCCTTAATAATTTCATCATGAATTCCCACTGGTACGTTATAAGCCTCATCAATCCATGGATCTAAAAAAATAGGATTTGCTCCCGCTAACTTTAAACCATTAATAATGGATTTATGACAATTTCTTTGTACAAGAACAATATCATGTTCCCCACAACAAGACAAAATCATTGCTAGATTCCCGACTGTTGAGCCATTAATTAAAAAATAACTTTTGTTCACTCCATATACATCAGCTAATAATTGTTGTGCCTCATCTATACATTCAAACGGACTATGTAAATCATCTAATCCTGACAACTCAGTTACATCGATAGATAGTATATCTTTAAACTCTCCTACCGCCTCCTGAGGGAAGTTTAAACCATTTTTATGACCTGGGACATGAAAGGATAACGGCCTTCTTTCTTTAAACTCTATTAATGCTTCATATAAAGGTATGCGATTTTGATTCATCTATATCTCTTCCTTATTATTTCATTCTTTCTCTATTATACAGAACAAAAAAAATAATAGGCATATGCCTATTTAAAAATATGATACTTCTAATTTCCGAAGCTGTTTTAAATAATATATATACTTCGGATCATTTGTTTCCGTATTCACCATGTCCTTTTCACATTCATAACATATTAAATTATTATAAACATATATCCCTTCTTTTCTTTCTGTCTCACAAACAATACAAACTTCGTTTTGTGATTTCATATCTTTCCCTCCCTATTTAATTTAAATGGACATATTTTATACTTCTATTCCTTAACAATTTACAGAAAAATATACATCGATTTCTTATATAATATGATTCATCCTTGGGCAACGTGTTTGTATTACCATTACTTCTTTTTGCATACTGTTTGAAAACACAAAAAAACACAAGTCAAAAGACTTGTGTTTTTAGTTGCTTGGCGACGTCCTACTCTCACAGGGACAAGGTCCCAACTACCATCGGCGCTAGAGAGCTTAACTTCCGTGTTCGGTATGGGAACGGGTGTGACCTCTCTGCCATCATCACCAAACTATGAAGGCATATTCCTTCAAAACTAGATAACATTTGCTACATATTATATGGTTAAGTCCTCGATCTATTAGTATTCGTCAGCTCCACATGTCACCATGCTTCCACCTCGAACCTATCAACCTGATCATCTTTCAGGGATCTTACTAGCTTACGCTATGGGAAATCTCATCTTGAGGGGGGCTTCATGCTTAGATGCTTTCAGCACTTATCCCTTCCGCACATAGCTACCCAGCTATGCCCTTGGCAGAACAACTGGTACACCAGCGGTGCGTCCATCCCGGTCCTCTCGTACTAAGGACAGCTCCTCTCAAATTTCCTACGCCCACGACGGATAGGGACCGAACTGTCTCACGACGTTCTGAACCCAGCTCGCGTACCGCTTTAATGGGCGAACAGCCCAACCCTTGGGACCGACTACAGCCCCAGGATGCGATGAGCCGACATCGAGGTGCCAAACCTCCCCGTCGATGTGGACTCTTGGGGGAGATAAGCCTGTTATCCCCGGGGTAGCTTTTATCCGTTGAGCGATGGCCCTTCCATGCGGAACCACCGGATCACTAAGCCCGACTTTCGTCCCTGCTCGACTTGTAGGTCTCGCAGTCAAGCTCCCTTATGCCTTTGCACTCTACGAATGATTTCCAACCATTCTGAGGGAACCTTTGGGCGCCTCCGTTACACTTTAGGAGGCGACCGCCCCAGTCAAACTGCCCACCTGACACTGTCTCCCGGGTCGATAAGACCCGTAGGTTAGAATTTCAATACAGTCAGGGCGGTATCCCACCAGCGCCTCCACCGAAGCTAGCGCTCCGGTTTCAAAGGCTCCCGCCTATCCTGTACAAACTGTACCAAAATTCAATATCAGGCTACAGTAAAGCTCCACGGGGTCTTTCCGTCCTGTCGCGGGTAACCTGCATCTTCACAGGTACTATAATTTCACCGAGTCTCTGGTTGAGACAGTGCCCAAATCGTTACACCTTTCGTGCGGGTCGGAACTTACCCGACAAGGAATTTCGCTACCTTAGGACCGTTATAGTTACGGCCGCCGTTTACTGGGGCTTCAGTTCAGAGCTTCGCTTACGCTAACCCCTCTCCTTAACCTTCCAGCACCGGGCAGGTGTCACCCCCTATACTTCGCCTTACGGCTTCGCAGAGAGCTGTGTTTTTGCTAAACAGTCGCTTGGGCCTATTCACTGCGGCTTTCCGTTAAGAAAGCACCCCTTCTCCCGAAGTTACGGGGTCATTTTGCCGAGTTCCTTAACCAGAGTTCTCTCGCACACCTTAGGATTCTCTCCTCGCCTACCTGTGTCGGTTTGCGGTACAGGCACCTTTTATCTCGCTAGAAGCTTTTCTTGGCAGCGGGGAATCAAAGACTTCGCTCCATAAGGAGCTTCCCCATCACAGCTCAGCCTTTACGATAAGCGGATTTGCCTACTTATCAGCCTAACTGCTTGGACGTACACAACCAATCGCACGCTTCTTCTATCCTTC
>NZ_JARVHN010000001.1:5330000-5345000 GCF_040459765.1 Bacillus cereus group sp. RP29
TCAGCTTTCTTAAGTGCATCGTTTGTTGCAGCTAACACTAAGTCTTGTAACATTTCGATATCTTCTGGATCTACAACTTCTTCTTTCACTTTTACTTCAAGAATTTGCTTATGACCATTTGCAATAACTGTGATCATACCGCCGCCAGCTGTACCTTCAACTGTTTTTTCGCCAAGTTCTTCTTGCGCCTTCGCCATTTCCTTTTGCATCTTTTGCATTTGTTTCATCATGTTATTCATATTTCCCATTCCGCCACGCATCATAATTAATTCCTCCTAATTATTATTACTCTTTTATTTCAATGAGTTCTTGCCCTACTAATTTTACAGCCTCTTCTATGAGAGGATCTTCTTTTTTCTCTGGGCTTTCTTCAGAACTTCCACCTTCACGCTGTAAAAAATCTTCACGGATTTTACCCCATTCACTTTTTGGAATGGCAATCATATTTAATCTTTTACTTAGCAATTCAAATAAAGTTTGTTCCACTGTATCCATAGCCTCTCGATTTTCGCTTGCCATTTTACAGTGAATCTCATATTGGAATGCTAAAACGTAAGTATCATCTGAAGCCGCTACCGGTTCGCTATTTTCTAATAAAACAGCAAACGCTACTTTGTTGTATGCTTTGAGTCTTCCTAACAACTCTCCCCATACAGCTTTTAATTGTTCTAAATCTTGACGCTTCGCTTGCTTTAATACTTCATTTACGCGTCCGACAGGTATCTTCATACTTCCTGTCCGTACTGGCTTTGGTGCTGCACGCGTCTCTCTGACTTCCTGCTGCACACCAGCCGGCACACCATTCTTTTTGACTTGTTCTAACTCTTTCTCTAATTGCTGCATCCTGTTCATAATTGCTTGTAAACGATCTGCACCATTTGCTTGCATCATAAACTGTTGACACAGTTGTACCATAACAACTTCTAAGAAAATTCGCGGATGATTTGTCCACTTCATTTCCTGTTGTGCTTTACTAAGAGTATGAATGATCTCATAGATTACTTCCGGCTGCATTTCTTCACTTAACGTCCGGAATTGCTCATCAACCATTACTCGTTCCAACATATGTTCCAATTGTGGTGAAGTTTGATATAAAAGCATATCACGATAATAGTAAATGAAGTCCTCCATAAAGCGAACTGGATCTTTCCCTTTACCCATCATCTCATCTATGATACGTAATGCTCTTGATACATCATTTTCACGTATACATTCTACTAAGTTGCCTAAGTATTGCTGAGAAACAGACCCTGTTACAGCTAATACATCTTCTGTCGTAACAGTCTCATCACTATAAGATATTGCCTGATCAATAAGACTAAGCGCATCACGCATACCACCTTCAGCGGCACGTGCAACAATTTGTAATGCCTCATCTTCTACTTGCGTACCTTCATTGTTCACAACTGTCGATAATCTCTCAACAATATCATTTACTGATATCTTTCGAAATTCGAAACGTTGGCAACGCGAAATAATTGTAGGCGGTATCTTATGCGGTTCTGTTGTCGCCAAAATAAAGATAACATGTCCTGGCGGTTCTTCTAACGTTTTTAAAAGCGCATTGAAGGCACCCATGGAAAGCATGTGAACTTCATCAATAATGTATACTTTATATTCTACAGCACTTGGAGCATATTTTACTTTATCTCTAATATCTCGAATTTCATCTACACCGTTATTTGAAGCCGCATCAATTTCTAATACATCTGAAATAGATCCTTGTGTAATCCCCAAACAAGAAGGACATTCATTACAAGGTTCAGCTACCGGAGCATGTTCACAGTTAATTGCTTTTGCAAACACTTTTGCAATTGTCGTTTTTCCTGTTCCTCTCGGCCCAGAAAATAAATAAGCATGTGAAACTTTCTCTTGAAGAAGGGCATTTTGCAACGTTTTTGTCACGTGCTTTTGACCGACTACATCTTCAAACTTTTGCGGTCTCCATGTTCGGTATAACGCTTGGTATGACACGAAAATACGGCCTCCCTCAAAGGTTATTATCTCATTTATTATAACCCATTCTGTTTATAGATTCCAAAAGTTATTTTCTATACAAAAAACCCACCTTAGTATTAAGGTGAGTTTTGTATACATATATAACTGCCGTGCACCTTCTGTCGATTACGTACCATAAGCGTTACTTAAGCAGTTAGCTCGGTTCAGGCACTCCTGCGGCACACGAGAAGACCCGCTTATTGCTGCTTCCTTCCGGACCTGACAAGGTTCACGGGGTCCCGTTGCGCAGGACCCAAACGTCAACACCACTTACTTAAGGCAGGCCTTACAGCAACATAACCTCGAGAAGGGATTCGGCCTCGCTAGAGCGGATTGCGAGTATAGGGCACCGCTACCTCCCCGCTTAGCACGGCAAAGTTAAAACCAATATTCGGTTGCCTTCATTAAAGGCACTATCAGTATAACTTGTTTTTTTATAAAATGCAAATACGTTAATTCTCTTTACTTTTCTCTAATTTCTTAATCGCTTTTCTTTTTTTACGAAGCGCTCTAAAAAAGTTCGTTAACAGCGTACCGCACTCTTCTTCTAATACACCAGCTACTACTTCACATTGATGATTAAAGCGTTCATCCGTTAACAGATTCATCAATGTCCCTGCACATCCACCTTTCGGATCACTCGCACCATATACAACTCGCTTTACTCGTGATAAAACAATTCCACCCGCACACATCGGGCAAGGCTCTAATGTTACATATAACGTCGCATCTTCTAAACGCCATGTCCCTAATTTTTTGCACGCCTCATCAATAGCTAACAACTCAGCGTGAGCTATCGATCTTTGCTCAGTCTCCCTTAAATTATGAGCAACACTAATTACTTCACCATCCAACACTATAACTGCCCCAATCGGCACTTCTTGTATTGCCTCTGCTTTTTTAGCCTCTTCTATTGCTAACTGCATAAAATAAATATCTTGATCACGTTCCATAAAATAGTCCTTTCATTACAAATAAAGTACACTTATTTCCATTTACTACACATGGGATAACTTTTATAAATTCAATCCACCCTAAGAAAAAAAGAGAGGGGATTACATATGAAGAATACTGCCTTACTCATTATCGATATGATTAATGACTTTCAATTTTCACACGGGCCTATCCTAGCCAAAAAATGCGAAATGATAACCAATCCTATTTTACAATTAAAGAAAACAATGAAATCCTTCGGTTGCCCCGTCATTTATATTAATGACCATTATCAACTTTGGAGGTCTGATATTGACCAATTGATTACTCATTGTACAAATGAGTATAGTAAAAATATCATTCATAAGATCGCTCCAAATGCTGATGATTACATTTTTATTAAACCACATTACTCTGCTTTTTATGAAACACCTTTAAATTCTTTATTAGGCTATTTAAAAATAGAAAATCTAATATTAACAGGTGTCGCCGGGAATATATGTATCCTCTTTACAGCTAACGATGCTCATATGAGGAATTATACATTGTATGTACCACAGGACTGTATCGCCTCTAATCATGATCAAGATAACCTGCATGCTTTAAAAATAATGGAAACGACATTAAAAGCAAATATAGTACCTTCGTCTCAAATAAAATTTAATTAATACATATATCTATTTTCTAACTTTTTATATCAAATTAAACCGCTCGCCTTCCTCTTGTGCTACAATAATTCTGTTTTGTGTTTTTAGTAGTCACGGTAAATCACTGATTGAAAGGAGGAAACAGCGTGACCGGAGTACCATTTATCACGGTTGAAGGACCAATTGGTGTTGGAAAAACTTCACTTGCGAAGGAAATTTCAACTCACATGCAACTCCACTTACTGAAAGAGATTGTTGATGAAAACCCCTTTTTAGGAAAGTTCTATGAAGACATCGACGAATGGAGTTTTCAAACAGAGATGTTCTTTCTTTGTAATAGATACAAACAATTAGAAGATATTAACATAAAGTATTTGAATCAAAGGAAGCCAGTAGTAGCGGACTACCATATATTCAAAAACGTAATTTTCGCATCCCGTACATTAAAAGATTCTCAATATGACAAGTACATGCAAATCTATCGTATCCTTACACAAGATATGCCTGTTCCAAACGTTATCGTTTATTTAACAGCTAGCTTAGAAACATTACAAAAGCGAATCGCAATGCGCGGAAGAGAATTCGAAAAAAATATGGATCCAAATTACTTACTACAGCTCACAAAAGATTACGAAACAGCAATGGATGCTTTTAAAAAAGACCATCCAGATATCCCAGTATTGAAATTTAATGGAGACGATATGGATTTTGTAAAAAATCCTGATGATTTAAACGTCATCCTATCTGCCCTTCAAAATACTCTCTTAAAGGAGTCGAAATAATAATGAATTTAAGGCAAAAATATGATATCCCAAATGACGCAGTAATCACTATCGCTGGAACAGTAGGTGTCGGTAAATCCACTATGACAACTGCATTGGCTAACGCTTTAGGATATCGCACGTCATTTGAAAAGGTAGATTCTAACCCGTATTTGGACAAGTTCTATGCTGATTTCACACGCTGGAGCTTTCACTTACAAGTGTATTTTTTAGCAGAACGATTTAAAGAACAAAAAAGAATTTTTGAATACGGCGGCGGTTTTGTTCAAGATCGCTCTATCTATGAAGACACTGGCATTTTTGCAAAAATGCATCACGAAAAAGGTACAATGACGGAAACTGATTATGAAACATATAAAGGTTTATTTGACGCTATGGTCATGACTCCTTACTTCCCTCATCCAGATTTACTCATTTACTTAGAAGGTTCTTTCGATGATATCGTTGATCGTATCCAAGAACGTGGACGTCCGATGGAACAGCAAACACCAATTGAGTATTGGAAAGAGATGCATGGGCGTTATGAAAACTGGATTAATAACTTTAATTCATGCCCTGTTTTAAGATTAAACATTAATGAATATGATATTTTAAAAGATGGTGATTCCATTGAACCAATCATTAAAAAAATCGGCCATTTTTTAAAACAAACACGTAAACTTGTAAAATAAAAAACCCGTGCATACGCACGGGTTTTTCTATTAAATTACTTCTTCTTTGTTGGAGCAATAATTTCACTCTCAGGTTTTCCAGCGTTAATACGCTGACGAACAGTACTTGTACTAATATCGTACGCCTCAGCAATCTCTTTAACAGTCATTTCTTTCCCGTTAATTACTGCTGTTAATACTTTACCTGTACGTTTTGGAGCTGCTTCTTTCTTTACAGCTTCTTTTTTAACTTTTTTTGGTGCCTCTACTTTTGTTGCAGTTTGCTTTACATTACAAGTGCAACCACAAAGTTTACGGAATGTATCATCGCTAATAATGCGTGATACATTTGCACCACTGTTTAAAATTCTATTGTTCTTACAGACAGGACATTGTACATAATATAAAGTTTTTCCATCTAAAGGAAACGTTTGTATAATAAGATCCATGTTGACTCCTTTCATATCTATGAAGATAATCATCGGAATATGAGTGTGTAATAAGGACAACATATCCTTACCCCATACTTTATGATTGGTTTTAAAATAAAAACTCGTTACGTGTTGGTAACGAGTTCTCCAATCTCCACTTATATGCGCTGTTGTCAATTATATCTGGAGGAGGTAGAGGGATTCGAACCCCCGCGCGACTCTCGCCGCCTGTCGGTTTTCAAGACCGATCCCTTCAGCCAGACTTGGGTATACCTCCATATTGACATCAAATATAATATCAAAAGAAAAACAGTTAGTCAACCCTACTAAAATAAATTATGAGGAAAGGAAAATTTCACTTTCCCTCTCCTACATTATAGTACTGACAACGCTCATAATTACCAATCACTCATACCGATGAATGTTTATAAATTTACTTAATAACTGTTTTTCCTCCCATATAAGGGCGAAGAACTTCTGGAATTATAATTGTACCATCTTCTTGTTGGTAGTTCTCTAAAATAGCTGCCACCGTACGTCCAATTGCAAGACCAGATCCATTTAATGTATGAACATGTTCTGGTTTGCCGTTTGGTTCACGACGGAAACGAATGTTTGCACGTCTCGCTTGGAAAGCCTCGAAATTACTACAAGAAGAGATTTCACGATATGTGCCATAGCTTGGAATCCATACTTCGATATCGTATTTCTTCGCTGCTGTAAATCCTAAATCGCCTGTGCACATGCTCATAACGCGATATGGCAACTCTAATAATTGTAACACGCGTTCTGCATCATTTGTTAGTTTTTCTAACTCTTCATAAGAATCTTCTGGTTTTACGAACTTCACAAGCTCTACTTTATTGAACTGATGCTGACGAATTAAACCACGTGTATCACGGCCGGCTGAACCTGCTTCAGAACGGAAACAAGAGCTAAATGCAGCATATCTTATAGGCAATTGATCTTTATTTAAGATCTCATCACGGTGCATATTTGTTACAGGTACTTCAGCTGTTGGAATTAAGAAGTAGTCTTCACTTTCAATACGGAATGCATCTTCTTCAAACTTCGGAAGTTGTCCTGTCCCTGTCATGCTTGCACGGTTTACCATATAAGGAGGTAATACTTCTTCATATCCATGCTCATCAGTATGAAGATCAAGCATAAAGCTAATTAAAGCACGCTCTAATCTTGCGCCAGCACCTTTGTAGAATACGAAGCGGCTTCCTGTTACTTTTCCAGCACGTTCAAAATCTAGAATTCCTAAATCTGTAGCAAGATCCCAATGTGGTTTTGGTTCAAAAGCAAATTCCTTTACTTCTCCCCAAGTGCGAGCTACTACATTATCATCCTCTGTTTCACCAACTGGAGCAGATTCGTGAGGAATATTTGGAATAGATAGCATCAATCTTTCTAGATCTTCTTCAACTGTACGAAGTTCATTATCAAGATCTTTTACTTTTTCTCCAACTTCACGCATTTCTAAAATTAGAGCTTCTGCATCTTTCTTTTCGCGCTTCAATACAGAGATTTGTTGAGATACTTCGTTACGTTTACTTTTTAGTTCCTCTGTTTGAACAAGTAGTTCTCTTCTTCTCGTATCCAACTCTTCAAAGCGACCAAAATCAGTTAAATCTTCGCCTCTATGCTGTAACTTTGCTTTTACTTCTTCAAAATTTGTACGTAAAAATTTAATATCAAGCATTATATACTCCTCCTTTTATTTTATAAAACACAAAAAACTCCCGTCCCTATATAAAGGGACGGGAGTTAACCCGCGTTGCCACCCTAGTTGAAAGCATTACCGCCTTCCTCTCAAGTAGAAATAACGGCTCTTCACCGGGAATGTTTACTAATCATAAAGATATTCCACATTCCATTCCAGGATGGATTCACAAACTGTTTCTATCGATTTCCACCAACCATCGACTCTCTATAAGAAACGACATTTGTTACTACTTCCTATCAACACGCTTATTTTATAAAATTGTTACCATCAATTTACTATAATCTTATACAAGTTGCAAGTTACTTATACAACTTTTTTCATTTTCGCTTCTTTTACCATTTCTACAAAGTATGCTGTTACACGATGATCATCCGTTAATTCCGGATGGAAAGAAGCAGCTAAAAACGGCCCTTGTCTTACAGCCACCATTCGATCACCATGTGTAGAAAGTACCTCAACATCATCCGCTACATTTACAACATACGGAGCACGAATAAATACGCCAACAAAATCTTCTCCCACACCTTTAATAGAAAGTGCAGCTTCAAAGCTATCTTTTTGACGTCCAAACGCATTACGCTCAACTGTAATATCCATAGCACCAATATGTGCTTCGTCATAGCCAATAAGTGTTTTTGCAAGAAGAATCATTCCTGCACATGTACCAAACATTGGTTTACCAGACTTCGCAAATGTACGAAGTGGTTCCATGAAAGCATACTTATCAATAAGACGGCGCATAGTTGTACTTTCACCGCCTGGTAAAATAAGACCATCAATCTCTTCAAGTTGTTCTATACGCTTTACAACAACAGCTTCTGCACCACTTGCTTCAACTGATTTTACATGTTCACGAACTGCACCTTGAAGACCTAGTACACCGATTTTCACCATTTTAAAGTTCTCCTTCAATTACCATCCACGCTCTTGCATGCGTTGCTCTGGTAGTAACGTTGAAATTTCAATACCTTTCATCGCATTACCTAGTCCTTTAGAAAGGCTTGCAATTAACTCGTAATCCTCATAATGAGTTGTCGCTTCAACGATTGCACGTGCAAATTTCGCTGGATTCTCTGATTTAAAGATACCAGATCCAACAAATACACCATCCGCACCAAGTTGCATCATTAACGCTGCATCTGCTGGTGTTGCTACACCACCTGCTGCAAAGTTTACAACCGGCAAACGACCAAGGCGTTTAATTTCAAGTAGTACTTCATAAGGAGCACCAGTATTTTTTGCATATGTCATTAACTCATCTTCACGTAGACTTGCAACTTGACGGATTTCTGCATTGACTTGACGCATATGACGCACTGCCTCTACAATGTTTCCTGTTCCTGGTTCGCCTTTTGTACGAAGCATAGATGCACCTTCTGCAATACGACGTGCAGCTTCTCCGATATCACGGCAACCACATACAAATGGAACTGTGTAATCACGTTTATTTAAATGGTATACTTCATCGGCAGGAGTTAATACTTCACTCTCATCGATATAGTCTACCCCTAATGATTCTAATACACGTGCTTCTACAAGGTGACCGATACGGCATTTTGCCATAACCGGAATTGACACTGCACCCATAACTTCTTCAACAATTGTTGGGTCTGCCATACGAGAAACGCCACCTGCTGCACGAATATCTGCTGGTACACGCTCTAATGCCATAACGGCAACTGCGCCTGCCTCTTCTGCAATTTTTGCTTGTTCAGCGTTAATTACGTCCATAATAACGCCGCCTTTTTGCATTTCTGCCATTCCACGTTTTACACGTTCTGTCCCTGTTACATTTGTCATGTTACAAAAACCCCCCTAGGTGAATTGCTTTTCCCCGTTAAAGGCGAAAATTAAGAATACTCTTACATTCTACCACTAACTATCAGATGCTTGTCTACTAATTTTTCATAAAGTCGGTATGAAAAATAGGAATAAGAAAAAGCCCCTACAATGAGGAGCTTTTAAAACCAACCTTTTACTGTATCAACAGCACTATTCCATATACCACTAAAGAAAGAACCAATTCCGCGCATAGCACGAGTAAACCAGTTTGCTTCTTCTACTTCAGATGTTGTTACAAGATCCACTTGTAACGACTTACCAGTTAAAAATCCAGGGTCGTTTGCATCTTTTGGCGTAATTACCATTTGACCAAGCGCAGCTCCCTTTTTAATAGGTGCTTCTTGTCCCTTACTTGATTCTTTTAATTCTGTTTTATAAACATCTTTACTTCCTTTTGGTACTGGAAGTGAAATGGCTTGTTTCGTTTGAACTGCTACATCTTTGTCTTTCGCATTTTCTACTCGTACTGTTTCTTGTCCTTTTACTGAAGAACCTTTTTTATACATTTGTTTCATTTCAAAATTAGCAAATCCATAATCATATAGCTTCTTTGTTTCATCAAAACGTGCTGTATGAGAACTTGTTTTAATCACTACAGAAATAAAACGCATACCGTTTCTTTCAACCGTACCAGTGAAGCAATCTCCCGCTTCTGGAGTTGAGCCTGTTTTTAGGCCATCTACGCCATCATATTCTTTAACTAAGCCCTTTAACATCCAGTTCCAGTTCGACATTGCAAACTTCTCTTTTTCTGGACGGAATTCTTTTTTCGGGATTTTTGCTGTATCTAACACTTTGGGATAATCTTTAATTAAATGTTGTGCTAAAGTTGCAACATCCTTTGCAGACATTTTATTCTCTTCATCCGCTGTTGTTCCTTCTGGATGCATTCCCTTTAAATCTTTATTCGTTAAACCTGTAGAATTGACAAATTTATAATTTTTCAATCCTAGTTCTTTCGATTTATTATTCATCATTTTTACGAAATCTACTTCTTTACCTGCAATTGCTTCTGCTAATGCAATCGTTGCACCATTTGCAGAGAAGATTGCCATTGCCTCGTATAACTCTTTTACTGTATAAGAACCACCATTTTCTAATGCCACATTTGATAATGAAGCATCTTGTGAAACTTTATACGCATATTCAGAAACCTTAATTTTCTGATCCCACTTAAGCTTTCCTTTATCCACTGCTTCGTGAACTAAATACTCACTCATCATCTTTGTCATACTAGCAATGGATAATAATTCATCTGCATTCTTTTGATATACAATTTTCCCAGAATTCGCTTCTACTAAAATTGCCGCACCTGCTTCAATGTTTAAAGCGGCTCCTGTTTCAGCTGATGCATTGCTATATGGTAACAACATACTACAAGCTAGTGTAAGCATTGTTACTAGCGCAATGAATCTTTTGCAAAACATACCTTTCACTTTTGCTACCCCCAATATCTATGTACTCACATAACCGTTATTCTAACATAATCAAAAAAAAATAGACAGAGATATAAAATCTCCATCTATTTATATATAAGACATTATAATGAGTAGTTTGGAGCCTCTTTTGTAATTTGTACGTGATGAGGATGACTTTCAAGTAAACCAGCACCTGACATACGAACAAATTGTGCATTCTCACGTAAGAATTCTAAATCTTGTGCTCCGCAATATCCCATACCTGCACGTAATCCACCAACTAATTGATGAACTGTATCTGCTAAAGGTCCTTTATATGGTACTCGTCCTTCAATACCTTCTGGAACAAGTTTTTTATTTCCTTCTTGGAAATAACGATCTTTACTTCCTTTTTCCATCGCTCCGACAGAACCCATACCACGATATACTTTAAATTGGCGACCTTGATAAATTTCAGTTTCACCAGGACTTTCAGCAACACCAGCAAACATACTACCTAGCATAACAACATGTGCTCCTGCTGCTAAAGCTTTAACCATATCACCAGAGTACTTAATACCACCGTCAGCGATAACTGGGATACCGTGTTTACGAGCTTCTGTTGCACAATCATAAACCGCTGTTAATTGTGGTACACCAACGCCAGCTACAACACGTGTTGTACAGATAGAGCCTGGTCCAATACCAACTTTAACTACGTTTGCACCTGCTTCAATTAATGCTTTTGTTGCTTCAGCAGTAGCAACATTTCCAGCGATAATATTTAATGACGGATACTTTGCACGAACTTCTTTTACCTTATCAATAACACCTTGAGAATGTCCATGAGCCGTATCAAGTACGATTGCATCTACGCTAGCTTTTACTAATGCGTCAATACGAGTCATAGCATCAGCCGTTACACCAACTGCTGCTCCAACTAATAAGCGCCCTTGCTTATCCTTCGCAGAATTTGGGAATTCAATTACTTTTTCAATATCTTTTATTGTAATAAGCCCTTGTAATACACCGTTGTTATCAACAAGAGGGAGTTTTTCAATTTTATACTTTTGTAGGATCTTTTCAGCCTCATCTAGCGTTGTACCAACTGGAGCTGTAATTAGCTGTTCTTTTGTCATTACGTCGGAAATTTTGATTGAGTAATCTTGGATAAAACGCATATCACGGTTTGTAATAATACCAACTAATTTTCGCTCGTCTAAATTATTTACAACCGGTACACCTGAGATACGATATTTTCCCATAAGGTGCTCTGCATCATACACTTGATGTTCTGGAGTTAAAAAGAAAGGATCTGAAATAACACCACTTTCAGAACGTTTTACTTTATCAACCTGCTCGGCTTGTTGTTCAATAGACATATTTTTATGAATAATTCCTAAACCGCCTTGACGAGCCATTGCAATAGCCATATCCGCTTCTGTTACTGTATCCATTCCTGCACTAATTAACGGGATGTTTAACTGTAAGCTTTCAGATAAAACTGTTTTAACACTTACTTCTCTTGGTAGTACATCTGACTTTGCTGGTACAAGTAATACGTCATCAAAAGTCAAACCTTCTTTAACAAATTTAGATTCCCACATAATTGTTCCCCCCATGATACCAGAAATTATTATTAGTAGCTTATCAATTGGTTAAAATACTGTCAAGGACGTATATATATGTTAGAATTTTTAGACAATAAAAGGAGCGTAATATATGCATCAGACACATTGTACTTGGCAGCAATTAAGTTTCTTCTTTTCATCTCAAAATGTACAACGTTATCTTGCCCGTTGTTATGAAAAATCCTCCATACAAAATGCTGAAAAAAAAAGTTTTGAAAATTGTTATCCCTTTATTTATTACTTAGAACATGGGAAAAATTATTATGAATTATATAAGGTAGCTCCCTTTTCAATTCAGCCAATGTTATTGTTTTATGGAATGAGCCAACTTTTTAAAGCATGCTTATTAACTATTGATCCGAACTATCCTGAATCCACTACTGTTTTAGCTCATGGTGTTACGACTCGTAAGCGGAAAAAACAGGGATATCAATTTTTAGAAGATGAGGTAAAGGTACAAAAAAATGGATTATTTACTCATGTGGCAGAACAGCTGTTTCACATGAAACACTTAGAATCAGAGAAGTTTAACATGTTGGATTTAATGGGGAATATTCCTGAATTACAAAACTTATTTCGCTATAGTCAACGAGGTGCCACTTTGTATAAAATTGATTCAACAAATGCAAATGAACTTTCCTTTTCAGTCAATATACTAGATCGACTTCATATGACTTCAGAAAGATTTTCACGTTATATTGAATCAATTTGTAAGCACTTATCCGTGCAACATGTTACTGGGAAAACGAGCGCCTCCAATTTGCTTTTTACAGCTCCTATTCAATCGTGGAATCCTATATATAGTACGCCTTTATACTACGAATATCTCGCTGATACTTATTACTTACCACTTACAACTGACCCTAGAAATCCTAAACCCGTATTACCTGAACTTCTTGTTCACTATTTATTGCTCTACAATTTAAGTATGATTTCTAGATACGAAACAGATTGGTGGTATGATTTACTTGGAAGCTATGGCTCTGAAGATTACCCATTTATTTATCAATTTCTTACTATTTCTGCTCAAAAAATTCCTTACTATATTTCGAATTTTTTACTAGCAGAACCGAACCTATTTCATGGGAAATAAAAAAACACAAGTCAAAAGACTTGTGTTTTTAGTTGCTTGGCGACGTCCTACTCTCACAGGGACAAGGTCCCAACTACCATCGGCGCTAGAGAGCTTAACTTCCGTGTTCGGTATGGGAACGGGTGTGACCTCTCTGCCATCATCACCAAACTATGAAGGCATATTCCTTCAAAACTAGATAACATTTGCTACATATTATATGGTTAAGTCCTCGATCTATTAGTATTCGTCAGCTCCACATGTCACCATGCTTCCACCTCGAACCTATCAACCTGATCATCTTTCAGGGATCTTACTAGCTTACGCTATGGGAAATCTCATCTTGAGGGGGGCTTCATGCTTAGATGCTTTCAGCACTTATCCCTTCCGCACATAGCTACCCAGCTATGCCCTTGGCAGAACAACTGGTACACCAGCGGTGCGTCCATCCCGGTCCTCTCGTACTAAGGACAGCTCCTCTCAAATTTCCTACGCCCACGACGGATAGGGACCGAACTGTCTCACGACGTTCTGAACCCAGCTCGCGTACCGCTTTAATGGGCGAACAGCCCAACCCTTGGGACCGACTACAGCCCCAGGATGCGATGAGCCGACATCGAGGTGCCAAACCTCCCCGTCGATGTGGACTCTTGGGGGAGATAAGCCTGTTATCCCCGGGGTAGCTTTTATCCGTTGAGCGATGGCCCTTCCATGCGGAACCACCGGATCACTAAGCCCGACTTTCGTCCCTGCTCGACTTGTAGGTCTCGCAGTCAAGCTCCCTTATGCCTTTGCACTCTACGAATGATTTCCAACCATTCTGAGGGAACCTTTGGGCGCCTCCGTTACACTTTAGGAGGCGACCGCCCCAGTCAAACTGCCCACCTGACACTGTCTCCCGGGTCGATAAGACCCGTAGGTTAGAATTTCAATACAGTCAGGGCGGTATCCCACCAGCGCCTCCACCGAAGCTAGCGCTCCGGTTTCAAAGGCTCCCGCCTATCCTGTACAAACTGTACCAAAATTCAATATCAGGCTACAGTAAAGCTCCACGGGGTCTTTCCGTCCTGTCGCGGGTAACCTGCATCTTCACAGGTACTATAATTTCACCGAGTCTCTGGTTGAGACAGTGCCCAAATCGTTACACCTTTCGTGCGGGTCGGAACTTACCCGACAAGGAATTTCGCTACCTTAGGACCGTTATAGTTACGGCCGCCGTTTACTGGGGCTTCAGTTCAGAGCTTCGCTTACGCTAACCCCTCTCCTTAACCTTCCAGCACCGGGCAGGTGTCACCCCCTATACTTCGCCTTACGGCTTCGCAGAGAGCTGTGTTTTTGCTAAACAGTCGCTTGGGCCTATTCACTGCGGCTTTCCGTTAAGAAAGCACCCCTTCTCCCGAAGTTACGGGGTCATTTTGCCGAGTTCCTTAACCAGAGTTCTCTCGCACACCTTAGGATTCTCTCCTCGCCTACCTGTGTCGGTTTGCGGTACAGGCACCTTTTATCTCGCTAGAAGCTTTTCTTGGCAGCGGGGAATCAAAGACTTCGCTCCATAAGGAGCTTCCCCATCACAGCTCAGCCTTTACGATAAGCGGATTTGCCTACTTATCAGCCTAACTGCTTGGACGTGCACAACCAATCGCACGCTTCTTCTATCCTTCTGCGTCCCTCCATTGCTCAAACGATAAAGAGGTGGTACAGGAATATCAACCTGTTGTCCATCGCCTACGCCTGTCGGCCTCGGCTTAGGTCCTGACTAACCCTGAGCGGACGAGCCTTCCTCAGGAAACCTTAGGCATTCGGTGGACGGGATTCTCACCCGTCTTTCGCTACTCATACCGGCATTCTCACTTCTAAGCACTCCACCAGTCCTTCCGGTCTGACT
>NZ_JARVHN010000001.1:5350000-5355266 GCF_040459765.1 Bacillus cereus group sp. RP29
ATCTGATTCATCACGTAAATCTGTAATACCTTCAATTTTCTTATCGCGAACTAATTCTGCAATTTTTTCAATTAATCGCGCCTTATTTACTTGATAAGGTAGTTCCGTTACGATAATAGATTGTTTGCCATTTGACTTCTCTTCAATTTCAACTTTAGCACGAAGTATAATAGAACCGCGTCCTGTTTCATACGCTCTACGAATACCACTTCTTCCTAAAATTAAACCTGCCGTCGGGAAATCTGGTCCTGGAATGCACTCCATTAATTCTGCAATAGTAATATCAGGATTATGACTTAATGCCAATACACCATCAATTACTTCGCCAAGTTGATGCGGCGGAATATTCGTTGCCATACCAACTGCAATACCTGTCGTACCATTTACTAGTAAGTTAGGAAAACGCGCTGGTAATACAATTGGCTCTCTTTCAGAACCATCATAGTTATCTTGATAATCAATCGTATTTTTTGAAATATCACGTATTAACTCCATAGAAATCTTAGACATTCTTGCTTCTGTATAACGCATTGCTGCTGCTGAATCTCCATCGACAGATCCAAAGTTACCATGCCCATCAACAAGCATATAACGTTGACTGAAATCTTGCGCCATACGTACCATTGTTTCATAAACAGCTGAATCACCATGAGGGTGATACTTACCAATTACTTCACCAACAATACGTGCTGATTTCTTATACGCTTTATCAGCCGTAATTCCTAAATCATTCATCGCATATAAAACCCTACGATGCACAGGTTTTAATCCATCACGAACATCTGGTAATGCACGAGATACGATAACACTCATTGCGTAATCTAAAAATGAGGTACGCATTTCATGACTAATATTAATTTCTCGAATTCGTGCTTGTTGTTGATTGTCTGACATCAACGAGCACCTCCTCTTACATTTCCGTTACACATACATTGATTTATATGTAGAAGACAGGAATACTCAGATTCCTGTCATTACTCATTTAAATATCAAGGTTTTTCACGTATTTTGCATTTTCTTGGATAAAGTTACGACGTGGCTCTACTTTATCCCCCATTAAAATTTCAAATGTTTCATCTGCTTCAATTGCATCTTGAAGGGAAACTTGAAGTAATGAACGCACTTCTGGGTCCATTGTCGTTTCCCAAAGCTGAGCTGGATTCATTTCTCCTAAACCTTTGTAACGTTGGATCCCGGGTTTAGGTTGAGCTGGTAATTCAGCTAAAATCTTTTCAAGCTCTTTCTCATTATAAGCATATTGAATTTTTTTACCTTGTTGTATTTTAAACAACGGTGGCTGTGCAATATAGATATAACCATGTTCAATAATTTGACGCATATAACGATAGAAGAACGTTAATAATAGGGTACGAATATGCGCACCATCTACGTCGGCATCCGTCATAATAATAACTTTATGATAACGAGCTTTCTCAATATCAAAATCGCCGCCAATGTTCGTACCAATTGCAGTAATAATTGTACGCACTTCATCGTTAGATAAAATTTTATCCAATCTTGCTTTTTCAACGTTAATAATTTTACCTTTTAGCGGTAAAATCGCTTGGAAGTGACGATCACGCCCTTGTTTTGCTGATCCACCGGCAGAGTCACCCTCTACAATGTAAATTTCACTAATTGCTGGATCTTTCGAAGAGCAATCTGCTAATTTACCAGGTAAACTTGAAACTTCTAATGCACTCTTGCGGCGTGTCAATTCACGTGCTTTTTTCGCTGCAACACGTGCACGTGCTGCCATCGTACCTTTTTCTACGATTTTTCGTGCAACATTCGGGTTTTCTAGTAAGAACTTTTCAAATGCCTCTGAAAACACAGACTCTGTAATCGTTCTTGCTTCACTATTCCCAAGTTTCGTCTTCGTTTGTCCTTCAAATTGTGGGTTTGGATGTTTAATTGATACAATTGCAGTTAAACCTTCACGAACATCCTCACCCGTTAAGTTACTGTCTGCATCTTTTAAAATACTATTTTTACGTCCATAATCGTTAATCACACGAGTTAAAGCTGTTTTAAACCCTACTTCATGTGTTCCACCTTCATACGTATGAATGTTATTCGTAAATGAGTAAATATTATTTGTATATCCTTCGTTATACTGTAAGGAAACCTCAACTTGAATACCATCTTTTGATCCTTCTACATATACAGGTTCTTCATGGATTGGTTGTTTTGAGCGATTTAAATGCTCGACGTATGATTTAATTCCACCTTCATAATGGAATTCTTTCTTTTGCTTATGTTCACGTTTATCTTCAATTGTTAATTTAATATTACGATTTAAAAATGCTAATTCACGCATACGAGTTGCGAGCGTATCAAATTCGTATACTGTTGTTTCCTGAAAAATTTCTGGATCTGGTTTAAATCGAGTTATCGTTCCTGTTTGGTCTGTGTCACCAATGACTTTTAAATCCGCAACCGGAATACCTCTTTCGTATTTTTGATAATGGATTTTACCTTCACGATGTACAAATACCTCTAGTTCTGTTGATAGGGCATTTACTACAGATGCCCCAACACCATGCAAACCACCAGAAACTTTATAACCGCCGCCGCCAAACTTACCACCAGCATGAAGAACGGTCATAATAACCTCTACAGCAGGACGTCCCATTTTTTCTTGTATACCAACTGGAATACCACGTCCATTATCCGTTACACGAATACTATTATCTTCTTCGATACTAACGTTAATTTCATCACAGTAACCTGCAAGTGCTTCATCAATACTATTATCGACGATTTCCCATACAAGATGGTGAAGTCCTTTTCCGCTTGTAGATCCAATATACATACCAGGGCGTTTTCGAACTGCTTCTAGCCCTTCAAGTACCTGTATTTGACTTTCATCATATGAATTTTCTTGCATTTGCTTTTGTTCCATTGACACAAAGATCACCTACTTTTCCATTTAAACAGGGATTACGCCCTATCTATTTCACAATCTACCGTGCCGTTCGTTACATGAATTGTTTTCGCTTCTTTTAATGTTTCGTGTTCAATTCCGTCGACACTCGTCGTTGTCACAAATGTTTGCACTTTTCCTTGAATTGTATTTAACAGATGCGATTGACGATAATCATCTAATTCTGATAATACATCATCCAATAGAAGAATCGGATATTCTTTAACTTCTGAGTAAATCAATTCAATTTCAGCTAATTTTAGGGACAGTGCGGTCGTTCGTTGTTGTCCTTGCGAACCAAAGACTTGAACATTTTTACTATTAACGAAGAATTGTAAATCATCACGATGAGGACCAATTAAAGTCGTACCACGGAAAATTTCACGTTGTTTCACGGATTGAAAACTTTCATAGTATACTTCTTTTATTTTCGACAAATCCATTGATTCTGATACATCTACACTCGGTTTATAGACAATTTCTAATTCTTCTAACCCACGGCTTATACCACGATGAATTGGAGCTGCCCATTCTTGTAGTAAATGCAAAAATTCAAAGCGTTTTTGCAAAATTTTTGTACCATGCTCAATAAGTTGAAGTGTAAATACATCCAACATCGTTTCCTCATTCTTACTATTCCCTTGCATCTTTTTTAGCAAGTGATTTCGTTGTGTGAGCACCTTTTGATATTGACTCAATTCATACAAATAGACCGGAGCTATTTGGCCTAATTCCATATCTAAAAAGCGTCTTCTTACTTGAGGGCTTCCTTTTACAAGATTTAAATCTTCTGGGGCAAACATGACAACATTCATCACGCCAATATATTGACTCAATTTTTGTTGTTCAAGTTGATTTAATTTTGCCTTTTTACCTTTTTTCGAGATATTTAATTCCAAAGACAAAGAACTATTTCTCTTTTGTAGCTTTCCTTTAATTTGACCGAAATCTTCATCCCAACGGATAAGTTCGCGATCATTAGAGGTTCTATGAGATTTCGCCATCGCTAAAACATAAATAGCTTCCATCAAATTCGTTTTCCCTTGCGCATTCTCGCCGATAATTACATTTACCTTATCTTCAAAGGAAAGCTCTAACTTTTCATAATTGCGATAGTTTTTTAATTGTATTTCTGAAATAAACAAAGGGCTCCCCCTTTATGACTGAACTTGGAAACTTCCGCTTCCTGGAATTTCAATAATATCGTTCGCATATAGTTTGCGACCTCTTCTATTTTCAAGTTCTTGATTCACGTACACTTCATATTCTTGTAAAAACCATTTTACAGCGCCACCTGTATCAATTACATCGGCTAACTTTAAAAATTGCCCTAGTGTAATATACTCTGTTGAAATTTTAATACGTTTCATAAAATCGCTCACTTTCTGAAAGTGTTCATTCTTTCATTGTACTAAATAAACTAGCATTAGGAAAGTAATACCCAAAAATCAAATAAGGGCTACTAGCATCTGAAAACTAGCAACCCTTATTTCTTACTTAGTAAGTACGAACCGGTAAAATTAATTGAATAATGGATTCATCATTTACTGTACGAATTAAGAATGGTCTCATTGCTCCAGTAAAGCTAATCTTAATTTCAGTACTATCTAATGCTTTTAGTGCATCCATCATATATTTTGCACTAAAAGATATTTTTAACTCTTCTCCATCTACTTTTTCACATTGAACTTCTTCTACTACTTTTCCGATTTCTGGTGAATTCGAGGAAATTTCTAGCATTGCCTGCTCTAAAGTTGATAATTTTACAACATTATTACGACCATCTCTTGCTAAAAGAGATGCACGATCAATTGCTTGTAAAAATTCTTTTGTATTTACAAAAATATCTGTTTTGCTCTCCGCTGGAATTAAGCGAGTTGTATCAGGGTAATTTCCTTCTAACAATCTTGAGAAGAATAATAAATGTTTTGTACGGAATAATACTTGATACTCCGTAATAACGATATCTACCATTTCTTCAGACTCATCTAGAATTTTGCTTAATTCATTTAAACTTTTTCCTGGAATAACAACATTTGCTTGGAACTCATCTGCAATGCCTTCAATTTTTGCTTTTCGAAGAGCTAGTCTGTGACTATCTGTAGCAATGCCAGTTAGTTCGCTGTTATATACCTTCCAGTTTACACCTGTCAAGATTGGTCTTGTTTCAGAAGTGGAAACTGCAAATACAGTTTGTCTAATCATATGTTTAAGTAAATCCGTTGGAATCTTAAAAACATGATGTTCTTCAATTTGTGGTAACAATGGATATTCTGCAGAATCTAAACCATTTAAATTAAACTCTGATTTTCCAGAAGTTATTTTTGTCATCAAATGATT
>NZ_JARVHN010000002.1:0-330391 GCF_040459765.1 Bacillus cereus group sp. RP29
GTTGCAGCGGACTTATCTTCCATTACATTAAAGCTAATAAAGTCCGGATCTCCGCCTCCTATAACCTCCCATTTCAAATATTTTGTTCCTGCAGGAAGATTCTCAGTACTAAAGTTGCCACTTGAACGATTTTTCTGTCCTGGTTGTGGCTCTTTACCTGATCTTACTCTTGCAATCTCTACTGTCGCTTTTGTTTCCATTTCCATTCCCCATTTCATAATAATTGTATATTTTAGTTAGGTTACTACAGCAACCTAACTAAAATATACAATTTGTAGAAAAAAATGGGTATTGAGAAATATTGCGGCGTCTTTATTCATAAATTAAAGCATATATGTTTATTCCAACTAATGATGTAGCATTCCGAACATTATCAATGTAGAGTTCTTTATTTTGTACTACTTCAGTTCGATTTTCGTGTAAAACATCACTAAAAATAAGGTCATCTATGTCCCAGAATTTATCTTCCATTACGTCAAAAAGAATATCATCTAAATCACCGCTACCTGCTAATTCCCATTTCAAAAAACTCGTGCCTTCGGGTAAAGTTGCAGTACTAAATAACTGACCTGGATATATAGTTGCTACCAATTGCCTCTTTTTTATCTTCATGTTCATTAGCCCCTTTTCCAATAAGCATCATTTACTAAAATATATATTTTTTAGAGGTATTTAGGTATTGATAAAATCTACAGAATACTTATTATTGGTGAATGCGAAAACATAAAGATAGTCTAAAAAAATTACTTTATTAGGTTGAGATTTTTTAACCGTTTAAAAAGGTATACCTTTACAAACAGCCAAAGAACATCTATGAAACATTGAATTATCAAGTTTATAAAGGTGATGGAAATATTTTTATAAACGTTTATTTTCAATGAATACCTTTATAAACGAAAATGGTATAATTAAGGTAACAAATGTAAGGAGAATACCAAACGTGGCGAATATTTATGGATATATACGCGTAAGTACAAACGTGGGGTGGAGGCTCGGCGCATTTTTGTCGGAGATCAAAATGAACAACGTCAATTACATAAGATGATGGAACGTGGGGTGGAGGCTCGGCGCATTTTTGTCGATAAAGCAAGTGGGCGACATTTTGATCGTCCTCAATATCAATTATTACGAAAAATATTGAGTACAGGTGATATTGTTTACATAGATGCTTTAGATCGTATGGGCCGCAATTATGATGAGGTAATTTCAGAATGGAAGTACATAACAAGAAAATTACAAGCTGATATTGTTGTTTTAGAAAATGAAACACTGTTTGATAGTCGTAAATTTCGAGAGATGGGTGATATGGGTCGATTAATGGAAGATCAGTTTTTATCTTTACTTTCCTATGTTGCAGATCAAGAGCGTAAAAAAATCCATCAGCGACAAGCAGAAGGGATTGCAGTTGCTAAATCCCAAGGTAAGCATTTAGGGCGTCCTCCATTTACCCTTTCAGTATTAAGTGGAAAAAAAGCAACTAATTATAATTGAAGAAACTTATGAACAGTGGAAAAAAAGAGAGATAACGAGCGTTATATTTATGGAACTATTAGGACTTAAGAAAAATACTTTTTATAAAATACTAAAAGAATATGAAGAGAACAAATTACAACCTAAATAAAGCATATGGGCCGAATATTCCTTAGAGTAGGAAATTCGGCTCATTTTATGTCGAAATTTACTTAGCGTATATTTTCGTTAATTATCTTAACTAGTCGTTACGTATGACTTTACAGCATTCGATGCAAAGTTATCGGTTTTTTGTATGCAAATTTATGGATTAAGTCATACAATTACGCACTATTTTTAATGAATCGATATTTACTTGTTTCTTCAACTAAGTTCGTCCGAATCTTTTTCTACAAAATCACTAAAGTCATCTCCCCAATCACAGATGGCTGTTACAACATTCTCTAGTTGATGACCAATTTCACTAAGTTCATACTCAACCTTAGGAGGCACTACGGTATTTTCCAAATACACATCGAGTAATTATTTTATCGTCTTCTAATTCTCTTAATTGTCTAATCAACATACGTTGATTAACTTCAGGCAGCTTTTTTTGTATTTCACTTAATCTTAATGGCGAACGTTGTAACAAACACCATATAATTGCTATTTTCCAACGCCCTCCTATCACAGATAAAGCTAAATCTTTTCCAGTGAAAAATTCCTTGTCCTTATAATGAATAACCATAATTTTTGACCTTCCTCTCGCGAAAAAAATGTTTATAGTGACAAATTTGTCAGTATTGTAATTAAAATTATAAAGTGTAATTATAGTGGTGTAAACAATAAAAAAAGAAAGTAGGGATTCAATTGAAAAGTAGAGCTGCTGTTGCATTTAAGCCAGGGGAGCCACTTCAAATCGTAGAAATCGATGTAGAAGAGCCAAAAGCAAAAGAGGTATTAGTAAAAATACTATATACTTCTGTCTGTCATACAGATGTAAAACCTGGGGATCATGTTATTCCACTATATACACCTGAATGTGGAGAATGTATTCTGTCGTTCTGGTAAAACAAACCTACATTATCAGGTGACGACCCAGAAGGAGTATTTCCTGCTGTATTAGGCCATGAAGGTGCTGGTGTTGTCGTTTCAGTAGGTGATGAAGTTACTTCAGTAAAACCTGGGGATCATGTTATTCCACTATATACACCTGAATGTGGAGAATGTAAATTCTGTCGTTCTGGTAAAACAAACCTATGTAGTGCTGTACGAGAAACACAAGGTAAAGGTTTAATGCCTGATGGAACAACTCGCTTCTCTTATAATGGAGAGCCCCTTTATCATTACATGGGAACTAGTACATTCAGTGAATATACAGTTGTTAATGAGATTAACTTAGCGAAAATCGATGAAAACGCTCCGTTAGATAAAGTTGCTTTATTAGGATGTGGTGTGACTACAGGTATTGGTGCTGTACACAACACTGCAAAAGTTGAAGAAGGAGCTGTAACAGCTGTATTTGGTTTAGGAGCGATTGGATTAGCAGCTATTCAAGGATTGGTTCAAGCAAAAGCAAGCCGAATTATTGCAGTTGACCTGAATCCCCAAAAATGGGAACTCGCTAAAAAAATGGGAGCGACTGATTTTGTGAATCCTGCAGATTATGATCGCCCAATTCAAGAAGTTATAGTCGAAATGACAGATGGTGGCGTGGATTATAGCTTCGAATGTATTGGTAATGTTGAAGTAATGAAATCCGCTCTTGAAGCATGTCATAAAGGTTGGGGCGAAAGTATTATTATCGGAGTAGCTGGTGCTGGTAAAGAAATCCATACTCGTCCATTCCAATTAGTAACGGGCCGAGTATGGCGTGGATCAGCCTTTGGTGGAGTTAAAGGAAGATCTGAACTTCCAGAAATGGTCGAAGATTATATGCATGGTGATATTGATTTAGATTCATTTATTACTCATCATTTAGAATTTAAAGACATCAATGCGGCATTTGACTTATTACACAAAGGTGAATCCATTCGTACGATTTTAACTTACGGAGAGTGAGAGTATAGCCATTATTCCGAAGTCTTGCAATGTGATATGAAATTTAGTATCTACTTACCATCAAATAAAGAAAAGAAAAAAATTCCACTTATATGGTGGTTATCTGGTTTAACTTGTACAGATGATAATTTTAGTCAAAAAAGTGGATTTCAACGTTTGGCTGAAAAACATCAAGTTGCAGTAGAATACGTTTCTGATGTTGCAGCATGGGATCTTGGACAAGGGTTTTTATTTAAATGCAGGATGAGTCTTAAATGTATTGAACAACATCGTTCTTTCGAAGGAGAGCAACGTAAGTATAGCCATTATTCCGAAGTCTTGCAATGTGATATGAAATTTAGTATCTACTTACCATCAAATAAAGAAAAGAAAAAAATTCCACTTATATGGTGGTTATCTGGTTTAACTTGTACAGATGATAATTTTAGTCAAAAAAGTGGATTTCAACGTTTGGCTGAAAAACATCAAGTTGCAGTGATTATGCCAGATACTTCACCACGTGGAGAATACGTTTCTGATGTTGCAGCATGGGATCTTGGACAAGGGGCAGGTTTTTATTTAAATGCTACCCAGGATCCTTGGGCACAGCATTATAAAATGTATTCGTATATCGTAGATGAATTAACATCCATTGCTTCGACTATAGTACCTAATTTTTCAGGTGAAGAAAGCATAATGGGGCATTCAATGGGAGGACATGGGGCTTTAGTGATCGGTTTGAAAAATGCTAAGAGATTCAAAGCGGTTTCTGCTTTTTCTCCAATCTTAACTCCTAGTCAAGTACCATGGGGAATAAATGCTTTCACCTCTTATTTAGGTGAAGACAAAGATTCTTGGAAAGAATGGGATGCTTCAGAATTAATTAAAGAAGCTACTATTCCACCAATTCTTATTATGCAAGGTAGTCAAGACGAGTTTTATCCGAAACAATTGGAAGAACATATTTTCTTAGAGAACGCTCAAAAAAATAGTCAAATGGTAACTTATAAAAAAATGGAGGGCTATGATCATAGCTACTTCTTTATTTCCACTTTCTTAAATGAGCATTTCTCTTTCCATATGAAGTATTTAAGATGATTCTTATTTACAACAATACCCACTTCCAATGGCATATGAAGTATTTAAGTTTACAGCAAAATATAGTAACAAAAGTATCCGCATGTAGAGATGTGGGTACTTTTGATTGTTATATTTTGTCATATTATATCGTTTGTAAAAACAAATAAATTGGGAGGAAGAGTTCATGTGGATGAAACGTCTAAACCCGTTTCGATAAGAGATACAAGATCATATATTCAGCCTAATACTAAAACATTAAAAAAATGTTATTTAATTACCGTGTTAAACCATCCTTATTAAAATCTCGTTATGAGATCGAAAAGGAAAATCGACAAGTTGACTTATTTGAAAGTTCCACTGAAACGTCTAAACCCGTTTCGATAAGAGATACAAGATCATATATTCAGCCTAATACTAAAACATTAGAAGACATGATTAATTACTTAGCAGCTATTCGTGAAATCCCTTCTCTTTCCGTGGATAAGAATAAAATGCTTTGGCCATTAATATCCAAATGCTAAATTCAAAAAAATAATGGTTATAATTTTAGCTATTTCTATATCAAATATTTGAGTTGATGGGAGGTACAGTTTGTATGGAAATGAAAAAAATGTTAAACAATGACCGTATTAAACCATATTTATTAAAAGCACGTTTTGGAGTTGAAAAAGAAAGTCAACGAGTTGACCTATCAGGAAGTTTAGCTAAAACGGAACATCCCAAAAGTATTTCAGTAAGAGATGAACATCCTAGGAGATTTATTTAATTATTTAGCAGCTATATTCAGCGAGATTTCTCTGAAACACAAATGGAATTAATCACACCAGTTACTGAGACACTAGGAGATTTATTTAATTATTTAGCAGCTATCCATGATGTTGCCTATCGTTCTATGGGAAATAACGAAATGCTTTGGCCATTAAGCATGCCACCACAGTTGCCCGAAAAAGAAGAAGATATTGTTATTGCGAAACTTAATAATCATGAAAATGTTTTATATCGTCGATATTTATCTAATTCTTATGGTCGACGAAAACAAATGATTAGTGGTATTCATTACAATTTTGAATTTAGCGATAATTTGATTCAGGCATTATTTGAATTACAATCAGAAATAAAAGATTATCATCAATTTAAAACAGAAATTTATCTGAAAGTCACAAGGAATTATTTACACTATCGATGGTTAATAACTTATTTCTTCGGTGCTTCTCCTAGTAGTGAAAAGAATTTCTTTGAAATAAATCCTTTAAATGACGCCGTAAGAAGCATTAGAAATAGTAAATATGGTTATAGTAATGAAAATGATGTTCAAGTATCCTATAGTAGTTTACAGAACTATATATCTGATCTTTCTTCGCTGGTAAGTAAAGGGGTTTTATTAGAAGAAAAAGAATTTTATGCATCTGTCCGTTTAAGGGGCGGTCCTCAAGTTTCAGATTTAAAAAATCATGGGATTCGTTATATTGAATTAAGAAACCTAGATTTAAATCCTTTTGAAACATATGGAATTAGCCATGAACAAGCAGAATTTCTACATCTTTTCCTCATCTATTTACTCTGGATTGATCAAGACGATAATAATGATGAATGGGTAAAAATCGGTGATTTTCAAAATAATTTAGTGGCTCTTGAACATCCGTTAGAACATACGCAATTTAAAACAGATGCTGAGCGTATTATTGATGAGATGGAACATTTAACAGGGCTGTTAGACATAACTGTTTCGAATACCTTATTTGTTAACTTGAGAGAAATGCTAACAGATCCAAGTAAGACTTTATCCAAGACTTTATAAAGAAAATTCTTAGATAAGACTTTAGCTGGAAGACTTTATAAAGAGATTATAAAAAGTAGTCAAAGTCAGGTAGCTTCCCGTATTGCTAAAGAAAATTATAAAAAAGCATGGGATAAACCATATCAACTATCAGGATTTACTGACATGGAGTTGTCTACACAAATTTTAATGTTTGATGCTATTCAACAAGGATTACAAGTAGACGTTTTAGATCGACAAGATCAATTTTTAAAACTACAGTTAGGAAATCATGTTGAATATGTGAAAAATGGGAATATGACAAGTAAAGATAGTTATATATCACCATTAATTATGGAAAATAAAACAGTAACAAAGAAAATTCTTCAACAGCATGGATTTCGTGTACCAATAGGTGAGGAATTTAGTGATATAGAAAAAGCCTTACGTTCCTATGATATATTTGCAGGAAAGCCTTTTGTCGTTAAACCAAAAACAACAAATTATGGTTTAGGAATATCTATCTTTAAAGAAAACGGAGCAAGTTACGAAGACTATCAAATTGGAACAGAATATCGATTTTTTGTGCTAGATGGCAAAGCACTCACAATAGCATTTAAAGAGGACTCATCAGTATTAATAGAAGAATTTATTAATGGAACAGAATATCGATTTTTTGTGCTAGATGGCAAAGTTTCTGCCGTTTTATTACGAATTCCTGCCAATGTTATAGGAGACGGTTCACATACGATTGAAGAGTTAGTCGCTCAAAAGAACCTGAATTCATTAAGAGGAATGGACCATAGAACACCTTTAGAAAATATACAATTAGGTGAATTAGAGGTCCTAATGCTTAAAGCTCAAGGGTATCGAAAAGATTCTATTCCAACAAGTGATGAAATTGTTTTTCTGCGAGAAAATTCTAATGTCAGTACAGGTGGAGACTCAATTGATATGACAGATCAAATTCCCGATGATTATAAGAAAATTGCCGTAGATGCTGTGTCGGCACTTGGAGCAAATATTAGTGGTATTGATTTGATTATTGAAAATACAGAAGTTCCTGCAGCTAATAAAAATGCTTATGGAATCCAGACGTTTGACCATCTGTATATTATTAGAAAGGTATTTGAGGCAAACTTTAATCCATCGATGTATATGCATATATATCCGTATAAAGGCAAATCCAGACGTTTGACCATCTGTATATTACATTATTTATTCCCTGAACTACCAAAAAAATAATTTAGAAGTCTTCGAGATGTTAGAGGGATTAGTATAAAAATTGTAAATGATGTAACAAGAGGAGACATTACTTTTTAATTAATTGGGATCTCTCAGAGGTCCCAATTTAAATTATTATTTTAGAAACAGGCGTATGAGAAATGGGTTATTGGAATGCAAGTTTGAATAAGATAAAATAGGGGGAATATCAGAGGGAAATTTAGAAAGGTATTTTGACTTATTTGGTCAATCAAGAGCAAGTCAAAAAGGGATACAGACGAGATATACATGTTATCTATACTTAGGAGTAAAAACCTTAATTTAATAAGAGTTTTACATTGAATACATGTAAACAATTTGTTTGACAACGATCCTTGCAACATCGAAGTCTACAACCGTTCGTTGCCCTCAAGGTAACGGACGCGCCTTAAGGAGCTCTTAAGAGACACGGTTTATCCAAGCAAGGTTATTCGATACCTTCTCATTGCACTACCTTGAATACATTAAATACATAATTTACTTAGTTAAGATATCAAGTAGTTAACGTAGCTTATCACTCAATTCTTCTTCTTAGAATACTTTAAATATTCCTGATTTTCATAGTAGATAATACACGTACCTTGGCTGTACTCCAACGTAATAGTTGATATAAAACTTACGTTAAGCAAATTTCCACGAAATTTTCACTATTTGATTCTTTAAAAAAAGTAGTAAACTAAGTAATCGGTTCCTTAACGTACAGGAATCAGTTTAAATGTGTCTAAATTTTGTCTAAACGTACAATTTTCTTTTTTTGGTATGGTGACCCCTTATTGCTCCACCAGGTATAGAAAATCCAGAGTGGGAACCTATTAGAAAGTTTATTTATAACGACAGTACATGCAAAAAGAAAAAATCATTTAAACATTTTTTACATTATCTTCACGCGAATGGGGCAGATTCTGACTATCTTAATCCACACTATTCACAACAATATATTCAAGGAGAAGAAGAGTTTGTAACCAATTATATATATTTAGAGAATTTCTCTAATGAAATCTCAAAAATAGAAAACAAATATAACTTACAGACTATCCCACTAGACACATTAACGAGATCATGGCATCATCAGGCGCCTAAGATGATTCATAAGGGAAACTACGCTGAAGCTGACATTACAGATCCATCTTTCCCTCGGCTGCCGACATATCAGAGCTTTTATGATACGGAGGCTATAAAATTAGTTACAGATATATTTAATGAAGATTTTGAAGCGTATCATTATCTTAAAATGGATATTTCTACAATATGAATCAGTTTCAGAGTACTTAAATAATAGTCTTATTTTTAATATGGAAAACACCGTGAACACTGTTATGGTGTTTTTTTGGGTTTAACACTATATTTTTAACTTTATATAATCCATATACCTTCAAGATAAGATGTATTTGTAAAATAATGTATGCTTATGACCCATTTCTACAAGTATCTCGGCTGAACCCCTCTAGGTTTTTCTGTGCATCCTTTATATATTAAAGAGCCGATTTACTCTTAGCGGGGTAAATTCTGGCTCTTTTCTTATATATATTCTCTTAGCGTGGTTTTTTTCCGAAATGCTGGCGGTACCCCTGATATTCTTGTCAAAGAAGAAAACATGCTATATAAACACATTCCAGAACGTGATGTTTTCAAACTTACACATTCGGAAAATTCTCACTAGGAAAATGGATACTATAAATGGAGTTACAGAAATAAAAGGTGTTTTCACATATAGAAAACACCTTTTCAGTCTACAACTATTTTTTAATAGATTAATACTTTTTTCTATAGTCTAAAACATTTTTTAAATCAAACATTAGAATTATAACTTAACTCTGTATTTTTATTAGGAACAGCAAAATGTTGCTTTTCTAAGAGAGCTTTTTGGAATATAAATTTTATCGTTTTCAATTTTGTATTCAATATCATTCTCTTTTAATATTTCAGTGTTAACAGTATGTATACTATCGCCCCATCTAACGAATTCTTCATTTTGATTTTTTTGATAAAAATAATATGCTATTAACATGCTGAAAATTAACAAGCATAAAAGAACAATAGATTTCTTTTTCAAATTTATCCCCCCTAATTGATTTAAATTATAACATCGTTTATTAAATTAAACTGCCAGTTAGTGGAAGAAGGGAAACTGACATAATAACATTTTGATTCAACTTTTTTATAAACGGTACGGCTATATTTCAATTTTACATTAAGGGGTACCAACGCATGTCCATCAAGCTAAACAAGTAACTTACTAGATATGAAACGATTCTTGGTTCAAAACTAGTAATTGATAGAAAAGTAGGCATGCTAAAGAAGCCTATTAAAACGTGATTTTTTCGCTAGGCAGCTTATCTATGCTTCACTGTCGTTTTATACACAATCCCTAGAATATCAAAGACGGTCATCTTCTTATACCTATGACATTTACGACCGTTCTTTTTGAGCAGCTGATAAAGGCGATGCAAGTTCTCACTTATTTAGAATAAGAGTAAAGATGATGCTTTATTTGTTCAATGAAATATTGATGGTGTATATTATCGTTAGATACTCGACTTGCCATAATAGCTCCCTCCATTGAAGAGGCAAGAAAAGAAGCGAGCGATATAATGTCTATCTCTTCTTTAAGTTCTTGTTTCTCTATTCCTTCCTTTATGAGAGAGGCCATTAACATTACTGTATCATCATAGCCTTTTGCTGCTGCTTTTTGTAATTCTGGAAATACGCCAGTACTTTCAATGGCGCTATTAAGTAATGGACAGCCTCCAGCAATAGGAGGATTATTAGCTGCATCTTGATATACAAGGAAAATTGCAAGGATTTTATCGATTGCTGTTTTTTTATTTTCCATTGCTTTATGAAAATGACTCCACATAATCTCACCACTTTTGTCGTAGGCAGCAAGAACAATTTCTTCTTTATTTTTGAATCTACGATAAATAGATCCTTTCGGTAGTTCAGTGGCTGTCATTATATCCTGAATGGATGTGCGAGTTATCCCATTAGTATTAAATAAATATAAAGATGTTTCAATAATTTTTTCTTTTACCTTATCAACTTTAGTCATGCTTTGTCCTCCTAATGAAAACGATCCTAATATTCTAGGTAATGTTTACCCTCTATTTTCTTGATTTTTTTGTGAGTATAAATAAGTTCGGAACAGAAATATCTTATCAATCGCTATCTTATGAAAATCTCAAACAATACAGTTTGAAAAGAAGTTAATCAAATTATATTATCCATGTAAAATAAGTGAATTTGTTGGTTTGAAATTAAGTTTGATTAAAATTTAAGCGAAACCATTGATTTCATCACAAAAAAATCTCACGCATTTTGAAAAAAATTTGATTAAAATGCGTGAGTTGAAATTTTACAAGCTATTTATTTTTATAATAAAGTTTGATAATTTCGGTAAGCGAATTGTTAAAATGTGCCCTCTAATATTATATTTTATTAATTAATTTATCTAATTCTAATTCAGATATAACTTTAATGCCCTTACTTTCTAATAGAGCAGTCGTTACGCCGACTCCTGTTACCTTTTTTCCAACAAACTCACCACTATAAATTTCTTTACTGCCACAAGAAGGGCTATATTCTTTTAAAACTACATGGCTAGCTTGCATTTCTTGTGCTAAATTTAAAGTCTTCATGGCACCATTTATATATAATTCCGTCACATCATTACCGGAACGTTCCATTACTTTTGCTTTGCCCTCTAAAACATCATATCCATCTCCGCCCAAGATTTCAGCTGGTTCTCTCGGTGTAACAAAACCACCTAATAACTCCGGGCAAACAGGTATCGCTTTCTTTTCATCAATTAATTTTTGAATTGTATCGTTTAAACATGCAGTACCATTATATCTTACTGGTTTTCCAGCTAAGCAAGAACTAACTAAAATCATGATGTACATCCTTTCAAATTCATATTCAATTATTACAACAACATTAAAAACTACCCTTTTCTTAACTATGCGAACATCTTAATATTTTTGCTTTTATTTTATTAATAATTTATAAAGGGGGTTTAAAAAACTAGAAACTTATAGTATCATTAGTTTTCGAACCGAACCGTCCGGTTTGGTATTAATATAATTATATTTTAGAAGGAGAACCTAATGCAACAAGAAAAATCAAAGATTCTAAGTAATTTCATTATGGAGGTAATAAAGTGAGCTTTATAAAAATGAATACAAAAGAACTTGTTATGCTAATAGTTTATATACTGTTTGCACTACTTCAAATTGGCTTGTTCATATTATTTGGCATATCCCTTTTAACTAACAGTAATTTAGTTGAATCAGAATTTGCTCTTAGTGCCATCGGTGTGACTGTACCTGCTATTGTAGGAATCATTTTCTTTAGGAAAGAAATTATTGAAAGTTTTACTTATTTTAAAGAGAAAACAATTTTGAAAATAGTAAGCATTCCTATGGTAGTTTTACTTATGATAATTGTGGAAAATTCTATTATGCATTTTCTAAATACAGGTCAGCCAGAGAACCAAGAACAGATCCTTACAAATGGCGCAGAGATGCCTATTATATTCACATTACTTGTATTTGGGATTATAGGACCAATAATTGAAGAAATTATATTTCGCCATATATTAGTAAATCGTTTTTCGGAATATGTTGGTACTGCTATTGCATCCATCGTTTCGATTATAATTTTTACACTTCTTCACACGAACCAACTTTCGGATATTGCTATCTATTTACCTGGCGCGGTGATGCTTACTGCAGCTTATCTTATTTCTAATAGATCCCTTGCATATGTTATAGCGATACATGTGTTAAACAACACTATTCCTTTTATTTTATCATAGAGAGACACATGCAATTGAATATTATAAAAAATTAGGAGGGTGTCAAACATGATTGTAACAACAACGTCTGGAATTCAAGGTAAAGAAATTATTGAGTATATTGATATTGTAAATGGTGAAGCTATTATGGGTGCAAACATTGTACGCGATTTATTCGCTTCTGTTCGTGAGGTTGTCGGTGGTCGTGCTGGTTCTTATGAAAGTAAGCTAAAAGAAGCTCGTGATATCGCAATGGACGAAATGAAAGAACTTGCAAAACAAAAAGGTGCGAACGCTATCGTTGGTGTTGACGTAGATTACGAAGTAGTTCGTGATGGAATGTTAATGGTTGCGGTAAGTGGTACAGCTGTACGTATATAAGTAAATAAAAAAACGGATTCCCTCCTTGGGATTTATACTTTGAGGGGGAATCCTGGCTCTGTTGCAGATTTTAAAGACTAAAAACAGAAGTTGATAAATCATTGTACGTCGAAAACCCACAGTTTGAGTGTAAACTGTGGGTTTTTTATAGAGGCCCCATTCCATCACTATCAGGCAAAATTTTTTCAGTACCTCCAGAACGAAATTTTGTGTTAATTTGTAACAAAAAGTTCTTTTTTTCATTTTGGGGTAATTCTGAATTCTTAAGTTGATGGGCATGGGGTACCAACGTAAAAACGCGGTTTTTATACGCTAAGATATTTTTATTAGTAAAACCCCTAACATAAAAAATAATTATTTTCGACGCCTTCTCTTTGCTTTTTTTCGCCGATTTGTTTGACTATATTTTTTTATAGGAGTGCTTTTATTTTTCTTATAATCGGGTAACTTGAGTATAAGAACAGAAATCGCAGTAAAAATGCAAAATATAAGCATTGCAATGATCCAGAGGTTAATGTCATATTCATATAACTTACTAAAATACTTTTTGTGATGAGTAATATAACTTACATTACTGTCAATTGCTTCAAGGGTGTAGGGAATAACCCAAACGTAACCAATTATCATAACAAATGTTCCAAATAGGAAACTAGTTATATGTTTTATCAAGTTCAGTTCTCCTTTAATTATGTTTTCTATATAAATTCATATAGAATATAACGTATTTCTGCAGAGATTGTCTTTATTTAAAATAATAATATAAATTTCTATTAAGTTGATAGTGCATGTGGTGATTTCATGGAAATGAATATCTATATTGAATATTTTAAAAAGCGTAGAAAGATTAAATTCCTACGCTTTTTCTTCTTAATAAATATTTACTGTTGTTCTAAATTTTTTATATAAGATTTCACAGCTTGTAATAAGAATTCTTCCTGTCCCATACCTGAACTCGCTGCCATTTGAACTATTTTCTGCTTAAATTCGTGATCTGCATGAAAAGTTAATGGCTCTACATTGCTTTTAAAATAAATTCCTTCAACATGTGGAAGTATCGTACCGGATTTCATATGAGAATGTAAGTATTTAATCTCTTCTTGAAATTGCAATGGATCAACTTGTAATACAAAAGGTTTAATTTCTAATTTAATAGTATCAGATGAAACACTCAATCGCATATTTGTGATACCTAGCTCTTTATAAAATAAATTTATTAGATTATAAGTAATGGAATTAAATAGTTGAGGTTTTTTAAATGAAAAAGATAAATACCCTCGTTTTGTAATTACAGCTTGCTTACGGAAAGGTTCAAAGGAGTAATCATGCTCTTTGTACGTGGATAGAGGGAAAATTTCTTCGTCTTCTGTAAGAATCTTGCCATCTGCTCCATTGATTTCTATTACTCTCGCTATTTTTCCGGTATGTTGATGTGTTAACAATTGATACAAATATATATCTTCATCTTGAATCTTAGTAATGAATGTTTTTCGCTCTTTTGAGGTAGTTTTTTCATAAGTAAGTTGAAAAGTTTCAAGGTCATCTTTATTAATGATATATACTTCTTTTCCACGCTTTTCAATCTTTGAAGCAGGTAGTTTTCCAGATTTGATATATGTAAAGACAGTAGATGGTGCTACATTAAGAATCCCAGCTGCTTCTTTTGTACTATAACCCTCAATCTCTTCGTTATTTTTCAAACGTTCAATATCCTCTAAATAAAAAATCTTACTACCGAATTGCTTCCAATTATCTTTATATACACATTCTATTAATCCATCTTTTTCTTTCTTTAAAATTGTTTGTACCGTTACTCCTAATAAGTCGGCTGCCTCTTTTGTCGTTACAGTAGGTTTTGTAATGAACAATAAATCTTGTGTCATGAAAGGACACCTCCATAACTATTGTTTACTAGTGTTTTAGATATGTATATATAATATCAGAATATGAGATATATTTGAAATGGGAAATAAAATTTATTAAAGTTCTTATAAATTATTGTATTTTTAAGGAATTTTAGATTTTATTAATATCTTAATTTAATTTTAAATTCATCTTCTTTGTAAAACAGATTTAAAATCTAATGTATTAACTATTAAATGATATCTATTTACTAATAATTTATAAAAAATTATATATATGTTTAGATAGAGAAGAATGTAGCGTTCTTACAGAAAGAAAATGAATTATCATTTGTATAATAGATAGAAGTGAAATAAAATAATACGTATAGATAATAAAAAGAATTATATTCATAATCTTCAATAGGAGAGGTGAATTCTAATTATGGGTAATAAGAATTCAAAAGAAAATGTACCTATTATAAACAATCAAAGTGAGTATATGGATACATATGTAGAGAATATAAGTTGCATCATTCCATTTTTGCATAACAATTGTTATGTAGATAAAGTGGAAGAGAAGATGGAAGTTGCAGAAAAAGAGGGAAAGAGTAAATATACGTATTTAAGTGATATAGAAGTCATTTATCATTTTGTGCATTTACAAAAAGATATGGATGAAAAGAAGAATAGAAAAGAGGATACGAAAAAGAGTTATGTGTCCGAAATCTTGTCATTTTGTCAGTGCATGGTGCAGCACGCAGAGGAATTCGAATTGAATGGGGAAGAGGTACAGCAAAACGACTCTTTATTAAAAACATTGCAACCTTGGCATATTCGTAAATATAATGCTTGGTTAAAGCAGGTAGAGAACGGTAGAAACGGAGATACGTACGCGGTCGCAACACTTGCGAAGAAAACAGTGCTCATTCGTTCTTTTCTAAAACATCTTCATGTATTTTCTTACATTGAAAAGCCTCTTCATGAAGAACTGCAGCGCGCGAATGTAAATGAACAGGATCGGCCAAATCGAGACCTATCCTATGATGAAGTGATGAAAATTTTAGAGTTTTATAAAGAACAAGGGCATTTAGTAAACTATACAATTTTACTAGCTCTAGCAAGTACCGGTGCAAGAATTCAAGAATTGTGCACCGCGAGAGTGAAAGACTTACATTATGACGGAAAGTATTGGTTAAAAGTCACAGGAAAAGGGGATAAAGTACGTGAACTTTTCATTCCTGAGCATTTATTCCAATGTATTAGCGAAATGAGACGGAGAAGAGGATTCCAAACTGTATTGAATTGTGGAGATGAAAGTCCTGTATTTATCAATCAAAGAGGAAACTTTTATAATCCCAAAACGTTATCAAACCAGGTAACAGATATGATAAAAAAGACGAATTTAGATTTTCTAAAGTATCGTGAAAATCCTGTAACGGCACATACATTCCGTCATGCTTTTGCAATCATGGCAGTTGAACAAGGAAATGCGGATCTATATCATTTAATGCAAACACTTGGGCATGAAAATATTCAAACAACAAAGATCTATTTAGAGAAGCATATGAAACGAAAGAATAACGTGGGGACTACATTTGCAGATATGTTGGTGTGAATTTTTAATATGAACAATTGTTTAATTATGTCTTTTTTATATAATTAAATACACATTATTTAACGAGTAAGGAGGGTTTAATTATAGAATACTAAGAATCTACACATTAAGAAATGGCCTAGAAAAATCAATAAAGGTAGAGTCCTGGCGTTCATTTAGAGAAGAAATGAATGTGTTAGGAATTCAGGATTCAGATGTGTTTCAAATTCAGTTAGTGGAATATGGTAAAGAGAGAACGAAAAAGAGTTCTCCTAAAAATAATAGAAGAAAATAGTTTACTTACGTATAAATATCATAATTAAGCACATGTTATATACAAATATAGTGGAGGTGCAATTATGAATATTCAAAGACGCGAAAGTAATACAAATGAAATTCTTATTTCTGCTGCAGCAAGTGCTATTGAACAAATGAAGTATGAAATTGCCCGTGAATTAGGAGTCACACTAGGACCTGATACATCATCACGTGCAAATGGGTCTGTCGGTGGAGAAATTACAAAGCGCTTAGTTCGAATGGCTGAGGAACAATTATCAGGACAACACAGATTACATTAAGTTAAAATAATAAAAGGAAAAAGGGTCCATAAAACGGATTCTTTTTCCTTTTATTTACATAAATATTAAAAATCATTTTTAAAAACCTAAAAATGACCACTCAGATTCATTTTTAAGGGTTTTTATTTGATGTGACAATACATTAAGTATAGAAACCCATTAAACCCTTTAAAAGTAACCTTAAGTCTGTTAAACGCTATTAAACCTAAATTCGCTATTTTTTGTTTTAAGGTGTAGTCTACAAGAATTCATCTACAAATTCTAAAATTATAGCATAAGTTAAAAGACCGATTGGTAATAAATTTCCCAATAAAACAAAAATTCTTTTGGTTAAATTCTCTTTACTGAACATTGAAATGACGCTTAAAGGAATAGCAAATAAGGAAGAAAAAAATGTAACTGATATAGAAACCTTTAAAATAGATACTATATTTTCATTTGAAGTCATTGCTAACATATATAAGGATATTGGTAGAATTGTAATTGAAGTTAATGCTGTTAAGAATGAAATTTTAGTAAACACCCTCAAATTTTCTCTTTTCAAAAAATCCCCTCCATTTACTAAAAATAATGATAGTTCATTTGGAACTTTGTTACAATGAACATTAAGAGAAAATTTAAACCTGAGAACATATAGGAAAAAAGCTTTAAAGGGTGTGAAAAAATCGCTTGGAATAGAACTGAAAATGGAGGGACTAATTTGGTTAAAACTCTTATCTTCGATATTGATGGTACAATTTTAGATACAGAAAAAGCAATATTAAAATCGTTACAAAGAATTTTGAAAGAAGAATTAAATGAAGATTATACATTAGATGCATTGGACTTTGCATTGGGTATCCCCGGGAAGGAAGCTTTAAAAAAATTGAATGTGCCTAATATAGACGTTATTCATCTAAAATGGAGTAAAGCTGTATTAGCTTATAATCATGAAGTCTCCGTGTTCAAGTCAATTGAAGATATCATTGGTATGTTGTCTCTAAGTACTATAAAACTAGGCATTGTGACATCGAAAACTAAACAGGAATTAATAGACGAATTTGAGCCATTTGGCTTAAGTAGTTATTTTGAACATACAATTTGCGCATGTGATACGGATAAACATAAACCACATCCTGAACCTTTATTAGCCTGCTTAAAACGATTAGATGTTCCTTGTCACGAGGCAATCTACATTGGAGATTCTATATATGATATGCAATGTGCAAAAAGTGCTGGTGTGAAATTTGCTCTTGCCTCGTGGGGATCAAAAACAAAAGATGCTTTTAAAGATGCGGAATATATTTTACAAGAACCTAAGGACATTTTAAAATTAATATAAACATACAGGCAGGCTTTTTAACTTTTTGAGAGACAGAAATAAAACTATTATAATAGGAGGTTTTGATGATGGAAAGGGATTATTATTGAAAAAGATAACAAAGGGATTGAAAGAGTGAATCGAATCAATTATGAAATTGCTGTTCTTCAATCACTTCGAACTCGACTTCGTTGTAAAGAAGTTTGGATTGAGGGGGCTGATCGTTATCGAAATCCTGATGAAGACTTACCTCAAGATTTTGAAGAACGTAAAGAAGAACATTTTCAAGCATTGAAAGTACCTTTGGAAGCTGATCTGTTTATTTCAGAAATCATACGGTTAATGAAGGAAAAGTTAACTCTATTGAATCAAGGATTCGAAAAGAACAGTAATCGACAAGTTGTCATTACGACGAAAAATAATAAAGGTTGGATTCGAGTTTCTCCTTTAGAGAAACAGCCTGATCCTCCCCATTTGGCTCAAATTAAAGGTGAAATCAAGAATCGATGGTCAGATATTAACTTATTAGATTTGCTAAAAGAAACCGATTTTCACACAGAATTTACGAAGCATTTTAAGACTACGGCAGATCGAGAGATTTTAGACCGAAAAATAATTCAACGTCGACTTCTTCTCAGTTTATTTGGCCTTGGAACCAATACAGGTCTGAAAGCTGTCTCTGCTGGAAGCAACACTGATAGTTATCGGGAACTTCGATACATCCGTCAAAAATTTATACATAAAGATCATCTACGTAAAGCGAATGCAGAGGTTACGAACCATATCATTTGCAACCGTATGAAAGAAGTATGGGGAGAAGCTACTACGGCATGTGCTTCCGATTCAAAACATTTTGGATCGTGGGATCAGAACTTGCTGTACGAATGGCATCCTCGTTATAAAAGACAGGGCGTTATGATCTATTGGCATACAGATCGAAAGTCAGCTTGTATCTATTCACAGCTTAAATCCTGCCTTTCTTCGGAAGTTGCAGCTATGATGGAAGGGGTTCTTCGTCACTGTACGGACATGGAAGTAGATCGAAATTATGTCGATACACATGGGCAAAGTGTCGTTGCTTTTTGTCATCTACTTGGTTTTAAACTGATGCCACGCTTCAAAAATATTGGTTCTCAAAAATTATATCGTCCGGAATATAGAAATCCCCTTGTTGACTATATTTTAAATATAATTAATAAATATGGTACGTGAAATTTTATAATGTGCGTAGAGATGAGATTATATTTAACACAATTAGGGAAGAATGGCATATAAGATGATGGATTAAATACATATACTTTTATTAAAATGGCGGAGTGTTATTAACGCAGTTTCTAAAGAGTTTAAGCAGACCATAAACGCATTAAGTTCTGCCAACACATATTTAGATTGCTTAGTACAAACTAAAACGTATCTGCACTTTCTAATACTTATCATACTTTGTATTATTACTGTTTACATACCTTTTCCATCATTCATGCTTAATTATATAAATGAATTAGATATACGGATGCAATACTTAATTAAATCTTTTTATTTTTCTTTTCCCATTTCATTAGTTTTCCTATTTATAATGAGGGATCAACGGTTTTTGTTTTCTAAAAAAATCACTTTCCAGCAACTAAAAATTTCTTTTTTCTGTGCTTTTATTATTTATGCTATTATGTTGTTATTGTTAGCCGTACTAATATCTTTTACAACATTCAGAGGAGCATCTCATCCCATTGGGAATGAAGGGATTACTAATATGCTTCACAAAACACCTGGTATTGCAATTCAATTAATCGGAGAGAACATTATGTTTGTCTCTATATTGTTTTTTTGGCATAAGATCATACGCTCATTCATAATAAGCCCCATAGCTTCAATTACAGCCTCTTTAATATTATCTGGAAGCTCATTTGGATTACTCCATCTCTCTACGTATAACTATAATTGGATACAATGTTTAACTATCATTGGGATTCCAGCTATCGCCCAAATGATTGTCTTTCTAATATTTAAAAATATTCATATGGGATACATACTACACTTCAATTACAATATAATCATTATACTTTTTAGCTATATAGCTACAATTTAAAATAATTTACCACTGAAAATAAAAGAAAAGGTACCCCTGCTGCAAGGTACCTTTTCTAAGGGGTATAACTCATTAGCTAAGCGGCCGTTGGTCAAGTATACCGCCTAGACTATTACATGAGTTATGTTTTTATTATACATTGATCATATCAAAAATATTATCATTAGTGAAATTAACTTTCATTATTTTTTAATTTTAAAGCTGCCACCATAATAATAATTTTCTCCAAGTTTCATAACAGCTACATATGATCCTGGATCTTGAACAGATGTAATAGGTGTTACAAATCTACAATTCTTTTTCGTTTTAGGGGGTATTTTGTTTTGTTAGCTTGATAGCGATGTGCCTGTACCCCACATCCATCAACTTAAGGATTTAGACTATTCTTAAACTTAAAAGCACGTTACTTTTCTCTTATGTTAATGAGAAAGGGTGACGTGCTTTTTATGAATATGCATCAAAAACAAGAGCTGTCTTTATTTGCCGAAGAGTTATATCGATATATGTCTCCCGCTACACTTAATCAATTAGCTATAGAAGCAGGTGGAATGAAACGAAAATGTAAGTGCCATGGGCACCATTTTTTATCTTTGTGTGTATGGTTAAATCAACAAATCGCTACAACCTCTCTTACTCAACTTTGTAGTCAATTAGAAACTTCAACAGGAATTTTATTAAGTCCTGAGGGACTGAATCGACGATTTAACTCGGCTTCTGTAGCCTTCTTTCGAAATGTATTTACTACACTTCTACAAGCTAAAATTGGAGGATCATCTACAATTTCTCATTCTCTTTCTGCTTACTTTAAGCGGATTCGCATCCTTGATTCTACAACCTTTCAAGTTCCAGATCGATTCGCAGCTACTTATCCTGGTGCCGGAGGCTGTAGTCATACAGCTGGTGTGAAAATTCAATTAGAGTATGACTTGTTGAGCGGAGAGTTTTCTGATGTGAAAATTGAACCAGGAAAACGAAGTGATCAGGCATATGGGGCGACTCGAATGGACATGACACAAAAGAATGAACTATATATTCGTGACTTAGGGTATTTTCGTTTACAAGACTTTAAATCGATCCAAGATAAGGAAGGGTATTATTTATCGCGTCTTAAATTACCAACTAAAATATATAGAAAAGAATTCGAAACAGTGGTATTTAAAACAAAACCTGCTCAATTGAGACCGGTATATATACAAATTCATTTGGAAGACATCATGAACCAATTACAACCTGGCCAAGTGTATGAATTACATGATGTATATGTAGGGAGCAAAGACAAACTACCCACTCGCATTGTGGTTTATAGATGTACAGAGGAGCAAAAACAGAAACGTCTACATGATCGAGCTATTCGTGAAAAGAAAAAAGGGATTACATATACAGAGCGTACGAAACTTTTACAAGGAATTACGGTATATATGACAAACATTCCTACGGAATGGGTACCGAAAGAGAAAATCTATGATTTATATTCACTGCGTTGGCAAATTGAGCTGTTATTTAAAATATGGAAATCTTGGTTTCGAATTCATCGTTGTAAATCTATTAAACAAGAGCGATTAGAATGCCACCTTTATGGACAACTCATTAGTATCCTATTATGTTCTTCTACTATGTTTAAAATGAGAGAACTCCTGTTACGTAAGAAACAGAAAGAACTAAGTGAATATAAAGCGATGTACATAATTAAAGATTATTTCTTACTTTTTCATCAAGCACTACATAAAAACACCCAAGAATTATCAAAGATTCTCCTTCGTCTGTTTAACCTCCTACAGCGAAACGGACGAAAATCTCACAGATATGAGAAAAAAACAGTCTTTGATATTTTAGGTGTTGTGTATGAGCATACCACTTCTGCCCATCAGGTAGCATAGCGAAAAATTTGAAACCCGTCAGGGTTTATTTGATGTGCCTACTTTTATAACATCTATAAAAGATAATAAAAAACTACGTGGAAAGACCGCATTTTGTATAAAAATATACGTTAAGTTGATGGATGTGTGGTAGGACCCCATTAAGGTATTTGTTTTGCTTACAATCATAGAAGGAAGTACTGCTTGCATTCCATTTAACAAACCTAACATATTCACATCATACTTTTTTGATGTGACCACAGGAAATCCTTCTTTTGTTGACCAACATCCTATATTAGGTTGCGCATGCATTGCTAAAATAGGATTAAGCCGGGTAAGATATAATTATTTTTCTAAATAGTCTACTTTATAATTATTTAATCCGTATATTTTGTTTTTAGGGATAATGATTTTGTTTAGTGTTATACATATTTCTTTTCTACTGTATAAACCTTGTCTCCTCCATGAATAATAAACAAGGGATCTAATTTAGCTGCTCTTTGTAATAAAAGTTCGAATTCACCACCCATCTTAAAACAGCTACCTTCAGGTCCGTTGCATCTGCTGTCTTCAAAAAACACAAAATTAAATTTATTCTTACAGTGTAATTTTTTCATTCATTCTTTCAGTAAATATTCTGAACGTCCATGTAGTGTCATAAACATCTTTTCCTTTCATAAAAATCAATAATCTATCTTTTTAATTACATGAAGATTAATTGTTAAGTTAATCAAAAAAATAAAGGTTCTATAATGAATCTTGAGAAGCAAAAATAATTGAAATCATTTGAGTATAGAGATGAAAAACTTAGATGTTGGGAACTTGTTTTTTGTGGCATCTTCAACCAGTGATGTATAGGTGCATCTTCTATGCCTCGAGATATCGCTATCCAAACTTTCTTTTCACACAGTGGGCTTATTTGGATTTTAAGTGATTTGATATGAGATTTATTGTGTTAGCGCCTTTACTAATTTTTATTGTATATAAGATAAAATGAAGGAATGGTGGAAATGAAATGTCTTTTTAAAGTTATAACAATTGCGCTTATAGCTGGGGCTATCAGCGGTTGCTCTGAGTTAGCGGAGATAGAAGAAAGAGGCTTTGTAGTAGGTGCCGCTTACGATATTGTTAAGGAAAAGAAATCTAATCCAATTATGAAAGGGACGTATCAAATGGTACTTCCCAGTAAGTTAACGCAAGAAGGTGGAAAAGGCGCAGGGAATAATTATATTGATGTGAGTGCAAAAGGAGATAGTGTGTTTGAACAAATACGAATAATCGCTAAAAAGATTAGTCGTACTTTATTTTTTCCACATATACAAGTAATCATTTTTTCTGAAGAATTACTATCGAATCCAAATGTTTTACAAAATACGTTAGATGTATACATTCGAGATCATGAAATGAGAAGAAATATTCGTCTATTTGTTTCTGAGAAAAATGCAGAAGCAATCTTGAAACAAAATGCAAAACCAGAAAATTTACCGGCACAGTATATTGATATGCTAGCTGAACACCCTCCTAAAAATGCTCAGATGGTTGAGGCAGCAAGAATTGGTGACGTGCAGGAAAAGATAATTTCAAACCGAAGTTTTGTACTACCTGTCTTAAAACCTACAAAACAGGGGATAGAAATGGATGGGGCTGCGTTGTTTCGTGGGAAGGATAACAAGTGTGTTGGAATGTTAAACGGCGAACAGACAGTGGGAATAAACTTTATAATCGGTGAAAAATTAGGAGGTTATTTTACCATACGTAAAAAGGACCAGCTTATTACATATGAAATTCATAAGCTACACCGAAAAATACAGGTATTTACTGAAAATACTACAAAACCGAAGTTTGATATTCATCTATTTCTCGAAGGTGCTTTAGCGGAGTTGCATTTTAGTGATCATAAAAAATTCATGAATGAAAAACGCTTAACGAAGGATATTTCAAAAGAGGTGGAACAAAGGATTCAAAAATCAATAAAGCTTGTTCAAAAAAAATATAAGGTAGATGTATTAGCGTTAGGAGAAGTATATAAGCGGCATAATTATAAAAAATGGAAGAAAATACGTAAGAATTGGGATCAAGGCGAAAATTATTTTAGTGATGCCCAAATTAATGTTCATGTTCATTCAATAATTGAACATTCAGGTTCAGCTTTACCCAAGAAAGTAAAATGAGTTAATTTGATTGGTTACCGAATTAGATATTAGCTGCCAAATATCAATACTAGCTATACCCCGTATTATATATTTTATTTTCATAACTTCGATTGCTTCATATACATTACCTGTATTTCTTACATAAATTATATAAGTGAACAAGCTTTTACACTTTTCTTCCAATTTCACCTTTTACTTTTCTTAATATTTTCTTTTCAACTAAAAAATTGACTGAATAATTTTTTATCAGAGGTTTGAAATAGATTAAGTAACTAGAGGTACCATGTCAAAAAAGCTTGTAATTTGGATAACATCCAAATTACAAGCTTTTTATTTTTTATTTAATTACTGCCACCAAATCCAAGCCCAAAGGTAATTTCTTATATTTCGAGGAGTAATGCGAATGAAGCGTTCACCGTCAAAGAAGCAATTTAAATTTGGAAGTGTTTCATCTGGATTTTCTGGAACAAAGGTGACGATGTTCTCGTTACTTGTAACGGTTACTGTAATTGGTGGATCGGTAGGCGAGACTTGAAGTTGTAACGAAATATTGGCCGTATTTTTAAACTCATTATTAACAGGTGGACTTATTACTTGTACTGTGAATAACACGATAATTGTTTCGTTTGGCTCTAAATTAGTGGCAACTAGGAAACCGATATTCGGATTCGCTAGTGGAGAGCGTTCACCGTTAATAAAGACAGTGCCGTTTATAAATTGTAAACCTGCTGGAATAGTATCTTGTAACGAAATATTTGAGAGTGAAATTTTGGAAGTATTTGTAATGCGTACCGTGTAATCAAAATATTGATTTAAATAAGCTGAGCTGACGGAAGCATTTTTCGTGACTGTTGTAGTTATAAATTGAACTGGTATACGAACAATATTTGAATTAACAATGAAAGTAATAATTGGATCCTGTGGTGTCAATTGAAAAGCAGCGGTAACTGTTGCAGAATTTATAATTGTACTGTTTGAAGGAATAGAAGTTACGAGGACTTGAAATGTTATAGTTGCTACTGTACCTGCAGATAAAGAACCAATATTAATACCAGTGTCTGGACGAACATTTGGAACCGAAGTACCGTTAATAGTTACGCTGTTTTCTATAAATGTTGTACCAGCTGGAATTGTGTCTATAACAGAAGTACTAATTGTCGGAATTGTGGAATCATTAAATACCTCTAATGTGAATGTAATAACATCTCCTATAACGACGATAGATTTGTCTGCTGTTTTCTCAATGTTAATTATTGGCTCGATTAATGTTGTTGTAACGGTATTTGTTTGCTTTGTAATTGTAATAGGTGGTTCATCTGGATCAATGATAACGGTATAGGAAACAGTAGCATCGTTATTAATTGTAGGTTGAAGAGTAGAAGAAGATATTGTCACTTGGAACGTAATAATGACAGAGTCATTAGGAGCAAGATTTCCTAACGTAATACCATTTTCCGGATTCTCATTAGGCTGATTGATTCCGTTAATCGTAACACTACCAGCAACAAAAGTCGTATCTATTGGTATGGTGTCTATAACAAGAAGGTCTTCAATCGTTACATTACCGCTATTCATAATCGTAATTGTATACGTTAAAGTTTGAGCAGGTAAGGCATTCGTTACATCAACAGATTTTATGGCAATGACATTATCATTTTGGACAGTAGTTGTGACGGTATTTGTTGTAGTCGTATTTGTAACGGGTACGTTATTTGGGTTGACTATATAGTTAAAAGTAGTAATTGCGTTGTTGTTTAGTTCATTTGGTGTTGGAATAGTAGTCACAGTTACTTGGAATGAAACGATAGCATCTCCATCTACAATTATAGTACCAATTGGTATGCCGCTTACTGGATTCACTCCTGGAAGAGTTTCTCCGTTTACAATGACGCTATTTTCTATAAACGTAGTACCTTGAGGAATCATATCTTGAATGATTACATCATTTACTGCAACATTACCGGTTTGATTTAGTGTAATCGTATACGTTAACGCATCACCAACCGTTGCAAATGCAAGGTCAACAGTTTTATTACTATTCAAAGTCGCATGATTAATTGTTGTTACGGCAGCTGATGAAATAATAGTTTCGGTAATAGGCGGCTGGTTTGGTAACGTGTATTGGTATTCAATTGTACTCGTATTAGAGATTGGATTTGTTTGCGGAATTGAAGTAACCCGTACTTGGAATAGAATAGTTGCTGTCGTATTAGGCGGAATGTTATCAAGTTGTATCCCGCTAAGTGGATTATCATTTGGACGAGCGCTTCCATTCACAATAACACTATTCTCTATAAAGCTCGTATTTGCTGGGATGATATCTGTAACGATAATATTTTCCACTTGTATATTCCCATTGTTTGTGATGGAAATAGTGTAAGGGATAATCGTTTGTAGGTCAGCGTATTGGATAGGCGTTGTTTTTGTTGCAATTATATTAGCAGAAATAACTTCAGTGAAGGTAATATTACTAGTTGATATTTGTTCTTCGCTATTAATTGTATAACGAGAAGTGGATTGATTTTGAATACGACCACTAGCAGCTGGAAGAGATACCACAGTAACGGAAAATGTGACTGGGATAGAAGTGTTAGGAGCAATCGTTCCTACAAGTATACCAGTACTTGGATTCGCGTTAAGCTGAGGAATATTATTTACTAAAACGCTACCGTCTATAAAGGTTGTTCCAATAGGAATATTGTCTGTAAATACAACAGCAGTGGCATCTGTATTCCCTGTATTCGTTAAAGTTGTTGTATAAGTTAAAATGTCACCAATTGTTACAGAAGTTAAATCAACGGTTTTAAGTGAAACGATATCAGCATCATTAATTTGAACGAAAGTAGTGTTGGAAGTAGTCGATTTTTGAATTGGTGCAAAATCAGGGTTGAAAATAAAGTCGTAGACGATGTTTGCAGTATTAGGTGTTGGGTTTACAGCAGGTAAATTTGTAACGGAAACTTGGAATGTTATTGTTGTCAATTGACCTGATGCGATATTAGGAATAGAAAAGCCGATATTTGGATCTGCTGCAGGAAGTACAGTGTTGTTAACTGTTACACTTCCCGGAATAAATACAGTTCCATCCTCTATAATATCTGTAAAAAAGATGGAGTTAGTTGTAGTAGATCCATTATTTTGAATGAGTACTGTATATTCAATGGTTTCATCAATAGTAGCTAATACTGTATTAGCGGATTTTGTAGCGATAAGAATGGCATCAATAAATTGTATATTTGTAGTATTGGAAGATGTCGTTTCTGAAATTGGTGGCAAGCTTGGGTCTGGCTGATACTCATAGTGGATGACGGCGATATTATTAATGTTATTTTGAGAAGGTGCAGAGACTACATTTACTTGGAATGTAACGATAATTGTATTGTTTGGAAGGATAATATCAAGGGTGATTCCGGTAATTGGATTTTCGTTAGGTCTTGGTATGCCATCTACAAGGATGCTATTTGGAACGAATGTGGTGCCAGCAGCAATGGCGTCAATGAGGAGAGTATTTGTAATAGGTACTGTACCAGCGTTTGTAACTGCGACTGTATAGGTGATGATTTGACCGATACGTGTAATAGATCTGTTAGCAGATTTAATTGCACTAACATTTGCTGTCCGCACTTCAGTATTTACTGCATTTGATAACGATCTACGCTGAATAATCGGAGAACTAGGGTCAATTTGGTATTCATACGAAGTGTCTGAAATGTTAATGACTGTATTGCCAGGAGGTATACTTGTAAGTTGTACTTGGAATGAAATAGTGACTGTTTCATCTGGTTGTATCGTGCCAAGAGTTATTCCATTTTCAGGGTTCGCACCAGGCTGAATGACATTATTTATTGATAAGCTATCTTCAATGAATATCGTACCTTCTGGAATATTGTCAATGAACAATGTATTGTTAGCCGGAACAGTTCCTATATTTTGTAGTGTATTTGTGTAGGTAATATTTTGCCCGATGGATACGAAAGTAACATCTGCCTGCTTAACAGAAATAATATTTGCATTTTGAAGTGATGTTGTAACGATATTAGAATTTGCAGAGCGATTCACTGGTGGAGCTGTAGGAATACTTACATATTGGTAATTTACAGATGATTGATTTACAATTTCGGTTTCAGTAGGTGGATTATTTGTTTGTACTTGAAATAGTATTGTTTTGGAACTATTTGGTGGAATTGTTCCAATTGGTATTCCGTTTTCAGGATTTGCATCAGGCTGAAGGACACCGTTAATTGTGACACTGTCTGGAACGAATGTAGTCCCAGCTGGAATAGAATCTGTAAAAGTAATATTTATTGCGTCAACATTTCCGGTATTTTTCACTTCAGAAATATAAAGTATCGTTCCACCAATATCTACAGTTATTGGATTGGACGTTTTTGTAACTGTCAATTGTGCTTGCACGAAATTTGTAATGACAATATTACTTGTAGATGTTTCAGTAATAGGCGGTTGCCCTGGGTCTGGTTGAATTGTATATGTTGTATTAGATTGATTTGTAATCAATTGTTGTGAGAACGGATCGTTAATAAGAATTTGGAACGAAATAAGGTGAGTAGCGTTTGCTGCTAGGTTAGGCAAAGTAACACCTACATTTGGATTGGCACCAAGTATAGTTGTTCCGTTAAGTGTAAAACTATTGTCTACGAATGTAGTCCCTTCTGGAAGCGTATCTGAAAATATGAGATTCGTAGCTGGAATATTTCCGGTATTTTCTAGCGTTATCGTATAGGTCAAAATATCACCTGTTGTTGCTTGTTGTGCATTGACTGCTTTTAAAGAAAGAACATTCGCATCCGAAATTTGTGTGAAAGCTGGATTAGACGTAATTGTTCGAGAGATGATAGGAGCAGTTGGATCAGCGATAAAAGTATAGTCAATACGAGCTATATTAGAAATTGGATTCACGCTTGGAATGGATTGAACGATAACTTGGAATGTGACGGTGACGATTTCCGAAGGTGCAATGGAGTTTAATGAGATCCCTACGTTTGGATCAGTACCTGGAGCTGAAACACCATTAATGGTCACACTATCCGGAATAAATGCAGTTCCCTCTGGGACCAAATCTGTTAAAGTAACTGTATTTGCAGTTGTATTCCCGTTATTTTGAACGACTACAGTGTAAGTGATTGTACCGTCAGTAGACTGTACGAGGGAATCTGTATTTTTAATTACAGATAGTGATGCATCAACGACAGCTGTATTAACCGTATTAGATGAAGATGTTGCTGTAACTGGAGGTTGACTTGGGTCGACAATATACGTGTAACTTGTAAGTGCTTGATTTATAATCGCTCCTTGCGGTGGAATAGAACTTGCAAGAAATTGGAACGTAATCGTAGCGGAATCACCTGGTGCGATAATACCAACTGGAATACCGAGAGTTGGACTTGCATCTGGAAGTGAAATCCCGTTAAGCGTGACACTATTTGGAACAAATAATGCTCCTTCAGGAACTCCGTTAATGAGTAATACAGAATTTGCAGGGAAGTTTCCAGTATTCGTTAATGTTGCTGTATACGTAATGATATCTCCGATAGATACGATTGTACGATTTGCTTCTAAAACAGTTGTAACAGTCGCGTTATTAATTTGTGTGGAAGCACTATTAGAAGTTATTGTGCCTATAATCGGAGGAGCTGCCGGGTCAACGATGAATGCGTATTGAATAGATGCAACGTTTGTAATTGGGTTTGAAGGTGGAGTAGATGTAACTATGACTTGGAAAGTAACGGTTAAGGAACTACTCGCGTTAACGGTTCCGATATTCACTCCGTTATTAGGATTGGCACCTGGAATGGTACTTCCATTTACAGCAAAACTATTTTCAACAAAGGTCGTTCCTCCTGGAATGAGGTCTGAGAAATTTACATTCGTAGCGTTTGTATTGCCGCTATTTTGAATTAAAACTGTATAAGTGATTGTGTCTCCAATATTCGCAAAGGCTGTACTAGCAGTTTTTACAGCTAAAAGTATTGCTGTATTAATAGAAGTAACAAAGACGTTCGTTTCCACGTTGCCAGGCTGAGCTTGTAATGCATTGCCTACGTTATATTGGAAGTTCACAAATGCTAAGTTTTGGAGTTCAGGAGTGAATGTTGTTGGATTGCTTACAATTTGAACTTGGAATATGATTGTTACAGTTTGATCTGGATTGACTGTATTTATGCCAATACCGCTGGTGATAGAAGCGGATGGTAATGAAGTACCGTCAACAACAACTGATCCTGCAACAAATTGTGCCCATGAAGGTAAAGGGTCTGAGAAAACAACGTTGTTAGCTGGAATATTTCCTGTATTCATAATCGTAGTTGTATACGTAATCGTATCACCAATCGTTGCAAAAGTTTTATCTCCTATTTTAATCGTATTTAAAATCGCACTTTCAATTTTTGTTGTAACGTTGTTAGAAGTAATATTTTTTGAAACTGGAGGATTAGCTGGATTAACAATATGTTGAAAGCTAACGCTAGCTTGATTCGTAATTGGATTTATAGCTGGAATTTCATTGGCAATAATATGAAATGCCACAATGACAGATTCGTTTGGCGCAATATCACCAATTGGAACACCTGTAATAATATTTGCATTTGGAATGGTAGTTCCGTTCAATGTAAAGCTATTCGGTTCAAAGGAAGTTCCGTCTGGAATAAGATCGGTAAAAATAACATTCGTTGCACTAACATTGCCGCTATTTGTAATTGTAACGGTGTAGGTAATATCCTGCCCGATATCTACCGTAGATACATTTGAATTTTTTTGTGCAGTAAGAATAGCACTATTAATTTGTATGGTCGTTGTATTAGATTGATTGGACGTTGTAATAGATGGTTGGCTAGGATCAACGACATAATGATATGTGATAGAAGCAGAATTAGAAATAGGATTAAGTGTAGGAAGTGTGGTAACAGTTGCTTGGAATGTGACGATTGCTGCATTACCGCCGTTAATGGCACCAATATTTACACCAGTAGATAAATCAGCGTTTGGAATGGTTTGCCCATTAACTGTGAAACTATTTGGAACGAAACTTAAATTACTATCAAGAATATCGATAATAGTTACATCAGTTGCAGCCGTATTCCCGGTATTAGGGAGGTTAAGTGTAAATGTTATTGTATTACCAATATCCGCGAAAGTAAGATCTGCTGTTTTTGTGCTAATAATAGTTGCGTTGTTTATTTGAAGAAGCGTTGTGTTGGAAGTAGCTGCACTCGATACTGGAGGGTTAACAGGATCAACAATAAACTCATATGTCGTTGCTGCTGTATTCGGTGCTGGATTAATAGGTGGAATGCTGTTCACCGTAACTTGAAAGACGATACTATATATTTCATTTGGTGGAAGTGTTGCAAGTAATACGCCTGTATTTGGATTCGCATTCGGTTGTAAAACGCCATCGACCGTTAATGTGTTAGGAACAAATGTGAGTCCACTTGGTAATGTATCTGTGAATACAATATTAGTTGCATCGGTATTGCCTACATTGGTAATAGAAGTAGTATAAAAAGCAGTTTGCCCGATATCTGCAAAGGATACACTTTCATTTTTCGTCATAGACAATATTGCTTCGTTAATTTGGGTTGAAACAGGATTACTAATTGAAGTTTCTGCATCAGGTGGTGAGACTAATTGATACGATGTTGATGAGAAATTTACAATTGGGTTTTGGTTTGGTAATGATGTTACAGTAACTTGGAACGAAACTGTTACTGTAGTCCCGGCTGTTATTGTCCCAATATTCACACCGTTCGATGGATCCGCCCCACTTTGAGGAACTCCATTAATAGAAAATGTGTTTGCAATAAATGTAGTGACGCTTGGCACGGTATCTGTAAATATAACATTTTGTGCGGATGAGTTTCCATTGTTTGTTAAAACGACAGTATAAGTGAGTGTGTCTCCAATATGACTAAAGGATTTATCGACTTGTTTTAATGAAAGAATGTTAGCTGTATTAATCGTAGTAAACACTGTGTTTGAAGTAGCACTTCTTGAAACAATAGGTGCATTGGGATCAGCGATAAATGTGTAAGAAGCAGTAGCGGAATTGGCAATAGGATTTTGAACAGGGGTAGAAGTAGCGGTCACTTGAAATGCTATAGATATTGAGCTGTTAGGAGCAATTAATCCAATTGTAATACCTGTATTAGGGTTGAGCCCGATTTGTGTGATGCCATCTATTGTAACGCTATCAGTTATAAACGTCGTACCATCTGGTATGAGGTCAGTGAAAGTAATATTCGTAGCGTTTGTATTACCGCTATTCGTTAAAATTGTCGTATAGGTAATGGTATCACCTAGTGTTACAAGTGTTTGATCTACAGATTTCACCATCGTTATCATAGCATCTAGTACCGGGTTTGTAACGATATTTGTTGAAATAGAAGTTGTAATAGGAGTTCCGTTTGGATCGACAGTATAAGAATATAAAATTGTGTCATTACCCATAATCGAATTTGAAGGGGGAACAGAAATAACATTTACTTGGAAAGTAACAGTTACTGTTTCACCCGGTGCGATATTTGGTATAGTTACTCCCAGTGCTGGTTGTGCACCAGACTGCTGAACGCCATTTATCGTGAATGAATTTGGTATAAAGGTAATGCTAGCTGGAATAGCGCTTGTGAAAGTAATATTCGTAGCGGCTGTATTTCCTGTATTTGTAATAGTAGTTGTATACGTAATCATATCTCCAACTGAAACGATAGATTTATCAGCACTTTTTTGGGTTGTTAAAATTGCACTATTAATAGTTGTCGAAACAGCATTAGATACATTCATTTGTGATACGGAAGGTTGGCTAGGGTCGACCACATATGAAAATTGTACAGAACTAGAATTAGAAATTGGATTTATACTTGGAATATTTGTAACAAGTACGTTGAGAGTAATCACAGCCGTTCCGTTTGGATTTATATTTCCAATCTGAATCCCGTTAGCTGGATTTCCGATCTGCTGTGTACCAGAATCGTTTGTAAGAGTGCCAGATATGAATGTCGTTCCGTCAGGTAAAATATCTGTGAAAATTATATTTTGTGAAGTAACATTTCCAGGGTTACTTAATGTAATCGTATAAGAAATTGTATCGCCAATTGTTGCGAAAGTTTTATCTACAGATTTAACAAGTGTAATTTCTCCGGAATTTATTTGTGTCGAAACCGGATTGGATGTCGTACTTCTTGAAACGAGTGGTAAATTAGGTCCTGTCATAAATTGATAATCAATAGAAGCGCCATTTACAACTGGTGAGTTTGGCCCCCGAGGTCCAATTGTGAAAATTGGATTTGGAATGCTAACTACTTGCACGCGGAAGGTAATGTTTGTAAAATCTCCTGCAATAATATCCCCAATTGGTACCCCATTCGCTGGATTTACCCCAGGTAATAAAACCCCGCCTACTCGAACGCTATCCGCTATAAACACTGTATTATTTGGAATCGGATCTGTAAAAATGATATTCGTAGCAGTTGTGTTTCCTATATTCTCCAATAAAACAGTATACGTTAAAAATGAATTTCCAGGTGCTACGTCAGAAAATAGTCGATCCACACTTTTCGTTGCTTGAATAATCGCTTCGTTAATTTGAACTAAAGTTGGATTACTTGTAGCTGTTTCTGTCACCGGCGGCTGGGTAGGATCAACAATGATCGAGTATGTCGTGCTAGACTGGTTCAACGTTGGATTTGTAACTGGTATTGAGCCAACGATAGCTTGAAAGCTAATGGTTGTCGTTCCTCCAACTGGAATTGAGTCTAAAGAAATCCCGCTATCTGGTCTAAATCCAAGTTGTGGGATGGTATTAATTTGTACGCTATCAGGAACGAATGAAAGTTCAGGTGGTAATATATCGATAAAAACAGGTGTGTTTGCGGTAGTATTTCCGCTATTGGTGAGGGTAGTTGTATACGTAATTGTATCTCCAACAGCAGCAAATGCACTGCTTGCAGTTTTTGTTGCGATAACGGAAGCAGTATTTACTTGTGTAAAAGTTTTATTAGATTGAACTGTTCGTGAAACTGGCGGTTCATTTATACCTACAATAAAGCTATATTGAAGCGATGATTGGTTTGGGATTGGATTCGGATTTGGGAGTGATGTAATGTTTACTTGAAAACTGAGTGTAGCAGATGCATTTGCATTCAAGTTGCCAATATTGATACCATTTTGTGGATTTGCATTAGGAATAGTTGTTCCATTTACCGTAAAACTGTTTGGAATAAATGATGTACCATTTGGAATTACATCTGTAAAAATAACATTGTTTGCGGTAGTATTACCGGAATTAGTAATGATAGCAGTGAAAGTCAGTGTATCTCCAATAGTAGCAAATGTTGAATTGACAGTTTTATTTATAGAAAGAGTTGCATCAATAATTGGCGTAACCGTCGTATTCGTAACTGTACTACCAACAGCGGGTGATTGGTTTGGATTCACGGTATATTCATAATTTACAAGAGCATTATTTGTTAATGTCCCACTAGGTGGTATCGCTAAAATTTGTGCTTGAAAAGTAATGAATATAGTATCTCCTGGCGAAATATCTGCCAAGTGAACACCAAGTGAAGGATCTAATCCTGGTTGTGGAACATTATTGATAGTTACGGAGTTTTGGATAAATGAAGCTCCTGCGCCAAACCCATCTGTTAAAACAGTTGCACTAGCAGGGATATTACCTGTATTTGTTACTGCAATCGTATAGGTAACGATATCACCAATTGCAGCTGTCGGTGTATTCACAGACTTAGTAGCGACAATAGTAGCGTTATTAATTTGAATTGTTATTACGTTACTTAACGTATTGGTGGATACTGGCGGTAAGTTAGGATCTACGACATACTGGTACGTTGTATTGCTTTGGTTCGGGATTGGATTCGGGTTCGGGATAGAATTTACTTGTACTTGAAATGAGATTGTCGTATTTGCATTCGGATTTATTGGATCAATTGCAATTCCGCTCGCTGGATTGACATTAGGGAGTGTATTCCCGTTTACAGTAACACTATTAGGAATAAACGATGTCCCGTTTGGAATGACATCTGTAAATATTACATTTGATGCAAGTGTGTTCCCGTTATTCGTTAAAGTAGTCGTGTAGGTAATAATATCATTTACGTTAGCAAACTGTTTATCTGCCGATTTAGTAGCGGCAATTGAGGCGTTATTAATAGTTGTCTGTACGGTGTTAGATGCCACCATCTGCGTTACAATTGGTTTGGATGCGTCGTACATGTATTGGAATGTAGTGCTCGATTGATTCGTAATCGGATTTGGACTAGGAATAGTTGGTACAGAAACTTGGAATGAGACAGTACGTGATGAATTCGCTCCTATTGTACCAATTAAAATGCCATTAGCAGGGTTTGCATTAGCTATAGGGACACCGTTAATCGTTACAGTGTTAGGAAGGAAGATGGTACCAGCTGGAATGATATCTGTAAACGTTACATTGGAGGCAGGGATATTGCCGTTATTCGTTAAAATTGTTGCATAAGTTATGACATCGCCAACATCAGCGAAATTTGTACTTGTTAGTTTCGTAGCGACAATATTAGCAGTATTAATTTGTGTCGTTACTATATTACTAGTAGCATTTCTCACAACAGCAGGTAAATTTGGGTCAGCAATAAAGTTATATTGCAGTGCAGCACTGTTTTGAATTGGATTTTGTGTAGGCAAACTACTTGCGCTTATTTGAAAAACAATCGTTGTAAATCCGCCAGCAGGAATTGTCCCGACTTGAAGACCGGTACTTGGGTCTGCACCTAGCTGTAAAGCACCGCCTATAAAAGTACTATTTGGTACGAGAGTTGTGCCGGAAGGGAGTATATCGGTAACAACTACATTATTCGCTGGAGTATTTCCTGGGTTAGCTAGGACAATGGTATATGTGATTGGTTGCCCAACATCAGCAATAGTTAAATCTACCTGTTTAACAATAACTACATTTGCTACATTAATTTGTGTACTTACAGTATTACTTAAAGATGTTTCTATAGTTGGTGGATCGCCCGGATTTAAAATAAAACTATACTGTGTACTAGATGAATTTATTGTTGGATTTTGTGTTGGTAAAGAGGTGACAGTTACTTGATAAGAGACGGTAAGTGAACCGTTCGCAGGAATGGAAGGTAACGGAATACCGACATTTGGATCTGCGTTATTTTGGAGTACACCATTAATCAGGAAAGTGTTTTGGATAAAGGTAGTGCCGTCTGGATTTGTATCTACGAAAGTAGGACTATCAGCAGAAACACTTCCTGCATTCGTTAAAACGACGGTATAAGTTAATACATCCCCTACAGTAGCGAACCCTTTATCTACTGTTTTAGCTGAAATGACATTTGCATCGTTTACTTGCGTAAATGTAGTAGTTGAAGTAGTGTTCTTACTTACAGGCGAAGCGTTTGGATCAACAATAAAGTTATAAGAAATGGAGGCACTATTCGAAATAGGGTTTGGGTTTGGAATGCTAGTGATTAATACTTGGAATGAAGCTGTAATCGTAGTATTAGCATTGATGCTACCAATATTGATGCTAGCTGGTGTAACGCCTGGCTGAGTAACACTGTTAACTATAACGCTGTTTGGGACAAAAGCGGTTCCATTCGCAATTGAATCAGATAGTAATACATTGTTCGCTGCAACATTTCCATCGTTAGTAAGGGCAAAGGTGTAAGTTAATACATCACCAACTTCCGCAAACGTTTTATCTACAGATTTATTAGCATGGAGATTTGCTAGTCTAATTGTTGATGTAACAGAATTAGAATTTGCTGTTTTTGAAGTCGGTGGCAAACTTGCATTTACAGTATATAGATAAGAAGCGAAGGCGTTATTAATGATAGGATTTTGGGTCGTAATATTGATGACTGTTACTTGAAAGGATAAGGTGAAAGTAGCTCCTCCGGGTATTGTACCAATAGGTACGGAAACGAGAGAATCTACATTTTGTAAAACACCGTTGAGTGTTACCGAACCTGGTGTTAATATCGTTCCATTTGGAAGTGAATCTGTTAGCTGTACGTTCGTTGCAGCTGTATTTCCACTGTTTGTAATAAGGATTGTATAACTTATCGTTTCGCCAATTGTGGCAAATTGTTTGTTAGTTGATTTTGTTAATGTTACATTCGCATTATTAATTTGAGTGGAAACGAGATTAGAAGAAATGTTTTTTGTAACTGGTGATTGGCTAGGGTTGACGGTATATTGATAAGAAGCGCTTGATCCATTAGATACGACGTTTGACGCGGGTATTGTATTTACTACTACTTGAAATGAAACATTTTTTGTTGTACCAGTTGGGATGGATCCAATGTTCACACCGTTAGCGGGATTTGCGCCCACTTGTGTCGTGCCATCAATTGTTAAACTGTTTACAACAAAAGTTGTTCCAGTAGGAATGACATCTGTAAAAATAACATTGTTCGCATTCGTATTACCTGTACCTGTAAAGGAAACGGTGTACGTTAGTGTATCACCAATATCTGCAAAATTTTTATCTACTGCTTTCGTCATTGTTACAGTAGCATTATTCACTTGAGTGGAGACAATATTCGTCGTATCAGTCCCGCTTACTGCCGGTTGATTTGGCACAGGAATGTATTGATAAGTTGTTGTACCACTATTTAATATTGGATTTGTTTGCGGGATAGAAGGAACGAATACTTGAAATGAAACCGTAGTCGTAGAATTAGCAGCAATAGATCCAATTGATATACCAGTAGCGGGATTTGCGCCAGCTTGGATAACTCCGTTCACAGTTACGCTCCCTGGAATGAAAGTAGTCCCGCTAGGAATCAGGTCCGTATATATAACATTTGTTGCAGCGATATTTCCTATATTAGCTAAGGCAATACTGTAAGTTAGCGTTTCACCAATATCGGTAAAAAGTTTATTAACTGATTTTGTGCCATTAATATCTGCGAGGTTAACTTGTGTTCCAGCAGAGTTGCTTGTTGCAAGACCGTTAAAGGTCGTTCCACCGGCGATTGGTGTATATTGAAATGTAATATTAGCAGTGTTAGAAATCGGATTTGGATTTGGCAGAGAAACGACAGTCGCTTGGAAAGTTACTGTACGAGAAGCACCATTATTAATTGTTCCAAGAGATATACCAGCGGCAGGATTTGCATTTGTTTGTGGTATGTTATCTACCGTTACAGTGCCAGGTATAAAGGAAGTCCCATTAGGGAGAATGTCTGTCAAAATAACGTTATTGGCGGGAAGAAGTCCGGTATTAGGGATAGTAACTGTATAAGTGAGAATGTCTCCAATTGTAGCTACACTTTTATTCACGCTTTTCGTTGCTTGTATATTAGGTGAGTTTATATTAATTTGTAAGCCGACTGTATTTAACATGTATGCATCTCCGTTAGTTGTTAAACGGATTGCGGCAGATACTTGAGAATTTGTTAAATAGGGAGAAATATCAATGGAAGTAATGTCCCAGCCTTGTCTTCCTGCAGAGATGTTTGTACCTGAAGAAGCACTTTGATTTCGCGTTCCAAATGTCCCTGTTGTATCTAAGTTTCCTGCAGCATTATTAATTTGGGAACCGAAGAAATTATTTATGGCATTATTTGGTCCGGATAAAGCGTTTAATGAACTGAAATTTGGTCCGAATAGAGCCTGATCCCCAATTAAATCAGCATCCCCTTCGGTAGAACTCAAAAATAATCGTCCGCTTACAGGTCCCCCTGAAGGTGTTAAAAATCCTGAAACAGCTACATCTGCACTACCGGTATCAGCAGAAACACGGTTACCCGCTACATAAATGGTTAAGTTTCTTGCTGGCAATGTCCCATTTTGATAAGCGACAATGAGCGTCCATCCAGAAGAATTGATAGCCCCATTAGAAGCATCTAAAGGATCAACAAGTCCAGGGACAGAGCCAGTTGTATAAGAGCCAGATCCAGCAGCTTGAACGAGAGATGTTACATCTGCAGATCGTGTATAGAATCCAAATGTGACAGATCCAGAAACGAAAGTTTGATTTGAAGCTGTAACAGCCGAAGGGTTAATTGAGTATGTTGAAACAGGTGTTGTAAAAGAAACAGGGTTTCCTAATACACTCGTAATGTTTTGATCACGAGATAAATAGTTTCCACCCCAAACGAGTTCTGCGTAAAGAATCGTACTACCAGCAGGGATATTTAATACAGCGGTAGAACTATTTTGTGTATAGTTTAACGTTGTACCAGCAGGAAAAGTAGGTACTTGTAAAGCGGTATTCGTAGTTACGAATGCACCAATTGCCCCGATTGTACCAGCACGGTTTTGGTTACTAATTTTACTTAAACCTAGTGTGTTCCCTGTAATCGCAAGTGCCCCGTTAGTAGTGGTAGAAAATCGATTCGTAATGGGCATTTTTTCACCTCATTTGCATATAGTTTTGGTCAAAATACGATATGCATATAAACAATCAAAAGGAACATGTATAATTGAACTATAAATTCCTTCCTTAATCATTGGAAGGAATTTAATAGTAACAAGGGCTATTTTTAAATCAGTTAATATTAACATTAAAGGAAACTCCAGGGACACAAACATTGATTTATAAAACTGCATTTGTTCCTCTATTTTGTTTATTTTGACTTTTGGATAGCACCACATGCCCATCAACTTAAGAATTTAGAATTACCCCAAAATAAAAAAAATAAGCTTTTTGTTACTTAATAACGGTGTGTCTGTAGCCCTAAAAGGGGCATTTAATTATTAGAATATAATTATTACATTATCGCATACAGTAAAACATATATTTAATAATAGGAAACAGGATTAATACCTTAGCTAAATTTAAATGATTCGTACTATATCTATCAAGAAAAACCTATTCAAGATTAATTAAAATTCAATTATCTGAGCTTTTTTCAAATCAGCAAACCATTCACCTATTATATCGTTATGATGCTTAATAATTTGGGATGCCGATAATAATGTAGTGTCATATGTACTATGCCCATCTTCAACAAGAGTAACATCATACCCTAAGCTATATGCACGTCGACACGTCGCATCTATACATATTTCAGACTGAACGCCTGTAATCACAATGTGTTCGATGTCCCTTTTATTCAATTCTTGTTGAAGACTTGTTTCATGAAATGAATCAGGGTGGTTTTTTTCAAGAACGATATCTTCAGATAGTGGAGCTACAGATTCATGAATTGCCCATTCCGGATTTCCATGCTCTAATAAAGATCCTGTTTTCCCATTAAACTTCATGTAAAAAATAGGCGCTTGGACAGTACGAGCTTTATGGATTAACAATTGAATGTTTTTTAATAATTCAATTCCTTTATATAGCATTCTTTCTTCTTTAAATGAACCCACTTGTACATCTATAATAAGCAATGCTGCATAGCCTTTTATCATAAACGACCACCTCACATTTTGATTAAAATCATACAAGTAAAATATGTATAAAATAAGTATCCATTTTTAAAGTATCCAAAATGGATAGAGAATATAAATATGTGGAATCATGAATTTTTTTATCTTCAAGCTAGAAATGAATACATTAATAAAGTTTGTATTGCTTAATGTAGCCTAGAGGTGTTTGAATGTAGTGAATTTCGCACGTACAGTGTTAAGTGGCGCAAAAGATGGAGATAACTTCAAAGTCTTACCTATCGCAACGATGGGGATGAAGAATGACCATAAATAGAACCTGTTGTTTATAACAGGTTCTAATCAGAGTTATAGGCTCAATTACAGGAACTACAGATCTACTGGGGGGTAGTGTAATTCCTGATTAAAATTAAGATATGTTAAAAAATTTTAAATATGATTAATCAAATGATAACTAAACAAAATCGTTATTTTAAAGTGACTCAAAAAAGAGCACAGATATAAATGTGCTCTTAGAGAGGTAGGTTAAGTATCCTATTGGCCATTGTTCAAAGTTAATATATGTACGTTTAACTAAAAAGTGAAAAATAAAAACAGGATAGTTAGAAAAAAGCTAACTGTTTCATTGCAACTTGTAAAAAAGAATGTGGGAGGTTCAAAAAAGAAACTATATATAATTATACAAGTAAAACAGAATTGTACAGCATGAAAAGGAGCACTACATAAGTGAGTGCTCATCGATAAGGAGGTAACTTTTTTAGCTAAACACCCTTCTTAAAGAATATGCTGGAAAAGTGGGAAATAAAACTAAAATATAGTAACTAATGATGTTATGAATAACAATTTATAGGGAGAGGTTTAATGTTGTTATTATTTAAATAATAAAGCAGCTAGCTCAATGAACTAACTGCTTTATTGTCCAACAATAACGATACCCACAATACGTTGTAACTTAAAGTTACAACTATAGTATAAACGGAATTAAAAATATTATGTAAAATTAAAAGTGAGCTAAATAAGGAAACTAAAAAGAGCACTAGGTACAAGTGCTCTTTAAAAGAAGACCCTATGAGTTAATAGCTACATATCCGTAATATATGATGACAAACAAGTTAATATAAAAGAGCATTCAGCAGAAAACTAACTGCTCATTCCTAGAAGAAAAGGAAAAACAAAATTAAAGAAGTCACTGTGAATTCAAGCTGCATCAGCCCATCTATAGCATTGGACATAATGAATAGAAACAATAAGGTCATTAAAACTCACTTATAAAAACGTAAAGGAGGCACTGCTTAAATTGTAGTATCTCCTTTTAAAAAAGTTAAGTTCAGCTTTACTTCTGAAATCAAAACAGATAATAAAGTTGTTTATTTCCTTGTGAAACTAAAGCTACCATATAGTTGAATAATATAAATTGTTTTATTCGAATATATAGTTTTACCATTGACTTTCCGTCCTTATCCAATAACGGAGTAAATTCCCCTGCATATCCACTCAACTAAATAAATGATGAATTCCTATTTCTTTATCTACCATTATTACTCGTGAACACATAATTTAGAATTTTATTCGGAAAAACTCAAAAAGGCAGCTAGAAAAAACTAACTGCTCTAGTAAATACTATGAATACAATGTTTATTCGTATTCAAACTTGGATTACCTATATTGTTAACATGCCCTAAAAATTTATTCAATAAAAGAGCAGTTAGCCCAGTCTAACTGCTCGATGCAGAGGTATTGTATGCCGAGTTATTGATTTTATTCAAGGAATAAAGAAATTGTATTTATTTGAAAAATATAGTTGAAGAATTTTATAGAGAAAATGTAGCAAATTCTATATTACAAGAGATACAAGGTGTAGCTCCAATAGAAGACAGAAGTACGAAGACCTAAACAACTTTCTGAACCAAATTTTAGTAAGGCTTCAACTAATTTAACTGCATTTGAAACAAAACTAAATAGTAAAACCTAATTAAATGTGAAATTCAACTAAAATTTAATTCTACATAAATAACAAAAGATATTCATGAAAATGGATACTTTCTCTTCTAAAAAGTATCTATTTTATGTCCATGTACAAGTGTAGAAAGACATAAAAGTCTAAACTAAAATCTCACAAATAATTGTTGATAAATAGTAATTACCATATAGCAATAGGATTTGTAAATAATAATCAAACCACATACCTAAAATCTCGAAGATTATACTTTAATGAAAAGAATTCGAGGACTTTTTGCAAAGTACGAAAAATTAGAACGTGAACTTAAAGAAGTTAAATATTGCTTGTTGAAAGCAATATTTGTAGCACATAAGATTAATACGTAAAGCAATTATCTTTATATAATCTTGATATGAATTTTACTTTGTCTTTCTATAAATATGATTTTATCTAAATATAAATAAATTACACTCTCCTTATAAAGCATCGAGGAGAGATAATGATGAATCCATTTAGAAAAACAACCCTGTTTGTATTTACACTATCAGTATTAAATACAAACATTGGTATGTCACATGGTGATATTCCTATATTTACTAAAATACAACCTGCAATACCACAAGAGGAGAATGCAAAATCAGAAGTAGAATATATGAGAAATGAATCAGTAGAATCAGAAAAGGTACTTGAAAAAGAAAATAGGCCCATAGAGCAAGAAAAAGTGATAGTAAGGCCATTGGATGTGCCGCTGATTCTACAAAAACCAGAATTGATGAGAGGTTGTGAAGTAACGAGCCTTGCTATGGTGTTGCAATTTTCAGGTGTACAAGTCGATAAGATGGAACTCGCTGCAAAGATAAAGTCTGTACCATTTCAGGGAAAGGGTATAAAGGGGAATATGCACAAAGGGTTTATTGGGGATATAGCTACATTTGATAAACCTGGACTAGGTGTTTATGTAGAGCCGATTTTAGAATTGGCAAAGGAGTATGTTTCAGAAGAGAAAGTGAAGGATCTAAGTCACAAAGAACCTCAGCAAATATATGAGGCGATAGACAGAGGGCAACCTGTATGGGTATTAACAAATGCCCGTTTTAAACGGTTACCTGATGATGAATTTTATACATGGCGTACAGATGCAGGAGAAATGAAAGTAACATATCACCAGCATAGTGTCGTTGTGACCGATTATGATGAACAATATGTATATATTAACGATCCACTAAAGAAGGACAAACACAGAGCAATTGATCGGAATAGTTTTGAACAAGCCTGGATTCAAATGGGAAGACAAGCGATGACAGTTTCAATGTAAAACGAACGTAGATTGGATGAGAATAGAGATGAAAAAGGTTTTAATAGTTGAAGATGAACAGATTATCCGAGAGACTGTAGCCCATTATTTCTCGCATGATGGATATGAAGTAATTACAGCGGAAGATGGTCAAATTGGGCTAGATTTGTTTGCTGAACAAGAGCATAATATCAGTTTAGTTATTTTGGATATTATGCTCCCATTAATGGATGGATGGTCAGTGTGTAGACGTATTCGAAAGAATTCTAATGTTCCTATTATCCTATTAACGGCACGAAGTGATGAAGATGATACGTTACTTGGATTTGAACTTGGGGCAGACGATTATGTAACAAAACCATTTAAACCGTCTATTTTATTAGCGAGAGCAAAACGTTTGTTCAAAGATACAAATCAACAAGTACAATATCAGGACTGTATTAATTTATGTGGTATTCGCTTAGATAAATCAGCACGTTCTGTTTCAATAGATGGACAAAAAATAGATTTTACACATACAGAATATGAAATTTTACACTCTTTAATGCAACACAAGGAACAAGTACTAACAAGAGAGCAGTTAATCACAAATATTTTGGGATACGATTATGATGGAGATGATAAAACACTAACTGCACATATGCGTAATGTACGATTAAAACTTGGTGAGAAAGCAAAACACATTATTACAGTTGTTCGTACGGGTTATAAATTTGAGGTAGAAAAATGATGAGAAAGAAGATTGTGTTTCAGTTATTTTCTCTTACCTTTTTACTATGTTGCATGATTATCGCAGCTATCTTTTTCGGACAAATGTATGTGATGAAATACTTATATATAGATAAAGAAAAAGAAAATGTTCAGAAGCAATTACAACGGTACTATACATTTTATGAAGCTCATAAACAGGATGAAAATACACTCCAGAGGAAGGAACTCTCGTATGCTAATCAGCAGGGTATTATGATTGCTAGGCTCGATAAAGAAGCCAATATCAAGAAATTACCATCAGGAGATTATTATATAAAAACAGTTGATAAAAATGATTCGAGTCGATCCTCTAAGGTTGTGTTTAATAATTTAATCAATGCAAAGAAAGATATGGATCCTAATTTCAGTATATTAATTACAAGTTTACTCAATAAAACGACTAAACTAGCTATCATGGATACAGTAAGTAAAAGATCGAATAAAGACATAGTGATTCCTACAACATTGAGAATAAAAGGTTATGATGGAAATTTTGTTGCACCTACTTATTATCAGATTGATAAATATATGATGTCTGGTGCTAAAAATGGTATGAAGGTTTTTTCAAAAGAAGAAAGTGAGAAATATTATTTCTTAGAGGGAATTGTAACAGAGATAAAGTGAAATTACAAGGAGACGAATGGGTTCAGAATGAAATCAGTATAGATGGAATCAAGTATCTAGAAACGATAAAACCACTCATGCAAAATGGACAAGTAAATGAATTCATTTATACATTGTCTTCGTTACAACCGATTACAAAAGTGACAGATGTAATGAGTGATTATTATATATATATTATAGCATTTGTGCTGATTCTATCGCTGGTTGTATGTTTATATTATTCAAGAATTATTACCAAACCATTACTAAAAATTAATGAAGCAACGAAAAAAATAATGAAATTTCAATTTCAAGATAAGCTTTCTATCAAATCAAAAAATGAAATTGGTGAGCTTTCCTCTAATATTAATCAACTCTCAGAAAGAATGGAAGGATATATCAATCAGTTAAAAACAGACTTAGAAAAAGAGAAAAAATTAGAACAGACACGAAAAGATTTCATTGCAGGCGTTTCGCATGAATTAAAAACGCCACTCAGTGTCATGCAAATATCTGCATCTATGCTGCAAGATGGAATCGCGCCTGAAATGAATCAATATTATTGGGAAGCATTAGAAAAAGAAATAGAGAAAATGAATGTGTTAATAGATGAAATGTTGAATTTGGCTAAATATGAATCCGGAACGTACCAAATACAGATGGAGCAGGTTAATATAGGGAATTTAATTCAAAAGGCAGCAAAAGATTTACAAGTTCAAATTAAAGAAAAATCACTACACATCAAATTAAATATAGATAATGTTTGTGTTAAAGGTAAAACACATCTGTTAGAACAGGTCATAACAAACTTGTTTACCAACGCGATTCGCTATACAGATGCGAATCGAACCATTGTGATAGATGTAAACGAGAAACAACATGACGTATATATAGGGTTTGAAAATAAAGGGGCACATATAGCAGAAGAAAACATAGATAAAATATGGGATCAATTCTATAGAGTGGATAAATCAAGAAAAAGAGTATATGGTGGAACGGGTCTTGGACTTTCAATTGTAAAAAATATATTAGATTTACATAATGTAAAGTACGGTGTAACTAATACAAAAGATGGGGTATTGTTCTACTTCCATTTAGAAAAATGGGATACAAAGTAGTAAGATGTAACATTGATATTATAGATTTTACTGTGGTGTTAAAGGCGATTTACATTCATATAAATTATTTTTAAAAAGGTGCGGAGTCAACTGAAATGTACCCTTTAAAATGGACAGTTTAATAAAAAAAAACTGAAAAATCAAGCCCTGAAAAGATGATTCCGATATTCAATCGGAATCATCTTTTTTAATGTTCACTGATAACGATTATAATTATACCCCTCCATCTATTAATGGTATCTTTAGTAAAGTTGAAGAATATGTAGGCTAAAGCGTCCATAGCGTTGCTTTTTTTGGTTATATAAGGGTAATATCATATAGGAGTAGAAGCCATGCATATTTGCACCAGAACCGGTTAAAATTAAGGTGGTTCAGTTAGAGAAAGGAACTTTATGGTATCATTTTAGCGAGTTTATTTATATTAAACTATATAAATAAGAAGTTGCATAAAGGTAAGTAAATATTATAATTGATTTTGAACCATTTAATCCAACAATAAATGACATAGCGATCAAACTTACTATGGTACTTTTTATACCGTTATTCTTAGCCTTGCTTATCAAAGTCATACTTATGAAATTTATGAGAGAATCGATTGCTGGCAGACTAGCATATCTATCTTGTCTATTTTTTATGTACTATGTATTTAAATTTGTTACAGAGTAGAAAGACATCTTAGGATGTCTTTTCTTTATAAATAACAGTAATGTAGTATTTAAGCCTATACGTTCACACAAGATTACATGTATTTAGTTCTGTATATCAATAAAATTTTGGAACTTGATTTTCTTATCCAATCAAGTTTCAAAAATGAAACTCTAAACTAAAAACTTATAAAGAATCTTTGATAAATAGCCATTATTATAAATTTTGTAGGTACTTTCATGTCTTAATAACAGGACATGAAAGTCTAAAACTTTTGAACATAGGACAAAAAACTCTAAACTACTTAGCCAGTAATACCTTTAACTTATTTTATTATAATAGATGAAAATAATGATAAAATTATACCTTTTTCCTAATTGCACGTGTGAATATTCTGATACAATAGAATTAAATAAATTTAAAGTTAGGGTGAAACGTAATGTGGGATAGTCATTTCCATGGTACTCCAAGTAAAGTGATAGTTGAAGAGATTTCTTCGGAAAACAATAGTGATAAAACTTTTAAAGTTGGACAAATATATTCACATCCATTATATGTTTATAAGCTAGAAATTTCTAAAATTGAAGCGTATAAAGGTGAAAGTTATAGTTATAGAAATGCTTCTATATTTGTAAAGCCTTGCTTTTTTAATAGGGAAAATGAAATTGTTAAATTAGATGAGTATGAGATGACTACAGAAGAATTGAACGCAGACAAATGGTGGATTGAATCAGAAAAGTAGAGGTGAGAATACTATGATTAATTTACTTATAAATACAGGTCTTTCTAAAAAGCTGTTAAGTGAATGGCATCCTATCAAGAATGGTCACTTGAATCCTGAAGATATTACATATGGAAGTTACGAATATATTTGGTGGGAGTGCTCTGAGGGACATGTTTGGGGATCAACTCCTAATGATAGGCTGAAAGTTGAAGATGAGCTTTGTCCAAAGTGTATGAAGAAAAAGCAGCAGCTAGATAAATTAAACAATGTTAATAAAATAGAAGCTAAATCACTTAGATGTATTGATCCAGATTTATCTAAGCAATGGAATTTCAAAAGAAATGCAGATGTAACACCTGATAATGAGATGATTGATGAAGAGAATTGGAATGTTAGATGGTGGATATGTGGTAAGGGTCATGAGTGGAAGGAGTCTGTTAGAAGTAGACTTCATGATAAAACTGTGTGTCCATACTGTTCAAATAAGAAAGTTTGCAAAGACAACTCATTAGCAACAATGTATCCAGAGATAGCAAAGGAGTTTTGTATCTTTGACACATGTTATCGGCAGAAATTCCGAAATCCATATGAGGCAATTTATACTTCAAATGAAGAAGTAATGTGGGTTTGTAAAGAAGGTCATATGTGGAGAGAAAAAATAAATTTAAGAGTGAAAAATGGTAAGGGATGTAGAACTTGTGAAAAGTATCAACAGTCAATTGCTCTTCATAACCCAGAAATAGCAAAAGAATGGCATCCTACAAAGAATAAAGAAGTATATGGTGTAACAACACCAGAGGAGACATCTACCAGATGTAACGAAAGAGCATGGTGGATTTGTGGTAAGTGTGGACATGAATATAAAGCAATGGTCAAAGCTAGACATGAAGGGGCTGCAAAATGTCCGTCATGTTATCCTCCAGAACCAAGGGTAAGAAAAAAGAAAAGAGAAGCTTTATTTCAAACTTATAATAAGATGGAAGATAATAGGGGTACGGCAACGATTCCTTCTTTTTGGAGCCACTCGCAAACGTAAAACAAGAGGGGAAGTTATATAAATTGTCCCCGCTCTTGCTTAGATTAACCAGTTCCTTCAATTGGAATCGGTGATACAGGTATATCAAATTCAATATTTGGAGGGCGCCGATTAGAATCTAGTCGGTATTTCCCAAAGCGGTTTACATGAAATGTTAAATACGGACTCAGATCAGACAATACTTCCGCATCAATTTTATTTCCCTCTTGTATATATTCATGAAGAATCCGTGTAAGGTGAAATACATTGTAAAAAATTAAGCAATTAGCGATTAGATGATTGTATTTAATGATTTTTCTTTGACGCTCTCGATTATTTTCTGCAATGATTCCTTCACCACCAAAGAATAGCCATTTTGAAAACCCATTAAAAGATTCACTTTTATTTGTGGCTGCTTGAATTGTACTTCTCAATTTTTCATCTGATAGATACTTTAACAAAAATAAAGTGCGAATGGCACTACCTAACTCTCGAAAAGCTTGATATAACTTGTTCTTTTTACTATATGTATTTAACTTATTTAAAATCGTGGAAGGATGAATTCGTCCCATTTTAATCGACATTACTACACGTAACATATCTTTATAATGATTTCCAATCAAATTCCAATCAATTGAGTGTGAGAACAATCCATCAATATGTTGATAGGTAGACTCTTTACTTGGTCGCAAGAACTTTAAATCTTTCCAATTACGAATACGTGGCATAAGTTGAATCCCCAGTAAATAAGCTAATCCAAAAACAGGTGCATTTTGTCCTTGGGTATCAGCATGGAGAGTATCAGGTTGAATATCAGATTTATTTTTCATGAGAAGATCCAAAATATAAACACCCTCCCAGACACCACAAGGAATGAAATGGCTAAATAAAGCGATATAAGTGTCGGAGACATGGTAATAACCAATTCCACCATATCCTCCATATCGAATATGATTTTCTGATAATAAATTTTTTTCATATAAATCCCACATTGTGCCATCAGCCGAAGCACTAGTTCCATTTCCCCAATATTTAGGTAATTTAAATCGATTATAGGCATTAATAATCCACTCAATGGCTTTTTGAATGTTTTCTTCTGTAATATGTCTTTCATTTATCCAAGATATATGTTTTCGATCTAAACTTCCTAGAGAGCGTGCTGTTTGGGTGGGACCTAAATTACATCCATAACAAAAAGCAGTTGTCAAATAGCGTTTGAAGTGACCCCCGAAAGTTAGACAGGTCGTTTCATTAGGCAGCCTCTAGGGTATGAGCCCGGTATTGTACTGGGCTCATACCCTTTAATTTTGCCTTAATTCTTTTATGGTTATAGTATTCTATATACTTTGCTAATTCTTGTTTGAAATGTGTTATATTTTCAAATTCTTTTCGATACAGAAATTCCGATTTCATGATACCGAAGAAATTTTCAATAACGGCATTGTCATAACAGTTTCCTTTGCGAGACATACTTTGAGTTATGCCACAATTCTTAAGAGAATGACGGTATTGTTTCATTTGATAGTGCCAACCTTGATCAGAGTGAATGAGGAGTTTATCCGGATCGGTTACACAATAAAGTGCTTGGTCCAACATCGTTGAAACAAGGGAATAGGTCGGTCTGGGACCAATTGTATACGTGATAATTTCACCATTAAATAAATCCAACATTGGTGATAGGTATAACTTCTCCCCAAATAATTTAAACTCCGTAATATCTGTAACCCACTTTTCATTTGGTTTTTCAGCTTGGAAGTTGCGATTTAAAATATTTGGCGCAATTTTCCCAACTGTCCCTTTGTAAGAGCGATATTTTTTCATACGAACCAGACATTTTAATCCTAATTCTTTCATAAGGCGATACACTTTTTTATGATTTACTTTGTGTCCACGATTCATAAGTTCATCACGAATACGACGATAGCCATAACACCCATCGTGTTCATTATAAATAGCTTGAATCAGTTCTTTTACCTCCGCATTTGGATCAGGACGATTAAAACGTTTCATCCAGTAATAGTACGTACTACGTGGAATGTTTGCGAGTTGAAGTAACTCCTTGATAGGAAATTCATGCCTTAACTCGTAGATTACTTGCGCTTTGTCTTGTTTGGTGATTTTTCTTTGTTTTGAACTAAGGCATTCAACTTTTTTAAATATGCATTTTCCATACGTAAACGCTCATTTTCCGCTTGTAAGGCTTTGATTGATCCTTCATCTACTGGTTTTATTTTTTTATCTTTCATGGTTGGACGCCCCTTTTTCTTTAATTGTAGGGCATCCAATCCTCCTGTTTCATAAGCTATTTTCCATTTCCGAAGTGTTTCATAAGACGGTATATTGAAAAGTGCCGCTGTTTCTCTGATAGATGTCCCGTGTTCATTCATATAATAAAGTACATCTAGTTTATACTGCGCTGGGTAGAATGTATAGCACTTTTCAAAGGCCTTTTCACCTGAAGACTCATATCGTCTAATCCACTCACGAAGTACGCTAGGGTTAACTCCTACAGATTTAGCAATTATTTTTCCACTTTCTGTACCATCTAAATATCGTTTCACCGCTTGGATTTTTTCTTTTGAAGAAAATTTAGCCATAAAAAATGCACCTCCAATTGTTAGACTGTGTCTAACAATTGGGGTGCACTTCAGTTCAGGTGGCTTTTCTAACTTTGCATCATGACCAGAAATCGGGCCGAAAAAACGAGTCCAGTTTAACCAATATTCTGTGTCTCCTAATAAATCTAATACATTAATGGGAACCAATTTTTCATCAATACGTTTTCGTACGGCTTTTAACAAAGGAGATACTCTTTTCTTTTTAGGTTTTGTGATAACTGGCTCACCATTACGTAGTGTGACAGCTTTGTTTTTTGGGAAAGAAACGTCTACACTTCTAGCCCTTTTTTCTAGTTTGTTGTAAACTTGCATTTTAAACTCTTGAGCAGTCATAGGAAGTCCTGCTTGATTGCAAAAAGTAGCGACATTTTCTTGATATTCATCCCAAGAAATTAATTGTTTTCGATAATCTGCATATTTATCGCTTCCTTCTATATATAAGTCTCCAGACTTTAATTCCAACCAAATTTGAGAAAAAACACAGGCTTCAAAATGGCGCCGATGAATCTTTTCAGGAGGAGCGTCCCTTCTCTGATGTGGACGAATCCATCGCCACCATTTTTCAGGTATCCAGGAAAGGTCAACCACAGACGTTGTATGTGAATCAGCTTCATTATTTTTTTGATTAGTTAAGTCCATAATAGGAATCCATTCGGATTTCTTCATTTTATTTTTCACTAAAAATAAAATGGATTGTTCTAACCCTTTATTTTGGTTTGTTGATTTAAATTCTAACGTTTCTAATATTTTCATTAACTCTGCTCTACTGCTTTTTAAATGCTTCCATATAAATGAAAAGTAATTGTTTCCAGCATAAGCTAAATGATTTTCACAATCATCTAATACACGTTGACCAGAGGTTCCGCCAATTATATTTTCTAATTCTTGCACCTTTTCCTCTATCGATCCTTCGGACTGAAATGCAAGTACCGTATTATGTAGAATCGCAATTAAGTTATCAGTTTGTTTTTCTTTCTTTTTTTTCAATTCTTGAAGGGAACCTTCAGACTTTTTATGCGAACTAGCAATCCTCTTTATATACATTTCTCCAATATCATCAATAGTACTTGCAAATTGGACAGATAATAGTGAGACAGCTAATGTATATCTTTTATGCGCCTCCAATTCTTTCATTCGAGATGCATCTAATGTTTTAGCCTCAGCTGCTAATCTTTCAATTTTTGCAGGTGGAATGTGGAGCCGTTGAAAAAAATCAGAACCTACATATCGTTCGTTGAGCCAGTTTTTTCGATGTATCCAGCGTCTTAATTGATATAAAGTGGGACGTCCAGGATCTTGTTTCACTACATTCCAATCAGAATAAGTAGAACCTTCCCTACTCTGAAACAATTGATCTATCTTTTGTTTTTCTTCAATTGTTAATGCATCTGAAATGGATTGATATAAAGTACGATATGCTTCAGCATGTACATGGTCTACAGCTTTTGTAAATGTACTAAAAGCAGGAAGCTCATAGCTGTGTTTGACTAGCTCATCAATTGCAATATTAATGATATCGCTTTTTTCGTCCTTTTCCAATACAGATGTTTTCATAATATTAAACATGACTTGACGAGCTTGGTCATTAAACATTTTAGCTCGACGATATTCACGAATCATAGCGATTTGACGGATTCCTGTACCAGAACGATGATAAGAACTCCATTCTTCTCGCTCTGGTAGATTAAGCTTTGCTTTTCTCGCAATATGTTCAATAATAACTGGTGGAGTATCTCTGATTGGAAGAAAATAATTTAGACATTGGAATGTTTTTAGCATTGTTAATAGACCTAATTGCGAAAACGAGTTACGTGCTTTCTGTTTTGCCCATGAAATTTCACTTGAGCTGGGTGAAAAAAGTTTTTCTAATTCTGTAAAACTTGGACAACTCTTTAATCGGGGATAAGCTGTTTCTTGCATACTAACCATAACGTATCTCCTTTATTAACTAGATGACATCTTATCAGCATACTGACAGGATAGCTGCTCTAGTCCGTAATGTTTTCCTGTTAAAAATATAATTTAATTTAAGTATCTTGCTCTTTTTTCAATTGTCGCTTAGCTCTTGTAAGTGTACTTTTCGAAATACCAGTCTTTTCTTCTACTTCTTTATAAGAATGATGATTGAGAAGAGATAAGGCGTGTTCGATTTGTTTTTTTTGATATTTTTTAGGTCGCCCTTCCCTAAAGTCCGCCCGTAATTTAGCAAGTGCTTTTCCCTCTTGCGTTCTTTCGACAATCATATCACGTTCAAATTCTGCAAATGCACTCATAATGTTAAAAATAAGTCTTCCAGTTGGAGTATTTTCAACTAAGCCCATATTTAAAATATGCACCTTTACTCCTTTTTCAAATAGATTCTTAATTGTATGAATCCCGTCTACTGTCGATCGTGCAAAACGATCCAATTTCGTAACAATTAAAGTATCTCCCTCTTTTAAGTTGGCCAATAACTTTTGAAATTCTGGCCGATCTGTTTTTGTTCCAGTATATTTTTCAGAATAAATAAAATCACAATTTTCTTTCTCTAATGTTGCTATTTGGTTTTCTAAATCTTGATTCAAAGTAGATACTCTTGCATAACCATACTTCACGAAAATACACCTCTTTTTCATTTCACTTATGACTATAAGTTATGACACTAATCAACACCCTTATTTTACTGAATCTTAAATTAGGGGTCAAAACTTGAAAGTTATGATACATAAAAATTTAGAGGAATTAAAAAATCCAATTTCTACATTTTTGAGAAATTGGATTTTTATTGACAAGATTAAATTGTAGAGTCTATTTATTCATTGGTTATTTTCTCTCTAATTATCTGTACAAATTCATTAAGATTTTTGCTTTGAATATTTTTGATGCCTACTCTTTCGTTTTTATTCCAAAAAAGTATACTAGGTACACCAAATAAATTCTTTTTCTCCTTCAGCTTTGATATATTTTCATAAAAATATTCATTAACCCATGCATCACCAACTAAATCAGGGCCGTAAAAGAATAATCTTTTATTTGTAGCAATTAATACTCCAGGGCGTACAGGATGCCTAAATTCAAAAACGTCTAAAGATCCATGTAAAAAATCTAGAACTTTTTCATCTGAAGATAATATTGTCTTGGCTTGGTCTAATATATTTTGCATTGTAGGACTCCTTTATTATCTAATATCAATTATTATATCAGAAAATTCATAGAATTTTAAATCGAATATACATAATATGCAATTTTGCATATTATGTATATTTTTTACAGAAAGTAATTGGAACAATATTCATTATCGTTATATAATTCGAAATGTAACAACAATAAATCGATTTATATGGAGGAATAATTATGAAAGACTTAATCAAAGAATTAAACTTGGAAGAATTAGAGACTTTTGAAGGTGGACATGATGGAGTAAATTATGTGCATCAACATGATGGTGGCGGCGCTGGTGGCGGTAGCGGTATCGGAACTGCTCAATGTGCATACTTTAAAGCACTGTGTTATTCAGGAGGTAGTGAATGGCTTGGTGGTTATGGTGGATGCGGTTCAACTCAAAATAATTGTGAATTAGCAAGAAAATACTGTTAATAATCTTCAGAAAATAAAGAAAAAATTTCGTTGTATAACGAGATTTTTTCTTTATTTTCACGAAATCAACAATCTAAGGAAGCGATAAATATATGAAATATATACATACAAAACAACACGGCGAATATGATTGTGGATTGGCTTGTATATCTTCAATCTTGAAATTTTATGGATATAACTATGGTATCAATTATTTAACAGATTTCACAGTAGTTAAAAAGGGGTATAACTTAAAAGATCTTTTGTCTGTACTTAGAAATTTTGAGTTTTTAACTTATAAGCCTGTTGAGGTAGATAAGAACAGATTAGATATAGTTTTTGATAACATAAGCACACCTTGTATAGCTTTGGTAAATGAAAATAATGAGGGGCACTATATTGTTATTTACAAGAAGAAACGAGGGAAGCTTATAATAAGTGACCCAAAAAATAAACAAATTACAGCAATTAAAATGGATCACTTTTCAAAATCTTTTTCAGGGGTTTTATTAATGATTGAACCATGTTCGGAATTTCATAAACCTGCACAGATAATTAATACCAAAATAGATTTTGTCAAAAAACTTGTGAAGAAAAACATTCTCCAGCTAGGTATTGTATTTATTTTGTCTATATTATTTGTATTTCTTTCAGTTGCAAGTTCTTTTTGTATTCAATTCCTTGTTGATGAGATACTTCCTAGACATTTAGAATATTACCTATTTGTTTGGGGGCTATCTATGTTAGGGGTATTTATAATATCGATATGTTTTGATTACTTCCGGTCCTTATTTATTGTTAAAATGGCAAATAATATCGATAACAATATATCTAAAGACTACTTTAACCATATTGTTAAGTTACCCATCCGATTTTTTGAAAATAGAGAATCAGGGGACATTATCTCTCGTTTTAATGATGCATCTTATATTAGAAATATTGTGAGCACAAGTGTCATATCAGGAATATTAGATTTAATAATTATAATTGGAATTGGTTCTGTACTATATCGAGTGAACACTACATTATTTCTTACTACTCTAATTCCACTATTATTGCTAATATGTTTAACAGTACTTTTTTATGACCTTTTAAGTAAACGAAATAGAACTGTAATGGAAACAAAGGCAAATACAAATTCATTTCTAGTTCAATTTATAAAAAATATGCCTACAATATATGCACTAAATAAAAAACTATACTTTTTAAATAGCTTTAATACCGTATTTAAAAGTCAATTAAAAGCAATTCTAAAAGAGCAGTATGCAGCCAATAACAATGGGGCACTAAAAAAAATGATCCAAAGTTCTTCTACCGTATTAATATTGTGGGTTGGTGCACAACAAATTATGTCTGATGCTATGACTTTAGGAGAATTACTTTTCATTAATTCCTTATTAATGTTTTTAATGGGTTCCTTAGAAGGACTTATTGGATTACAATCACAATTGCAAAAAGCTTTTGTAGCAGGAAATCGTTTTTTGGATATTTTACAATATCCTGTTCATCCTGAAAAACAACAAGAACAGGAATCAAAAATCAAACATATTGAAATACAAAATCTGAATTTTAGTTTTGACACTTTCCGAAATATTATTGAGGGAGCGAACCTTATATTAAATGAAAATGAAAAAATATTGATTATTGGCGAAAGTGGTACAGGGAAAAGCACATTCGCAAAAACATTAACTAAACTTTACAAAGTAGAAAATAATACAATTTTTCTTAATGGAGTAGATATCAATAATATCAGTGAAGATACTATTAGAAAAAACATTGTCTATTTAAATGAACACCCATTTTTATTTAAAGATTCAATCAGAGAAAATTTATGTATGGGAGAAGATTTTAGTGATGTAGAAATTATGCAAGCTTGTAAAGTGGCTAATGTTCATGAGTTTATTTATTCATTACCAAATCAATTGGATTTTCATTTGAATGAGAATGCTGCTAACCTATCTACAGGCCAGAAACAAAGGTTAGCAATGGCTAGGGCCATTTTACATAGACCCAATATACTTATTTTAGATGAATCTTTAAGTAATGTAGATATAGATAACTTTAAGCAAATTCAGTCTAATTTAATGAGTATAAATTGCATGCTTATCTTCATAACACACAATCCCGAAAATGTTATATCGTATGATAGGAAATTCAAATTAGATAATAATAAAATAACAGAAGTAAGCAATCTTAAAGGTGCTATGGTGGTTGAATAAAGTATCCAGTAAAAATGTGATCATTAATAAAATCACATTTTCATTTAATATGATAACTGTAAGTTTTTATTTACAGTCTCCCTTTAAAAGTTGGAATTATAAAGGGGGGACTGTTAGTGAGAAATTATTGTATGTCCAGTAATGATGCATAAAAATTAATAGGAATTAGTATTTTAAGGAGGATGAAGGATGAAAAAATGGATTTTCACTTTAGTTACACTTGTTTTAACAGCTGCCGTTGTATTTATCGTTATCAATTCAAATACTTTAGAAAAACCAGACTATAAAAATGTAAGTTTAAAAGAATATAAACAAAAAATAAGTTCTCAAAACTCTTATTTTATGTATGTTTATAAAACATCTTGTGGTGTATGTCAAGAAATGAAGCCATCAATGAATAAAGTAATCAAACAGGAAAAGGCAGAGATTTTTGCTTTGAATGCTGAAGAACCAAGTAATTTGGATGGAGATTTTTTTGAACAGAATAAACTTAATAAATCACCTACCTTATTATACTACAAAGATGGAAAAGAGCTAGATCGCTTGGAGGGCTTCCATTCCACAGAGGAACTGAATACATTTGTACAAAAATATATGAAATAATTTAAAAGGGGTTATATAGTGGAAACATTAAACGACTTAGTAACTAGATTAGAACATTCGCACCCACATTCTTCTTTATTAAAAGATTTAAGTTTAATACAAGGAAATGAACAATATAACTATATTAATTGGGGAGGTTTAAGCAACAGTCAAAATTTAAATGAACTAGTTTTTCAATATGAAAAGGCACCGTATCCTTCAATTACTTGTGGAATACTTACTTATAATGAAGAGAGATGTATTAAAAGATGTTTAGATAGCCTTGGAAATCAATTTGATGAAATTCTTGTATTGGATTCTCATTCAACAGATAATACTACAAAGATCATTAACCGATATTTTCCAATGGTTAAAGTTGTATATGAGCCTTGGATTGATGATTTTTCCTTTCACAGAAATAAACTTATAAGTTTAACAAGTTCAGAGTGGATTTATTATATAGATGCTGATAATTATTGCGTCGATAGTACGAATAAATTTAAAAAAGTAGCCAAATTGATTCAATTTCTTTCTATAGATTGTATAATTAGTCCGATGATAAAAGAACATATTGGCCATGTATATACTGACAATAGAAAAATGTTTTCTGTAAAAAAAGGGATTCAATTCAAAGGAAAAGTTCATGAAGAGCCTATAAATGCTGATGGTAGTATTCCACAAAATATTACAGTGGATATCATGATTCGCCATGATGGGTATGATCCTGAAGTGATTAATCTGTCCGAAAAAAATGATAGAAATATAAAACTAACAAGACAAATGATGGAAGATGAACCCTCTAATCCAAAATGGTTATATTTTTATGCTAAAGAATTACACTATGCGAATGAAGACATGCATATAATTGAAACAAATTTAATAAAAGCAATTGATTTATATAAGCAAAGTACATATAAGAGATATCAAGCTGAAGCAATATTATTATTATGTAATATTTTATTTCAAAAGAGACAAATCCGAAAGTTAAATGAATATCTTGATTTATTAGAAGAACTACAGCCGCTTTGTTCTGATGTGAATTACTATAGGTCACTTATTTTATTTTATGATATTCGATTAAAAACGGGAAAATTGTTAGATGCGCTAAAATTGAGTGAACTCGAAAATAACAAATATAGTTTTATTGATTCATCAAAAGATCACATTAAAGCATTGTTAATAGAGTTATATTGTTCTATAGATGATTGGGAAGGCGCATTTACGTTATTTGATGAACTTCAATCAACAGAGTCTAGAAATAAATTTTTACGTACAGTCAAAACAATAACTACTCATATCAACAAAAAAATATAAGGGAGGTTATTCAAATACTTAGATTATGTTTGTTTATTTCTCTTATTGCTACTTGTGGAAGTCTTTATTTCAGTGAAATTTTGGGTTTTACTCCTTGTAACCTATGTTGGTATCAAAGAATATTCATGTATCCATTAATATTTTTAATTATTATTGCAATGATAAAAAAGGATGATAATATCAAGTATTATATTCGTGTTTTATCGTTCTGTGGTATGATAATTGCTTTGTATCAATGTATCATACAGTATTTCGCTATAAAAAGTACTTTTTGTAGTTTTACAAGTAATGATTGCTCATCGATTCAGACCGTATATATGGGATTTTTAACTATCCCTCAAATGTCTTTAGGTGCTTTTATATTGATTTTTGTATGTTCATTTTATATTAATAATAAAAACTAATATTTCTACATAAGAATCTGTACCAAAAAAATCTTTTTGGTACAGATTCTTATTTTAGTTTTGTAAGTGGCTCCAAAAAGAAGGAATCGTTGCCGTACCCCTAAAAAGGTTAACAGAACTTGAACAAAAAGAATTAGAAATACGTTATTTAAAGGCAAAGATTATATTGCTGGAAAAGTGCCAAGAAATCTTAAGGAGGTGGGAGGAAAAGAAGAAATAATGAAAATGATAAAGGAATGGCAATCAATTTTTACAATTGCAGAACTGTGTTCCATATTTAATATTTCACGTGCTACTTATTATCGTTGGAAAAAGCAGGAGAAAACAGTAACTAATCATGAAGAAAAAACCGTAATAGAAATATGTCAACATCATAAATATCGGTATGGATATCGTCGGGTTACAGCTTGTCTACGTGCTCAATTTAACATCGTAATGAATCATAAAAAAGTATTACGTATCATGAGAAAATACAACGTATTATCTCGGGTTAGAAAAAAGAAAAAGATATTTGTGCTTGGTCATGAACCAGTAGTAGCTAAAAATAGAATACAACGGAGGTTTAAAGCCACCAAGCCTAATGAAAAATGGTTCACTGATATCACGTATTTGATGTTCGGCAATAAGACTCTTTATTTTTCATCTATTATAGATGGGTTTAACAATGAAATTGTAAGTTATAAAATAGGTGAGACACAGGATGTTTCACTTGTATTAGATACTCTAAAAGAGGCCTTAAGAAAGCAAAATGTGATTGATACGATTTTACATTCGGATCAAGGAAAAGTGTATACATCAAAGCAATTTCAAACATATGCCAAAGAAAACGGCATTATCACAAGCATGTCTCGTACAGGAAACTGCCATGATAATGCCCTCATAGAATCCTTTCATTCTCATTTGAAATCCGAAGGATTCTATGCGCAAAATATAAAACAATCGAATAATGCTAGTATAATACAAACTGTGGATGAATACATCCACTACTATAATAATGAACGGATTCAGAGGAAATTAGCTAACATGTCACCTATAGCTTATAGGAAACATGTTGTCTAGGTGTTTTTTCTTTGTCTCACCAAATGGGGTCAGACCAGGATGGCGTTTTTTATGGATCTTTCGATTCTTGACGAACTTCAACCGATTGCTGAAGAATTACAACGACATATGTCTCCCCATGTTCTAGAACACTTAGCTAAAGAAAAAGGATTCGTTCATCGAAAGAGTAAATATCAAGCAAAGGAATTAGTTGCTTTATGTGTATGGCTTAGCCAACAGGTTGCAAGTACATCACTCACACAATTATGTAGCTGTCTTGAAGTATCTACAGGTGTTCTTATCAGCCCTGAAGGGCTTAATCAACGATTTAATGCTTCCGCAGTACAGTTTCTGGAACAAGTTCTAGCTAACCTTCTAACTCAAAGAATTCATTCAACACAAGAAATAATTCATCAATACACCACGACCTTTAAGCACATTCGGATTCTAGATTCTACAACATTTCAGCTTCCAGATAAGTTTTCTTCACATTATCAAGGTTCGGGTGGAAGTAGCCATACGGCAGGAGTCAAAATTCAATTAGAGTATGACTTATTGAGTGGGAAGTTCCTGCACGTTTATGTAGGAGAAGGAAGAGAAAATGATAAAATCTTTGGTTCAACAAGCCTACAAACCATTCGACCAAAAGACTTGTATATAAGAGATTTAGGCTATTTTGACTTACATGACTTACAGAATATCCACGATAAAGGAGCTTACTATATCTCACGTTTGAAATTAAATTCTCGAATCTATCGTAAGAATGATAATCCAGAATATTTTCGAAATGGGACCCTGAAGAAAGGGTCACTCTATATTCAGTTAGATATGGAAGAACTCATGAATCAATTGTCCCCAGGTCAAACAATGGAGATTTCAGAGGCATACATTGGACAGTATCAAAAATTACCAGCTCGTGTTATTATTCATCGATTAACAAAAGACCAAACAGAGAAAAGGTTGAAGGAACAAGCCAAAAAAGAAAAGAAGAAAGGTATTACCTATAAAGAACGAAGTAAACGGTTGAGTGGGATCAACGTGTATATTACGAATCTTTCTACAGAAAATGTTCCAACGGAACATATCCATGACTTGTATTCATTACGCTGGCAAATTGAAATTTTGTTCAAAACATGGAAATCTTTTTTTCAAATTGACAGGTGCAAAGAAATCAAGAAAGAACGCTTAGAATGCCATTTATATGGGCAACTCATTAGTATTTTACTATGTTCATCGACGATGTTCAAAATGCGTCAGCTACTCTTGGACAAGAAAAAGAAAGAGTTAAGTGAATACAAATCCATCTATATGACAAAGAACTATTATCTATTGTTTTATGAGGGACTACAGAAGGGCATCCATGAATTATTAAAAGTTTTATTGCGTTTGTTTTACCTGTTAGAAAAAAACGGACGAAAATCTCACCGTTACGAAAAGAAAACAGTCTTTGATATCTTAGGCGTTGTGTATGATTGTACGTTGTCACAAAGTTTCCAAGTTGCATAATATTTTTAAAAACACCTATTTAATAGGTTTATTTGCTATGAACATCTTTAGTGTAGTCGTAGAAACTTCAAAAAACACATTCACATATACCCTCTTGGCACCCTTAGCTTGATGGTGATGTGGTGCTCCCCCAAATACATCGGATTAGAATTTATAACACAAATAACCACATTTAATTATATAAAAAATACATAATTAAATATGGTTATTTTTTGTTTATAAAGTTAATGATAAGAGACCAAGAGGAAAATAATTTAGTATTTATAACATCTAAAATAGCACTTAGTTATTTATAAGATATTAAGCTTCCATGATGATTTAAAGGGGAAAATACAAGTAGATATCTTAATAAAATTAATATTTCCTCTTCACAAAAACTTTAATTCCTTTTAATGTATGGGAGTGAAGTAGTAATAGAATCCCTTATAGGAAAGGCGATTTTCTTAGGTTTTTTTATTCCTCAAAATATTGTACTTGGGTACATTAGATAGTTAAGATTAAAGTATTAAATTTAAAGAAAAATGTTGGAAAGCTTCTTATTATTATACATAAATATTAACGCTAAAAATTATGCAATTTTGCATAAACTCTTATATTTCTCTAATAAAAATTCTGGTAATTTTAGGTATAATCATTATCCTTATATTTACGCAGTTCAAAACCACCTTATATAAAAGTAATGAGGTTTTATGGGTAGTGTTATAGAGAATAATGAATAGAAAGGTTAGAGAAAAATATTTATTAGGAGTGCGACAATTTTATTCTAAAGGTATTGAGTCTTAATATTTTATGTATGCCTTGTTTAAAATAAAAATATCTTTACATTAGTTACATGCAACGATTAATGGAAAGATATCTAAGCTGTTGCAGCCTATATTCGTAAGATATATGTTTTCGACTATATAAAAATTACTTGTTTTGTTACAATATCTTTGTAAGATTTTAATAATAAATAAATTGGAGGATTTGAAATGTACAAACATATAATTTGGGATTTTGATGGTACTCTTTTTGATACATATCCAGTAATGGCAAAAATATTTAAAGAATTGCTGAAGAGAGAAGGAATAGACGAGCCATTAAGTGAAATTGTAAAACAAATGAGGGTATCTATGTCATCAGCTTTAAAATACTATGAAAATAAGTATCAAATAGAAAAAGACTTTATAACAAAATATCAATTGCAAAGAAAAGAAATGGAGCTTGAACTATCAAAACCATTTGAAGGAATTGTAGAAATTTGCAAGCATATTCATTCAACTAATAGAAAAAATTATTTGTATACTCATAGAGGAGAATCTTCTATTAAGTTATTGGAAATTTATGGTTTATATGGATATTTTTCTGATTTTATAACATCTCAACAAGGATTTGAGAGAAAACCAAGTCCTGATGCAATTAATTATTTAATTAACAAATATGACATGATTCATTCAGAAACTATAATGATTGGAGATCGGGATTTGGACCTATTAGCAGCGAAAAACGCGGGAATAAGTGCTTGCTATTTTACTGATGAAAATGAAAAAAATGATAATTCTGATTACAAAATCAATAACTTCAAACAATTATGTTCTATCGTTTGAACATAGATAGGAAATTGAAGTTAGCCAGTATTAATTCAATCAAACTTTACTGTACAGAATTTAATTAGGTAAAATGGGATTAAATACATCAATTTTTCGTTACACTTATGAATTAGCATAACATTAAGAAAAAAATTTAGCTTTCAGGATGTTTTTTAGTTAGGTAATAGCGGAGTTTTTTAATGATATTAAGTAATTTGAACAAACAAGGATTTCAATATAAATAAATTATACGAAGAATATATGAATTTTTAGGGGGTGATTATTTTCAGTTAATTCTAACATTAATTGAAAACAATAATATTAAATACTGTTTCTAAACAAAAAGCAGGGAAAATCCCTGCCTTTTTGTTTAGAAAATAGGTATACATGAGGAATTCTATAGTATTGTAAACTAAAGAATAGAAACCTTATTATATCTCTTTCGTTTTAATATGAGCAATCAATTATTAGCCTTTAATTGATACCTTTCTCCAACAGTATGAATTTTATTAACCTACTTTATCGGTACTATATTCTATTTCTTTTCGTGCATAAATATGTGGAAGTAACAGACATAATAGTACAGCTCCTAAAATTCCTGTCAACCAAATTAGTAACGAAGAGACCCATGCTGAGCTAATACTGACAAGATAGATAATTCCTGTAGAAATTAAAATGCTCCCACGATTTGCAAATTTATTAATAGCCATGTAAGAACTTCTTAATGGTTTTTTAGCTAGATCTCCTAAGTAAGTTTGAAAAATAGGTGCAAATAAAATTTCGCCTAAGGTTGCTACAAACATCATAATAATTAATATAAACGGATTTAAATTAGTTGCTATCAATCCATAACCTATTACAAAAAGTACCAATCCGGAAACAAATGGGATTCTTTCGCGTTTTATTTTAGTTATCTTTTTAGAAAATAAAATTGAGAGGAATACAACACAAATAGTATTTTCTAAAACTAAATTTCCATATAGTTGAGTTCCAGTTAGTTGTATATCAAAAATCTTAAAATCGTAATCTTTAAGCTTAATAGCTATGTACCTAGTGAGATGAGCTTCAAGAGAGAATAACAACATACTGGACACTACAAAAATAATAAAAATGCGATCTTTAAAGACCTCAATGTAATTTTTAATATAACCTTTATCTTTTTTATTTGGTAAACCTGAATTATCTGGAAAATAAGTTTCTTTTATCCAAAATAACGTAACTAAAAATAGCATTAAACTCACAGCAGCAAGAATTGTAAATAAATAAATTAAGTTTGTTTCAAAAAAATAAGTCCCAATTCCAGCACCAATAGCCAAAGACAAATTGTTTATCCAATAGATTATATTATACGTATACTTTCGTTCTACAGTCGTAGTAACATCTAGTAACATAGCTTCAGCAGCAGGACTGTATAACCCATTAAAAAAGCTTCGTAGCAAGAAACATAACACCGTTAGAAGCGGCCAATAATAGGAAGGGGAAGTCCCAAGTAAAAATCCAAAAAAGATTAGTACTTTCACCCCTTCGGATAATACCATTATAAATTTCCTACCATGTCTATCAGCATATCCTCCACCATACAGATTTCCTAGTAATGTTAATATAATAGATGCAGTGAGAACTAAGCTAGTTGCCTTTAGGCCAATATGTTTTGCAAAGTATATACTCATGAAAGGAAAAATCATATTTGATGTTAGATTATTAAAAAAAATTATTAATATTCTAAGTTGTATGTTCCGATGTAATCTAAATAAATTCATATATTTTTGTCCTTTTATATTGTTAATGTTTTAATATCCCAGATAATATTATTTTCAAGCCATTCGTTAATAATATTGAATCTTTCTTGAACTTGATGCTCGTCTTTACCTTTGATTATAAGTGACATAATTGCTGAAACGCTTGTGTCACCGCCGGAGAATGTTTTTCCAATTTTTTCATCTCTAACTATACAATGTATTATCCAATCAAAAGGGAAGTCGGTATTGATAGACAGTAATGTTCCTTTTTTAGGAGGGATGAGCATCCATCCATATGTCTCACTATCATTTTGAATTTTTAGATTTTTGTGATTGTAATCTTTATCACACTGTGCACGAACACATTCCGAAAGTAAATTTACACCTGTCTTCTGCAAAAAAGTATTATTTATTTTCCCTCCACCTACACGGGAGGCGATTTCACAGAAAACGATTTCATCCTGAGAAGTATAGAAAAATTCAGCATGGAAAGGTATTACATGATTTGGAGTAGGTAAGTTACGTAATACCTTAAGAACGCTCTTATTTAATCTTTCAAATAAAGGATGTGTTTCAGATAACATAACTGATCCCAAATATTTTTCCTCACGGTATGCTAAACAACCATTTATGTAGATAGAGGGTTGGGATATAATTAATTGATTATTGATATAAAGACCATCTACGTGGTACATATCTCCCTCAATAAATTCTTCTGCAATATAAGGGAAATCTGTATATTCTTCAAGGATTTTCTTGAATTCAGATTCATTCGAAATAACTGAAAAACCTGCCGATCCAGCTCCATCTACCGGCTTAATAATAAAAGGGAATCCATTAATTTCTTTAAAAGAAATTAAATCCATTTGTTCTTTAATCTCTAAATACTTTGGAGTTCTTACGGCTTCTTTTACCATATTTTTCATTAAGACTTTATTTCTAAAACCTTGGGCACTATCTTCTGTCTGACCAGGGATATTTAATAAATCTCTTATTTTACCTACTTCTTCCAAGTCAAACTCGTGAGTTGCAACTATTGATGTAACAGGTTTTTTCTTGTGAAGTTCTTGAATATAAAGACGAATATTATCATCTTCATGAAAATGATTGATTATTTTCCTATTAGGAAATAATTCACGAAATACATTTTTGTGCTTTTCTCTTGTAATTAAGATGTATTCTCCATCTATTCCACTTAAAGCTTCTTCATAATTTATAGTATTTTCTGAAAAACGGTTAATAATGATTATACACATGGTTTTCACTCCTTTGTTTTGAATAACACTAGTTCGTTCTTGAAATAATGTTCTGTAAATCTATAAAGATATATATCCGGAAATTTCCCTAAATGAATTTACAGATTGATTTAATATATATATTTTCCAAAAATTTATTTAGATATAACCCATCATCATACCTCCTTAATTTCAAAACTTTATATAAATTAAGTTATCTATTTAGTCCCTTTAGTCAAAGAGTCTATCTTTATTGAATAAATACAAGTAATAACATGTCTAAATCCACTGAAGGGACTAAAGATAAAAATAAGATTACACCAAAAATATACAATTGTGCAATGTTTTTTGAGAATAAAAATTTTATTTGACAAAATTATCGTACAATTGTATATTTTCTAATACAGTGTTGACATTTTGTTCCATAGGTACTATCGTATGGAAATAGGTTGGCTTTTTAAGAAAATAAATAATATTAAGTTTAGTTTCTTGAAAAAAGGTAAACTCAACATGTTATGAATCATGACAGCTATGAAATAATACATAAAATATATAATTCGTTAAATGTTTAAGAAAAAATAGGCCTAAAATATCAGAATAATTAAAAATACAATTATTTTATTAAAGGTTAAATGATTAGAAATGCGATGATGTAAAAAAAGATATGAAAAGTTTGATGTTTTAATCCAATAGTATTGAATGGGTTTTAGATGTACTGTTCATAATGGTTACATTGGAATTGATAACATCATATTTTGCGGTAATTTAATATAAAAGATGTTTATCGCACTAAAGAAGGGTACAGGTTTTTATCCCTTAACATATGAGGGTGTAGATATGTTGCTCATAATAAGTATGATGAAATCGATATCATTCGACTTGCGTAATATGCTCGCGTATATGTATTTTAGAGACAAGTTATTTTGATTGGGTATGAAAAATGTCATTATGTTAAATATTTCATGACTTTGTGTCTCGAGAAATGAAAGGGGCATATTTATGTAAAGATTTCCTTATGAAAGTAATCCTTTGAGGAAGAAAAGGTCATTAAATAAACACTTAAATTCTTTGAAATGTAACCATTATGAACAAATTTTGGGTATGTAAAAGTTTTATTGTTTGAAGTTAGGAGAGAATAACATGGAATTTTACTGTAAAAATAATAGGGATTTTGAAAAAAATAAGAACAGGAATGATGATTACCTCAGGTCAAATGAGATAATCAACGAAGAACAATACTGGTTAGATGTATATAAAGATGAGATTCCAGTATTGAACATGCCTACAGATTATGTACGGCCAAGTATACAAAGTTATGAAGAGAAATTGGTGAATTTAAAGATTGCTGAAAATATAGTATTAGATTTAAAAAAGCTTGCGATAGATACCGGAACTACAATGGATACACTTTTAATTTCGGCGTTTTACATACTACTTTCAAAATATACTGGTCAAGAAGACATTATAATTGGTGTTCCAATTTTTGATAGAGCTTCTATAGGAATTCAAGTAGGGATAGATTTGAGTGAAAATATTCTTGCTATAAGAAATCAACCAGAGGGTAGTCTAACATACTTAGAATTTTTAGAAGCAGTAAAAGCTAACCTATTAAAAGCATATAGGAACCAGAATTATCAGTTTGAGCAGTTAATAGACAAGCTAAAAATGAAACGAGATATGAGCAGACATCCGTTATTTGATGTAGCATTTAACAGTATTGATAGATCTAATGAAGAAAATATCAATGTAGATGATTTGGCATTAGAAAAGGTTGTTTGTAAAGATAACATCCCAAAGTGTGATTTAATATTTAATGCTGTTAGTAACAATAATAACGGTTTAAGCATTGTTATTAATTATAATTCAAACTTATTTACTCATCAAACAATTGAACGTTTTAGTTGTCACTTGGTTCAAATCTTAAAAAGTATAACCAAAAACAAAAAAAATTATATATCTGATATAAACGTAATGACAGAAGAAGAAATAAATCAAATATTATTTGATTTTAATAAAACAGACTATACATATCCGAAAATCAACACAATTTGTGAATTATTTGAAGCACAGGTTAAAAAAAATCCAACTAAAATAGCAGTTGTATTTGAGGATAACACTTTGACGTATATGGAATTAAATAAGAAGGCTAACAGTTTGGCAAGGAATTTAAGAGAACAAGGAGTTAGACCTGAGTCTATTGTTAGTTTATTAGTAGAGAAGTCTATAGAGATGGTAGTAGGGATCTTAGGCGTGTTAAAAGCTGGGGGTGCATATTTACCTATAGACCCTAGTTATCCGAAAGATAGAATAGAATATATTCTTAAAGATAGTCGAAGTGAAGTATTACTAACAAACATTAAGTTAAATAATAAGATTGATTTTAAATACAAGATTATTGACTTATTGGATGAAGAATTATACGGACGAGAAACAGAAGATTTAGATAAATTACACACCTCAAGAAATTTGGCCTATGTAATTTATACATCTGGTACAACTGGAGAACCAAAAGGGGTTATGGTTGAACACAAAGGCGTTATAAACTTAATTAATTCATCAAAGAAAAAATTCAATTTAAATAGTAATAAAAAAATATTACAATTTGCTAGCATTGCATTTGATGCATCGGCTTGGGAAATATACATGGGTATTTTACTTGGGGCTGAAGTGCATGTCATATCCAAGAATCTTGCAATGGATATTTGTAAACTAAACACTTATATAAAACGAAACGAAATCAACATAACTTTATTACCGCCATTTGTTGCTAACGAAATAGAAATTGAAGATACAGAGCTAGAAGTAATTATAACTGGAGGTAGTGAGTCTAATAGATCTTTGGCTAGCAGAGTTGGAAAAAAACTCAATTATGTAAATGCATATGGGCCAACGGAGAATAGCATCTGTACTACCATGTGGAAGTATGAAGGAACCATAAACAAGAGCGTTCCAATAGGAAAAGCGGTAGATAATAATAAAATATATATCTTAGATAAGTTGAATAATATATTACCGATTGGTATAGCGGGTGAATTATGTATAAGTGGAGATGGTTTAGCCAGGGGATATCTTAATAAAAATGAATTGACATGCCAAAAGTTTATTGACAATCCATTTGAGGCTGGAACAAAGATGTATAAAACAGGTGACTTAGCAAGATGGTTACCCGATGGTAATATTGAGTACTTGGGAAGAAAAGATAATCAAGTAAAAATAAGAGGTTACCGCATTGAACTTGGTGAAATAGAAAATAAGTTATTAGAAAACAATAACATAAAAGAAGCTGTGGTTTTAGTAAAAGAAAATAAAAGAAAGTATTTATGTGCATATATTGTAAGTGATAAAACTGTAGAAGAGCTGGACATTAAAGAATATTTGAAAAAAAAGTTACCAGAGTATATGATTCCAGCACATTTTGTGTTACTTAAGAGTATGCCTTTAACTCCGAACGGAAAAATTAATAACAGATTACTTCCAGAACCTGACACAAATAATTTGAATGCTAATTATCAAGCACCTAGAAATGAAATAGAGAAAACAATAGCAGAAATTTGGGGTAAGGCATTAGAAATTGAGAAAATAGGAGTTTCGGAAAACTTTTTTGATTTGGGGGGTGATTCTTTATCAATAGTAATCATGCTACATTTACTCAATAGAGAATTTGGTAAAGAAATATTCTTAGATGACTTTTTAAGGAATCCAACCATATCATATTTAGCTACTTTGATAGCAGCAGAGAAAGATAAAGAAGATTTGTTAAAGGAAATTGAAGAATCGCTTCAAGAAAAACTTAAAATAAATGTCAAGTTGCGAATACATGATTACAACTTTAGAAGTGTGATTGTTTTATTTACAAATAGTAATCATGATGAGATCAAGAAGATTATTTTAGACAATTACTCAGAAGCTCTCATACCAGATTATATAGTACCATTAAATGATTTTAAAAATTATAATGAACGAGGAATTTTAGATATATTTGATTCTATTTCTATGAATAGTGAGATAGAGGATAAAATTAATGATGTTTTAAGAGAACAGTATAGAGAAATTAATAAGAAAATAGCACTTAATAAGGTAATAAATCAGTTTCCATGTAGTAGTTCCCAGAATAAATTTTTAATGAAAAAAAGATTTTCAAATATTGTATGTACTATCCCTTTTAATAAAATCATAAGTTCATCAGCTATAGAATATGCCTTAATAAATACGATAAACCAAAATTCTATGTTACGTAGCAAGATAGGTTATGCTGAGGGGCGATATTATAATTTTGAAAGTGATAGAATTCACGATCTAGAAATAAATGTTATGGATTTGAGTCGTTATGACGATGCATCAATTAATCTAGTAAAAAAATATATACAAAGAAATATGGAAAGTATGAATTTTGGCACAGATATAATTGATAAGGTCTTATATAGTTTTATATTAATCAAAGTGAGTGAAAAAAAATATGAATTATTAATGATGTTTAATCACATGATTTTTGATGGTGCAAGTATGTTTATTTTAAAACGGCAGATATATTCACATTTAAATTCATATTTATTCAATAACAAAACAAAGAATTCCAACGTGAAACCGATAGATTATTTAGAATATGTAGATGAACAAATGAAAAATACAAATAAGGAAAAGATTATTCAATATAAAGAGGGATTGGAATTTAAAGAAATATGTGATTTTATCCTGAAGAGAAAAATAGATATAAATGATAACTCAGAATACCTGGTTGATTATTTCTTTGAATATAGTATACAAGACAATCATGATTATGGAATTATAGTATCAGAAAAAATGGAATGTTTATCGTTTTGGATTGCATTACAAATGTGCAAAATAATATTTGACCGTAATCAATTTGTTTTAAGAATGACTAGAAATGCTAGAAATATTGGCGGAAAAGATTTCGGTGATGTAATTGGGGATTTCCATATTAGTATCCCAGTAAAAGTAGATGCAGATGATCAAGATATTAATACAAGCTATAACAAAGTCGAAAATAGTTACAAGAAAAACTACATTGAAGATAAAGTCTTTATTGACAATATTGCGTATGGTGAATATGAAGACAAGGAACTTGGAAGGGATATTAAAAAGGTATATGATAGTTTGGATTTTGGCTTTAATTATACGGGAGAGTATTCTGAAAGCGAATATGATAATATCCGCACCATAATTTCTTCAAAGTTTAAAAAACATAAAAGGTATTTTATCACTGCGTTTTCGTACAAAAACAAAATGTGTTTTATTTGTAGGTTACCTAAAAATTACGATTTAAATAAATTACAGAAAATTAAAGAAGTTCAAATGTTATTAAAGTAAGTAAATAACTAACTAAATAAGTATATTTAATTACCTTGGCATGATCTTGAAGTCTAAGAAATCTATTTATTATTATAAACGGAAATAATGATTAAATCATGCCAGGTAATTAAATTAGTTTATATAAAATAATTGGAATGGGTAGGCGAAAATAATGAAATTAACAGAAAAATCTTTAAAGTGGATTAAAAATCATATCAATAATCAGGAGTTTATTGATTTACCGATTGAAGCATATTATAAGGCACCTATAGCTTTATACTTGGGTGGAGAAAGTATAGATGCTCAAAGAATTTTATCAAAAATGAAGAATACTGTGGATCTTTATCATTATTCTGATAAACATACTGTTGGAAGAAAATGTGATAATTATTATAACTACTGGTTATTTTTATACCAATATTTTGCGAAAGACCCTAATAAAAAGGAGATATATGAAATAATTAAGGAAAGTTATTCAGAAAAAACTGGCGGCTTTACATCGATAAAAAATGCAGAAGTTTACGAGTTAAGAGCTACAGCCTTTGGAGGAATATGTGCTTTCTTAATGAAAGATTATCAGGTAGGAAAGAGCACAGCAGATTTTATAGTAAACTTATTTAAAAAGAATGAGTTTATAGGAGATCATTTTTATTTAATTCAAGATGAAAATAATGAATTAATTACTAATTACTCAGAAGAGAATCAACGATTTTATAATTATTATGTAAAGAATAGTAAACCTTTATACTATTCAGTGTCTTTAGCAATTGTGAATTTGTGTTTGGCTTACATGGCGTCAGGAGATGAAATATACATAGAATGTGCAAAGGAATATTATGATATTTTAATTAAAAGCGGCAAAGAGGCAATATTCAATAATTATATAGGGAAATTTGGTATTGCTAGTGTCTTATTGTATATCAATACAAAAGATGAGTTATATGGAGATTATTATAAACGAGTAAACGAATACTTAGCTCAAACACAGAAAGAATTCGGTTTTTGGGAGGACAGTGCTTCGAATTTAACACTTGCTCTTGATAGAACATCTGAATTTACTGCTTCAATATATATTATGAATTATTTAACATCTCAATTCTCAAACTATAATAGTATTAAATCAGAAAGCTACATGGTTGCATCAAATTAATATATAGGAAAAGATTGTTGGAGGTGAATATACTGAAAAATATAGAGAGAAAATTTATTAGTAACTATGATTTGGGAGATATTATTGAGACGGAAATTAATAAAGTAGGTTGGGGTACTAACTATATATTTAAGACAAAATTAGGTAAGTTTTTTGTAAAAATTTTTGAATTAAACAAATCGAATAATAATAGCTTACATGAAATATTAATTTGTAATTACTTAAGGGAAAAGGGATATCCAGTTTCAAAATTTATTAAAAATAGAAAGGGTGAATATATAAGTAAATTAGATTTTAAAAAATCATTTCATGTTCAAGAATTTATTGAAGGTGATATTTGGAAAAAAAACACTGCTCCCAATTGGTTGTTAGAACAAGGATGTAATTATATTGGGAGAATTCATAATGAATTAAAACAGTTTGATTTAAATCTTCGTCCATCTATAAAACTATTAAATGATAAAAACTATCATATTAAACGTATTGAGGGAATAATAAATCAAATAAAAAAAATGCAAGTATCGGAGGATACTAAGCTCTTTATAGAAGATTTGGAAAACAGACGTGATGTCATAAGTAACAGTGAGATTATTGATATGTCAAAACTTACATTCGTTAATGGGCATTCAGATTATTCGGTAACACAAATTATAACTTCTAATAATAATATAACCGGAATCATTGATATGACGGAAGTTTCTAAAATACCCGCAATATGGGAATTAATGCGATTTTACTTAAATTCTATAAAAGAACGTAATGACGGCAGGATTTGTGTTAATGATTTAAGTTGGTTCTTGGAAAACTATATGAATGTATGTTCTTTATCAAAATATGATTTGCTTATGATGTATAAGTTAAATTATTTATATATGTGTCAAGCTGTATCGGTTTATGAAAAATTTATTTGCACAAAAGATGTTAAATTTGCTAACAGAGCGAAATTAAGAATAAACAAAATAAATAAATTTAAAAATTGTCAAGATGATCTACAGAATATAATTAGTAAGTTGAATCACTACTGCAGTAACTAAAGAAATGGAGATATCAAATGAATAAGGCTGCTGTAATTTGGGATTTAGATGGAACATTAATTGATTCATATGAGGTTATTGTTTGTAGTATTTACGAGGTAACTAGTAAATATAAAATACCGTATGATAAAATTACAATTTTGAATTATATTAAGAATAAATCAGTTCAGGAATTTCTTATAATGATTTCAATGCAAAATAATATTGATTATAAAAAAATTAAAAATGAATATTCAAATCTAAGTAATATGAGAACGTATGAATTAAAACCTTTGTTGAACGCAGAAAAAATACTTAAAGTAGTATTAGAAAAAGATATGATGAATTTTATATATACTCACAAGGGAATTACTACTTTAGAAGTGCTAAAAAATAATGGATTGATTGACTATTTTGATGAAATAATTACCAGTGATAACGGTTTTAAGAGAAAACCGAGTCCTGAAGCACTTAGGTATTTAATTGATAAATATTCATTAAAAAAAGAATCCACCTATTATATAGGTGATAGAAGTATAGATATAGAGTGTGCAAAAAATGCTGGAGTAAAGTCAGTTTTGATAAGTACTGACGAAGAAGAAAATATTGATGCTGAATACGTTGTAGGTGATTTGTTAGAAATTCAGAATATTATTTCACAGCACTAGTAATTTTATATTATATGGTAAAAAGAGCTTAAAATAGAAGATTGGTAGTAATATTACAATTTAGATAGAACTAACAGATTCTACAGCTGATAAATTAATATATATTGGGAGGTACTTATGAATAACAATAAGTTGAGTATAGATCAGATAAAATTAGTTATTTTTGATATGGATGGACTAATGTTTGATACAGAAAGATTAGGGATAGAAGGGTGGAAATATGCATTTGAACATTTTGGATTACCAATTCCAATGAGTATATTAATTAAGAAAATTGGTCTAAATTCAGTTGATTCAAGAAAACTATTCGATGAAGAAATTAAATATGAATTTGATTATAAATCTGTGAAGGAAGTAAAGAGAGAGTATGTAATTAACTATATTAGAGAGCATGGGACACCAATAAAAAAAGGACTGTTAGAATTATTAGATTTTCTTGATGAAAATAATATAAAAAAAGTAGTTGCGACTTCTAGAAGTGAAAAAATGGCAGGATTTTACTTGAGTGAAGCAAAAATTCAACATAGATTTGATGCAATTATTACAGGTGATATGGTTTCAAAAGGAAAGCCTAATCCAGATATATTTATTCATGCGAGCAAATTGTTTAATTATGAACCAGCAAATTGTATTGTTTTAGAGGATTCTCTAAATGGAATAAATGCTGCTGTAAATGCCAAGATGATTCCAGTTATGATTCCAGATTTAGTTCATCCAAATGAAGAAATAGAAAAGCTAATTTATGAAAAAAATAATACTCTTATCGAGGTTATTGATTTATTTGCTTAAATTTATAGGGTACTAAGAAATTAATTATATATAATTATAGCTAGGAAAGCACCCACAAATTGAATTTTGTGGGTGCTTTCGCTGCCTATCTAGCTAAGGTTTTGTTAGAAAAGTTTAAGAGGGGTCACCATACATGCCCATCAACTTAAGAATTTTATAATGCCCTAAAACAAAAAAATGTACATTTTTATCTTGTGTTGTTAATCCTCTCGTCTTGGAGTATTTGCTTTCCTTAGCTTGCTGGTGATAGATCTGTACTCCTGGTAGAAAAGCATTTTTTTACTTATAATGGAATATATAACTTAATCAATTAACAAGGAGAATGGAATATGATACAAAGTATTAACCATATTTGTTTTTCAGTTGCAAATCTAGAGAAAGCTATTGAGTTTTATCAAAATATACTGCAAGCAAAATTATTAGTAAAAGGTAGAAAGTTAGCTTATTTTGATTTAAATGGTTTATGGATTGCTCTAAATGTGGAAGAAAGTATACCAAGAAACGAAATTCAGTACTCTTACACACATATAGCTTTCACTGTAACAAATAATGAGTTTGATTCTTTAAAAGAAATATTAATTCAAAATCAGGTTAATATTTTACCTGGACGAGAAAGAGATGACCGAGATAAACGGTCTATTTATTTTACAGATCCAGATGGTCACAAGTTTGAGTTTCATACTGGTACTTTACAAGATCGTTTACAATATTATAAAGAAGATAAAAAGCATATGACTTTTTACTGATTAAAAAAACTAGTAAAATACTAGCTTTTCACACTTCTGATAATGAGACGTTATGTTAACCTGATATGTATAGAATATACAACAAAAATCAAACAACATATCAATTCTTTCAAATGGTAAAATAGGGGAAAAGGAGGTTCTAAATAATGCCTTTAGAAAACCCTATGTATTACATAGGAATTGCTATTATTTTAGTAATCATCGGTGCACTATTTGGCGGGATTATACGTATAATTCGGCATACTAGCAATCACAAAAAGCAAGATCCAGTTGAGCAAAAGTTAGATAGGGTTATTCAACTGTTAGAAAAACAAAACAAAGTTTGACTCTCCAAACAGAGGGAGTTGTTGTTGAGATGAAGAAAAGGAAGGGAACATAAATGGAGTTGTATCGCAGTAAAATTAGAGAATTGCTTGAATTCAATAATCAAAGGGAGTATTTCTATAAAGAGAAAGAAGAAGCTATTCAAGAAGTTGAAGAGAGACTTAACGTAAAGCTTCCAGCCAGTTACCGATGGTTTCTAAAGGAATATGGAGGCGGGGGTAATGGTCTATATGTGAACGACTGCAACGATATTTTGCATTACCATGACAGATTTAAGTCCTTCAACATTCCGAAAGGATATATTATTATTGAGCATTGCGATGAGTATTCCTATTGTTTAGATACGGAAAAAATGATGAACAATGAATGTCCTGTTGTAAACTGGAGTGCTCATGAAAAAGGTATCTATCCAGAATCGGACAACTTTTACAAACACTTATTAGAGAAAATTGAAAATGCAATTGAAAATGAGTGGTGGGAAGAATAATATATAACAAACCACAACACAATTCCTTTCAAGAAATACAAGCAGAATTACTTCAGTTTTCGAATTTTACGTAAACTAGCCTCTCTTGTAGGGGCTAGTTTTTTTCTTAGTGTGGCTTTTTTCCAAAATGCTAGTATTTTCCCAACAAGGCCATTAAAAAAGGGCTGATATGAATATCAACCCCTTTTGATTATGTATAATTATTTCACTGCTTCTTTTAATTCTTTTCCAGCTTTAAAAGCAGGTGCCTTTGAAGCGGCGATTTGCATTTCTTCACCTGTTTGTGGGTTACGTCCTGTACGTGCAGATCTTTCACGTACTTCAAATGTACCAAAACCAAGAATCTGTACTTTTTCTCCATTTGCTAGCGCATTTGTTATTGTATCTAAAACAGCTTGTGTTGCTGCAGCTGCATCCTTTTGTGTAAGTTCTGCTTTTTCTGCTACTGCTTTTGTTAATTCAGTCTTATTCATTTTCTACACCTCGTTATATGTAATTAGGTGACTATTATAACGTGCCTATACTTTTGATGCAATTAGTACCATACCTATATAGTTTTATAAGCTAATTATAAGACTACTCTTTTTATTTTTTAAGATTGACTAAACTTTAATACACTGTAAGAAGAAGTTACAGGGAGAACAATTGGTGTGTCAAATTTACCAGGGCTATGTTGAGCTATCCTTGGACCGTCTGGAGTTTTTTTAATAACAAAAACAGTATGCCACATAGTTCCTGAGGAAGTTTCTTTATATTGTACTACATCACCTGCAGCTGAACCTTTCCATACTGAGTTTTCACTAAAAGTATCAAAGTATGTTAATCTTTTTGTCCAATATTTATAAAAATCTACAACCCTAATCCAACTTGTAGTTACTTTTCTTTGCATATATCCAGTCGGAATTGTTACAAAAACACCATTATACCAATGTGAAATATTATCTGAAGTATTAGGAGTATACATATTTATAGTAGATGGCCTATTAATAGATTTTCCCCCAGCTTGTATAATTTGTGAAACGTAATTTGTACAATCACCACCATCTCCTCCATTTCCATAGTATCCATAAGTATCATTTGAAGTAGAACCGGCATGTCTAGCAGCGTAACTAACAGCTGTAGTAACATTAAATCCACCTTCAGGAGGCACTGCATATTGAATACCATTAGATTTCTGATTTACATTTTTTTCGGTTTGAATTGCTTCATTTTCATTTTTAATTTGTTTTAATGTCTTATTTGCAAGGTGATCCATATTAAATGTCCCTGAGGAATGTAACAATGATTGTTGGTTTTCGTTTGATAATTCTTTTCCTTCATTTTCACTTATATAGTTCGCTGCATAAGCTAGTATCAGTCTATAATGTTTTTCAGTTTTTAAATTTTCATCTTTCCCATACATTAATTGATCAAATAGATAATCCCTTAGTTCTTTAGATCCCATTTCGTAAGATAAATTATTACGTTTAAAATAATCAAACAATATATCTTCAGCTTGTCCAAGTGTAAATGAATCATATGTGGTATCATTAAATGCTTGTTTTTTCTCTTCAACAATTTGCTGTTCGGATTTTTTAGTCACCTCTTGAGCATAACTTACTTCGAAACTACTGATTGTAAGTGTACAAGTAATCCCTAAACCTAATAAAAATTTACTTTTTTTCATTTTCATTCTCATTTTGGGATTATTTTCAATGCTGTATAATAGTATTATAGTTTGTAATGTTTTGTAAATAAGAATATTCTAAAAATTAAAGATGGGGTGAACATTATTTCATGAAATTTTCAAAAAAAAAATTATTATTATTATTAATTTTATTGTGTAGTATAATTTTTATATTTTCCGCTACCAAAGAATCTAAGATTAAAGATTTTCCTATTCCAATGTCTGCTATTAACATTCAAGATGATAAAGTAAAAGCCTATACATATATTAGTATTATCCCAATTACCGAAGCCGAAGGATGGGAGTCTCTTGGACAAAATGGCCATGAAATAGAATTTAAAAAGGGTGATAGAACAGTAGTTGTAGTAAATTATCCAGAAGATAATAAGTATTATATATTTGAAAGATAATTTATTATTTAAATAGATAACTTGGCTCTCGTCCTACATGCACATGCTGTAGTTTTTACCTTTGTAGCTAGAATAGTGGGGGGCGAAATATCTATTCAAGATCAAGATGCGATTATTGATATTAGCAGGATAAACATAAAAGAAGCTGATAAAATTATTTTTTACTTTCCTAATGGCACGCTAAGCAAATTTCGACATAAAATGAGACTAATTCCTTACTCTAAGAGAGATTTAGCTCTAGTTTTTTAGGTAGCGCTATAATATTATAAGAATCCAATCTGTATGTTATGATTAGCTACTAAATCTTTTGCTTGGTACTTACTGGTTCGTTGTACAAAACCAACATCCCTAGCAAGGTCCCTTAAGGTATTTGGAGATAAAAAACTTTGAATCTCTTGAGCAAATAGTTGTAATTCATCAGACACAGAAACAGACATAAAAAACGCCATCCTTTCCTATGATTCTAGAGAAAGAATAGCGTATTTTTTCGTTTTATGGATACATTTTTTTAGCTCAATGGTGATTTCGTGTTACCTCAAATATAATTATATTATTTGAAGGTCTCTTTTAGATTTTTTTCAAATCTTTTCATAGGTTGATATACAAAGACGTGTAGTGATAAACCTATAACTGCAGTAATGTTTAAAATAATACTTATAATCATTAAAGACCATTCTATAACTGGAGAAAAGTATCCGTTCGTACTTAATGTAGAAGAACTTACACCTAGTATTAAAACAACTATTAGTAAAGGTAAGTTTTTAACCAATTTGAATCCCCCTCTAAACATAATATCTTTATATTACCATATAGAACAATAAGTTATGTAATAAATTATAAGATAGTTATCTATGGGAATTTAACTTATTTTTTCGATTTTGGTGCCTTTATTTTTCTTAAATTAATGGGTATAGGGTGACAACTTTGTAATCCTATTGTAAGGAAAATAGATATTTAGAATTTTCCGTTTGTTATAGAGTGAAAGAGCACCAAGTTAATTTTACCCCGCATTAACGGGCAGTAAGACCTACACTGATTAAAGTTCACTTTATTGTTGACTCTTTGTCATTGGTAGAGATGATAGCTGTGTCGTTAGTATGAAACGGCAAGCATCTAAACAATATGAATAGAGGAAAGGAATGTCTTATGAAAACACGTAGTCAAATTACATTTGCAAGTCTTGCCCTTTTAATGGCTGGAAGTTCCCTGTTATACACAACACCAACCTCAATTGTAAAAGCAGAGCCCACTCAAAATGTATCTAGTTCGTTACAAACAAGCACTCAACGAGATCGTAATTCCGTCAAACAAGCAATGCGGGATACATTACAATTTGGATACCCGGGGATACTTGCTAAAACTTCCGAGGGTGGAAAAACGTGGGGTTATGCCGCTGGGATAGCGGATTTGAGAAACAAGAAACCAATGAAAACAGATTTTCGCTTTCGCATTGGTAGCGTGACGAAGACGTTCGTTGCAACAGTTCTACTTCAATTAGCTGGAGAGAATCGCTTGAATCTAGACGACTCCATCGAAAAATGGTTGCCTGGTGTCATTCAAGGAAACGGATATGATGGTAAACAGATTACTATCCGGCAGGTATTGAATCATACAAGTGGTATCGCTGACTACATACAGTCAAAAGACTTTGATATTATGGATACAAAAAAATCGTATACGGCTGAAGAATTTGTAAAGATGGGGATTTCTCTTCCTCCAGACTTTGCCCCAGGAAAGGGCTGGTCTTATTCAAACACAGGATATGTATTACTGGGTATCCTTATTGAAAAAGTAACTGGAAACAGCTATGCGGAAGAGATTGAAGATCGGATTATTGAACCGCTTGATTTGTCGAATACATTCCTACCTGGCAATTCAAGCGTTATTCCAGGCACCAAGCATGCCCGTGGATATGTCCAACCAGACGGAGCAAGTGAGCTAAAAGACGTTACTTATTCTAACCCAGGTAGCTCGGATGGAGAAATGATCTCTACTGCTGACGACTTAAATAAATTTTTCTCTTACTTGCTCGGTGGCAAACTACTGAAAGAACAGCAACTAAAGCAGATGCTTACTACAGTTCCTACAGGAAGAGAGGGAATGGATGGATATGGTCTTGGAATCTTTGAAACTAAGCTTCCAAACAGTGTCTCGATATGGGGACACACAGGTGGCGCTCTAGGATTTACTACTCTTGTTGGAGGTAGACTTGGAGGTAAGCATACGCTGGTAGTTAATTGGAACAGTTTGGGTAGAGCTGACAGTCCTAGCCCTTATAAAAATATTTTACTTGCTGAATTTAGTAAGTAAACAAAAAGGAAAACAGGATACATTTTGTCATAGTTTTTATAATTAAAAATATATCTTTCTGGTTCAAAAACCCTCAAATTTCTCAAAAAAATAAATTTGTTTTTTTGAATTTTGTTTGCAACCCAATGCTATTAAGGTAATAAAACAAAATCCCACCTAAAATGAAAAAATACGCTATTCTTTCTGTAGAATCATAGGAAAGGATGGCGTTTTTTTTTGTTTTGGAGGTACTTTAAAATATTAGCTTGATAGCGATGTGGCGGGACCCCTAAATGAGAAATAATAGCTTTATTAATAGTCGCTATGTGCAAATATAAAACCTCCAATAAAATTAATTACCTCTATTCCTTCTTAAGATTATTTAAAATATAGTCTGTCAGTTCACTACTATTAAATCCCTTTTGTTCTTTTAATTCATTCATTTCGCTAATGAAAGCATTAGTAGAATTAGACTGAAAGAGTAATAGCAATGATACCGCCTGGTCTAATAATCTTGTTTTAGGTATATCAGTATCCTCTTTAAGCTTTTCTAATTTTTCATTTAAATCATTGGCTAATGTTGTAGATAATTGTTTTCTATTCACTACTTTATAGTGTTTCTTTTTAGTCATATTAAACATCCTTTAACTTTTTCATAGTTATATAATAGCATTACTATTGAGTTTCTATCAATTTAATTAAACAACAATAAACTTCATGAAGTTTATTGTTGTTTAATCTCCATATTCATTATATAATTAAAATATAAGGTTTTAGTTGCCGGATATGACTTCGATTAAACAAAGGGGGTGTTACCACGATGGGACTTTTAACTCTTATCACATCAATCTTTATCTTTTCTATAGTTACCATGGCATCGATTATTGTTCTTTGGTTAAAAAATAAACAGTTGTATGCCCCAGACATAATAAGATTAACTGGTGCAATTATATGTTTAATTAGTTCGGGAATTTTACTTATGTTTAAAGATAAATTTGAACCTACTTATAAAAACTTGACTGCAACAATTGGACAGTACACAGGGACCTCATTGAATATAATAATTTTATGCTTATTAGGATTTTTTTTGCTGATAGCTATTTTTAATGCAATTAGACTATGAACATAAAATAACTAATTTAGGGGGATTTAAATGAATAATTTTAATGATTTGATTAATTTATTTTGGTCTTATTTATGGATAGTGGGTTGTGTATCTACATTACTAATCACTTTGATATTAATGGGACGGATGTTTTTTGGTAAACCAACATATAGAGGGTATTCTAGTAGTAATAAGAAGGCGATGGATGTTGCTTTGTTTTCATCTATTACAAGCAGTAGTGATGCCGGAAAAGATTGAAGAACTTAATTCTATTTGAAATTATTGTTTTAAAAGTAATCAATTTATTAAATATAGACAGATGAAAGGACAGAATACAACATCTACAATAAACTAAGAAGGTAATTCTGAGCAGGAAAATCACAATTATTATTATAGAAACAGAGTAAAAATGTAACGTTTATACTCAACGCTTGAAAAAAACTTTGTTAACTAATTAAAAGGAGCTTTTACATGTTAGAGACTCTTGAAATGAGAAAAAAGCAACACGAAATAAAAATAAAAAAATATAAAAAAATACAAGAGTACTACAATCCATTTTTGTGGACAATCTCAATTATCTATTTTCTTTATTTCATGATCAGTGATAATTCTCTTTCAGTACATCTATTACTTTCTTTCATTATTGGTTTGATTCTTTGGAGTATAGGTCTAGCCATTAATTTAAAACTCTTTCATGAGTTGAAAGAAAAAAGAAAAATCTTGAATATAGAAACAATAAACGAAATGAAAAATAATAAATATATGAGTCCAGGAAGAAAAGAACGCTATATCACAGATTATAACGCGACGAAAGATGAACTAGAAAAGATAATGATTTACGCTAAATTTATGTTAGAAGCTGAAGAAAGAGAAAACGAAATAAAAGATGACAATAGCAATTTAGATATATAAGTGTAGTGAGAGAAGAATAAAAATATGTCTATAGAACAGTATATAAATCTTCGTGAAGCAGGGAAAGAAATTGAGGAGATTCAAAAACAATATCTGTTAAGTGAAGCTACACTTTTAACTCTAGAACTAGGTTATAAATGTTATGGAAAAAACATTTCATTGCATAAAGCAATTAATCTTATTGATAAAATTGTAGTATTAAATGTAAATGATACCAAGCATACATCCTTTAGTCCATCTGTGTCCATATGTGATTGATAGCTAGATTGAAGGAGAGAGAGCCATATACCCAAAGGCAAGTTAGATACCTTAATAATATAGTGGAACAAAATCATCGTTTTATCAAGAAGCGTGTGTGCTATGTTGGGATTTAAGTTATATAAAACAGCAACTTCTGTATTGAGTGGTGTAGAAGCCATGCATATGATAAAAAGGGACAAATTGATTTGTAGAATCAGTTTGTCCACCGAGTATTTGAACTTATAGCATAAAATAAGATTCCGTTAGGAATCTACTATCATCCATGTTCTTCTTCATATATTTGCAACAGAACTAATAAAATATTAATATGCTATTTTAAATCTAATTTAGTTATTTTTTATGGGAATTAAAATAATCTTTTGGGACTCTACTTAATGAATCAATTATTTGGCTATTCTCATTAAATTCATATTCTACACCACTAATTTTTACTATTGGTTTATTTGTACCTCGTTGTCCCATTATAAGAGCGGCAGTAGCAGCAAGAAGGTCACAAAAGGTTTCTGTAGATTTCTTCATCTCATTAGTATTTATGTCGACTACCTCACTGATTCTTAGAGCAGGGACACCATATAGGCCTATAGCAATTTGAGTCGCTCCAAGCTTTTCAATCCGCCCATCACTATCGGTAATTATCACTCCAACTTTAACGTTTAGTCTTTTTTGTAATGTTTCACTAATTTTCTTTGCACTTAGGTCGGGATTCTCTGGTAAAAGCATTACATGCTCAAAATCAATTTTATCTATTCCAGCACTTGTTAAACGCATTCCATTTGGTAACCAAGCTCCAATATAATTATTGTCTATTTCTAACTTACCACCTGAAGGATCACCTGTTTCATCTATTATTTTTTGAATTACTCTAGGATTTTTTCTTGGGATTTTTTCATGTATTTGATTAGCTAAATCACTTGGTTTTATGTTACTAAGATTGATGTCGCGTCCTTCTGCAGTTGAAACTGCTTTTGAAGCTACGCATAGTATATCACCATCTTTTATTTCAAAGCTCGATTTTATGACTGACAAAGCGATAAAATCGCCAATATTGTCACCTATATTAATTTTTGGTATACCTGGAACTGCTTCAACATTGATCTTCATATTTTTACCTCCTCTAATTTTTCCCGTAACTTAATAACAGATTGTTTTGAATAACTGTATTTCTCTTCTTCATTTTTAGCGTGGGTTTCAATACTTATAGTGATATCTTGACTATCTGGAATGTGTTTATTTAGTAGAGATAGAATTTTCGCATAATTAATTACCCCCGTTCCAACAGGTACGTATTTTATAGAAGTACCTACATATATAAAGTCCTTAATATGCAGGTACTCAATATGTGGTGCAATCTTTTCTAGGAACGATTCATCTATATCTTCACCAACTTGGATTAAATTCGCAATATCCAACCAGATTTTAATATTAGTAATATTATTACTATCAATAAATTTAACAAAATCTTCTAAGTGCTTTTTCATATAAATCGTACAAACTGGTTCATTTTCCAATAAAAATGTATGATTATCGTTTATTATTTTTTCGAACAATTTATCTCTGACAAAATTGCTAACCGGATTCTCGACTTTACCTAGGTAGGAGAAGATTCTAATTTTATCAATAGATAATATGTCAGCATATTTTAGAATATTATCCATTAGTTTCTCCTTTTCAGAAAGAGATAAATTAGGGTCTATGCCGAAACTATCATGTATGATAGTCTCGATGGAGTTATTAGTAGTCCATTTAAAAAGTGGACTTGCTATAGAAACAGGGGTAATTCCTGACGATTTTAACTTATTAGCAAAATCTACAATTTCATTTTTATTCATTAGGGAAAGGTTTTTATTATTAATCATGCGTAGTTCACATGTATGTAAATCCATTTCTTTTAAAAAAGTAAAAGATGAATCTATGTTGCTCGAAATCTCATCAAGATTGATAGTTAATTTAGCTTTCATAGAATGGCCTCCGTTAATAATTTGTGGATTTTTATTAGTTCTGAATGTTTTATATCAATATCTTTATCAAACCAAATAGATAATGCTAATATCCCCTGATAGATCATCATCCATAAGCCATCAACTACTTTTGCACCATTATTGGAGAAAAATTGTAATAAGATAGTTTTTACTGGATTGAAGACCGCATCAATAAAGAGTTTTTCCTGCATGTTAACACTTTTTAAAAGGTCAATATTAAAAGGGGCTTTTGCCACATTACCTTTCATACCAGTTGATGTTGTGTTGATAATAATATCAGATTTATCAACTATCCCTTTTACATCAGAGTAGGGTAGTAGAGTTATTTGTAGTGCTTTCTGTTTATTGAGTAAATCTTGAGTTGAATCACTAATATTTGGATGATCCCTATATAGAACATACACATTATTGCTAATTTTTTTTGCTGCATATATTGCAGCTCTACTAGCACCACCAGTTCCCAAAATACAAACTGTCGGATTATCTTTTTTTGAATTTATTAGTATAGGCTTGTATAAACCAATCCAATCTGTATTATATCCGACGAGTCCATTGCTGTTTATTTTAATTGTATTTACGGCCCCGACATTAACGGCTGTTAAATCTAATTGATCTATAAGTTCCATTACAGATCGCTTATAGGGCAAAGTAACATTTAGTCCTACATATTTCTTTTTTAATAGCAACTCTAATGTATCTTTTAGTTCGTTAGATAATACTTTGATTTTATCATGACGATAATTACAATCAAATTCAGCACTATTAATTAATTCGCTAAACATAATATCAGAAACAGAATGAGCTACTGGGTTACCAATTAATGCAGAATATTTTTCTTTCATATTTGTCTCCTCCTTTTCATTTTTAGAATATTTATTTTTTTTATAATATCGACAACATACACAATTATTGTATAATAGTCAACAAAATACCGCTTTTAAAGACATTTTTTTACAAAAGAATGAAAGAGGTGTAAATTTGTAACTATTTAGAAGGTTAACTGCAATAGACGTCAATTTATATTAGTTATGTATAAAGGAGTAAGTGGTAATGCATCAATTAAATCCCAGTGTATTAATTATGGGCTATGGTAAGATTGGCAAAATTAAGGCAAAGATTTGGAAACAATGTGGTATAAATGTTTTTGTAACTGATGTTACTAAAACACGACTAGAGAGTGCTCAAGCAGATGGTTTTCGTATTGAAAAATCCCCATCAAATATATCGTATAGTTTTGTGGATATTTGTACACCATCTAATACCCATATCGAGGTTTTGAGACGAATAATATCAGATGATGTTAGATTTGATCGTGTTATTATTGAAAAACCTTTATTTAATAATGCCTATGAAAAACATATATTGTATGAGTTACTTAATAATGATAATTCACTACATGAAAGAATTATTGTTAATGAACAATATTACAGATCAAAAGTAATAAAATGTTTACAAGAAAGACTTTCTAAAGAAAAGATTAAACGGGTGAAAATTACCATGTCCAAAGATAGGAATGCAGATAATAAAAGCGGAAGATTTATAGATAATGATATCGGTGCATATGGTATTGAGTTGCCACATATATTAGCGATACTAGATATACTAGATAAACCAGTTAATCTCATGGCATTGGTAAAAAATATACTATATATTGATTCAGATGATAAAAATAATCAGGGAATCTATATTGAATATGTCACTAAAAATGATACAACAGTAGTTATAAATAGTTTTCTGGGTGATTTTAAAGTATCCCCCGAAAATGAAGTTTCTGATAATTGTTTCATAGATAGATCCTTAGTGATAGAAGGAGAAAACTTTAATCATAGAGTTATTATGGATCCTCATCCCTCAAATAAACGCTTATATGCTGAATTAAAATTTGGAGAAGAATCGATGTTAATTCATGATGATATGTTAAGAGAAAATATATTCAGTATTATTAATAATAATATTGCTGAGGGTTGTAAACTAGAATACGCTATACAGCAATCTAAACAAGCAATCCTTTTATTTAACAATGCAAATATTATTCATATTAAAAAGGAGGATAATTATGTCTATAACTATTAATAATGATTTTATTACACCAGATAAATTACAATTCGAGGTAGTAGAAAGAAAAGGATTAGGACATCCTGATACTTTGGCTGATGGGATAGCAGAGGCAGCTGAAATCGAATATTGTAGATATTGCCTTGATAAATTTGGTTATATTCCGCATCATAATTTCGATAAGGTCATGATTGTAGGAGGCCACTGTATACAAAAATATGGTGGTGATAATTTTTCAGATCCAATAAAAGTCATTTTCATGGGACGAGGAAGTAAAAGTTTTGGTGATGAAACAATCCCGCTGGAGGATATACAAATTAAAGCAGCTAAGAAATATTTGTCAAGAGTCTTACCACATTTAGATGTAAATTCTAAGTCAGTAATTGAATTTCGTTCTATAACTAGTTCTCATAGTACACGCCCTTATTGGTTCAACCCTAGAGACAAAAATGATTTACCAGAATACAATAATGAGGGTCCAACTGCAAACGATACAGCAACAATGATTAGTTACTGGCCACTTACAAAGTCAGAAAAGCTAGCACTTGATATAGAAGGATATTTCTACAAAAATAATACTGCTGATTTACCTTATCCAAGATTTACAGAATTTGGTGGCGATATTAAAGTAATGGTAGTTAGAGATGGTGATACTATCGTAGCTACAGTCGCAGTACCACAAATAACAACTATGACAGCAAATGCAGATCAGTATTTTTTGCGTGAAAATAAGTTAAAAGATAACCTGAAAAGGTACATAAAATCTCTATATCCGAATGATGATATTCAATTGATTTTAAATTCCCGTCCACCATATCTAGTTACAGCTGGTTCATGTACAGACTTTGGTGAAGAGGGTGCAGTTGGTAGAGGGAATAAGACTCACGGTATCATTTCAAGTTTCCGTCCTAACACAATGGAAGCCCCGCATGGTAAGAATGCTACATACTTTGTTGGTAAGGTTCTTGGATATCATGCTGATGTCATTTCAAAAAGAATTTATGAAGCAACTGGGGTACCATGTCAAGTTATACTTCGGGCAAATATTGGGGATAAATTATACTCACCTTCAAAAATATTAGTATCCACAGCAAAAAAAGTGGATGAGATAATTATACAGAATATTATTAAAGATGCACTTAATACTGGTGTGGAGACTACTATATCTATTATAAACGAACAGCCATTTATTCCTCGAACTAATGTCATAGATGAGGTGAAGTATGGAAAAGATATATATTGATTCAACGTTAATAAATACAAAGAAAAGAAGCGGACATATAGGTAAGAAAATTATTAATGGATGTGTTGAGATTCAAATTTCATCTGAACGGGATACTATATTTAATAACATTTTATCGATTCAAAAAGAATTGGGATTGAATACACATAACCAAGTAGAAGCAATTAAAATATCGGGATTAATAAATTACATTCAAGATGAAATTACTAGTGTTACTTTCGATTCTGATAATCGCTGCCTATCAGTAAAAGGCCCATTGGAACTATTTGTTGAGGGACGAGCGCTATATTTTTTATCTGAATATATGTCTGAATGCTTACAGGCTTCCTACACAAATAGTTTATTGATACATGCGGCAGCCGTTTATTCAAAAGAAAAAGATAGATCATATTTGATTTTAGGAGAAAAAGGGTCTGGTAAAACAACATTGTCCTTTAGATTATGTCAAGAATTAGGATTAAGTCTTATTGGTAATGACTTAGTTCGTATTGGATATGATGAAAATGGTGAACTTTTTACAAAAGAAGGAAGTCGATGGTTCGATGTAAGAGAGACAGCAGTAAAGGCTGACGATTATATGAATAAGTTAGCTACTATATTATCTGCTAAATCGGCAAATTCATGGAATAATAAAACTAGAATATTACCAGAAGATCATTCTATAGAAACCCATTTTGAGCAATCGAAAATAGATAAAATTTTAAATATTAGAATTGATCCTTATCAAAATTATTTTTCTGTTTCTCCATGGGAAGGGGTACAGAGAAATTTAATACTTCATGAAAAAATAGGTAGGCATATATCTGGTCAGGCTACACCATTTCAAGATGATCAGGGTAATTATCTTGGATCACTACCAAGCATAAATCGTGATAAGGCTTCATTGGTAAGGGATAATATAGTTAAGTGTATGGTCAATACAGGAATAACTGAACTATTTGGTCCGGACAGTAAAGCACTTGCAACCTGGTTTAAGGAAGAAGTACTATGATTGCTATCGGAATTCCAACTTATAATGAAGCAAAAAATATTTCTAAACTTACTCAATTAATTGATTGTGTAGCAGTAAAAATAGGGCTAGAAATAGTTATTATTAATGCAGACAATAACAGTCCAGATAATACGGCCACAATATTTACATCAGTTAAAACATTAAATAAAAAAATATCTGTTGTTACCAAGGAAGTTGGTAAAGGTTTCAATATTAAAGCAATAATTGATATTGTAAATAACCTAGATAATTGTGAAGGTTGCATATTAATTGATGGTGATATTACATCTTTTTCAGAGTCTTGGCTTAAAAAATTTACTGAACTTTTAATAGACAAAGTAGATTTTGTTGTACCTAATTATTCAAGGAGTTTTCAGGAAGGGAACACAACAAATCACTTTGTTTATCCATTAATCAATTACCATACGAACGGCAATTGCCCAAGACAGCCAATCGCTGGTGATTTTGGTTTATCGAAAAATTTCATCAAATTTCTTGTCAATTCTGTGCACTGGCACAAATATTGTTATGGGTATGGTATTGATATATTTCTTACTTTACATGCTGTATATAATAATTTTCGAATAGAGGAGATCAATCTAGATAGAAAAGAACATAACCCTAGTTTCGGGAAAATGGTAGACATGTTTGTTGAAGTTGCGAGTAGTTATTATGAAACCTCCAAAATCATATTTGAAAGTAAAAAGAAAAATGGCATTTTCAATACAGCAGTAATAAAATCTAGTAATCCATCAGTTTTATTTTCTCCTAAAATATTTTTAAGCCAAGAGGAAATATTAAAGAAAAAAGAGGAAGCTAATAAAATATTAGCATCGAAAGAGACAATATTAAATATGAGAAAAGATATTGAAATTAATCCATCAGTTTGGGTGGAAATATTGCTTGCTCATGAGAAAAGGATAGGACAGGTAGATAGTCAATTGCTTGCAAAATCAATATTGCCGTATTATTTGTTACGTGTTGTAGACTATTTACAAAACATTTCTAATGTGAAAGATGCAGAACTTAATATCGAAAAGGAAATTGATTTATTGCAATTACAAAAAAATGAAGCTGTCAAATCAGATGTTGAATTTGATGTAGATTTTATAAACAGTATTTAAATTAAAGATTAATACCTTGTATTTTTTTAAAATTCGAATAACTATCCTTTTCCTTGAAAACTTCATCATACGGACTATTTGACTATCTTATTGTAAGATCCAAATAGTCCGTTCATCACTTTAAAATGATAACATTAAAAATTTGAATTATAGTGCAAATGGTTTATAATTCTTATTCTATTTTAATGGCTTCTATTTGTTGAAAAATGGAGTAATTTCTCTATTTCAAATTAATTTAGAGATGAATTATGAAGCTTAAATTTTTCGATATCGGTATAGTCCCTCCTTCGCTTGTTTGTTGTATCAAAGCTAAATGAACTATTGGGAATGATGAGGAGAATAAATATTGAAATTATTTTTAAGTTGGTAGGAGGGAACATAATGGATCGTTCAAAGAAAAATGGTATATATATGCTTACGGGTAAAACAACAAATAAAATAGGTAATGTAATTTTTGATTATATAAATAATGTATTAATAGCTTCTTTAGGAACAAAGGCTTCTAACCTTTTAGCACTATATCAAAGTTCTGAAATTATTGTAAATATATTGTTTAATATGTTAGGTGGTGTTTTTGCAGATTTAAAAAATAGGAAGAAAATAATTATTATAACAGATTTAACTGCTTCACTAGCAACCTTTCTACTCTATCTTTTTTGGGATAGTAAAAATTCCTTATTTTTAATTATTTTAATAAACATTTTATTGGCGTTATTGTATTCTTTTAATTCCCCTGCATATAAAGCTATTGTTAAAGATATACTGAAAGCAGAAGATTTAAATAAATTCAATTCATACTCTAATGCTTTTTCAGAAGTGGTTTCTGTATTGGGTCCTTTAGTTGCTATAAGTACCGTACATTATTTTGGATTTAAGACAGGAATGTTAATTAATAGTATTAGTTTTCTTATTTCTGCTTATTGTGTAAGTAGATTTCAAGTTATAAATTATGTGCAGAAGAAGAAAAAGGGTAAAGAAAAATATATGGTAGTTCTTTCAGATGGTTTTAAATATGTTTTGAAGCAGCGTAATGTTCTTGAATTATTAATTGTATCTTCTTTTATTAATTTTTTTCTAGCAGGATATAATTTCTTTTTACCATATACAAATATTTTTTCTGAAAATCAAGGTATCTATGCATCCATTTTAATTACAGAATCTATAGGGAGTATTGTTGGGGCTCTTTTAAATCGATTTTTTTTAAAAAAAATCGATTTAAAAAGTATACACTATTGTTTATTTTTTATGGGGATTTCGCTTTTATTCCTTGCTTTATTTAGACCCTTTAAGTGGAGTATGTTTTTTTATTTTTTTATTTTTTCAATATCATTAACAATTTATAACATAAAGTTCTTTACTTACATACAAAATACTGTTGATACAGAATTTTTAGGTAGAGTTTTTAGTATTGTATTTACTGTCGCGGTTTTATTTATGCCAATAGGTTCGTTCTTTTTTGCCAACTTTACTACACCTAGTTGGAATGCGTTTGGATTTATTGGGACTGGCATACTATTTTTATTTTTAATACTTCTAATAAAAATGAAAATGTTTAAAAATAAGGAGGAGAAATGATGTTTTTTTTAGAAAAATTGAGTTATTATTCAAAAAACACTCCGGATAAAATAGCAATTTTTGATGATGCAGAAGTATACACATATAGAGATGTTGAAGACATTACAAACTATTTTGCAAATAAACTATTAAAATCAATTGGTGAGAATAATAGAGTTTTGGTTAAATTACCTCACGGAGCAAATGTTATTTTCGCAATAATTTCTATTATTAAATCTGGAAATAGTTATGTTCCTGTTAGCAATACAATCTCAAATGAGAAAATAAAAGATATTATTATAGGAACAAAAGCAAGTGCAATTATTAGCGATAACTCGGAGTTAACTTTACCAAGCGAGATTTCTAGGTTTAATACGCCAGATGAATGTTTAAGTGAAGAGATAAGAAATTCTGATTGTTTTATGAGCAATAATTTTAAAATTATTGCTTCAGAAAAAGAAGTGTATGTATTACATACTTCTGGTAGTACAGGAAAGCCAAAAGGAGTAAAGGTTATTAGGAAAAATCTCGACTATATTTTAGAAAATCTCCAAAATTTATTTCCTGTAAATAAGGAATCAGTATACCTTTTCTCCACTCCATATACTTTCGATGTATCTATTTCTGAAATTTTAGGGTGGATTATTGGAGGTGGATCAGTTTATTGTCTAGATTTAAGCTCTTTAGAAGTCTACAGGAAGTTCCCATCCTTAATTAATAAGTATGGTGTTACACATATGGCAGCATCTCCTTCCGCATTTAATACAATTCTAGATTCAATGGACATGAATGATTTGCAATTAATGAATAATTCTATGAAATATGTTGTAATAGCTGGAGAAAGATTTAATCCTATTATTCAACACAAATGGATTCAAAATAACATGAATTTTAAATTGTTCAATGCATATGGTCCGACAGAGACGACAATATATGCAACTTGTTTTGAACTCCCGAAAATTGCGATGGATGATATTCCAATTGGCCAACCACTAGATGGTGTGAAAATTGAAATTCAACCTATCGATGACTCAAATTTAGGAATTCTTTTGATAGGGGGAGATGGAGTAACAGCTGGATATACAGATGAATCCTTAAATAAAGAGAGGTTTGTAGTAATTAATGGGGAAAAATATTACAATACTGGCGATGTAGTTTCATGTAATAAAGATCAACTATACTACCATGGAAGAAATGATAGTCAAATACAAATTAACGGTATACGTGTAGAATTAGGTGAAATTGAATATTTACTTGAAAAAATACATGGGGTTCAACAAGCGGTTGTTTTATTTTATCAGGATAAATTGCTTGCATTTATCCTGAGTTCTAATTTAACAATTCATGATATGAAAAAAATGGCTACTTCAGTACTTGAAAGGTATATGTTTCCAAATGATTATCATATCATCAAGACGTTTCCATTGACCGAAAATAATAAAGTTGACCGAAAATCTTTATTATTTTCTTATGAAGAGAGTAAGAAATCGGAAAAACTAATCATTAGTAAGGATATGACAGAATTTGAAGAGGTTTTAAGAGATAAAGTCGCTCTAATACTTAATTTACCAAAAGAGTTAATTGGAAAAGATAGTGATTTCTTTGAGTTAGGTGGAGATTCCCTAGATGTATTTCAATTACTTTTAAAATTAGAAGAAATGTATGAAACAGAGTTTTCTTTGGAGTTAATTTATACTAATCGAACATTATCTAGGATTGCTTCCGAAGTTTCAAAATTATTAACAACAGAAAGAGAAGAAGTTTTTGAAGAAAAGCTACATGAGGAAGACTTTAAGCTCATGGAAAAAGAAATCAACGGTTATTTATTAAATGATGAATATCAAACTACTTATAGCTTTGAAACTATACACTCACAACGGGTTTACTATTTTGATAATTTTAAGAGTTCAGTTTCCTTTGATTATAGGGTAGATACTTCATACGATAAGGAAACAGTAATAAAAGCAATTAAAACTATTATTAATAGCAATGATTTGATGAGAGCTATGTTAAGGGAAAGTGATTCCAGATTAGAATTTAAAATTTTAAATTCCATTGATAGTTTCCCTATATTTACATTAAATCGAAATGTTGAAAAAAAATCATTTATCCAAAAAATCGAATCAATAGGAGAAAACTTGGTGTATAAGGCTCGCAATAATGGTGGGTTACTCGGTTTTTTAGCCTTACTAATAGATAAATCAGGGTATACAATAGTTGGTGTGTTAGATCATACTATTGCTGATATCTCATGTATTAATATAATTAAAAAAATGATTGGTGAGGAACTAAATGGCTATTCAAGTAAAGAAAAGGCAAGTTATAATGATTTCTGTTATGAGGTTAGAGAATATAATACAATTGATAGCTTAAAAAATAATGCATATCATAATAATTTACTTGCTATAAGCAAAAATGTGAATGATGTCAACTTAAATAAGCTAAGTAAAAGTTTAAAATGTTATGAAATAGATTATCCTAGCCAAGGTGATTCTTTTCGGATTATAAATTTTCTTTCATATGTTATAGGAAAAAGATTATTAGAAATCGTAGATCGAGAACAAATTGTAATAAAATCAGTCATTAACGGGCGAGAAAATAAGCTTTTTGATTTTTCAACCACAATCGGTGATTTTCATGGTAGTTTATATTTAATTTATTCAAAAGATGAAAACTATGAACAATTTACGAATAAATCTGAGGGGATATTCGGAAAATACTACACTACCCACCCATACAGACCAGGGTATGCGTTTGGTTCAAATTACCCAAGTAAAACAAAAGAACAAAAAAAACTTAAAGATCAGTGGAATTCGATTTCAAATACCTCAATAAATTATATTGGAGAAGTATCAGATTACGAAAAGAGCTCTTATTATGATACAATCAGCAATGTCTTTGATAACTTGGAAAAAATACAAGATTTAATTTATGTTACAGCTTTTAGTAATAATAATAAATTAACGGTATTCTTAAATAAAAATTTAGGCCAACTAAATTTCCTTGAAAAAATGTACTATCCAACTTTCATTTAAAAGAGAAACAGTATGTTACCTTATATTTTTGGAAATTGAAAACAGGTTATTATTGTAGCTATCAAAAATACTAAAAAGTTAAATCAATCAATAATAGACAACACTAACTCTAGTATTATATTAATTTATGATTAATCAACGCTGACTGTATTTCCTTGAGACTCTAATAAGACAGGTTTATTATTAATATAGAAAATAAAGTTGGATTTAAATACTATAAAAAAATATATAGAATTAAGGAGATTGGGATATAAAACAAAAAGATATTGAGGGTGTGCTTATTGTGAAAATTACAATAGCAGGAATAGGATACGTAGGACTATCTAATGCGATTTTATTGTCTCAAAATAACGAAGTTATAGCATTTGATATTATTCAAAAAAAAGTAGATATGATAAATGATAAAAAATCTCCTATTTTAGATGATGAAATTGAGAAATTTTTAGCAACAAAAGAATTAAATTTAATTGCAACTACCGATAGTTACAAAGCATTTAAGGATGCTGATTATGTAATTATTGCAACGCCAACAGATTATGATCCAGAAAAAAATTCTTTTAATACAAGGACCGTTGAAACTGTAATTGCTAAAATCTTAACAATTAATCCAGAAGCTATAATGATAATTAAATCAACTGTACCCGTAGGCTATACAGAAAAAGTAAAGCGAAAGTTTAAAACAAGTAATATTATTTTTTCACCAGAATTTTTAAGAGAGGGTAACGCTTTATATGATAACTTATATCCTTCACGTATAATCGTTGGTGAACAGTCTAGTAGGGCTAAAGTATTTGCTGACTTGTTAGTAGAAGGAGCTGCTAAGAAAGATATTCCTGTCTTATTTACAAACTCAACTGAAGCAGAAGCGATTAAATTGTTTGCTAACACATATTTAGCAATGAGAGTGGCTTTTTTTAATGAATTAGACTCATATGCAGAAGTAAGAGGATTACACACAAAACAAATTATCGATGGGATTGGATTAGATAATAGAATTGGGAATCATTACAACAATCCATCATTTGGTTATGGTGGATATTGTTTGCCAAAAGACACAAAACAACTATTGGTAAACTATGAGAATATCCCCAATAATATAATGACAGCAATTGTTGCTGCAAATAGAACGAGAAAAAATCATATTGCAGAAATGATTATAAAGAGAAAACCTAAGGTTGTGGGTATATATCGATTAACCATGAAAATGAATTCAGATAATTTTAGACAATCAGCTGTTCAAGGAATTATGAGGCGTATTAAAGAAAAGGGGATTGAAGTAGTTATATATGAACCTGCTTTTCACGGGAAAGCATTTTATAATTCTAGGGTTATTAATAACTTTGAAGAATTTAAAAAGATAAGTGATGTAATTGTAGCTAATAGATTATCTGATGAATTATGTGACCTAACTGATAAAGTTTATACTAGGGACCTATTTAGTCGAGATTAGAAGTGCATCTGTTACAAAGTTTAAAGAAGCAAAGTTGAGTTGTATGAGTGAGGTTCTATAGTAAATCCCCTAAAAAGATAGTAGGAGAATTTTTAAAAAATGATATAATATACGAGGGTAGCATAATGCGAAGAAAATATTATTTATATTAACAAGTATCGTTTTGACGGTAGGAATTGTTTACACCGCTGCTGGTAGTAAAGAGCAACCAAGCAATTTAGTAAAAATGAATCAGAACAATTATTAGCTAAAATGGATTAACCCTTAAATAATTCGAATGCGATTATCTCAATAGAGGCAATCGCATTTGTTGTTTTTAGAGATATTTCCTAAATTGAACTTTTAAACCTTAAAATCGAGCTTCTTCCTAATTATATACTTACTAAAATAATGAATTTCCTATATCTATTGTGGCCAAGTTTTGGCGTCTTGTACGTTCCCTTAAATAACGTTCTGTCGTCATAATAGATTCATGTCCTAAATAGTCACGTATTTTCTTAAGCTCAACACCTTTTCCCATCAAATGATTTGCAAAGAAGTGTCTGCAGGTATGGGGAGTAATTCTATCTTTTCGGTAACGTAGAAATGGTAAGTTTGTTTCTTCAATTTTTTCTGCTACATATTTTGATAAATAGTCGGCTCTATAATGAGAGCCATTCGCTTTAGGTAGAAAAGCAGATATGCTAGAGGCGTCCAATTGACTTGTTTGTTTACGCAATTGACGAAGACGACAGATATCATCAAGTACATCCTCAAAGATACGGACTTCTCTAGTTTTATTTCCCTTTCCAACTACACGTAGAAGATAAACATTTAAAGAAGAGTGGAATGCAAGGTCAGCCCACTTTGTATTTGCAACTTCCTCAATCCGGAGTCCAGTAGTTGTAAGAAGAAAAAACAAGGAATACATAAAGAAATTCGTTTTCTTCAGTGTATCTAGAATTTCGTTCACTTCTTCTGGAAAGAGATCACGATTGATTAGCTCTTCTTTTCTTACCGATACTTTTTTGAGACGACTACTAAAGTTGTCAGAAAGTCCATTGTTATCATACACATATTTTAAAAACTGCTGAACCACTGTTTTCTTTCGACGTAATGTGGTGGCCGCATACTTCTTACTTAGTTGATAGAAGTAGATTTCCATCTCATTATGGGATAATTCCTTAATGGTTCCGATTGATTCTTTTATATAACGAAGAAAATGAGAAAGATCATGCAGATAAAGTTTTTTTGTTCGTTCACTTCTTTTTTTCGTTAAAGAAGGCTCATCGTGTAAAAATAAATAAACTAATGATTCTTCGCTTAATTTGGAGTAGTCAATGTTTCGAATGCCCATGGCCATAATCTTTTCGAAATGACTGCTATCAAAAAAATCCGATTTGGATTTTACCAGTTGATTATTATGTTCGTAATTTATAATATTCAAATTTACACACACCCTTTAATGGAATGAAAAGATACACATATATTTTTTATAAAATTTCATGATTCTTATTATACCACAATAAATACATAATTTATTGTGGTATAAAATGAAATGATTAAATAAATATTTCAACCTAAATATTTAACGTTTCTATTTAGGTAATGTATAATGGAAATGTTTGATTGATTTTTTTTGTACATTTCAATCCAAATGCGGTAGGAGGAGATTTTTTGACTCATCTTCGTCTGAAAATTTTACATGAAATCCATAATTTAGAAAGCACCCATTGTTCAATTTGCCCTCTGAACAACCTATCAGTGAATTGTACAGATGAGCAAGAACAGGCAAAACAGAGAAACTACAAACATTGTAAAGGATGTCCCATTTTTGATTCCATACGAGAGAAAGGAGAGCAATTGAATTCTTTATCGAAAAAGAGTACATTTAATAAGGTACGAGAACGTTATATGGAAAATCCATTTAAGTACCTGCAGTATAAGGAGTATTCAATCACAGATGTAGTAAAAGAAACAGGTTTAACAAAATATCAACTAAGAAAGTTTAAACAACAGCTAGAATGAAAGTTTCGGATGAGGTGAGAAATGAACTATTTATCTTTAGAAGAGGCATGCGATAGAGTAGGTTTAACCAAAAATCAATTAGGCTATTTAGTTAAGTATAAACACATCGAACCTATTAATTTGGCTACCTGGAAAGCAGATGGTGGATATCGTTTTGAGCAAGAAGATGTAAGAAAGTTAGAGGAGTTATACAAAGACTCTTTAACATTAAAAGAAGCAGCTGAATTTTTAAATAAATCTAAGACTTACGTTCATAATGCAGCTAAAGATGGGATATTGCCCTTTAAAGAGATTGCTAAAGGGAAATCTACTGAACGACTGTACTTAAAAAAAGATTTGGAAGTTTTCAAAGAAAAAATTGAAAACAGATCAAAAGAGGAATCGAAAGAAAAAAAGCAGCATTTAAGCCTATACCTTGATGAAAAAGTTTTAGAAGCAATAAAGAAAAAGGCTGAAAAGAAAGGATATAATGGCTACAAGAAGTTTGCTGAAGACATTTTATCCGCCGAAGTAAAAGAAGACATAGAAGAATAGAATTCCCAAAGAGGATAGACTCCAAAAAAACGAAAAAACGTTACAAGGGGTCTATTTCCGTTTTTAAGAGGTTTTTTAACCGTTGAATATAATTGCATTAACTGAATCGCTATTGATTATTAAAGAGGAATTTGAGAGGTCGTTTTTTACGTCAACTTCTGTATAAATTACTAAAATTTCTAAAATAGGTTTTATATAAATGTAAAGTTAATAAAAGGAATTTGAGAGTTGATTTTAAAGGAGGTTTATTTTAGATGAAAAAAGAGTACAAAAAGAAATGAGAAACGCAATTAAAAATGAACCTATTAATAGGTTGAGTACAAAGCTTTATATGAAATTTACAAGATAAAAAAATCAAACATTTAAGTTTACATATTTTGATTATAGTAAACTAATTTCTTGTTAAACTCTTAAACTATAAGATTATGATTAGGCTTCAATTGGACGAATTTGCTATTTTAGAGTGTAGAAGTATGGTAAAATAGAAGTATAACTGTATATCGTGTGAAGGTGGGCTTGTTATTATCCCTTCTTTCCATTCGGAAGGAAAGGGGGTGATATAACATGGAATTTTTGTTTGAACTTTTAAAAGAAATTGCAAGAGCAGTTGTGCGTGAGGTTTCAGCATATGCACTGAAAAAGCAATTTGAAAAAAAAGACAACAAAAAACCCTCGCTTCACCGACCAAAGTTCAAGCGTGGGCCTAAAAGAAAAAGATAATGCATAATAACAACCACCTTGACAGTAGCAGTTATAAGGCGAGATGTTGACAGCATCTCGTCTTTTTTAGTTTATGCAATTCAGTTAAGTACTATACTTTATATATATTGGATATGCATTCAATATATATCTAATCTACAGTAAACATACCATATTTTTATTTTTTGGTCAACGTTTGGTAATATAAGGGGCTAAATAAAGAAGTATATACATTAATTCATAATACAGGTGATAAGAAAAAATAACTGTGGTTTTATAGAGAAGGGGTAGCTTGATCTGCGTACAATGTACAACCAAAATCAGAATAAATTTTAATGTTGTATTTAATATAAAATAAAACATATTTATCACAAAAACAGCCCATTCCTTATTAGGAACTGGGTCTTTTTTGTAAGGCGAAATATTCTCGCTTTTAGAAATGGATATTTTCAAATGGTAACTATTCATGAAATAATGATATGTTATAATTTTCATAATATACACGAAAAGAAGGGATGGAATGAGCACACAAATTAAAGTAACACCGGAACAAATAGAACAAGCTGCTAAAACCGTAAAAAATACGAAATCATCATTAGAATATTTACATAAAGATTTATACTCTCAAACTGAATATATAGCTTCTCAGTGGAGCGGAGCAAGCAGTGATCGTTTCTATCAGATGTTTAATGAAGCAAAGCCAATGATGTTTAACATTTTGCAAGAATTAGATAAAATCGCAGTAGAATTAGATCGTGCAGCTGTTAAATTCAGAGAAGCGGATGAATTGTATGGCGGAAATTTAGTTGACTCTGACATTCAAGAAGGAGGCATGTGTGGTAAACTCCCTCCAAAATCAGAAGAGTCATTTTTGAATAAAAAGGATTTAAATGCTGCGTGGACTGGTATTTCTACTGGGTTTGTAGATGGTGCAGTGGATGCCTGGGAAGGACTAATATCCTTAGGTGATAAAGAAACCTGGTTAAATATGCGAGATGCGATTGTAAACTATGATGAAACTATTCCTGCTGCGTTGAATGCTCTATCTGATTCATTTGTAAACAATTTTTGGAATGGAGATATGGAAAGTAGAGAGCATTATGTAGCTTATGGTGTAGCAACGTTAGGATTCGGACTTCTGGGGGATAAGGGTCTTAGTAAAGCAGGACAAGTGGGGAAGGTAGCTGCAATTACAGGTATTAACAAAGGGAAATCACTTGTAATTAATTCTCCTGCTTATAGGAATGCATTGCATATATTAAATAACTATGAGTTCAAAGGTGGTAAATACCTTTCATATGCGGGAATTGGTAGCACACAACAGTATTTACAGAAAGCGGCCACCTATACTTATGAAGGTAAAAATGGTCCAAAGACAATTAGGTTAAGAATGGGGGAACTAGCTGGCGATAAACATCCAGTTTCAGGTATATCATATGACTTAAAGGGATTCCCTATTTTCGATGCTTTTGCTGAAGTAAAATTAAAAGAAGTTGACTTTAAAAAATCAAGACCTACTCATGATAGAATATGTAATAAACTGTTATACGAACAGATATTAGAAGATCCAAAACTTGCTGCTAAATTTACAGCAGAGGAAATTGAATTATTTAAAAATGGTCAGAAACCCAAAACATATACATGGCATCACCATCAGGACTCAGGCAGAATGCAGCTTGTAGACGCGAAATTACATAAGCAGACTGGTCACACGGGTGGATATAACATTTGGGGTAAAGACGGAGAAAAATAGGGAGGTTTATTTATGCGTAGCATTGTATGGGTTGGTGTAAGTAAAGAAAAAGTTACAGATTATGAAATTGAACAAGTAGAAAAATGCTTAAACATTAAACTACCTAATGATTTTATTGAATGTGTGAAAGAATACGATGGAGGTTACCCTCGTCCTAAAATATTCGATATACCAGGACAAGATGAAAATGTATTCAATGATTTAATGACCTTCCATATAGAAGATGAATATTCAATTGTGAAAAATTACGAAGATGTAAAAGAAGAATTATTAGACAACGTATATCCTTTCGCAAATGACCCTTTTGGGAATTTCTTATGCTTTGACTATCGTAACAATCCCTCATCACCAACAATCGTATTTTGGGATCATGAAGAAGAGGACATGGAAAAAGCAATACATCCTGTTTGCTCAACATTTACAGAATTACTTGATAGTCTACGTGATTTTGAAGAAGAAGAAAATTAAGGAAACTAAAAAACGGTCTATATCTAATAGACCGTTTTTTTATGATTTACTAATCTTCCAACCATCATCCGTTTTCTCAAGTTCAATTACGATTACTTTTTTAGGATTACCTTTGTATACAGCATCAACAGTTACTGTAGCAATTTCATTTTTCTCTTCGACTTTTCGAATCTTATAGCTTTTAAGGTCTTCACTAATTGATTTCATTAATTCTGCATTTCCGCCAATAAAACCAACTATTTTTTTTGCTTCTGGAGTGAATAACTCGCCAAAATCTTTAACATTTCCTTCTTTTGCATCTTCGAAATACGCTGTAGCAACTTCTTCGGGATCACGATTATTTCCACATGCTGCAAGTGCTGTAACTGATAAAGCCATTACCACTATCAACATGATTATACGTGTAAATTTGTTCATCATTTAAACCGCTCCTTATATATAACTTAATTTCAACTCGCAAAAAGAGCGAAATCACTTGTATAAGTATATAATAATTAAAACTATAAAACTATATATTTTTAGATAATACTTTTTTAATATATTGATCATAAAAACGAATAAGGGTAGGGGAAATCTACCTATTAGGGGTATGTGTAGCAATGGAACCAAATCACGCAATAAGTATTAGTGTACGGTACACTTTAAGGAATGTTTTTTTGGGGGATGAATCAAGCTATTTTAATAGCTCTTTCAAAACTTCTAACTCATATTCTTTAATGTTAATTTCTCTTTTGATTTGCTCTTTTTCCCAATTTTCAACTATAACTCTGTGCATATACTTTGTACGGTAATAATCCCTTTGGCAAGCATAACAAACACGCTTATTTCTCAGTTTACCCTTTTCATAAACAACGTCAAAATTTGATAATGATTGTTCTTCTCCACAATGCGTACAACGGCGAGTGATTCTAGAACTGTCATTTTTTTCAATCCATACTTTTTAGATAAATATTTTAGTCTTCTAATGTTAATGTTTAATACTTCAGCTATTACAGCTTGCGTACCCCATTTATATATAGCTTTCAGTATCTCCAATTCTGTTTTCCCTTGTTCTTCTAATCGGACAACATATCGTTTTATAGATTGAATATCTTCTTGAAGATTCATTAGATCAACTCCTAATGAATTGTACTTTTTAATACCAAAAGTACAATTTTATATTGGTAGTAGTTTGACCAATAAATTATATAAAGATACTTTGCGGTCTATAGCAGAAACCCTGTCACTACTTCTAGAATGTCCGCTAATGCTTATTGCGTGATTCTGTTCCGTTGCTACACATACCCCTATTATTATAGTATTGATTTCCGTTATATACATTAGTATAATAATAACGTCAGAGCACGCTCTGATTAGTCAGCGTTATATTGGGGTATAACAGACGACATTCATTTTTAAAATCATAAAATCGGATTCACTTATATGAAAGATAAAAGCCCTCCTAATTAAAGGAGGGCTTTTATCTTTTCTTTTAAATTACAACGAACAATCGGACTCATAGAATCATATCAATCAATTCAAACCTTCAAAGACGGTATAGTAAATATTACGCCTTAAAAATAAAAATCTTATATTATTTGAAGTGTAAACCTAGAAAAAGAGCCACAATCCCCAATGCCTGAGATTATGGCTCTTTCAAGATGCAAGAAGAAGACACAAAAAAAAGATCAGTGACAAGGTATTTATACATAGAAGAGACTTGTCACTGTTACGTTCTCTTTAAAATTATAGCATAAAAGAATTTTGATGAGGAATAGAAAACTGCAAATTATTCGCGAGATTTATAGTGAATAATTTACAAAAAACCAATTCTCGTATAGTGGAATTGGTTTTTTGTAATAACATAGCCTAAAGGAGACTTGTCTCTTTTATTTAGTATAACCTAAATTGAAAGAAAATTCAAAATGAAAATCATTTAATAAAATATAGCATATGTTACCCAGGTTGAGTCATATAAATTATAGTTAACAGCTTATTAGAAAAAACATCTAAAATTAAGAAGGCCCTGACTAGGGGAGCAGGACCTTCTTAAAGGGAATGTTATATAGTTGACCAACAATGTTAGTCATAGGGTTACCTTTAGATTACTATAATTGGAATTTATATTCCATTGATAAAGGTTGATAAATAAAAAAACTCACCTTTCATTTTTCATTTACATATTTATCAATATTCTGTAAATTGTATTTAAAATCTATTCGTTCTAACGGGAACAACCATGTTTTATGAAAATTAATTAGATGTAGAATAACATTTGAATAGAAATACGTATAGTAAATGCACTTTTTTTATAATAGGCGATGGAGTTCGCCATAAACGCTATATATAGCTAATGACTCCTACTGATAAACGAGGCTTTTTCATGTTTATCAGTAGGAGTCATTTTTTGTATATCTCACATAATTACATGAATAAGGAGTGAATATTTTAATGGAATTACGAAACATAATCTAAAAACTCATTTTGAAAAGGGCCTGTTGCGAGGGTAGGCCCTTTTAGAAAAAAATTAATAGTAAAGTTTACGTTGAGGTTACTTATATAATACTAAATACAATTCATTAGTTCTATATGTTAGACGTTGAAAAAATATAAGTACTAAAAGAGCACCCATACACAAGTGCCCTTTTTAGGGAGGGTTATATGAGTGGAAAAGCTTTCACATACTTATTATATGTTTATACTTCTATTTGGTGACAAGCTAATGGAAAGGAAAAATGGGGGACTGTACCATCTGTTTAAAGAGTGGGGTTCACATACGCGGGAAAATCCTTGCAACAGATAAATTTACGGTTCTTATGATGGCTCAGGGTAAGCAACAACGGATTTACAAAACAGCGATTCCCACAATTAGTAGGGAAACCTTTTTCTTTTATCGAGGACGAGAGACAAAAGAAAAAAAAGAAGATTGAAATCAATCTTCTTTAGAAAAGGAATAGATGACAGAATACTACTCAGCTCGTAATCAATTATAATGAAGTATATAATGATATTCAATCCATTTAGAATTTTCTCAATATTAATTATTTCATTACCAAATTATAATATAAGTAATTCTTTTTATTATTATATGTTTGTTCTTTCCTGTTGCAGCATCCTTGTTATAGGGATGCTCTTTTTTGTATAACAAATCCAAGATAAAAAAGATAAGACCTGAGAGGATCTTATCTTTTTCATAAGGAGAAAAAGTCAAAGACTTTCTTAAGATTTATAATATTATATTTCTTTCTTAACTTCTATATAAAACCCATATTTACCATCTGTTTCTATATTGAGAAACAAATAAATTATAAAATATGTTATAAATCATTCGAAAATCCAATGCTGTAACAGGAGCTAGGAAAAATAAAATTAAGTGTTCTTTATTTTATATACTTGCCAACCAGTATGAAGAATCAAAATAGGGAGAAACTATTGATACTTAACGATAATTTAGGGGGACACAAAATGGATCATAACACAAAAGTAAAACTTGGAGATTACGTTCAATTTTCATATCGTAAAAATCCTAATTTACAATTAACAGGATTTGTAGTCAATGTTCTGCAAAATACAATTGTTGTAGATATTACAGAAATGATGGATATTGAAGTAGATGATGTTAGGCAAGTTGTAAAACATGGTTATTATAATAAAGTAATTCCTACGCAGATTAAAAATAATGCTTCATAAAAAGTTCTCCTAAAGTTATTTAGGAGAACTTTTTATGATAGATATAATTTTCACTATAGTTTTATGATTCAAGTGTCTGGTTATCTTTAATCAAATATTATATGGAAAATGGTGTTTCTTCGTTTCAAAAGAGAAGGGGCTAAGAATTAAGAAAAGGTGCATTACTAAAGAAATACATTAGTCTACAATCTTTTTATAGTTATGTTCGCTTAAGGACCTTAATTATTAATGTGAAAATAACATATTAGTATAAAAATTTGGAGTAATGCAACAACAAGACTAATGTAAAAAGACATGAAAGTAGGAACAAATCTTGTAGTGCAAAATGCTGAATTATTAACTGATACAGTTCATTTAGTACCCATTTTCTTGTCCTCATATTAAGACAAGAAAATGGGTACTTTTTAAATCAAGACACCAAAGTGGATACTTTTTGAAAAAATAGGAAACTAAATTTGAAACAATTTTAACTAGTAACTAGCATAAAATAGAGAGCATAGATTTCTTTTTTATTTAACAGTAAAACCTAATTAACTATGAAATTCAACTGAAATTTAATTCTACATAAGTAACAAAAGACATTCATGAAGGATCTATTTTTTCTTAAAAGTATCAATTTTCATAGTCTTGTACAGTTATTCATTTTTATTATTATAAATATAGTTATCTAAATAGAATTCCTATTTGTGTTTCATAAAAAACATTACCACTTCCTTATTACATTATATAAGGTTATTATAATAACTGGAGTATTAATATTTACTAAGTTAATTATTGTAGGGAGAGAACTTAATAGTATGGACATTTTGATAACAATTTTAATGTTTGCTTCAATCAGTTTATTAGTATACTCACTAATACAGAAAATAAGAAAAAAACCAGCTATCATATGGCTGAAAATTGCTGGTATATCATTCGGTCTTGCTTTAATCGTATCTGGATTTTCTGTTGGAGTAAGAGGTGGATTTGCTGCAATAACGTTTATTATTGGAGCATGCGCTACAGTAAAACTAATTTTACAATTTGTAAAAAAACAATCCGGGAAATTAAAAACTTTCATTGTGGTTCTTATTGCATTTACCACATATACAATACTAGATAACGTAATTCCATATAGTACAAGTGTTGAAAGGAGTGATGGAAATGTTACAAGTCAAAAGAAACCTGCTGTAGATGTGGGGAAAGTAAATGCAAAAGAAGAATCTAGAGAACCTACTCACAAACAGTATAGTACAGAAGAAATTAAATCAATGTTTGCTATCGGGATGAGTATAAAGGAATTTGAAGAAAAAAAAGAAGGCAGTAAGATAAAAGTTCGAAACTATAACAATTACAATCCAGCCGACTTGTACTCATTTGATACTAAAGATGGACAAATTGTAGTAGTGGTATTAAATGCAAAAGAAGTTACTAAAATAGAAACATTAACTGACGAACCTTCTTTAGGAAATTTCATTAAAGAAGAAGAAAATAGAATGAACGAAGAAAAAAGAATTGCTAAAGAAGAAGCTAATAAGAAACTAAAAGAATCATACGAAAATAGTAAACAAAAATTAGAAGGATCTGGTGATTCTGTCACAAATAAAGTCAATCTAAAGTCAGGCTTGGCATTTTTTGATTTTAATAATACAGGTTCAAGAAACTTTATTGTACATTTAAAAAATGCTAGTGGCAATGACGCTGGATTGTTAGTAAATACCATTGGTAGCTATAAAGGAAAAGTATCAACTACAATTCCGGCTAGCGGAGAATATTATTTAGAAGTGAAATCGAGTGGTAATTGGAATGCAGCAATAACGCAAGAAACACCACTTGTATCAGAATCGGTTCCAGGGACAATTAACGGGCATGGTGATGATGTAGTATCCATTAATATCCCAAGCGGAAATCATATTGTTAAGTTAAATCATACGGGTTCAAGAAACTTTATTATTAAAGTGAACGATCAGAATTTATTAGTGAATAAAATTGGTTCTTATGAAGGTTCTTCTTCTCACGTTTTCAAAGATTCAGGGATGTATAGTTTTGGAGTAAAAGCAGATGGAGATTGGAGCATTACAATAGAATAGAACTATAAGGGTAGCAACAAATATAGTTATAGCTTTAAAATAAAGTTTAAATTAAAAACCTTTGTTAAATTTAATGAAATATTGATTTAAGAAGGTTCTTTGGAATCTTAGATTAAACCCTTGTATAAAAACTAATTTTATATGTCTAACACGAGAATCTATTTTGATTAATCTTTTTTCAAAATGGATTCTTTTTCTTTATCGTAAAACATGTTTTTATGCAGTAGGAAATGAAACTGGATACTAATTAATAACGTAAAATATCGAATTACCAATAAAGATGATTCGTTTAATACTTATTTTCTTGTCTAAAAACAATAATAAAAACAGAAGTAGCCACTTTCTTGTCTAAAGAGTATCTATTCTCATGTCTTTGTACATTTGTACAATGGGGGGGAGGGGGTAACTCGCATCTTCTGATGTGTTCGTTAAATTCCGATTTAACGAACTCTTAGATGATTCTCATAGAATATAGTAAAGGAAAAGGGAGATATAGCTACAAGAACAGATAATGGAGCTATTCTTCAATTAATAACAAATGATTAAGGAGAAATAGTAATAGAAGAAACTTGTCAAATAGGGGCAAGTTTACAGTTGGATAACGATATCAAAAGTCTGTTTTTCTTTGTTTCGTCTCAAAATAAAAGAATACTCTTCATTTTGAAATATCCAATTATTTTTTATGTAGATGTTAATACAGCAGCGTCTGATAAATTACAAATAGCAACAAATATGCCATTTGCAACAGAAAACAAATAATTAACTAACTAATTTAATAAATGATACAATACAAAATTCCAAGACCATCTCAATAAAACGTCATAACTTAACTTTTTGAGATGATATTTTTTTAAAAAATAGAACTACCTATAATAAAGGTTATGTAAACTAATTAAAAGTAAGTTTTCATGAAGCCACTTATATACGCGTTTTTTTCACCATATCCCTTTCCCTACTGAATACCCCTTAATAAGGGTTATTCTCCCTTTGTCTAATACTTTTGACGTATCAAAAAGTATGCAACGGTCCTAGCAGCGGTGATCTTATAGGATTTATTTCGCATGCACATCTTTAAATTCCCTACACGTAGCCTTTAGAAAAAAGAAACAACCTCTACTATAATTGACGTTGTATGAGCTTAGCTTGATAGCGATGTGACGCTACCCCAGTATAGAAAATTTACTATTAGATAACGATATATTACACTAATGCGGGTAATTATTATCTATAAAGCATCTCTCCTTTTAACAATTTTGACAGATAAAAAAAGATTAAAACGCAAAACAAGACTGTGGGGCGTACTTTCTCCACAGCCTTCATCTTTTTATGTTATACCTTTCGCTACTTCAGCTAAGCGATCTGATGACGTCGCAATTTGATCGACTGCACCATAGATATCCCCAATAACATAGCCTAGCTTTCCTAAATCTTTGTTAACTTGATGATTTTTCTCTTTTAATTGATGCATAGATGTAAGAATTTCATCAAAAAAACTACTTGTCTTATCTGTTTCCTTTACCCCTTGTTCAACTAATCCATTTGTATTTATTACAGAATCCGAAATGCTATATACTTTTTGGTTAATACCATCAATTAATCCCAATACTTCTTGTACTTCCTTCTTCGTACTCTCCGCTAACTTCCTCACTTCTCCGGCTACGACAGCAAATCCTTTACCTCGCTCACCCGCACGTGCTGCTTCAATAGCTGCATTAAGTGCTAATAAATTTGTTTGCTCTGCAATCGACGTTACTAGTACGGCAATTTCCTTAATTTTGATTGCTTTCTCCTTTAAATCCACCACTTCTAGTTTTACCATCGACATACTCTGTTTTGTAGTATGCATCATTTGTTGTAATGAATTTAATCTGCCATTTCCTTCACTCGATTTCAATTCTGCCATTTCTGCAATAGCTAATCCCGCTTTAGTTAATTCTGTTATTTCTGTAGCTTGTGTTGAAATTCCTTGTAAAGAACAGCTGGCCTGCTCACTAATCACAGCTAACTCATCAATACTCTTACTTACTTGTTGGCGTAAAAAACCTTTTTTCTTCACTTCTTCCTCCCGTTGTCTCCCTTGTTCTTGTTCATATGCTTCCAAGACGAGTTGTTGTTCTAAGCTAACAAGTTTTGTAGTAGCTGTTACAAGTTGATGATATTCCTCTTTTAAATATGTATGTTTATTAATAATTTGAATAAATGATTTTAGTAAATTTTGCAACGCACACATATACCACGTTCTCTCTAAACCAATTCGCACGTGTACATGAGCAATTACATTCCTTTTTTGAATAAAACCTTCGTCAATTTTACCACTAAACATTTCTTGAATGTGGCGTGAGAGTGTCCCCTTTAATCGATTAATATTACTATGCTCTTTAATAATTTGAATAAGTGACGGTTCGTACACTAAACTTTCATAGAATGTTTCGACAATTTCGTGTAAATGTTTTTCTATATACGGCTGAAACGTTCGAAGAATTGCTAAATCATCTATTGTCAAATCAATCATCGTAACTTGTTTTTCTACAATTGTATTCCTTGGTAAATTCATACTAACAAGTCGCCTATTATCTTCTATCCTCTTTAAAATATGCTCTAGCTGCTTTTTTCGCCTTTTCCACATTGACATATACTCCCCCTCTAGTTAACATTTATATTCTATCAAACTATTAATAATTTATGAATTGGTTGATAGAAAGTGATAAGAATTCAATCCATTAATCCTAATATATTAAAAGTAAATAAAATTAACCACACTATATACCCAAATCCACTTCTCAAATTACATTTTCGTTCACATTTATGTCACAAATATATAAATTTCAATACATTAAAATAAAAAGCATTTTTTGTATCAACCTCAAAGAATTCCTATTCTTCTGGGACTTTTCTACTTAAACAAAGATATTTCCGTTCCATATTTAGAGCATTAGAGACGCATCGTATTATAACTTATATTTGAAATACGTCATTCTTTTTGGTAGTCCCTTACTTAAATAAGAGACTTTCTCATTTAAAATAACATTTCTGCTAGTTTTGACACGTATACTTAAAAAACATATGGATATATTATTGAATAGTGATTTTCTATTCATAGAAATCCAATTTTAAAGGGCATAATTTTATGTGCGTGTGCTTTTTATTTAATAATCATTTTTTGAGGGGATTACATACACTAAAAATTAAACACACCGGTTTTATTAAGCTCTCATAAGAGCACCAATACAAATGTGAACACCATTAAATTGTGTTCACATTTGTATTGGTGATAGGTAAGACTTTGAAGTTATCTCCATCTTTTCTCCCACTTAACACTATACGCGCAACTTTCATCGTATACAGTATCCCATCTTATTCTTTTATACTAAAGCAACTAGATTACAAACAATGTTGCACTCACCGATGTATTAATTCCACTTTCTTACGAAAAGTCCCATCATCTTACTCGATCCTGTGAGTTACATCTAGTTGCTTTAGTTTTCAAAGAACAAGACTAGGGAATATCCTTCCACATTTGTTACATGGTTCGTCGGTACTGTGTCCCCCACCTTCACAAAATAAAGCAATTTCGGTTCGTTAGGACCTTATATGCACCTACCTGCTAGTAGGCGATAGTGACAGTTTCTGGCTTATCACATTCCAGTTGACTTAGCTATACATATATCCTTAGGTGCTTACTTTAAGCCCATTATCTTTACATCCTCATCGTTAGATGTTCCAATTTTCACACTATTCACTCTTACTTTTCGGTAGATAACGTCGTCATTAACGACATACACATTTCTAATGCATTAAGCGTTTAGAAATGTGTATTCGCAAGTTCGCCAGTCCATTTGGACATTCTCATCCTAGATATTTTGTAGCATTCCGACCTACCTATTACCATATGATTTCTCACTTAGGTTTTGTTCAGCCGACTTCACCTAGCTACATACAATTTGTGACTACTATCACGCCTTGCATGTAGGAGTATCAGCTAAGTATTTTAAGCTCAACCTGACGGTTTTCATTCCTACTTTCAGTCAATCAGTTGTTGTTATCAAATTGATAACCCTCCTATTTCGTGTTTTACACACCTATAAGGAAACATGTCGTGCAAAGGATTATTTTTTAAAAATCCAGCTTACACCCTATTTTATGGTGGTAATTTTTTATAATTCTGTTTTACCCTTATATATTATTTTTTATTACATTACACTAAAAAGGTATTCGATTAAAATTATCAAGACCTAATTGATAAAAAATGTTATTAAATCACTCCTCATTCCCCTTTGCATATAATTTATTATCGGATGCAAAAAGTGTGTAACAATTTCAATTTAAGATCCCCAAATGACTTCTATGATAATAATTAGATTTAGCAATTACTACAGAAAAACAAAATCTAGATAGTGCTTTATGAGAGCTTATTAGATTGGTTCCATAAGTTAATTGACGAAAAAAGAGTCCAATATTATTTGGACTCCTTCCTATTATTCTAAATATGCTCTTAGGATTATTTTTTTGTTAAGTTCATCAGTATTTTCATTTTTTCAACTATAATAATTGTACATTTAAAATAGTAACTTTTTTAGATTGAAGTAGATATAAATACAGAGTATACAGCACTTTGAGTAATCCCCGGAGTAATAAAAAGTGATATAGCATCCGTTCTTGCAACTGGATTACCAGGTATCGTACTAGTCCATGTAACTGTTGCAGGTGCAACTACTGGATTTGGATTAAATACTTTTACAGGCTGTGCTCCAATATCAGTTGGTTTGATTAAAAATACTATTGTTCCAGTAATATTGGCTGTAAGGGTAAGTGTAGATACTATTTGACCAACCCCTGGTGAAGCTAGATTAATAGGTACATTATCACATACTTGTGGTAGATATACACCTATACCTAAGTTATTTACATTAATAGAAGCTGAAAAACCAACAATACTACCAGCTCCTGCTGTTACATAAGGGAGCGTTTGTGAATCTGCACCAGGTGATCCTGCTGTGCGCTGAAATCCAGCATTAGTACCACCAAAAAGGATAGCCTTTGTAGAAGTTGTTGCTGTAGCGCCGGGAGCTCCAGTAGAACCTGTAGGTCCTGTAGGTCCTGTAGGTCCGTAACTCCCGTAGGATCAGTGTCTCCGGTAGGCCCAGTAGAACCAGTAGCTCCAGTCGGTAATGTAAATGGTGGGATTGGTGGCAATGTAGGTCCTACAAGGTTAGAATCAAACGCTCCAACAGATATAAAATCATCCAGGTTTAATCCTTTTGGATAATTTTCACTCTCATATGACATATACACACTTCCTTTCCCTCTAAAAAATTTATTCATCATATGGCTTGTACATACTATAAAATAGCAAATTAAATTAAAAATACTGGATGAGGAAGTATTGCCTTAAAAAAGAGCCGATTAAAAGCTCTTTTTTAGGTTTACTTGGATTTGTTATAATACGGTTCTGCTTCGTTAATGGAAGAGGGGGGAACTTTATTCCCTCAAACCTTTCTATAAACTTCTGCATAGCAACCTTTAATTGTTCACGCAATTGTTTTTTCTCTTCTTCTAATTTCTTAATCTTACGTTTCAAAGAAGCCATAATTGCATCTTCATTGTTTTCATCTATTTTTCGCTTCACCTGTTTTGGAGTGGGAACTTGAGATTATTGCTGGCGCAGAGATTCAATTCGTTCACGCAGTGCACCGTTGTTGTATAGCGTCGCTTGCCACACTATTAAAATTGATAGGATTATTTGCTCGCAAGAGCCTTTGGATAGCTTTATCCACCTTTTGTGAAGTAATTACCTTTTTTGATGCATGGATTGCTTTCAGTTGCTCTTTGCGGTTACAATTAGTCATTTTTTCACACCTTACTTCTTTTTCATCCGATTTTGTCTTCCAAAGATAATATTACCTTCGCGGATATTGTTTAAAATGTCATGATAACGTTGTAGGTTTCTCTCTTGTTTTTCTAACATATCATCCCGGCCGTGTTGTTTTGCAATCTCAATGGATTTAGATGTTGTTTTTACGTGAAGCACATACTTTTGTACATCATATTCTGAAAAGCCCATTGCCAAGTCCTTACACGTAAGGAAAGGAGGCGCTTCCATATGAGGACAATTCCCTTTCAGTCGGGCATGACACGTCCCGTACGGGTTGTCCATCGCGTTCAGCTTATGATTGCCAAAGAGCGCCCAGTATGTCCTCTGGGATGTCTTCGCCTGCTTTAATTTCTTGCACCTCGCCATTTAAGTTAAAACTGAACACACCTTGGTTGATAATCGATTCAAATGCTTTTCGCTTCGTTTCATCCAACAGTTTGGCATACCGTAAGGTCGTTTCGGGTGAGGTATGTGCCAGCAGTTCCTGTATAGTTAGAATATCTGCTAATTCATCATCAATTGGGATTCGATGCCCTTGTACATATGTTTTTGCAATATCCGTTTCAATAGAATATTGTCCACTAAGTTTTACTAAACAATCAGAGGTTACACCTAATACATCTGATATTCTATGTCCTGTTTTAAACGCAATCCAAACCACAGGAATCACCTCTTTATGCAAATCATTAATGTGCTTAAAAAGTTGCTCTAATACATAGTCGGGAATATAATCAATTCGATTAACAGACTTCTTTTTTGGTTTTGGTTTGTCTTCAGGAAAGAGTAACAATTGTATATTAGTTTCTCCAGGTCCAGGAGGATGCAGCCATACAGCTGGGATAAAAATTCAACTTGAGTATGATTTGTTAAGTGGACAGTTCCTACATATTCATACAAACAACATGATTGCACTTACGGCTCTCTGTGTGTCCCAACTGTGACAGCGAATGATCTATGTATCCGAGATTTAGGTTGTTTTCATTTAAAAAACCTTCAATCTTTCATTTTAAAGAGCTGTTTTTTATAAAAAAGTTTGCTTATTTTTAAGCTCCTTATTCCACTAAAGCATCTGTTAGTTGAAGAGTATCTTCTTCAAGATATTCAATTAAATTTTGTTAGCGTATACTCTAGTATGGTAAATTTAATTCTATAAAAGCTATTACCAATTTTCTAATATATACTTTTACTTACATTATAAAGAAAGGGAGTGTCCATACCATGAAAAAGAGAATACTTGTGCTTTTATCTATGGGTTATGGGTACTCGACTGCAGTTTTCTTTTAGAAAAATAGTAATTGGTGGAGTCTGTCTAATTATTTAAGAAGATATGCAGAAAATTTATAACGAGTGAGGTAATATTATGAAAAAAATTATTAGAAAAAACCCTAAGCTAATGCCAAAACCATTAGGCGACTACAGTCATATCACTAGAGTGCCTAATGGGGCAGCCTTAATAGTAACATCAGGTCAAGTAGGAACAGATATGAAAGGCAATGTTCCGAAGAGTTTAAACGACCAAATAGCTAATACTTTTGCAAACATGAAAAAGATTCTTGAATCAGAGGGGTTGTCTCAAAAAAACGTTATTAAGGTTAATATCTGGGCGACTGAAGAGATAGACTGGGATTATTTCGACCTTAAATGGATTAAGTTTTTTGATAATGAATCCCCATCTATGACAATTGCATATATAACAGCATTAGGATTACCTGAATTAAAAATAGAAATTGAGCTATGGTGTGCTGAAAATTAATGACAAAAAGGGGTCACACGACCGAAAAAAGAAAATTGCACATTAAGGAATATTTTCACATATTATTGAGAAATAAAAACACAGAGAAAATGATTTTCCCTGTGTTTTTATTTCTGTTTTATTCTATTTTTTCGTAGTGGCCGTAAGATTTCAAAATTCACTTTTTGATTTAAATTCCAAATATAATCTCCTGTAAGTGCGATATATTCCCAGCCTAATGGAGAGATGTGCTGAATATATTCCTCTGGAATATGAATACCTTTACTCCGTAACGTTTCAATTGCACGAGAGATATAGATAGAATTCCAGGTTACAATCGCAGAAATAATGAGTTGAAGTCCACTTGCACGATGTAATTGATCTTCATAGGATCGATCACGAATTTCTCCTAATTGATTAAAGAATACAGCTCTAGCCAAAGATGTTTTACTTTCGCCTTTATTTAACTCAACCTGAACTTTTCTTCTATGCTCAGGATCTTATATCCATTTTAACATATATAAACTTCGTTCTATCCGGCCAATCTCACGAAGCGCAATAGATAAACTATTCTTTCTAGGATAAGATGATAATTTTTTGAAAATCAGGGAAGCTTTAACTGTCCCTTGTCGGGGCACGGCAACAATTTGCCCTTTTTCGGGCCACTTATAAAAAACTTTGAAATGTATAATAAAATTTTGACTTTAAGGTAATTAGATTTGGAGTTTTCAAGAACGCTTTTTTTTAATATGTTCCGTAAATTCATTTCAAAAAGTTAACGGAATTCCAGCTCTGTTAACTTTTTGAAAGTGGCGAGTGGCCTCTAAAAGTAGTAATCTTTGCCGTGCGCACCTACATCTACTAACTTCCATAACAATACATTATCAACTTTGTTAAAAATTAAATGAAATTCTTAACAAAGTTGAACTTAAGTAACAATTAATACCATAAAAAACCTCCAATATGGAGATTTTTTTATGGTATTAAAATTTGATCTAAAAGGCTAATATCATATTTATTTAAGTCTACAATATCTAACCCTACAAAACTTTCAAATTTTTCATCCGAGAAACAAAAATCAATCCCTTTATAATGAAATTTTTGATTCACTTCTTGCTTATTTAAGCGGAAAGAATAGATACCACCATCTTTAGTATATATCTGTGTAGAGCCTGCTAATTTAGATAACTCTAAAGCAATTGGACCAAATACCTCGATACCAACAATTCTATCCTGTTCATCGATATCTAATTCTAAATATTCGTTGACTTCTAATTCATCAGTAAGTTGAATTTTATATTGAGCTGTTGAAGATAAAGTGTATAAATAAGCTAATTTTGATTCAATATCATAAGTAATTCTTGGTTTCATTTCTTCTGTCTTACCTCCAGCGACTTTTTGGAGAAGATGTTTTATAAGTTGTTGTTAAAGAATTTCCTTTTCTTGCTACTGCTACACCCTTATAGTAATAGACTGCGGAATTATATATTGGATCATAATATTTCTTCCCTTTTGTAGCTGCATTGAAACCTTGAACAGGTGAAACACCACGTTCATACATACGTTCAGCAAGATGCCATGTAGCACGAATTGCAGGCATTCCATACTTTTTAAATAAAGCAGTAACTTCAGGAGTTGCATATAATTCTGCCTCAAGTTTTTGTTCTTCTAATAGTAATTCTTGAACATCGAAATCTGGATTAATAGTATCACGATATGCCCAAGTTTCTGCATCAATTAAAAGTTCTGTTTCATCTAAACTAAGGATTTCTTGTTCCAATTCCATGGCTTCTTCTGTCGTCATAGTAGAATCAACTTGTTCAATTTTTTGATTTTCTACTAAATTTGACGAATCAAGGTTTAATAATTGCTCATTTGTTAAATGAGTATTATTTTTTGGTTGTGATAATTCAACAGTTTCAGCCAAAGTGGGTCCTACTACAGTAAAAAGCATAACAGTAGTAATTAAAGCAATTAACTTTTTCATTATCTCTACTCCCTTCAAAATATTAACATAGGTTTCGAGTAAAGTTTGATTAATCACCTCTTACAAATCCACATTCTGTGTTAAACAAACAGACTCCATTTTGAAAAAAAATTCATCAAAATAGAATCTTTCTCTGTGACTAAATGTTCAATTTTCATAAAAAATTTTGATCAAAACATATTTAGAATCCTTTAATTAAAAAGATATAGCATCAAATCCTTCTTATAAACATCGTGACTTTATTTCATGTCCATATTTACAACTGTTACTGTAAAAAATGATGTTCTTTAATCTAGTTTGAAACAATACCTCTATTATTACCTATATATTCTTTAAAATTGAATATATCTCAGTACAAAAAGAGCTCCCGAAATCAATTGATTTGGTTCAAGAGCTTTTTTAATGCATTTTTTACAGTGACATTTATGTATAACCAAAAGATTTCGGTCCTTAATTTCATTGATCTTACGATAAATGAACATACTACATCATTAATATCATGTATAGTAAATTACATTAATTATACCAATTACCATATGGAAATATTAACATAAAAAAGAAATGATTTGCAGTGTTATAAAACTTTTTTATACATGTTATTTTTATATTTAGATTACATAGTGTTAATTACAATGCTTACCTTGAAAAAATGTAGAAAAGAGGTGAATAAGGTTAAAAAGATTTTAATTCTTATACTAACAGGACTAGTTTTGTGTAGTTCACTTTTTTATTTTCTTTTTTATAGTGAGTCTACATTATCAAAAACAAAATCTAATATTCCCTACAAAACGAAAAAACAATCTGTAACTTGGGGAAGAAAGGCTGTAATAGAAGATAAATTTACTCATATTCAAAATACAATCAAGGTTGCTATTTTGGATAGTGGTATATATAAAGAACATGAAGATTTAAAAGGTAAAGTTGTAAAAGAATTTAATACTATTAATTTAAATACTCCTATTACTGATGAAACTGGCCATGGAACTGCTATTGCTGGAATCATAGCTGCTGAAAATAATAATTTAGGAATTTTAGGTGTAGTTCCAAACGTTCTACTCTATGACGTCACAGTCCTTAATAATCAAGGTAAAGGCGATGTTGATCATCTTATTAAGGGGATACGTTGGTGTATAGAACAACAAGTTAATATATTAAACATTAGCTTTGGCTTACAATCTGAAAGTCCTGAATTAAAAAAAGCAATAGATGAAGCAGTAGATTCTGGAATTATTGTAGTAGCAGCTTCCGGTAATACCTATGGTTTGAGCGTAGACTATCCTGCTAAGTATGAAAATGTTATATCAATATCATCAGTAAATAAGGAATTTAAACGTGCTAGCTCATCTGCCAAAGGAAAAATAGATTTTGCAGCCCCAGGAGTTGATATATTGTCAACAAATCAAGATGGAGGTTATTCCATATATAGTGGAACATCGTTTGCTACTGCATTTGCAACAGGTGTTATATCTGTATTATTAGCTGAGAGTGACAATAAGCTTAACTTGGACCAAATTAAAAAAACTTTAATTGAGCGTTCAATAGATCTAGGAAGTAAGGGTTATGATAATGAATTTGGCCATGGTTTAATCCAAAAATGACTAGGAGTGACTAAAGATGCAAAAATCGTTAATAAAAATAATGATATTGACTTTATTTATTACTTTAATTCCTAATTTAGGGATTATTGTTCAAGAAGCTAATGCTGCAACACAAGAAACAAATCTAATTGATCAAAATATAGAACGACAAGTTGATAGCAGCATTTCAGAAGGCGTAAATGTTGATGTTATTACAGATAATAGTGCAGAAATCATAGTAGAAAGTGCAGTAAATGCCGTAGATTTTACCGCATCAACGGATGTTTCTTTAGATAAAGAAACAGGTGATGTCCAGGTTAATGGAAACTTTATTGATGAAAATGGGGAAGAAATAAAAGTAAATTTTGATGTTGAAGTAATTGAATCGAATGAAGAAGTATTCATCGCCAACTTTAAAGATCAAAAAACTGGGGAAATATACGAGTACGATACAACAAAACTTCAGGCTTCTGTAATACCAGCCGTTCCAGTGGTATTAGCTTTAGTAGCCAGAGTAGGTATACAAGCTGCTATTAAAAAGTGGGGAAAAACTGCTTTAAGACAAGTTTCTAAGCAACTAACAAAATCTAATAGCCCAGTGTGGAAAGGTCTATCATCACATAAAGGAAAAACAAAAACTAGTGGTAAAGGTTCAAAAAAGAAATACTATGAATGGGATCATACTCATAATGACATTGAGGTTTATAATAGTAAAGGTAAGCATCTAGGAAGTATGGACCCCCTTACTGGTGAGATGATTAAAGGTCCCGTTAAAGGTAGATCTATAAAAATATAATAGTTTGAACAGAGGTGTACTATTTCTTGAAAAAAATTAGAGGTTGGAAAAGAAGAGTAAGAAAGCTGAATCAATGGAAGGTAGAGAATAGTCAATTTGATAATAAATTTTTAGAGGTAAACCATTTTGATTATGTAAAGACTTTTAATTATCTAGACAAACGAGATTTACCAATTTGGTATAAGAGGAAAGTTATTTGTGCATTAATTGAAGTTTTTCAAAGTTGGAAGTTGGCCGCCGAATCTAAGTTTAGTCACTTTTATTTAAGATTACACATAAATGAAAATGATTTATTAGATTCCCAGTTAATTCTAGCTTTAGAGGAACAAATAGTAGAATATAAAAATAAATTCGTCGAATATCAAACTCAATTAGAAAAGCCGTTATTTTTAAATGACATCGCTCTCAATTGGCGAGCATATCATTTAGTTTCTATTTGGCTAGAAGATGAAATAAATACTCTATCTGCCACAGAAAAAGAATTATTATTAAATAATTTACTAGATGTCCGAAAAGTTACCTCCTACGATGATGAAACGTCTAATGAATATTTAATTAAGGACAGTGTTATTTGGGTATTTGATTACGAGAATATTAAAGAGGATAAGTATAAAAAATAAATAACCTCTAGAACATGAGTTTAGTACTGTACTAAACTCATGTTTTTGATTCTAATTAAATTAATATTACACGTTTGAAACATTGCATTGCCAATTAAAAAAGAATAGATGATAACTGAGACTGGATATTCTTATGATTAATAGTTACATATAACTATATGTACATTCCAAGCATATAAATTGACAGAGTGGGGGGCGTAAGTTCGATCCTCTCCGGGGTCATACAGTTAGTTATATCAAGGGCTTGAATACGTTTCTTAACAATTAAAAATGTTATGGTCATTACTCAACTTGTCTTTAGTCACCTCGATGAATTGACCTCAGACGGGTATTCAAATGGTACTTTTACTAAAAAGGCTGTCTTAAGAGTGGGTATGCTGTTCGATGATAATGAAATAGCAAATAAAGTTATGACGCAAAATATTGAATTATGCCTGATTAGGAAAGTATTTAATTAGCTGGAGGGTTTAATATTACCCACTGGCTATTATATTGGCTAAAATTCTACGTCCTTGTTGTGCATATTTGTACAGTCTGAAAATATTTGTTTTGCACAATGCTAGATGTATCAAGGATAGAACACTTATTCTTAGTTAGGGTATGAAAAAAGAGACCACCAGCATTAGCTGTTAGTCTTTCTTTTTGCACGTATTAGCGTGCTTTTACTAATACCTGTCATTTCCTCTACTTGCTTATATGAATGTGTTCCCAGTTGCATCAAAGCGTGTTCTATTTGTTTTTTGCTGTATTTATTAGGACGTCCTTCCCTAAAATCCTCACGTTGTTTAGCTATTGCTTTGCCCTCTTGAGTACGTTCTACAATCATATCACGTTCAAATTCAGCAAAAGAAAAGAAGATGTTTCGTATTAGTTTGCTTGCTGGTGTATTATCCATTATTCCAATGTTGAGTATATGTACTTTGATACCCTTATCTATCAATTCTTTAACAGTTTCAGACCCTTGTGTCATACTTCTTGCAAAACGGTCAAGTTTAGTCACGATTAAAGTATCGTTAGCCAACCGAAGTATTATAGTTCTAATACTAACTAAAATGCCAAACACCTCCTTATGTAAAGCGTTATATTTAGTTTGTTATTTTAACAAACGATTCTTCATCCTTTAACAATAATTGAATCGTATAATCATCATTTTGAATTTTTTCTTTTGTTTCTGGCAAAGCTAAATATTCTTGTATCGCTAATTCAATTCCTTCAATTGTTTCTTCAGAAGGTGGTTTATCTAAATCCGTTTTAATTGAAACATAGGAATGCCCTTTCCTCACTTTATAAGATAATCCTGTTAGTTGATAAGTCGATTTCCCTGCCATTGCAGCATATATTTCAGATGCAATATAATGCCCAGCGATTATCTTGCATACGATGTTCAAAGTTAAACGTATTCACTTCAATATCTTTTACATCTAAATTTTGTGACTCTATTTCTTTTTCGATATCCGCAATAATTTCAGTTGACTCCTGAATATGGTCAGGCATATCAATTGTAACAATGTTAGAAAACCATGTTTCATTAAGACCTGCTAATTCATAATCTGCTTCTTCATCATATCCATATGATGTGAATACTTCCTTCACAATCTTACGTACCTTGTCATAAAGACTGTTTGTTTCATCGCCTTGTTCATCTCGAGGTACTTCAGTTGCTTCTGAAACCTTTAATTCATATTTGTCATAGCCATTTTCATATAGATAATTCGTTATCTTTGGTTCAAGGTCATTTGTTGCTTGTTTTAATGTAGAACCTTTCAAAAATAGTGAAATTTCAATTGTATATGGAGATGGTGTTATCCCCACAGAATTAACAGTGTAACCTTCCTTTTCAATTAATTCAAAGAGTCGAGATGTTAAATCGGGATTATACTGACCATCTGAAAAATTAGGAGTGATAGAAATTGGTAAAACTTTCGCCACAATACTTGCCATTGTCGTTGAGTAGAACGGCGATGTGATGATAAATAGCACACATGCTACAGCAATCCAACCGAAATATTTTAAATGACGTTTTTTATTTTTATGTGTACTCTGCAAAATTTTACTTCTAAGTTGGTCTTTGGATTTGTCCGTTATCTTTAGTTGTTCTTCTAATTCCCTAAATTGTTCATCATAGTATTTCATTGGTAATCCCCCCTCTAATCAATTCATTTTTCAGTTCAACTAACGCTCTTTTTAAAGTCATTTTCACTTTACTTTCTGACCAGTTTAAAACGAAGACTGTTTCTTTTGTTGAAAACTCTTTTAACTTCCGCAAAATGATGACATGCCTATAAGAAGGTTTTAATTGTTGAATAGTTCTATATAATTGTTCATTTTGAAAATTCATTGCTACGATTTGTTCAGGTATTGGCTTGTAGTCTTTCTCTTCCATTGTTAAACCCAAATAATGTTGTATAGGGTGCTTTTTTCTAAAATAGTCCTTTGTCACATTATGTGCAATTGAAAATAACCATGTTTTCACAGATGATTTCTGTTCAAATTGCTGTTGATGTCTATATGCTTTTATAAAAGTTTCCTGTGTTAAATCCTCCGCTTGTTGATAGTCTCGCACCATTAAAAGAGTGTAAGTTAGAATCGAATCACCATATTTATTAAACCATTCAGTTAGTTCCTTTTGTTCCAAAACTGTTCCCCCTTTTCTATAAACTTAGACGCACATTAAAATGAATCGGTCACGCTTTAAACAATTGAATTCAAAGAAATAAAATCAATTATCATTCCGCCATCTTTAAGTAATTTTACAAAATAAAAAAGCGTTAATCCCAAGTTGGGACAACGCTACTAATTTGACCTCCAATATAACATTTAACCAATTTCTCAAATAATAACACATTACAAGCTGTAAATGGACTAACCTTCCGTTATCCTCTTCAACTATCTGCCCCTTTAAGTACATTCTTACACAAACAATATGGCTTATTAAATAACAAACTATAAAAGACATAGTGTCTTATTAAAATCACAGTTTTATTTATCATTGTGCATCCATGTCTTAAATTCTGACCTATATTCAAACGTCCACTCTAATACATAAAAAATCACTGAGGATAGTCTCTCAGTGATTTTTTCTTCTAGACGTTTAACAACATCATCTAATTCTGATTCGATGACTTTGAAAGCATATCGTATAGCGTATTTATAATTGAATCCACTACCGCCATTTGTGTAAATAGTGAATTTACCTTTTGCGTTACGAATATCAAATGCGTGTATTAACTGTACCTTTAATAACATCATTGCAACATGAATGGATTTATCTGTATATCCTTTCTCGTAAAGGCATTGGTTCTGGTGTAAAAATATAACACTTGTGCAATGAATCTGTAAATCTTAGACATACTGATACTATTACTCTACAAAAGGGGTGTGTGATCAGTATGAAAAAGGGAACTTTGTTTAAATGGAAGCACTATCAGCCAGATATTATTCTATTAACTGTACGTTGGTACGTACAATCTTAGTTTTCGTGATTTGATAGAAATGATGGAGGAAAGAGGACCATCCTTGGCTCATACAACGATTATGCGGTGGGTCCCTCAATATGGGACGGAGTTAGATAAGCGAATTCGACGTCATCTCAAACAAACGAATGACTCCTGGAGAGTAGATGAAACGTACATAAAAGTAAAAGGACAATGGATGTACCTATATCGTGCCGTTGATTCTGAAGGGAACACGATTGATTTTCATCTCAGTAAATCTAGAAACCATAAGGCTGCAAAGCGATTCTTCAAGAAGGCTTTGCGGTCTTTTCATATTTCAAAACCTCGTGCAATCACAGTTGATAAAAATCCCGCCTATCCCATTGCTATCAGCGGGTTGAAGAAAGAGAAAAAAATGCCGTTAGGCATCCAAATCAGGCAGATAAAATATCTAAATAACATCATAGAGCAAGACCATTGTTTCATTAAAAAACGTATATGCTCTATGTTAGGACTTAAATCTTTTCGCACAGCTACATTTATTCTTGCAGGAGTAGAAGCCATTCATATGATAAAAAAAGAACAGATTGATTTACGGGATCAGTCTGTTCAAAATCAAAAACAATTCATTCATCAATTATTTGGATTAACAGCGTAAAGAACGATTCCGGTAGGAATCCTCATTGTTTTTTGGAATGTATCCTTTATTTGCACCAGAACCAACAGCCACTTCTATATTGAGTGGTTTTGAAGCCATGCATATGCTGAAAAAAGGACCACTTCACCCACAGGTGAAGTCTGACCAAAATGAAGTTAGATTCATACATAAATTGTTTGGAATTGCATTGTAAACTGTCATTTAACAGTCCATATAGGTTCTATGTTTCTATCAAATGGTTTTGCATCAGAACCTCTTTGAATGTCATTACAAATAACAAAGATAACATTAATATAATTACCGAAAAAAGACACCCTAAGGTGTCTTCCTCCGACTTGAACCATCTTAATTTTAATAATATGTATTGGACTCCCATCCAAATATTATTTTACCATGTTAAGTAATGTTGTGCATTGAGAAAAAATAAAAGCACTCTTTCGAGTGCTCATTTTATGCAGATACAGTAGCTTTATTTTTACGGAAGATGCCCATTAATCCGCCAATTAATAATAATACTCCTGGTAATAAGTAAAAGATAGAAATACAAATAAATCCACCAATAGCAGCGATAGTCATCATGATTCCGCCAACTTTCGCTTTACTTCTTACCATAACAGAACCAACGATTCCTAAGATTGATAGGCCTACAGCACCCCAACCTAATCCGATAATCGTATTTGCGCCTTCAGCTTCAAAAGCAGCTCCCATACCGCCGATCATTAAAGCGATAAATGCACAAATAACACCGAAAATACCACCAATAAGTCCTAATACAAATTCAGCTGTTCTTTTCATTTAATTTCTCCTTATTTAGCAGGTGTGAATTCAAATTTCACAGATTTATCATCTAACGTAAAATTAGGTTTATATGTACCTGTATATTTATCTGAGTCAGCTACATCAAAGTACATTTTTCCTGTAATTTGATTACCTGGGCCAATATTCTCGTTCATAAAAGCATTATCTGCGCCGAAATATTCTTTGAATTGGTTGCCATTAGCATCAGCAATCTTCAATTCTTCTGTTCCGATATAAGCATCTTTCTTACCGTTGTTTTTCGCAGCGAAATCAATTTCTAGTACTTTCCCTTTTTCAGCTTTTGAATACTCATTAGGTTCAACGAATTGAGCTGAATTGAAAGTGATTTGTAATCCATTAACTTCTACTGTTTCTCCAGTTTTATAAACTTTGTTTTCAGTAGATGCTTTTTTGTCCTTTTTTTCCTCTTGTTTAGAAGATTCGTTTTTACTTACTTCCTTAACTTCAGTTTCGCCACAAGCAGCTAAACTAAAAGCAAGCGCTCCAGTTAAAGCAATTGTACCCATTTTTTTATACATTTTGTTTCCTCCAGTTATGTAAAATGTAAGATTTCCAAGATTATCATATCGGATGACCTGACTATTTTATGTCGTATTATGTCGAAAAAAAAAAAAAAAAAAGAGAGCGTTCGCTCTTGATGGAAAGTTTGGTAAAATAATGTAAAATTTCACCTCTGGTAAATGGAACTGATTTCTTTTATGATGAAATCAAATCATAGTATATCTTTGTTGTTTTGTAGCATTTTAACGTACAATGAAACTTGCTTAGCAAAACGACCTTGTTGACGTCCATCTAGCTCCTTATAAGCTTTTTGGATGTCAGTAAACTTATTATTAATTTTAATAATGAAAAGAAGAGAGCAAAAGCTCTCTTTTTATTTTATCTATAAATTCCAAGTCCAAATATCATCATTGTGATCAGTTACAATAAAGATGTTTAATTCTACCCTTATAATCACACAAAACACCTTCCAGTTAACCTAGACGGTGTTTTTAATAGTTGTTTAATATCTCTGTATTGTGAATTACATTGCTTAAATTGAATAACAAAAAAGTCGTTTAAAATCAGAGTCTTCTTCAACAATCAAGCGCCCGATTATTGAAGTTCGGTTTTAGACTAATCCACTTCACATATTTACTTTATGAAGCTTCAAGATGAAGACCGCTGCCACGATAAGAAGGGACACCGTCTGAAAAGTAACTGCGAACGCGCTTTGCCCACTTGCGTACAAAGCTGCGGGAGCGACGCCTTCGGGGAGAGAAAAATACCCCATAGAGTGGCTATGACTAGTGGCGTGGCAACCGCAAGTATAATTTTGACCGCTGCCCCTGTCTTGATATGATAACCCCAGTAACTGAACGCAGCCATTGCACCAAGCTCCAGTAGAAAGAATCCGGTGAGGACGCTAACACCTATCCATTTTATTTCCATCCGACTCTTCCTCCCAATAAAAAGAATTAAGAAACTAATGTTAATTTTTTTATATACAATATGTTTCGGTCATATTCTAAAATCCTGCCATTTAACTTAATGACAATCATTTCAAAATTCTGTGATTTTAGCAATCGCTTTATTCTAGAAAATGGACCGATTGTTAAATAAAGGAATGCACTACAAACTAGATCTTTTTATCAAACTTTTTTTACAAATTATCAATCTTTATTATAAATGATTAAACTTTATATTAAATCAACACTTAGCATGATTTTTTTCCGGTTTTTGATTTTCACCTCTTTTATTAGATTGCATGATTTCTAAACATTTCTCTAAAACGGCCTCATTATCAATAATAATATGCAATTTTTTTCTAGCTCTTGTTACCATCTGATAGAGCATTTTTATATTACTATAACGGTAATCGTTTTTGCTTGTTAGTAGATTTTTATCGTAAGTAAAGTTAGAATCTATTACAACAATTACATTATCAAATTCCTGTCTAATAACCTCATGTGCACTTTCATCCTGTTCATTTTGAAATGCTTCATATGGATAATTCACACGAAAACCTGGTGTATAATTTATTGCCTTCCATTCCTTATCTGTATCTGTAAGACCTTTAATATAATCTTTTACCTTAGTACCATCCTCAAAATATTGCATACTAATATTTGAATAAATTTGAGCTGCATTACTTTTTGTTAAATCAAACAAGTTAGTTATGAAGGCAGCTATCTCTTTATTGGTTCTAATTTTTTTGTTAATGGATAACGTATTGGTGAAACCTCCTCTTTTAGAAATTGATGTAAAAAGACAATAAAGCTATTAAATTTTAAAGCCTAAAACAAGCATAACCCCGTTCTAAATTTAGGACGGGGTTAAAATATAGTTGTTTAATTTCCGATATAAGATACTTCACTGTACTCAAAAATATAACAATAAAGTCGATTAAAAATCTAAGGTTTATTCAGCAATAGCGCCCGATTGTTGAACATCACATTAGTCTATTGAATAGTATCGTTGTACTGTGCAGTAAAAACTATGATGTCTTAGTTCTCGAAGAAATATTAATATTTTATACCTTGTTAGTGTTTGGAAAGTTGTCGATAAAACATCTACATCATATATCATTAACTTTCACTCGTAAATACTAACTCTTCAAAATTCTAAACATTTCTTCTTGATGTTTACCTGCTTTTTCTTCAGTCCATTTTTCATCGTCGAGATTGACTAATTCTTTCATGATCTTCAGTTTCAAGCTTTGTTCAAAAATGCTTGGGTAAGAGCTGATTTTCCCTGCAGGTGGCAAATTAGAAAACTTAGAGTTTCCTGACACAGTAATTAACGCAAGATTTCCAAAACCATCAAGGTCATCCGATTCCCAATTTACACCCTCAGCTAGATGCTGTGGTTGGAAGTGTTCTATCGAACTTCTAAATTGAAATTGCCATTCATCACTCATTGTCGGGATTATTTCCTTATCCAAGTAAGAATACCCATCTTTGTATAAAAGATAATCAAGGTAAGTAAATACGATTCTTTCAAAACCAAATCCACTAGTATTCTCAAAATTTGATTTTATAACTTTTATTTTGCAGTAATCTTCAAGAATTTCAATGATATCATATGATTCATTCTCTAGTAACCTCGTTAAAACTAGTGAAATCCAATGCATTGTCTTAGGTGACGTGTAGGTTATGCGCAAGCAGGATTGCAGAGTTCTTATTTGTTTATTATTCTGACTATCATCATTGCCGAAAGTACCTACATATTTGGGCTTTTCCCCTTTCAAATCACTATATTTTTCTAAACGTTGTAACGACCATTTTCCAGTTTCTTTATAGTCTCTAGCATATTCGCGTTTCAAAATATATTTATCAAACAACACACGACATTTTAACATATGATATAAAAAGTTCTTTGCTCTATCAGCATCATTCCAAGCCCATGATAGATTATTCAAAAAGTGTTTATCATCAAGTGTTGAATCTTCTTCTCCTAACTTACCAATGACTGCATTTACCTGTAATAAAAAATTTGGGAATGAAATAGTCGATTCAAAGCGTTCATTCTCACCTTCATCCTTACTTCCTCCATTATTGAGTAGCTTCTTACTTTTTAGAATGTCAATCAAAGGAACAGAATGTTTATCATCTTCATCATTCGGAATACATTCTCTAATTGAATCAAAATCGTCAATATGATCCTTGATGCTAGACCAATCTTTTGTAAAAAGAGCCTTTCTAACTTTGGGATCAAAATTCATTTGGATATATGAGTCCATATCAGAGCATTTTTCCCAAATCAATGCTGCAGTTTTTTTTATCGTGTTCTGTATCCAAAACTTCTAAAAACTTTGCCTTTGCTATTTCATGAAGTTCTAGTTGCTCACCCCGAGTATTCATGATTTCAAAATAATGATTTAAATCTATACCTTGCGGAACTTGTACACGAACAAGAAAAACCTTTTCAAGTTTTTTCTTTAACTCATTTTTATCTATTTCTTTCGTTTTTTTAAAATAATTTTCAATGATTTGATAACCCGCTAAGATTTCAACTGATACTAATTCCTCCAGTAATTCACCATTGTTCTTATTGTTTATCATGTGAAGTGTACGGTTTGACTTTTCCCGTGCTTCAAATCTCAACGAATCTTTCGCAAAATTCATGCCAAGATAATTTTCTAATAGAAATAATGTCGTCAACCTTTGTTGTCCATCTATTACTTCATAAACATTATTATCAGTTTGATTAACAATAAGATTTCCAAGAAAATAGTTTTTATTAAGATCGTCAATTGAACTATTAATATCTTCTATCAGTTGTTCAATTTGCATCTCTGCCCAAGCATAGTTCCGTTGATAAATTGGAACTACATAACTGATATTAGTAAAAATGTTTGATACCGGTATGATTTTTAAATGATTATCCATCTCCTACCACCTATTCCATTCACAAAGTAAATCATACACTGCTTTGTACTTCTCTTTATTTTTATTCTCAATATCGGGTTGCTCCAAAACAATGAGCTTTAACTCTTCAGCATGGTTCATATCACTAATTTCTGAAAACAGATCCAAATCTTTGTTCAACCGCTCATGTTTTCCTCGTGCATATTTATTAATTGTCTGAGGATACACAGCATGCATAGTAAGTCGCAAAGAATAGCTCCATGAATATAATTGGTGCATCACACCTTTAGATAGGCTTTCAATACCAAAGCGATCAGCAAAAAACAATAACGCACATTCATATAACTGTTTAATGTAAAGATCCCCAGAACGTCTACTCGGAATTTGTTCTTTCGTGTGAGCTTTATTTATTAAATTTTGTATTTGCTCAAGTTGATTTCCATAGTGACGGGTATAATGGAAAAACCGTCTTCCTGCGATTAGTGGCTGTGTTAATTGAAATTGATTTAATGCTTTTGATGCAAGTAATTCATTGCTTCCGTTTGCATTAAACTGTTCTAAGAAAAGGTTACTTGCTTTATGATAGATAGCATAATTAAATACATTTGTGGTTTTAATCCCTTTGAATACATCAATGTTACTTGCAGAATAGCCTAAACCATTCTTTCCTTTATACCATTGCGTCAACGGGAACAGATAACTTTTAAATAAGTCATTTAAATCATCCTGGTTCGTATTTTCCCAATCGTTAATAATTCTTACTTTCTGCTGTTCGTCTTCATCATCCATCTCACGTAAATGATATGACTTCAATAAATCATGTGGGTCTAACTCTTTGCCACGAGAATTTTGCGAATCAAAGAATTGAAAAGCCTCTTGCTCGCTGTCTGTGACAATTTGAACTGTACTACAATGTTCTAGTAAATATTGTTTGTATTTGTTTTGCTCATCTTCTGAAAGTTCACTTATCCTCTTAGATAAAATTTCATAATTAGTCACTATTACATCATTAGATAATTGATTATATTTTTCTCGTAATAGCCCTTGAGTCTCATCACCTAAACAGTATAGAAGAATTGAAATGGTTGTCAGTCGCTGCTGACCATCTACAATGTTGTATTTTTCATTTTCTTTATGTAAAATTACAGAACCAATTCTGTATTCTTGTGTACCTTCTTGATATGCATGATAAGTATCAAGGAATAGCGTATTTGTAGACCTCACACTCCAACTATACGGACGCTGATATGATGGTAAGGCTAATTTTATTCCAAGTAATTCTTGTATCTTTGTTATTTTTAATTCGTTATGAAGTAGAGCCATCCATAAATCCCCCCTCGACAAAAAATTACTGAGTATTCCATAATTTCCTCTTGTTTTGGAATTCAATATATCGTTTAAGTGTGAGGCGATAATGAGAGTCTTCTGGATACTCCCTATCAACAGATACTATCAAAGAAGGAGTAAGCTCTGTTTCTCCATTATATAAACCTTTGTTAAGGATCCCGTTCCACCGACTAATATAATCTTTTACAGATTTGTCTCCCAAATGATAATTCTTTCTTAAAAATTCCCCAAATTCCATACCATATCCCTCACTCACTATTATTTTCTAATATGCCTATTCCCTACCATCTGCTTCTTTTCCTTTTCAAAGGGAGCATAAAAATCATTAATGAAGAACTTTACTGCGCAGTATGTATCTACTATGTATTAAGAATGATGAGTTAATTCTTGAATTAAACTGCCAGTTAGTTCAAGAAGAAGTCCTAACTTAAAAGCTAATAAGATTTCTTATCGAACTTTTTATAAATAATCAAACTTTGTTTTAAATTATCAACTAAAAGTCTATCATTCATGTATATTGTAACTATATAATAAAATAAGAGCACACCTATAAAGGAATGCTCTTATTTTGTATATAAGTGAATCCGATTTTATGAATTTAATATAGCATGTTATACCCCTACAACATTACATTTTAATACCTATATATTATACTAAATCTCCCTATCATTGACAATTGTTGTTTCTATCCTATGATTCCAACCCATATTTTGAACGCTAAAACACTAAATAATAAATAGTCTATAGTGTATTGGAGAATCCTATTTTTTCACAAAAACTAAATCATCAAGGTTTCAATTAAATTACTCAACTTTTCACGATCCCATAGTTTAGTATTAGTCTTGCTAGCTAACTCGACAGCTCCTTTAGTATATGTACTATTTGTAATTACCCATGATTCGTCAGCACCATAAAACGCCTTTCCAGCTACAACTTCTTGTATTGCCGCTGTCCCAACTGTACTTTTATAACGTTTGGCCTGAATTACATATTTTTTATTTTGTTTAAATGCTAAAATATCTGCACCTTGATCCCCACTACCCTTGGTTAATTCTGTTCTGAAACCAAGACACTTTAGTAAGTCCGCTAGATATTGTTCAAACTCCTCTCCACTAAGTAAATCTATATCTCCAATAGTTATATATTTTTGCGTATGTGCAGTTGTTCTATTCTTGTTAAGGGAAGTCTCTAACTGTATAGCTCTAAAACTTTTTATTTCTTTTTTTATATGTGTGTACAATTTTGTTGTTCCTTGAATGTAATTTATAAAACCTTTTTCTTTTAAAAATACTGCTAGAAACCCTAAATATGTTATTTGATTAATGTTACTTTCACCGACCAGACTAATGTATTTATGTATAACACCAACAGTACTGTTATATACTGGGGATAGATTAAACAATGGGATGAAATCATCACTATGTTCACTATAGTTTTTTAATAAAGCCATCTCCTTTAAAATAAGTACAAAATAATCTTCATAACCATTAATTTTATAGTTTTTGCTTTTTAGAACGTGTAAGAATGGATCGAATAATTCCTCGTGAAAGGAAATTACCCAGTTCCAATTTTGATAATGGCATGACCCCGAAATATTATCTTTCCTTTCTTCCCCTTTAATTAGTGCTAGTAAAAGTTCATCTGAATTAGAATGAATAATTCCTGACACATAATGCAGTTCAACAAAATTTTTAAATAGTTCGTTAAACTCATTATCTTCTTTTCTATATTGCTTTTCTTCTAAACGACGTTGTAGTTTTCCTCTTCGCCCCTCTTGTTAACGAGTTTACGAATCACTTCAGCAAAAAATCTAATCTGGGTTGATTTTTCCTCGCCCAGTAAATCAATATTATTATTACTATTAAGTTCTTATGAGACAAAATCAGTTTCCACTTGTCCCTGCCTCTCGAAGTAAACTTCCATTTTTTCTTTTTGTTTTCTACTCAAACGGGTTTGTTTTATTAATTCCCCCTTTTTTTCCTCAATAATAGAATTATATTTTTGAATTTCTATATTCTTTTCCTCAACCTCTAAAACACAGTTTTGAAGTAATTGTTCTTTAATATGCAATTCTTCAGTTACACGTTTAAGTTGTGCTACTTTAGATTCGATTTTGATTGAAATAGAGTCTAATTCTTAATTTTGCTTATTTACTTTTAAATCAATGGATTTTAGATTTTTTTTTACTTTGACAACCTTTGATATGATTGCTTTTAATTCTTCCTCTACTTCTTCTCTTTGTGTTAATATTTTTGTAATATCTTTAATTTTTTTTAGCACTAATTTACGTCTCACTTTCTGATTTATTATCTTTAGACTGTCTAAATAATAGTTACATAAAGGTATAATGTACATTTTAATATAATGATACTCGGTCTGTTTACGCTAGCACTGACATTGCTGGCGGTCATTTCCAAATTGACAGCGGGATCTATGGAAGGAGCGACAGCTTTCTCGTACCCACTGATTTTCTTGCCGTTTATCAGTTCGGCCTTTGTTCCCACTGAAACTATGCCTAAAATTATCCGTGCGTTCGCTGAGAACCAGCCCGTGACTTCAATTGTGAATGCGATTCGTGCCCTTTTGTATGGAGGGGCTGTTAGCAACGATATCTGGATCGCGCTTGCTTGGTGCATCGGCATCATGATCATTGCATACTTCTTCGCAAGTAAAGCATTTAAACGCCAGTTAAGGTAAGTACACCATCGGTTTGGTGTCTCGTGGCAACTGAATCTTACAAAATAAAATATATGTTTAGAAAAGCGTGGGAAGATTTTCCGCGCTTTAATTATTTGTCATGTAACTCAAATTTTAAAATTGAAAGTCAACCTTTTATCCCGCATTAACGGAAGGTAAGCCCCCTATTGGTTCAACTAACCATCAGTGTTGAAGAAAACCACCACTGACGGAGGCTTCACTTTATCAGTATGGTCAAGATAGCAACAATTCTTACGAAAACAGCTTATATTTCATATCTAAAATATAGTGACTTTTCCTTTTTTAAATTATATAATTTTAATATTGTGTTATTTAAAAAATTAAGATAGGAGAATTTCTTTTATGCAACCCGAACTTACGCAAGACAAAGTGTATTCAGTTTCATGGTGGGGGGTTATTTGGGCTGTACTGTTTGCGTTTTTGGGAACGGATATTATCGTAGGAGTATTTATTGGCATTCCGTCTACGATTTATACAGAGTTAATTACTATGCAAGAACCAACTGCCCTTCACGTATCTGTCGAAGATACGGCGTTTAGATTTGGAAGATTAATTGTATTACTGTTATTCATTTACGCATATGAGCCCATTAAGAGCTTAGTCATACCAACTTTTAACTTCCATGTGTTAAAAAAGATCAATATGTATATATATGTACTTCTTTTCCTTGCAGTAAGTTGGATTATATATTTATATGTTCTTGAACCACTATTTCCTCATGCAGGAGAAGAACAATATGTAGCTTTAAAATCAGAAATGCTAGAACAATATCCCATTCTTTTATTTCTCAGTAGTACAATACTTGCACCCATTGTTGAGGAAATAACCTACCGCGGTATCATCTTACGCTTGTTCCAAGAGCGCTTCCCATTTTGGATTGCCGCAATTGGATCAAGTTTTCTTTTCAGTATCGCTCACTCATATTCAGTTGGTGTGATGATAGATACTTTCATTGGTGGGATGCTCATGGCGATATTATGTAAGAAGACGAATTCCATTATTCCAGCTATTTTACTCCACATACTGAATAATGCACTTGGTTAAGCGGTGACTTCTTTTCACATACACCAATAATTTAAATATAAAAAAGGTAAGTGGATACACAAAAAATTGTACATTTTCACCGGGAGATGCCAATTTTATCATTTTGGGGTATTTGCTTTTCTTAGCTTGATGGCGATGTGGCGGTACCCCTAATAGTAAGGTCTTTCACTCTAGAATTTCCTTCATTAATATGAGTAAAAGCGTCAAGAAAAGGAATCCATTGATGTAATTCGGGAATAAGATTAGGTAAATCGATATGATTCATTAAAGAATGAGCCTGTTTTCTCAATTTTTTTAATGCTTTTAGCTCTTCTAGTCTGTCTAGTGGAGGAAGAACAATCCTATTGTTTTAAATGCGAAACTCTTCATTCTCCACTAACTTTTTTGAGCCTTTTGATATGTCTCATCTAATTTTATAGCTAGATTCTGTAAGGTTTCTTGTGCTGATGAAGACCAACCAAGTGTTCTTAATATATGTGGTTTGATTGATTCCCAATCTTCATCTTGTAATAGTTGAGCTCTAGGATCACAATACCTTTCACTAGGGGCGGTGAAAATATCATGCCGTTTTAATGCTTCTGTAAATTGTTCAATTGTCCAAAATGTATAAGCACATCGGTCTATTCGATGATTTTCCCTTTTCAGAATCAATGGTACGATATAAATACATCCATTGTCCCTTTAACTATATATATTTCATCTACTCTCCATGAGTTATTCGTTTGTTTGAGATGACGCCGAATTTGTTTATCAAACTCTGACCCATATTGATGTACCCATCGCATAATAGTTGTATGAGTCAGGTATAACCCTCGTTCCTCCATCATTTCACGAAAGCATAAGTTGTACGGTAGGTACCAATGTACTGTTAACAAGATGATGTTAGGTCGATAATGTTTCCACTTAAATATATTCTCCTTTTCCATGCTGATCATACACCTTTTATAGAGTAATACTATCAGTATCGCCAGTTTTAGGAGATTACTTGCAAGAGCTTTAGAGTCTTTTTACCAACCCCTTTTATATATGCGCTTTTTATTTGGCAATCATTTTTCTTAAAATAATTATATATACTATACTAAGAACTGCCCACCGGTTCTACTCATCCGCATAAGATTTATGCTACTTATTGAGCACTGTTAAACAGTGACCTTTTTTTGTTTAAATAAATATCTTATCAAACTTCAACTTCCACATAACGTTAATTGATATATATAATCAAATTTTCCTAACACCTGAAGTAATAAAATGAATGACACCTTCCTTTTTTTTGTGTTTTTCATCATAGGAATCCTGATTTTATTTTCATTACCACTAAATATTTTTGCATTTTTTAATCTGTTATATTTATTCATTGCCTATACCATTTTTAGATGTCTTATCTTCAAAAAATACAGAAAAAACTTGCTGCGTTTTTAATTATTTCAGGCATTTTATATGATTGCACATGCATTCTAGATTTTTATTATTGGTTGGGGATAAAGCTAAATTTTTCTCCTAAACAACGATTTTGTTCACTATTTTGTCACACATATAACTATCTTAATATGTTAGGATAATATAGTCCTTTTTTTAGTATTACCCTCAAAAAAGTCCTAGTCCCCTAGGACCTTTTTTATTTTAAATAACTGTTTGGCATTAAAATTACACAAATCCCAAAAGCATACATACCATATCATGTGGTTTTCTTTTTCAATTTTAGTTTTGGTCAAAATACCTAAATAGGCACTATTTAACTGTAGTTGCGACAGGTAAGACTTGAAGTTATCTCCATCTCTCCCCCACTTCAATTAAAATCTCATCATAATACAATAAAATGCATTCGACTGTGTACGGATACTTTTTGCTAGGAAAAATCCTAGCTTTTTTATTTTTCTATTGATTAATGCTCAATATTTCGTCAATACTGTAAACATCAAACCCTCAATCCCCCTTGGAGATGAGCCGTTAGCTTTTGTTAGCTGTTTTTTTCGAATTCTAATTAATTTCCCCAAGCACATTTATGAAATTTTCGAATGATACAATGTATCCTTTTTTCAGGAAACGGAACTCCTTACGAGTGCACTTTTATGAAGCGCTATTTTTATGTGTCATAGTAATACAAAATGAATTATTTATCCAATTCTCGAATACATACTCTTCAAATCTTTCGATGAAAAAAGATTTTGACCCACCACTGTTTTTCTGTCCAACTTTTTTATACTGAAATATTCCACCCACCACCACTTTTAAATTTATTTTCTAAGTATCCGACATGATGAATTATTGGATACGCGAACACAGAAGATCTTTCCATAACTAAATCCCCAATTTCAATTCCTTTCCTTTTTTCAAACCAGTTTTATGTTCTTGCAAATACTATACTTAAAGTATGACTAAAAGCCATTCTTGCGTTCGCATCGATACTTTCTGCTAATTTTTTGATTTCCACTATCTATTCTCTACTGCCACCAAACTAAGACATAATTTAGGTTTTCTATATGCTGAACAGGATCTTTCTGAAGCAGCTATACGAAACCTAACAACAGCTATTGATACTCCAGAAAAGAGTTATAAAGCTATTTTCCTTATTGCAAGAGAAAACTACAAACTCGGAAATACAGAAGAGTCCGAAAGTATAATCACAGAAGGAATTGAGTACTTTGAACAACAAGGTTTATTAGGGTTCGTTCATGACTACTCGAAACAATTGGCTTTAAAATTCTACTCATCTAACCAGCAAGATAAAGCAAACCAATATTTCTTTAAGTCACACGAAGCCGAAGAAAAACTACGTAAAAAGGAGGCATTAAAATAATGAAGAAAGTAATTCAAGTTTTAGGTATCACTCTAGGATTAGTAGCCGTTTTCGGATTTAGCTTCACTTCAAACAGCATTACTCAAAATGCTGAACATGGAGAAACATTTGCACCAAAAGTACAGGATAGCTCTATCCATTACGTAATGAGAGAACACGGAGAAACATTTTAATACTTAAAAAGAGCCATTCATATATGGCTCTTTTTTCATTACATTAATTTGTAATCTTATGTCTTTAAGTTCATATATTCAGCTAAATCCATCAGACTTTTACTTACGATTGATCTCTCGCCTAACTTCTTTGCTTCGCCCAAATTTATGCTAGGAGTTTCACTAATCACAAATCGCGGGATTAACTATTATTTAGAAAGGGTGTAATTTCTTCTATGTTAACTACACTTCCGATCATTATGACTACCAATGGCCAGAAATTAAAATGTTCATTTACTAGCATTACAGAACGATGTGATTTTGATCATATCTCCTTCGACATGGAATTTCACGACATTGTGAATAATTCCAGGGTCGGAACTGCTTCATGTCGTATACAAAAAGATCCATCAGAAAACAAAATTGAAATTACTATTACAAGTTTAGATGCAAAACATATTGGAACTGGGGTTGGAACAGCTATGATATACTCCATATACAGATGGGCATATTTTAGCTATCCTGGTTATGAACTTCTCTTCAATGGAATGATTAGCATGGCCTTCGATGAAGAATATTTAATAGGTTTTTATACAAAAGTTGGATTTAACGTAAAAAATGGTTTCTTTAATCTAAAAATAGAGCAAAATGATTTTCAAAAGTTCTGTATAAATACTGAAAGTAAAATATCTGAGCTATGTTTCACATTTCTAAGTAAACAAAATGAAAGCTATAACAATGAAATAGCTAATTATCCTGTCACATATTGAAAAGAAATATAATTCAATGTCATTAATTTCATTTATTAAACAACGCTATTTTAGACGTAAACAGTCCTATAATGAAAATACTCCTATGTAGATTTAAAATAAAGTTTGATGAAATTATTATAAATAACCTTCATATTAAATCAAGAACAACGCTAATATGCCAAAAGGGAGAAAATGGTCAAATGGACTTTTATGTTCCTTATTATCCGAAGAAGAAATACTAATTACATATTATGAAGGCGGCTATTTACTTACTAACTATATGACCATCATTGATATAGATCCGTTAAATAGCGCTATCATATGTACGGATGCTTTCTATAATAAGTTGACACTACAATTTTCGGATATACTGGATGTAAAATAGAATAGATTTAAACGTTTGGATTGTTATAAAGGAGTGTATAAAATGCAAGGGAATCAGATAAGAAAGAATACAGCAAGAACAGTTATTCATAACAATATAAATAACTATCCCTATTTAAATATACCTATGATTATTAATGAGAATGATGGAATAACTTACGAGGTTTTAAGCACGGGTTTTCATAATAATGATGCAGTAGCAATAATAACAACGGACGGTTTCACTACAACTAGGGTAAATACACCAATCGTAATAGTAAAAAACGATGATAGTAGTATCCAAGTATTCCGTTTACCCTTAGAATTGGATTATTGGGTGCTTTCATGTATGCTCGATGCTTCAAGAGGAAAAAATCCATTCCCATGTAAAGTTGCTTTTGGAATCATTGATACTAAATGTCATGTGGAATTCAAGTAAAAAAGGAGTAAATTAATTTGTTCCTTTTATAATTTGGGGGACATTTATTTTTCTTAAGTTGATGGGCATGTAGCGTTATCCCTCACTATTAAATTTCAAATGCATGAAAATGAGAAAAAGTTTAAAATAATTTATATACAAATGAAATAATCCAGCGAGAGTATCAAACTGTATACAATTTACCTTTTCACACTAAAAAATGATACTAAGGTCATTGAAAGGCACCTCAGAGTGTCTTTTTCTTAATTCTAATCCGCGGTAACAAATTCATATTTTTTATATAAAAAGCGGAAAAAATATTTTATAATTCTATTTAGATTAATATTACGTTTTTAATATAAAACTTATAGAAAAATGGCGGTGATTGATTTTATGTTTAATATTTCAAAGGGTGCGATGATAGATACAATAAACAATATAATTTACAACATTGCTCTTTATGTCTTTGTATTTATTATTTGCATGTGGATTTTAGTATGTATTGTTCGATTATTTGTAAGGGGATTATCTAGAGTAATACCTATAACGTATACACCTTCGTTGCAATCTAAAGGCAATGGAAAAAGAAAACAAAATAAAAAAAGGAATGCGTCTTATAGAGTTCAATCAGTTGGAAAGAAAGCAAATACAAATAAAGTTATAAATTCTGATTTGGATGATGAAGGTGATTTTAACGACTATTATGACGACTACAGTTCCCCTAGCTATTATAGCTCTTCTAATAGTTCAAGTTCTGAAAGTTCATATAGTAACTCCAATTATAACAGCACTTCTAGTTACAAAAATGAAGATTCCTCTAGGTATGATAGTCCTTCTTATAATTCTAGTTATAATATTAACTCAGATGAAAATGATTATCAATAAAATACTAACTTGCATGATAGTGCATAATCTATTTGTCATAGAAATGCACACATCCATGTATTCAAAATATATTAAATTGCAACAATCATTTTGGTTAGGAATCTTATGTTTAACATTAAACTTAAGATGGTTCCATACGGAGAAAGGCGCCTTTGGTGTCTTTTCTTTGTATGGATCAGTACCAAGCTTCTAATATATTACGTAAGAACTTGACGCTATTTTCAATGGCTCAAAAAATAGACAATGATTTTCACTTCCAACTTCACAAAACAATTTTCCCTTTTTGATTTGCTCTATTTGACGATGTTCATGCAAATTGAATCATTCTATCCACTAAACAAGAAATAATTCTCCAAGAGCTGAATATATCAATCAATAAAGCAATTTTTCATATAATTGATTTCTTGTTTCATCTAAACCTATATCCTTAGACTTCTACGCTTGAAGTATCCTTTACGGATAAAACATTCCTTCACTACTACATCAATTAAATCTATTCTTGCTGCAGTAGTTTTCCTAATTCATGAAGAAATGTATGAGTTTTCTCAACATCCTTTAAGATATCCTCTAGGTTCTCATTTGCTACAAAATCTCTAATAGAATGGTTAAAAACCATTAACCTACCATATCTATGCTCTATTTCTTTAAACCACACTTCTTTTTCCAAAAGCTTAAAATTTTTACGAATGACTTTTCCCCTTTTTGAAGGGATGAACATAAAGAGGCCTCCTAATACATCACCAATTACATCTCCCATGTGAAAACCTCCTTTTTCTCTATTTTAACATTTAGAAAAAACGATATATATTAGCATTTCCAATACACTTCAAATAAAGATTTGTTACCAATTAGAGTGAACGGTAGAACTTGCGTTATTGTTTTTTCTTATCTCGACAGAATACGACATCACCATTTACCTTAATTTGGTATAATCATCTGTGGAATTTTACAATTTTCAAAATGGAGGAATTAAACATGTTCAAAAAGTTGAGTACCATTGCATTAGGAAGTGCTTTAGCGATGAGTCTAGTTGCTTGTGATGATTCGTCAAACAAAGCTTCTACAGAAAAGAAAGATGAACCCAAACAAGAGGCTAAGAAAGAAGCAAAACAAGACCAAAAACAAGAAACGAAAAAGGACGATAAAAAGAAGATAACGGTTGCCGATGTGGATACTATTAAAACTGGTGATCCTGTAACTGGTGAAGGCGGAGATAAATACGAGGATCTAGTTGCTAAATATGGCGAACCTGACATCAAATCTGATTCTACAAGTAAAAATGTAAAAACGTATACTGCTAGTTGGAGTAAAAATGCAAAAGGTGGCACAGGAGCTAATTTCACCGTTAGTTTCATTGAAAAAGATGGTCAAAAATTAGCAGTAAGTAAAACTCAAATAGGGATGGAATAAATAAAATATTTTTAAAATCATCCCTAACACAAGGAATATAGATACTTATTTTACTCTCAAAGGCTGAAACATAAACATAACTGCATAACTACTGAAAACAAACATAAGAAAGACGTTCAAATCCATGTGGATAGAACGTCTTTTCACTTTACTTCATACATATATCAATTTTTCACTTATTCATTTTGCATTACAATTAAAAAATCGATAAATTCATCTTCATTTACAGGTTTACTGTAGTAATAGCCCTGAATTAGATAACATGCATTACGTTGTAACACTGTTAATTGTTCCTTCGTTTCTATCCCTTCTGCTATCACTTTCATGTTTAAAGTATGAGCAAGTGAAATAATGGTTTGTATAATTTCATCTCCATCAGTAGAAGTTCCAATCCTATTAACAAATTCTCTTGGAATTTTCAAAGTATCAATTGGATAAAGAGGCAGATACGCTAGTGAAGAATAACCTGTGCCAAAATCGTCAATTGATAAATGTACACCAAATGATTTTAATGCTTTTAACTTTGATAAAGTTTCTCTTTCATCTACCATTGCAATTCGCTCTGTTAATTCCAAATCAATCGAATTAGCAGGTACCCCTATCTCTTCTATGGTAGATATAATGGTTTGAACAAAATCTTTCTGTTCAAACTCTATAGCTGATAAATTTATCCCCATCTTTAGATTTGAAAAGCCCGCAGAATGCCATTCTTTCAGTTGTTGACACGCTTTCTGTAACGTCCACTTCCCAATTGAAATAATCTGCGTTGTTTCTTCTGCGATAGGTATAAACTCAAAAGGAGAAATCAGCCCAAGCTCTGGATGTTGCCAACGTATTAAAGCCTCTGCACCAATAAACTTACCTGCCTTACTATCAATTTGTGGTTGATACAATAAAAACAACTCATTATTTTCAATTGCATTTGGTAAATCCTGTTCTAATCGTAATCGACGAGTTACTTTTTGAGATAATGTCTCGTCATACATACAAACAGCATTGTTACCTTTTTCCTTTGCGCTATACATAGCGATATCAGCGTGTTGTAAAAGTGTAGTAGTATTTATTCCTCCAAATGGATATACCGCTATTCCTATACTAAGAGATAAGTAAAAACTATGCTGATTTACTACAAATGGTTCTTCAGTTATACGAAATAGAGTTTTACACAAATCCAATAGCTGTTGCTCTGTTTGGTTATGGACAATGATCGCAAACTCATCACCGACTATTCTTGCTAGAGGAATAGTCGGTGACAGACATGTCCTAAAACGTTTGGCAACTTCTTTTAAAACCTTGTCACCAATCGAATGACCCAATGTATCATTAATAGTCTTAAAGCGATTTAAATCAATATACAGGAGCCCAAACTTATCCTGTGTTTTTTGTGCACGCTTAATAGATCTATCTAATTCTTGTTGGAAGAATATACGATTTCCAATCTCCGTCACCGTATCATGGAATGCAAGGTAATTTATCTCTTCCTGTTGTTGTTTCATCCTTGTTATGTCTTTTACCATTACATAGCTCCCAAAGGTTTGTCCTTCTATCATAATAGGAACTATAGTGACATACCAAAAGAGTATATCCTTCTCATTGTTATTTTTCACACGTAACTGTAGTGAAGATGAACTACATCGTTTCCCTTTCTTTATAGCTACTTCCAATTCAGATTTATCTTCATCTAAAAAAATAGAGAAGCACTCTTTCCCTATCAATGCAGCACTTTCTTTTCCTAATAACATACTTCCAGCCTGGTTTATATTTAATACGATACCGTTTGAATCAATCGTTAAAATAGGATCCGGATGATACTCATATAATGACTTAAATCTCTCTTGATTTTTTACTAAATCATTAGATTTATTTATTAAATCCCTTGTTCTTTGAGATACTGTTTGTTCTAATTGATTATTAAACACTTTTAATGTTTTAGTTAACTCTTTGTTTTGCATTCGTACGATTGTATGACGAATCAGTACAAATACAAAAGCAATACAATTTCCCGTAATTAATGTAGCTGAAGAAGTTTGCTCTTTCAAAGTAAAGCCAATTAAGACTGCAACTGCAAGATACGGGAATATACCAAGAAGTTTCTCTCCAAATGTCGGATTAATAATAAAATAATTTCTTTTAGAAGACGTATTCTTTGGGATTGTAGCAGCAATAGCGATAAATAATAGTAAAACTCTATACAAACACCTTAAAAATATAACTGAACGCTCTGACAAATCACCCTGTAAGTAGAAATACAAGTAGTCCGTAATAGCCAATCCAGTTAATACTAGGATAAAAATAAACAATTTACTTTTTGCATTGAAAATAGCGGGTCTAAAGATTAGTGTAACTCCAAGTAATAGAAGTAATAAATCTATAATCGGAAAAATAAATGAGAGAAAAACATCTCCAATTGATAAGAATAAGATATTTGCAGATGGTTTATTAAATAGGTACCACTCTAATGTAAAAATAGCAGTAACAACAATGCATAAATCACAAAGTAAATACGCTTTCTCCCATTTGTTACATTCCATCATAATTTTATAAAAGAACGCAAAAAGAAAGAAGAATAAAAAAACAACAAAAATACATCAGAAATATTAAAATTTTGGATTGGTAATTCTACATTAAATACTTGAAAAGCAGATATGAAATTCCCTATCAAGAAACACCCTATCGCAATAGTAATACAAACCCAGAATACTCCTAACTTAATTTTTCTGGATAATATAGAATACAGTAATGAGATAAATACAGTAGTTTCAACAACTAAAGATGATAGCCGGATATTAAAATCTAATACAAAATAAAGATTCGGAAAAACAAATAAAAATATAACGCAAAAACTTATATAAGCTATTAAAGCCAATAGCAATACATAAAATTGCACATATGCATGTTTACGCAATGAGCTCACCTTCTTGAGTTTTTTCTATACTTTTATTAAAAAGGTCTTGATAGTGGCACAGCTCCTACTAATTAAAATGTGTGCAACCTATTATGTATATTATGACCTTTTTTAAAAGGTTTCTTTCTACATATAACAGTCTTGTTAACTTTTTGTAGATGTTTACAATTTTCAATACTGAGGATTCCAAATAAGATACGTTGAAAAATGTAGTTTTTTTAAGTATTTGAGCATCGTAAATTTGGATAGTACAACTTATCCACTCTTTAAATACGAGATAGAATCTAATTCTCTATTGGATTATAGTTAACCCCCTAACTGTAGCCATTATAGTTACAACCTAGATTCATGTCAATTTCATATTCCCTCCTTTTTAACGAATTTCCGGAAAGAATTCTCCTTCCTCAAGCGTGTGAAGGGCGTAGCCCAACGGTAGGTGGGAGATGAATTTCGGTTTGGCGTAGCCAAAAGGTTTTCCTTTTTATTTTGCCTCTGATATAATCAGTCTTATAAATGATAAAGGCTGGTATATAAATGAAATTAGATAGTAATAACCATTCAGTATTCTTGTTATATTATCACCTTGTGTTGGTCGTGAAATACAGAAGAAATGTGTTTGATGATGATATGTCAGACTATGCAAAAGATATGTTTGTTCGACTATCTGAAAACTATAACATCACATTAGTTGAATGGAATCATGATGTAGACCATGTTCATATTTTGTTCAAGGCACACCCTAATATAGAAATGACAAAATTCATCAATGCTTATAAAAGTGCAAGTTCTCGACTTATTAAAAGAGACTTTCCACAAGTGAAAAAGAAACTTTGGAAAGAGATGTTTTGGTCAAGAAGTTTTTGCTTGCTAACTACTGGTGGTTCGCCAATAGACGTAGTAAAAACATATATTGAAAATCAAAGTGAAAAGTGAGGTGAAATGATATGACAAAGCAGAATAAAGCATATAAATTCCGTTTGTATCCAACAGAAGATCAAGCACATCTTATGCGTAAAACTTTCGGTTGTGTACGTTTCGTGTATAACAGAATGTTAGCTGAACGGAAAGAAGCGTATGAAAAACATAAAGATGATAAGGATCAACTAAAGAAACAAAAGCTTCCCACTCCTGCAAAATACAAAGCAGAATTTGAGTGGTTAAAAGAAGTGGATTCATTAGCTTTGGCAAATGCTCAACTAAACTTGCAAACTGCCTATAAAAATTTCTTTCGTGGTCAAAATGACTTCCCAACATTCAAAAGCAAAAAAGACAGAAAGTCTTATACAACGAATGTAGTGAACGGAAATATTATGTTGCTTAACGGTCATATCAAATTGCCAAAACTGAAAATGGTACGTATCAAACAGCATAGAGACATACCACAAGACCATATAATCAAGTCATGTACGATTTCTATGACACCTACTGGTAAATACTATGTGTCCATTTTGACTGAATACGAAAAAGAGATCGTACAAAAAGAGGTAGAAACAGTTGTTGGATTAGACTTTGCGATGGATCAATTATACGTCAGTTCTGAGGATGAGAGAGCCAATTATCCTAAGTTCTATCGTGAAATGTTAGACCGATTAGCAAAGGCGCAACGAGTATTATCAAGACGTACAAAAGGTTCAGGGCGTTGGAATAAACAACGTATCCATGTAGCTAAGTTACATGAAAAAGTAACGAATCAACGTAAGAACTTCCTTCATCATAAGTCTAAAGAGTTAGCTACTCATTTTGATGTTGTAGCTATTGAAGATCTAAATATGAAGGGAATATCGCAAGCACTTCATTTTGGAAAAAGCGTCGCTGATAATGCTTGGGGTATGTTCACTTCTTTCGTAGCTTATAAACTAAATGAACAAGGCAAACAGCTTGTGAAAATAGACAAATGGTTTCCTTCCACAAAAACATGTAGCAGTTGTGGAAATGTGAAAAATATGTCATTGTCTGAGCGAGTCTATTCTTGTATATGCGGTGTAAATCTCAATAGAGATTATAACGCAGCTATCAATATCAAAAATGAAGCAATACGCCTATTGGCGTTAGCATAGATAGCAATAAAATAACCCTTGGAACAAGGGAGTTAGCTCGGCTGCCTTAGGACGAATTCGTTAGCTACCAAAAGTAACGACTAACCGAGAAGCCCCCACTTCAAACAGTCCGCTAGGACGTTAAGTGGTGGGTAGTTCACTGGACAAAAAGCATGACGTATTTATAAATAAAAACAAAACATATTGAGAAATAAATAATTAGATTGAATATTCTAAGTATTACACATAAAATGAGTATGAGTCGAATAGCAACTAATCTCTAACCCTTGTATGGAAAAGAGATTGAGTATCATGATCTCTTTTCCATACGTAATTTTAGCCTGTGCATACAGGCTCTTTTTATTTGATAGAAAAGAAAAATATTTGCTATACTAAATGCGCACAAATATATGCAAAATCACAAATAAAAAAAGGGCAGCCTGGCATAGCTGCCCTTTTTTTATATTTATTCTCATAAACTACTATATAGTTTAAGTTAATTATAAACCTAGTACACTAACAATCTGGCATGCTTTGGAATTTACAATATGATAGTACATCTCTAACCCTCTTCTTTCCGAGCGTAGAATCTTGCCACGCATCTTAGATAAATGCTGAGATACGGTTGATTGAGGCAATTCTAATAGCTCTGTTAACTGTGTTACATTACAAACTTTGCGACGTTCTAGTTCTTTCACGATTTGTAATCTAACTGGATGAGCCATAATCTTTAATAATTCTACATCTTCTTCTGGAATTTTGCACATTTCATTACTTACTTGTATTGTTGTCATTTTTTATTTCTCCTTTTTCATTTCTTTTTTGTTTTTATTATCAATTTATGAGCATTTTTAGTTTGTTTAAATATATATTTCACAACCACTTTGTTGCTCGATCTTTTGTCTCTCTATCAAGTTTAATATATAGAAGGATTATTATGCCTAAAAATCCAACAAAAGATAGCATAGGAATTGAGATGGAGCCAAACAAATTCAAGTAATCTCCTGTACAAGAAACTCCTACTGAACACATCTTCAATTCACTTGTAGGAAAAGCCTGAATCGTGATTTGATAAACGGCTATTAATAGGCCAATACATGCAAGTGGAAATGCATATGTACTTACTACATACCTATACCTAATATTAATACTAATGGCTACATGGCCATCCTTTGATACCAGCACAAATTACATGGAGGCAACTTCATCCATTCATTAAAAACCAAACTTATGAGCATTGCACTAGTAGCTATCATCCAAGCAATTGCAATGTGATACTTTCGAATGATTGACATCCTATATTCCCCTCACCTGTCTTATTAGAATGTAAAACGTTTACTAATATATGACTAGTTTATTTCCATGTTTGGAGTACCCTGTTTCAATAGACAGTATCCAATCATTGATATCTTTCCAATCATAACCCTTATCTTTTAATTCTATAAACAATTCCCATTCCCGCTCTTTTTTCAGAAACTTATAGAAAACGAAAAAAAGGACACACCAATGGCATATGTATGCGTAGGTGTGTCCTTTTGCAAGATAGATTTAGAAGTATTTTGATACTTTTATCATATTATAAATCTTATTAATTTTATATAAGAATTAATAATTTTAAAATATTCGGTAGTTTTCTTATAAAACGGTTGTAGTTAAGGTTGGTTTAATACTTACATTCATATATACAATTTGTTAATCCAATTGATGACCTGCTACTAAAATAATACCTCTTTACCCATTATTTCTTTCACTATACTAAAAAAATTAACATGTTGAGGATTAACAGAAAAATTATTATGCATAGCGCATACTGATAACTTATACTGATCATCAATATCATATTGTTTAACAAAATATGGGTTTTTTTTATTATTTTTTATTATTTCAATTTGTTTAAAATCATGTTTTTTAACTAAAAAGGAATTAAGAGGAATTGTTAATCCTTCTCCTAAAACTTTTACATAACTTTCCTTTATAGTCCAAAGATCATAAAAATAATCTAGTTTCCTTAGTGGATCTATAGAAAGCAAATCATTATATTCTGCCTCTGCAAAAAAGCTTTTTGCTATTTCAAATTCAATTGGCTTTATCAATTCAACATCTATACCAATTGAAAATTTATCTACAGCACAAACAACCCAATCGCCCGAATGAGAAACATTAAATTCGAAATTAGAAACATTATGTAAATACGGCTTTCCATAAAGATTATTTTTGAATTCAATTTCTTCATTTGAAATACTATATTTTCTTATAATCAAACTTCTAACAAGAAGGTCCGCAATAAGGCCCCTATAACTATCTTCTTTCCTGTGGAAGTTCTCAATCTTTTTTCGCTTTTCATTAGAAACATAACCTAGTAATTGTTTAAATAATCTAGTTTCTATTTTATTAGGAATTCTTACAATATATACTTCTATCATTTAAATTCCACCACCTTTATAAACCTTTTAAGTTTCTTTAATAGATGTGCGAGTACCAACGTGTAAAACTACGAAAAAAATTGGAGAAGAAACAAGAGAAGTCATTCCCTTTTTGGTGTTTTTCTGATAATTCCCCTATAAAAAACATAGAAATATTAAAGTCTCATTTATAATATTTTACTTTGAAAATCGGATGAACTTAATGTTTTATTTATTACTTTAACAACTTCTTCTGTAAAATCATTAATAAAAAAGTGCCCTCCCAGATATCCATAAAAATAGCATTGTTTACTAGTATAATCAGTCCACTCTATCAATCTTTGATTATCTACTAGCTTATCATCGTAACCGTATAGAATAGAAATATTAAATGTAAAAGGACTTATTTTTCCTTTAAGCTCATAAGTTTCAACTAGTTTAAAGTCTGCTCTAATGATCGGGAGAAACATATCTAATATTTCATCATAAGATTGTAATTCTAATGGAATTCCCCCTAAGTCTACTATGTATTTCTTTAGTTCTTGATCTGGTAAAGTGTAACGCTTTTGCTGATCTATAGTATGAACAGGTAGTCGCCCTGAGAAAAATGCATGTATTGGACTTATTCCTTTGACATCATGGATTTTCTGAATCATTTCATATACTAATAAAGCTCCCACACTATGTCCAAATATCGCAAATGGAGAACCATCTAAATTAGGTTTCATCAAATCGTAAATATCTAATACCGCTTCTTCCATACTTGTATATACGGGCACTTTCAAACGTTTCCCTCTTCCAGCTAATTCAATAGGGATAATCTCAATATCCTTGTTTAAATAATCCTTCCAATTGTAGTAGGCTGACGAAGACCCACCTGCATGATGAAAACAAAAAAGCTTAATTTTTGAAACCATATGTCATTCTCCTATTATTATTTATCTTTAAATATATTAGATTTATCAACATTAATTCATTTAAAAATTTTATACCTGAAATAGGAATATGCATAACTTAAAATTGCTTATAAGTCTGTGTTATGAGGATTTTTTATGTTAAAATACTTTAATTTACCATATCGCTCCCTCCTCCGTTTCAATAATAGAATTAGTACTTCATTTCTTTACCTAGCATCCTATAATATGAAGAAAAGTTTTCAATTTTGCCAACAACTGCTGGATTTATGAGCCTGCATATTTTTATTAATTACGATAAGCCTGCTTTTTAATTTTGTCGATTTTTTGATTAATTTCGTAAATTTTTGCTAAAATCTCCTCTTGCTCTTCTTCATTTACAGGACTATCTGACAAGTAATTCTGCCTCTTGATTTCCAAATAGAAAAGTTCATTTTGCATTTCTACTGTTAATTTTGATTCTTTATTTTGTTTCTCCCGCTCATAATCAGAATAAGAGCCTTCAAATACTCTTTTGCTTGTGCTTCCTAAATCTAGTATTCTATCTGCAATTTTTCTCAAAAAATATTTGTCATGTGAAACAGCAATTATCGTACCTGGAAATTCTTGAAGCGCCTCTTCAATCGTCTCTCTCGTCTCAATATCTAAATAATTATTCGGTTCATCGAGAATGAGTAAGTCGGCGCCGGAGAAATATAATTTTACAAAGGCGACCCTACATTTTTCACCCATGCTTAAATGAGATATTCTTTTGAGCACATTATCTCTTTTAAACAGAAAACAGCCGAGAATTGTCCTTGCCTCTGTCTGAGTTAAATTAGGAATTTTCATAATATGATCCAATATTGTATCGCTTCCGTCCAGATCACTAAGCTCTTGTGAAAAATAACCAACCTTACATCTAGGATGAAGCTGTACCATTCCTTCTTCCGGCTGCTTCCGTCCTAAAATAAGCTGAAGTAGAGTAGTTTTCCCGGAACCATTTGGCCCAATTACAGCTAATCTCTCGGAGCGTTTCACATCTAAGTTAAAATCCTTAAAAATAGGAATACCATCATATCCAAATGTCATTTGACGTATTTGCAAAAGACGTGAGGCTCCAAAATCTGTTTCATGAAAATCAAGCTTCACTCGATCTGCTTCTTTGTACTTTTCTATTTTATTTTTCTCAAGGCGATCTAATGCTTTTTCAAGCGCCTTAAATCGTGAGGCGCTTTTCGTTGCCCTCGATGAGAAATTGTTTTTTTGCGCAGCAGAATCATCTTTTCCAGATGATTTTTGGGCTTGCTGGAACCATTGCTTATAACGGTTAATTGACTCTAATAACTCTTTCTTTTTTTGTTCCTGTTTGGCGTAAAGTTTCTGATGGGTTAATATTTCATGATCCTTCTGTTTTTTATATGCTGAATAACCGCCTTTGTACTTTTTTGTTCCTCCTGCTGTCAACTCATACGTTACATCAGCCACCTGATCAATAAAATGTCTATCATGAGAAACGAACAATACGGTTGTATCACTAGCTTTAATCCAATTCGTAAGCCATTCAATTGCATCTTTGTCCAAATGATTGGTTGGTTCATCTAAAATTAAAAATTTTGGATTTTTGAGCATCGTCCTAGCTAATTGCGCCCTAGTTTTTTCTCCACCACTTAATTGACTATAAGGCATGTACCAGCTTGCTGGGGGCAACTGTAATTGACTCAGGTGCTTTTCAATTTCCGTTTGAAATTGAAAACCATCCATTGCGATAAAACGCTCATAAAATGTCGTGTATTCCTCCATCAAGCCTTCTAGCTCCTCTTTTGTTACAATCGACATCTTTTTTTGAAGCTCATCAATCTTCTTTTGATAAGTTGCCAGCTCAGGACGAACCAAACTAACATATTCATAAAGAGTCACATCCGCTAGTTCCTCCATCTGTTCAACCCATCCCCAAGCATCTGCAGGATACCTTCTCATAATTTTTCCCTTTTCTAATTGCACCTTACCAAATAGTGCTTTAAGCAATGTCGTTTTACCAACACCATTACTGCCAATAATGGCTACTCTCTGCTTTTCTTCTATATCTAAATGAACGTTTTCAAAAATCACCTTTTCATTTCTAGTAGCTTTACACCCTTCTGCTTTTAACATAAGCATTTTATCGTTCCCCCTTAAAACAATCCCCCCACCTTTCATAAGAAAAGTGAGGGTAATACCTATCCTATTAAATGTTTTTTATATGCATTTCTAAAAAATATCCTTTTTCCCTCATCATTGAAAATAGTTTCTTTATATAATCAACTGAAGGCTCTGGCCATTCAAAACCGCACTGTTTTAAATAGTGAACTGTTACATCACATTTACTTTTTACTACGGCACGATACGCCTCATTCTCCTTCACAATATAATAAGTAAACCCTAAAATCTTTTGATAGTTTTTTTCATTAGCATAGGATTCTACTAGCAATTCATACTCATGATCTGGCACCTTATTTATTTCAATGCCTCCTAAATTAAACATTTTCTGTATATTAATTTTATACGGATTATAAATATGAAAAACAGGTTTATTACTATAAGAGGAGGCAAGTTTTAAAATTGCTTCACTACATAAATCCACTGGTGAAACATCTAATAACTGGCCAACAATTTCCTCTGAAACAGCTCCTAGATGATAGATAGTTTCAAGTGTATTTGCGAATGCATTCTTCCTCAAATTCAATTGGACGCATCCATCCACGTGTCGCCCTGTAATCAATCCTATGCGATAAATAGTTGCATTCACCTCTTTACGAGCAACGGCATGCATGACTTCATGCTCAGCTAAAAATTTACTTTTCACATAAACATTGTCATCTATCTCCTGCTCAATGAAAAAGTCTTCTTCAGTAAAAACTCTTTCCTCTTCACCTTTTGCGACATGACCTGCTACACTCATAGTCGAAATATAATGAAGTTTTTTATTGTCGCCTGCAAATTCCAATATTCTTTTTGTACCATTTATATTGAACTCTTTGAATTCGTTAAACTGTCCAAAGTGGTCCGTTTTAGCCGCGGCATGAAAGATATGCTCTGTTCGTTTTTTAATATCTTCGTATATGTCATAGGTTAAGCCGAATCGTTCTTTTGTTAAATCTCCGGCAACAATACTTAATCTGTCTGATGCTTGTTCTATCAAGTCAATATCCTTCGGAAAGTATTGTAAAAAGACTTGTTTGAGCCACTCTTCTGCTGTATATTGCTTATTTCTCCTTACTAAACAGATAATATGACCCTGTGTTGTACGTAGTAACCTTTCCAGCAAATGAATGCCTAAAAATCCTGTTGCCCCGGTCAAAAATACACCACTTTTGCTATGCAGCCTTTTATCATCAATCAAACTAAGCTCTGCTGGACGGACATATACACTATCATCGATTTGATTTTCTTCTATTTCCGTTTGATCACAGATAGCAGCTATCGTTTTTCCGTCAAAAAAGTCTTGAATCGATATCTCCCAGTCCTTATCCATCGTTAAGGCAAGAATCTTTAAAATATTGATAGAATTTCCGCCAAGTTCAAAGAAATCATCATGAATCCCTATAGAAGTAGAAGGTATATTTAGAACTTCTCCCCAGATCTCTCTCATTTCGGTTTCAAGTTTCGTTCTAGGCTCTATTTGCTGCTCTGCATCATTTTTTACTTGTATCGGTTTTGGCAGTGCTATCTTATCTATCTTTCCATTTTCAGTTAAAGGAAAGTAATCCAGCTTTATAAATTGTGAAGGAACCATATAATCTGGAAGCCTTTCTGAAAGCTGACTTTTTATTTCGTCAACGAAAAATGGCTGATCACAAATAATGTAGGCAATTAATCTTTCAGCTGTCGTACCCATATTATGTTGTAAAAGATAGACGTCCTTTATGCCGGGCAACGTTTTTATAGCATGTATAATTTCCTGCAATTCGACACGATATCCGCGTATGTTAATTTGCTCATCCGCTCTTCCAATGTATTCAATTGTTCCATTTGATGTCCATCGCCCATAATCTCCTGTTCTATATAAACGTTCTTTTGTAACCGGATGATGTATGAAACGTTCTTTCGTCTCTTCACGACGATTCCAGTATCCTCTTGCTAATCCAGCTCCTGCAAGACAAATTTCTCCCGTTACTCCTATTGGTTGCTCTTGGAATTGATCATTGACAATGAATACCCGGCAATTATCAATTGGGATTCCAATAGTTATGTTAGAATCGCTTTCAATTACACCACTTGTGGAAACAACTGTATTTTCTGTTGGTCCGTAATTATTGACAAGTTTATAAGAATGCGATTTACAAGTCTTCAACGCTTCACCGCCAGTTAAAAGGATGCGAAGTGAGCTGTTTGTCAAATGAGAAAATTGTTCGTAATAGGCCGTAGGCATAAATGCAATCGTAACTTGGTGACGTTCAATAAAATCATTTAGCTGATATATGTCCTGTCGTACATGAGCATCGACGATGTAAAGAGATGCCCCATAAGACAAACAAGGGAATATCTCCCATACAGAGGCATCAAATCCAAAACCAGCAAATTTCAAACAACGATCAGCCTCTGTTAATTGGAATCTCCTTTGATGCCACTGAACCAAATTCATTAATGAATGATGCTCAATCATGACACCTTTTGGATTTCCTGTAGAGCCGGAAGTGTAAATCATATAAGCTACATCATGCCCTTGTACTGTAATAGAATTGGACAATCCATTTTTCTCAAAATGATGGACATCCAAAAAGACCACTTCCTGTTCAAACCCTGTTAGCAAACTCTTATACTCAGATTCAGTCAGCAAGAAGGTGACTTCACTGTCTTTCAAGATATAGTCAATCCGTTTTTTAGGATATGCTGGGTCTATAGGTACATAAACTGCTCCAGCCTGTAAAATACCGAAAATTCCTGCCAGCATATTGAATGATGGATTTGTCATAATTCCAATCATCTCACCTTTTTTGATCCCTTGCTGCACAAGCCAATCGGCAATTGCATTAGCCTTTTCGTTTAATTCCTTATAGGTTAAAATTTTATCTTGATGCACCGCTGCTACGCTATCAGGGTGATGTTCAGTCCATAATTTCATCATGGTGCACACCGTCTGATTAACCGACAATGGATAAGCAGTATCATTTACACGCTCAATTAATTGTTTTTCTTCATCTAAACGAAAATCAATTTCATATAAGTACTGCTCCGTTCCCGTCAGATATTGCTTAACGAGCTCCACATAGTGTCTAGCCATCCTATCAATATTCTCTACACGGAATAGGTTTGTACTGTATTCAATATTGATGTGAAATTCGTCGTTTAACTGAGTGACCTCAAATGTCAAATCAAATTTCGCTGTCTTTTGATCTGTTTGAAGTTGTGTCCATAAAGAAACTTCCTCTTCTGTATGAAACGAAAAGACTGTGTCAAATAATAAATTCCGATTAAGATTTCTTTTAATCTGTTTACGTTCAATGAATTCATCGAGCGGATAATCAGCATATTTCATCATGCTATATACCTGATTTTTCACCTGCTCCAAAAAGCTAGTTATCGACATCTGTGGTGTTGTAACTGTTCTAATGGGCAGTGTATTCATTAATAGACCTATTGTATTTTCTAAGCCCATTTGACCTCTCCCTGAAACTGGGGTTCCTGTTAGAATGTCATTCTGACCTGAATATCGATGAAGAAGTATCTGATACAATCCCAGGAACAAAACATAAGGTGTCATTTCCTGCTCTTGCAGCTTCTCTAGAAGACCACGTCCCACTTCTCGATTAATTGAAATCGATATATAATCTCCTTCAAACTGTTGAACCTTTGGCCTGCTAAAATCAGTCGGTAGATTCAACACAGGTAGCTGACCATCCAGAATAGATTCCCAATGATTATTCGACTGGCTGTAATCTTGTTTTTGCTTCCATACTGCATAGTCCTTATACTGCACCTGTACAACAGGAAGTTCAGCTTTTTCATCAGCATACAGTGAGGAGAATTCATTTAGTAATATATCTATTGATACACCATCGCAAATTATGTGATGCATATCCAAAAACAGCAAATGCTCTCCATTGTCTACCTTCGCTATTTTTACTCTCATGAGAGGTGCTTTTTTCAAATTAAAAGGCTTAGTCCACGCAGAAATCCGTGAAGGTACCTCATCTGCTTTCAGTACTTCTTCTTCTATATCTAAATCAGAGTTAGCATGAACTACCTGTACTGCTTCGCCATTTTTCACTTGGAAAGAGGTTCGTAAACTTTCATGACGTTCTATTATTCTTTTAATCACTTTTTCTGTCTTTTGTTTTTCCAGCTTAAATGGCACTGTTAGAACAATAGGCATATTATAGGTTGTGTCAGCACCTATTAAATGACTAACTGCATAAATACGTTTTTGTGCAGAGGTCATCAGGTACTCTTCGGCCTCTTTAGCCACTGATATGATTTCTTTTTTTGCTTGACCCGTTTTGTCAATTTTATTAGCAAGCTCTTTTAAGAGTGGATATTCAAAAATATCCTGTAAAGAAATTGTTGTAAATAGTTGCTTTCTGATTTTGTTCATTAAATCTATAGCTTTTAAGGAATGTCCACCAGCTTTAATGAAGTGGCTATTTCTCCCAATTAGATTTGTCTCCAGCACCTCCTGCCAAATGGAAACGAGCGTCTTTTCAGTCTCTGTGCAAGGCGGTACATATTCTTCCTCTATTTCTTTTTCAGATATTGGAAGCAGCTGTTCATTTACTTTTCCATTTGGCGTTAAAGGCAACTCATCTATTGTCATGAAATGTACAGGAATCATATATTCTGGTAGAGTTTGCGCCAGCTTTCTTCTTATTTTCTGCGGCTCACTCTCTTTCTTCCACACGATATACGCACATAGATTTACTTGTCCTTCCTCATCATGATGAGCCACCACATAGCCATTCTCGATCTCATCCAACTCCAACAGCTTCGCAGTAATTTCACCCGGCTCAATCCTCATGCCTCGGATTTTAATCTGTTTGTCCAGTCTGCCAAGATATTCGATTGTCTGATCTCTATGCCATTTGACAAGGTCACCTGTTTTATAGAGGCGCCCATTTTGTTCGAATGGATCGGGTACAAAAGCACGATCCGTCTGATCTGGACGGTTCAAATAGCCCCTTGCAATACCTGCACCACCAATATACAGTTCACCAGGAATACCTGATGGTACAGGATTTCTTTCTTCATCAAGCACATAGACTTTTGTATTGTCAATGGGCGCTCCCAATTTAATTACCCCTCTGTCAGGTAGACAGGACCATACGAGTGTATCGACCGTCGCTTCGGTTGGACCATAATGATTATATAAATGGTACCCTTGCGATGTAATTTGGTTAGCCAATTGAGGATCCAACTTTTCTCCACCGCAGATGACCACTTCTAAATTCTTAGCTTTTTTCGTTTGTCCAGCTAAAAGTACACGTAAGGTTGCTGGAACAAATTGAGCTATACGGATTTTGTGCTCATTCAAGAAATCGATCAGCGTTTCCTTTTGGAAAACTACTTGTTCTTCCGCAATAATGACAACAGCTCCCGACATAAGCGGAATCAACGTTTCCTCCACACTAACATCAAAGGCAGAATTGGTCATATGGAGAATGGCATCTCCAGGAGCCACATGATACGTCCTTTCAAACCATTGCCATAAATTCAGTACACTGTGCTGTTCAATCAAGACGCCTTTCGGCTCCCCAGTTGATCCAGAAGTATAAATCATATAGGCTAGATGATGCCCTTCTGCCACTGAGGGTGGATTCGTTGTATGCTCTCCTTCCATCCCCTTATCCAAATAAATCACTTTGCCTGAGTATGAGTCTATTCTTTCTTTCAACACCGACTGTGTAAGCAAAAAAGGGACAGCACTGTCTTTCAGCATGTACTCAATACGGCTATCTGGATATTGAGAGTCAATTGGCACATAGGCTCCTCCCGCCTTTAAAATTCCCAGCATCCCGATGAGTAGATCAAATGATGGGCGAACCATGATGCCTACCAACATATCCGTTCCAACACCTTGTTGAATGAGGGCATGTGCTAGCTGATTGGCACGACTGTTCAATTCTCCGTAGGAGAGGGATTTTCCTCTAAAAACAGCCGCTGTTTCCTCCGGACGCACCTTAGCCTGCTTTTCAAATTGAGCCGAGATAGATTGGTAGGAAGGCATCGGTACAAAAGTATCATTCATGCTGGCCAATAGCGTTTGTTCCTCCTGAGAAAGCAACCCGATTTCTCCAATCAATTGATGTGGATCGGCCAACACCGTCTGGATAAGATATTCAAAATTTTGGGCCATTTGTTCAATAGTCTCTTTTCTGAATAAACTTGTACTATATTCAAAATAGATGTCTAAATGGGAACTGTATTCAAACACATCCAATGATAGATCAAATTGTACATTGGGATTGAAAACGTTTTGTATCTCCCATTGTGCAGCAAGTTCTTCCTGCTCATGATGAAACGAAAACATGGTTTGAATAAGAGGAGTACCATTTGTCTTCCGTGTCATACTAGTTCGATTCATAATCCATTCTACAGGATCCACATCACATTCGAAGGCTGCAAAACAATGCTCCTGTACTTTTGAGAAAAATTCATTTACTGGCTGTGCAGACGGTAAATGAGTCCTAATAGGTAATGTTTTAACAAACATCCCAACAGTTTTATCAAAAATCGCATGATTTCTCCCAGCAGAAGGAGTACCGACTACTAAATCTTTCTGCCCTGTATATTTAGAGAGCAAAAGCTGATACATCCCTAATAATAGTGAAAAGAGAGTTTGATTCTGTTGCAGGGCATACTTTTTCAATTGATTTGTTATTTCCTGATTAAGCGTTCTGATATAAAAGCCACCCTCTGGCTTTGTTCCACTTGTCTGCTTCTCATCAAAAGGCAATGTCAAAACTGGAATATCACCCTTAAACTGCTGCTCCCAATAGGAAACATCCGCATCCATCTCATGCTGCTTTTCCCAAACAGCATAATCCTTATATTGGAGCGCAAGAGGAGGTAGCGGCTGATTGTGTTTATACAATTCAATGAATTCCCGTATAAAAATCTCAATTGATTGACCATCTGATATGATGTGATGCATATCAATAAACAGCAGATGATCTCCTTGATACTCAAAAACTCCCGCTCTTAACAGTGGAACCTGATGAAGATCGAATGGTTTTACCAATTTAGACATAAGTTTGTCTAGCCCGCCTTCACATACTCTTTCTCTCATCACTTCTACATTGGCAGAAGAGTGGATTCGCTGTACCAGCTCATCCCCAACCATATCAAAGGAAGTTCTTAGACTTTCGTGGCGCTCAACAAGCATATTAAGTGTGTTCTGAACACGCTCAATGTGTAAAGTATGCGGAGCCTTTAAAAGGAACGGCATGTTATAACTCTGCTCCCCGCCCGGTAAGTGGCTGATTGCATATATCCGTTGCTGATTTGCAGAAGCTGGATAATGGTCCTGAGATGGAGCTGGGAGAATACCAAGCACTTCCCTATTTTTTTCCTGTTCAATCATTATTGCCATTTCCTCTAAATAAGGATGTTCAAAAATCTTTTTAATCGACAATTTAACCGATAACTCCCTCTCAATGGCCGCTATCAGAGAAACAGCTTTGAGTGAATGACCTCCCACTTCAAAGAAATGGGTACCAATACTAACAGGAGTTACCCCTAAAATCTGCTCCCACAATTCTGCTAGTTTCTTTTCTACCGTTGTTCTAGGTGCAATATACTCCTCCTCTTGATTTAACATAAGTTCAGGAGCTGGCAGTTCTTTTTCATTGGTTTTTCCATTCGGTGTGATTGGAAGGTCGTTTAATGGAATGAAAAAGGAAGGCAGCATGTAATCAGGTAGCCGTTTAGCCAAAGCGTTCCTTATCTCCTTTGACTCTTTCTTGGTATCAGACACATAATAAGCGCATAGATATGTTTCATCTTGCTCGTTTTTTCTTTCCATAACATACGATTTTTTTATGTTATGGACGAGTAATAATTCGGCCGCTACTTCTTCTGGTTCAATACGGAAACCTCGGATTTTCACCTGACGATCAATTCGCCCCATAAATTCAATAGCTCCATCAGGAAGCCATCTTACCAAATCACCAGTTTTATACATTCTCTCCTGTTCTTTAAACGGATGTGTGACAAACTTCTCGTCGGTTAAATCAGGACGATTCAGATATCCTTTGGCAAGAGCTTTCCCAGCTATGCATAGTTCACCAGGCAGACCGATTGCTTGAAGTTGCCCATATTGGTTTAAAATTATGAGCTCTGTATCATTCAGCGGCTTTCCAATTGGAATAGTTCCTAATCTTTTATCAATAGATTGAATTTGATAAAAAGCGGCAAAAACAGTGCTTTCCGTCGGCCCATACACATGAATGAATTTGTTAGATCCAGATTCCTTTAAGGCTTGCTCGACAAAAGAAACCGTTACCTTTTCACCGCCGAACAAAACGGTATGAAGTCCATTAAAAGCTGCTGGATTTTCAGCTATGATTGCATTGAATAAAGCAGTAGTCAAAAACATGGTTGTAATCTTCTGTTCTACTAAGAACGTAGAAAGTTCTCTTGGCGACAGAATGATGTTTGGGTCAATAAGGATTAATTCTGCTCCGTTCAGTAATGCTGCGAAAATGTCAAATACCGAGCCATCAAAAGATGGGTTAGATAATTGTAGAATACGATCCTCATGTTTCACATCTACATAATTTGTATTTACAGCCACTCTCATTACATTTTCATGTTTGGTGAGAATTCCTTTTGGCTTTCCTGTCGATCCTGATGTATAAATGACATAGGCAAGGTCTTGTAAAGAGGAAATAGAAGGAAGATTTTCACAATAGTCACCGTTATACATGTCATCTATAAACAGTACTTTTCCTGTATATATAATAGTAGGAAATATATCCGCATGCTTTTTTTGATCCGTGATAAGAATGGATATTCTCGAATCTTGAATCATATAATTTATCCGTTCCAGCGGATAATTTGGATCAATTGGAACATATGCTGCTCCTGCTTTTAAAATACCAAGAATGCCTATGATAAATGAGTGAGAGCGTTCCAGCATAACACCTACTAAGTCATTTGATTGTACTCCAAGCCCTCGAAGCTTTTTAGCAAGCTCGTTAGCGCGACTGTTTAGTATTTCATATGTAAGAGATTCTCCATTGAATGAAACAGCTGTTTTATTAGGAAAGCAAGCGGCCTGCTGTTCAAAGCGTTCATGAAGGGTGAGATTGTCTTCACCCCTATTGTAATTAGACGTTTGAAATGTTTCAGTTATAAGCCTTTTTTCTTTCTCATCAATTAGCTCTATTTCACACATCCTCATATCAGGTGCCTCAATAATCTGTTCTAATATACGGATAAATCGTCTGCTTATGTTACGGATTTCATCATTTTCATATACGTTTTGATTAAAATGAAAAATAATGTATTGTTCCTTTGGAGCAACAGTTAAATGAAAATCATAATTTGTTTGCTCGGTATCATGAAATTCTTCTATGCGAAAACCAAAAAGTTCTTCTTCCTCTTCTGTTGAAGTATCATTAGACGGATAATTCTGAAAAACAAGCAAATGACTGAACAAATCTGTCTTAAATTCTGTCATTTTCTGAAGTTCAGCCAGAGAGCAATATGAATAGCGCTCAGACTCCAAGTTTGAATCTTGTACATTCTGCAGGAGCTGTGCAAAAGACATTTCAGGCTCCATCTTTATTCTGACTGGAATGGTATTGATAAACAATCCCACAGCATGCTCAATGCCTTCTAATTCAGGTGGTCTTCCAGATACAACTGATCCAAATACAACATCTTTCGATTGGTTGTAATGACTGAGCAACAAAGCCCAAGCTGTCTGACATATAGTATGGACAGTGACTTTGTATTGCTTTGATAGTCGTTCAAGACTTTGAAGCAAGTCATCATTTATTTTTTGATAAAACTCCCCTTTTTGAAAGCCCTTTTTTGTTGCTTTCTTGTAGAATCTCGGCATTTCTGTATTTGTCTCAAGTCCTTTTAAATATTCCCTCCAGTAGGCATGAGCCTTATCTTTGTCCTGATTTTCAATCCATTGAATATATTTACTAAAAGAAAATGATTTCTTCTCTCTCACCGGCTCCTGGTGCAATAACGTAGCATATATCTCAAAGAATTCCTCTAAAACAGCTCTAGAGCACCAGCCATCCAAAATAATATGATGATTCGTAAAAACAAGTATATGCTCAAAATCGCTTAATCTCAGTACCTGTACCCGAAATAGAGGGCCAGTTACCAAATCAAACCCTTCCTTTAAATCCGATGCCAAGAACTTTTCGATAGCTTGCTCTTTATGAATCCCTTGTAAATGAGTATAATCATGCATTTGGATGAACATCTCTCTATTTTTGAATACAACTTGTCGAGGACGGCTTAACTTAGAATGAATAAAAACTGTCCGTAACAAATCATGACGTCTTACAAGAATATTCAGGCTATTTTCTGCAATATCAAAATTAAACGTACCGGAAATTTTCAGAGCGGATTGGACACAGTACGCTTGAAAATCTTGATCTTTATCGCTTAAATGATGAAACAACATACCTTCTTGCATAGGCGATAGCGGGTAAATGTTTTGGAAATTTTGTTTATTTTTCATTTTTCCACTCCTTTTTCTATCATAGAGAGAGGAAGACCTCTCTCTACATGTCTTCAAGCAGCTCATAAATATGATCCAGTTCTTCGTCCGTCAATCGTTGATCATCAAAATCACTTAACGTTTTTTCTCCGTCATCTTCCTTATCTATACAATGATCGACCATTTTTTCAAGTGTTTCCGTGTAAACATTCAAAAGTTGTTCGATTTCATTTCTATCAAACTCACGCTCATGATATTCCAAATTGATTTCTAACACGCCATTTATGACTGCAAGATTCAAATCAAGCATGTGTGTTCTTTCATTTTCCAAGCTGTTTGAATTACCTAAGTGCAAAGATTGGCCCTCATTTTCATGCAACTCAAACTGACCCAAATAGTTAAAACTCACTGGAGGAGACGGTCTTTCTTCAATAGTGTGCAGTTCCTTACAATAAAGCAATCCATATCCCATTCCCTTTTGAGGAATACGGCGAAGCTGGTCTTTAACCGATTTTATTGCGGTTCCTAGTTTTTCTTCTCTTCCCGCCTCTAGTACAACTGGAAATACAGACGTAAACCACCCAATCGTTCTTGAAACGTCGACATCTTCCGAAAATGTCTCTCTTCCATGCCCTTCTAAATCAAGTGGTAGTTCTTCTATTCCAAATTGTTCCTTCATAGCTAACGCAAACGCCGCCAACAGAATTTCGTTTATTTCTGTGTTATATGCCCGATGCGCCTGTTTTAAAAGCAAATCCGTTTTTTCTTTGTTAAGTTGCCGAACAAGCTGTTTACTGTACCATCTCTTTTGATTGATCGATTGACGTACGGCTAAAGAAGAAGGTACTACCAGCCTGTTTTCAACATCTTCCCAATAAGCTTTTTCATTTACTACTTCCTCTTTGGCGTAATTCCACAATTCTGTTGTCCATTCTTTATAAGAATTCGTTTTCTCAGGTAATTTTATTTTTTCTCCAGAAACAGCTTGTTCATAAGCTGTTTCTAGATCCTCAAGCAAGATCCCCCAAGAAACACCGTCTATGATGAGATGATGTATAACTATAACAAGGTGGCCCCCTTTATTGGTTTGAAAGATACTCGCTTTGATAAGAGGTCCATTTTCTATATCGAGCTCCCCTTGAATACTATCAATATGGTTTTCTGCAAGCTCTCGCCAGTTATTTTTATTTCTAAGGTTCATAACTTCCAATGTATAAAAATCAGCTGTATACGCTTTTCGGTTGATTTGAACCATCTGTTGCGGATTCTTTACAAAAACAGCTCTTAGTACATCATGGTGCTCTATGAGTTTGTCCAACGCCAATTCAACCGCTTCAGGGTCAAATCCTTCTGCTTTGTAGAGTGTCTCAGCCTGATTATAGTGGTGTGGATTAACAAAGTTTTTTGAAAAAAACCAATTTTGTATAGGAGAAAGTAGAATTTCCCCAGATATCTGCCGTTGATCAATCTGTTTCTTTAAAGGCTCGATATAGATAGCCACTTCTTGTATTGTTGCATGTGTAAATAAATACTTTGTTTCAAGTTTCAATCGATACTTTCTTAATTGAGAAGAAATTTGAATGGCTTTGATCGAATCTCCTCCATAGTCAAAAAAGCTTCCTTTTATGCTGACACGTTCTATAACAAGCACCTCCTGCCAAATGTCAGTGAGCAATTTTTCAATCTCTGTACAAGGCGGCACATATGCTTCTACTGTTTCTGTTTCTTTTTCAGGTATTGGAAGCAGCTGTTCACTCACTTTTCCGTTTGGCGTTAAAGGCAACTCATCTATTGTCATGAAATGCACAGGAATCATATATTCTGGTAGAGCTTGCGCCAGCTTTCTTCTTATTTTCTGCGGCTCACTCTCTTTCTTCCACACGATATACGCACATAGATTTACTTGTCCTTCCTCATCATGATGAGCCATCACATAGCCATTCTCGATCTCATCCAACTCCAACAGCTTCGCTGTAATTTCACCAGGCTCAATCCTCATACCCCGGATTTTGACCTGTTTGTCCAGTCTGCCAAGATATTCGATTGTCTGATCGCTGTGCCATTTGACAAGGTCACCTGTTTTATAAAGGCGCCCGTTTTGTTCGAATGGATCGGGTACAAAAGCACAATCCGTCTGATCTGGACGGTTCAAATAGCCCCTTGCAATACCTGCACCACCAATATACAGTTCACCAGGAATGCCTGATGGTACAGGATTTCCTTCTTCATCAAGCACATAGACTTTTGTATTGTCAATGGGCGCTCCCAATTTAATTACCCCTCTGTTCGGTGGACAGGACCATACGAGTGTATCGACCGTCGCTTCGGTTGGACCATAATGATTGTATAAGTGGTACCCTTGCGATGTAATTTGGTTAGCCAATTGAGGATCCAACTTTTCTCCACCACAGATGACCACTTCTAAATTCTTAGCTTTTTTCGTTTGTCCAGCTAAAAGTGCACGTAAGGTTGCCGGAACGAATTGAGCAATGCGGACTTTGTGCTCATTCAAGAAGTCAATTAGCATTTCCTTTTGGAACACCACTTGTTTTTCCGCAATAACAACAACAGCTCCCGACATGAGTGGAATCAACGTTTCCTCCACACTAACATCAAAGGCAGAATTGGTCATATGAAGAATAGCATCTCCAGGAGCCACATGATACGTCCTTTCAAACCATTGCCATAAATTCAGTACACTGTGCTGTTCAATCAAGACGCCTTTCGGCTCCCCAGTTGATCCAGACGTATAAATCATATAGGCTAGATGATGCCCTTCTGCCACTGAAGGTGGATTCGTTGTACGCTCTCCTTCCATCCCCTCATCCAAATAAATCACTTTGCCTGAGTATGAGTCTGTTCTTTCTTTCAGCACCGACTGTGTAAGTAAAAGAGGGACCGCGCTATCTTTCAGCATGTACTCAATACGGCTATCTGGATATTGAGGGTCAATTGGTACATAGGCTCCCCCCGCCTTTAAAATTCCCAGCATCCCGATGAGTAGATCAAATGATGGGCGAACCATGATGCCTACCAACATATCCGTTCCAACACCTTGTTGAATGAGAGCATGTGCTAGCTGATTGGCACGACTGTTCAATTCTCCGTAGGAGATGGAGCTTCCTCTAAAGACAGCCGCTGTTTCCTCCGGACGCATCTCAGCCTGCTTTTCAAATTGAGCCGAGATAGATTGGTAGGAAGGTATCGGTACAAAAGTATCATTCATACCGGCCAATAGCTCTTGTTCCTCCTGGGAAAGCAACCCGATTTCACTGATTATTTGATGTGGATCGGCCACCATCGTCTCGATAAGATGTTCAAAATGTTTTGCCATCTGTTCGATAGTTTCTTTTCTGAATAAACTTGTACTATATTCAAACCGGCACCCAAGGCAATCATTAAGAACTGCAGCCTCCAATGTTAAATCAACTTTAGAAGTATTATAGTCTGTATCGACAATAGACATTTTGACACCTTCAGACAGCTCATAACTCTCTTTGACATCTTGTAGAGCAAATACAGTCTGATAAATAGGATTTCTGCTTGGATCACGATTGAGTTTCAGTTGCTTGGCTAGTTCATCAATAGGGTATTGCTGATGATTCAGCATACCAAGCATATCGCGTTTGACTTCTTGGCAAAATTGAGCGAAACTAACTGTTCTGCCAACTACCTTCCTAATAGGAAGAGTGTTGACAAATAATCCTGTAATCCTTTCTATATTTGAATGAATGCGTCCTGATATAGGCGTACCAACGATCAAGTCATCTTGACCCGTGTATTTTGATAACAAGACAAAATATACTGATAAGAGACTCATATAAAGCGTCAGGCCGTGCTTCATAGAATAATCTTTTAGTTTGTTTAGTAGATTTATATTTAATTCAAATTCAAATGTTTTTCCATCAAAAGATTGCACATCTGGCCTTGGGAAATCAGCAGGCAAATTGAGCTGTTCTGTATGGTCAACAAGAATGTCCCTCCAAAAATCTCGGTGTGCAGAAAACCGATCTGCTTCTAATTGGCGATTCTCCCATACAGCGTAATCTTTGTACCCAAGTTCCAATTGTGGCAAAGTTCTCCCCTGATATATCAATGCCAATTCTTCCATAAATACTTGGAGAGACATACCATCGAAAATAATATGATGAAAGTCTAATAATAAAACATGTTTTTGAAGAGATTGTATTTTAATCAACCGTGCCTGCATCAAGGGAGGCTTGTCCAATGAAAACGAATGAGGCGAAGCGCAAATAATCTCCTCTATTTCAGATTCCTTGTATACATCATAATCCACATGCAAGGAAACGTTTGTATGAACTTTCTGCTTAATGACGCCATCTTCTTTTATAAAAGCGGTTCTAAGCGATTCATGTCGATTGACTAACTTTTGCATTGCATCTATAAGCGCACCCGCGCCAAGTGGCCCATCTATTTGGAATACACAAGGTATGTTAAACAGATTAGCGTCTGTAATTAATGATCTTGTGTATACCCCTTCTTGCGCAGCTGTCACAGGATAAGAATCACTCTTCTTAGCAGGTAGCAGCTGTTCAAAATTGCCTATCTTCATTTTTTCTTCAATGACATCTGCCATTGCAAACAAAAGTGTATTAGAAAAAATATCCCCTAGCGTCAGTCGAATCCCGAACTCATTCTCAATCTCATTCAAAAGTTTTAATGCTTGCAATGAATGAAAACCTAGCTGGATAAAATCAGAAGTTGCATGTAAATTGTCTACCTTTAGCGTTTTCTTCCAAACTTCGGCTAATTTCGCCTCAACTGCTTTATGAAACAAACCTGTCTCTTCCTTTTCCTTGAAAAAGACTTCAGGCTCTGGCAGCTCTCTCCGATTGACTTTGTGGTTTTCAGTTAAAGGCAATCGGTCTAATTGAATAAAATATGTCGGGACCATATAGTCCGGCAGCTCTCTAAATAAAAATGCTTTTATTTGATTTGTGATATCTACTTCATCTGATTCAAAGTAAGCAGCCAATACGGTTTGATGGGAGTTAGGTTTAACAGTCTTTACAACCGCTCTCCTCACCAAAGAGTGCTGAATCATTTTTGCCTCAATCTCTCCAATTTCAATTCGATGCCCTCTAATTTTGACTTGAAAGTCATTGCGCCCAAGAAACTGAATATTTCCATCAGGCAGCATTTTCGCTTGATCCCCTGTCTTATACAGCCTTTCAGAGGGATCATAAGGGTTTAAGATGAATTTTTCCTCTGTCAGCTCTGCATTGTTCAAATAGCCTCTGGCGACGCCTTTTCCACCAATGTACAACTCCCCTATATAATGAGGTGGAAGAAGCTCCATGTTTTCACTAAAAATGTACATTGACATATTTGATAACGGTTTACCGATTGGCGTAATACCCTCATAATCTGCAAATGCCTGCTCAGAACAATAAATGCTCGATTCAATTGTCGCTTCAGTGACACCATATGTATTAAAAATTCGTATACTCTCACCATAACGTTCTAAGAGACGTTCATAGTCTTCTTTCAAACAAGAATCAGCACCCAGCACAACCAATTCAAGAGAAGTATGCTTAATCCCTTTTTCATACATGTCATCTAAAAGAGGAACAATTAAAGCTGGTGTTGATTCCAGCATTGTAATCTGATGTGTCTCAATCAAATTTTGAATACGTACTAAATCACGCTTTGCTTCTGACGAACAAATGACAAGGGTTCCTTGATTCAATAAAGCTCTTGCCATATCCCCAGAAAAGACATCAAACGAAAAGCTGGCCATCTGTAAGATACAAGGCTTTATTTCTTGAAAACCGTATGCTTCGTTATAGGCTTTCCACATATTTAGATAATTCCGATGTTCAATCATAACCCCCTTTGGCGTGCCTGTTGTTCCAGACGTATATATGATATAGCATAAATCTTCAGGCTTCGTCAGGTTTTCAATAGAAGATGTCGGCTGTTGCTGAATTGCTTCATCTTGAAAGTGGATGCATTCAATAGAAGCATCTTGTTCTACTCTATTTACTTGATCCGTCAGCAAAATCACAGAACTGCTGTCTTTTAGAATAAATTGGATTCTCTGCTCTGGAAATTCGGCATCGATTGGGACATAAGCTCCACCTGCTTTCATCACCGCTATCGATCCAACGATCATATCTTCTGTACGATTAGTAAGAATAGCAACTGTTTTTTCTCGTGTTATCCCCTTTTGTCGAAGGAGTCGTGCAAGCTGATTCGACCGCTCATCCAGTTCCTTATACGTCAGTGTGCGCTCCTCACAAACAACCGCTATCTTTTCAGGTATTTTTTTTGCAATTCTTTGAAAAATCTGTTGGAAATATTCCTCCGGTTCATGACAGACTATTTCCATTTGCTCCCTAAAATATAAGGATTGATCAGTAACTGTTAATAAATCTAAATTTCCAATCTGCTGCTGCGGAGCCAATAATGCTTTAGAAAGTAAAAGCATTATTCTATTAAACATGTCGCGGATCTCTGTCTCTTCAAATAAATCAACTCTATAGTCGATTTCAAATGCAATGTCTTCCCCATTTTTTACAATATGAAAGGCGAGATCATTGATTTCATAACCGTTATATAAAAAATCAACATTATATCTAATCCCATCTGTCTTAGGGAAATCCACCTCCAAATATTGTAAGGAAGTTGTATACAAATAATCATGCGTGCTGTGCTTTTTTCGCCAATCATTTAAAATACGATTATATGGATATTTTTGATGCCTCATTGTTCTAATCTGCTGCTGATTTAAATTTCTTACGAATGAAGAAAAAGTGAGAGCTGGATTAACCTCTACACGAAAAGGAACAGTGCTAACAAGCATGCCAAACAATTCCTTTTCACGAAGCGTTGTCCGATTGGAAAACATTGTACCGATTACAATATCCTTTTTCTGACTCATTTTGGACATATACAAGAAAACGCCTGACAAGAACAAATTAAATAAACTAATATGATTCTTAGTCGAATATTCTTTCAACTTTTCCGCAAGAGATTTCGGAACTGCTTTAGACAGCCGTATTGCTTTCGCACTGCTGCAATAATCGTTGCTAGGCTTAAGAGATGTTAATTCTGGCCTACTTTGGAAAATCTGTTCCCAATAAAGACGATCCTTTTCATAACGCGGACTTTTCTCGTATGTCTGCTCCGCTTCAATTTGCTCGATAAACGATGGACTTTTCACCATATCGATGACCGCACCACTTGCTAAATCAGTGTAAATGGAAATAATGCTCTCTATGCAACTCATGACAGACACAGCATCTGAAATAATATGATGAATATTCACATAAAGAAAGCACTGATGCCTGCTTTCTTTAAACACTTTAAAATCAAAAAGATCCTCGTCCTCTAGTGGTAAAGGTTGCTGAAAGTGGGCAAGTGCAGCCTCTTTTACACTTTCAGTGCCTGCATCTTTTAACTCGATAATTTCTATTTCTTTTTCAATATATTCAGCTACGTACTGAACTGGTTCGCCTTCTTTTCTAGAAATCATACGTAAACGGATATTGTCTGTTCGTTTTATATACTCATTTATAGCAATAGAAATTAGATTATAAAGAAGGGGCTGCTCTGTAGCCAATTGTATAAGTGCCCCGTTGTTTGAAATACTTGTATTAGGATACATTTTTTCAACATACCAAATGCCCAGCTGTCCATTACTTAATGGAAAATAACGACTCATCTACATGTACCTCCTCATATATCCTTATTTTCTACAAACTGGCCTTGCTCCATTTTGATAAGATGATCAGCCTTATGGAAGTATTGATCGTCATGTGTAATTGCAATGACACACTTCCCTTCATCTCTTAACATAGGAAGCAAATTGTAGTAGAAGAATTTGCGATATTCTGGATCTTGATCTGCCGCCCATTCATCAAATAAACAAATAGGTCGATCCTCTAAATATGAAACTAGCAAAGCCAAACGCTTCTTTTGACCTGTCGACAGTTTAGTCGTGCTGAATTCACCATCTTTGATTGTGACCTTATCCTGAATTCTAAGAAGCTCAAGCAAGCTTTGAATTTCCTGCTCTCTTCCATCAATATCTATACCATAGAGACGGTCAAAAAGATAAAAGTCGCTAAAAATTGCAGAATAGTATTCTTGGATTTGTTCTGGTGTTTTAGAAACGCCGTTAATGAGAGTTTCTCCTCGATCAGCCGGATAAAGGCCGGTAACAAGCTTAGCAAAGGTTGATTTCCCACTTCCATTCCCTCCAGTAATAAAGGTAATTTCTCCAGCCTTAAATTCATAATCAATTGGTCCAACTGAAAAATCTTCTCCGCTTGTACCTTTATATTGGAATTGGACTCCCTTTAAAGTGAGAATCACTTTCTTTTCAGGCGACGGTTCGACAGAAATACGGTCTTCTTTTTCTAATTCAGCGACCTCTTCCATTAAACTATTAATACGTTTCCAGCTTACTTGAATCTGCATAATTTGCGGAAAAGAATGCAGCAGATAGGTGACAGGGCCAATCATATAAAGGAAAATAAAAACATAATTGTACAGCAATTCACCTTGCATTTTGAAAATCAATGGAAAGAGAAACGCCACAAATCCAACAACCGACAATAGAATCATGTCTTCCATAATAAAAGCGTTAGCGAACTTTAGGTCAACCTTTGTTCCCTTTTTACGATAGTCGCTGCAAGCTTCTTCAAAATTTTGTTGGAATGCCAGTTTTCTTGCTCTATTTAGCTTCAACTCTTTGAATCCTGCCAACATGTCATTAATAAAACCAAAAAACTTATTTTGAATGTCCCTTGTCTCTTCATACAGTCTAGTTGCTTCCCCTGCAACAAATAGATTGATTAGAATAGTGACCACAACAACGCCCAAAGACAAAACAAGGCCCCAAAAGCTCAACATACCCAAATAAATTAGACAGAAAAACAAAGTAATTAAATTGGTCGCACCAGTAACTGCTAAATGCATGCCTTCACTAATTTTTTCTGTATCATTATTTAAACAAGCACTGATTTTTCCTTTCTCAAAACGCTCCATTCGTTCAAATGGAATTTGCAACGTTTTATCAATCAGCTTAACCCTTTTTTCATAAACTACTCGATTGGTAATTACAGCAATCCTTGTACGAATGTATCGTTCTGCAATGATATGAACAACCAACCCAATTAAAAAGGCATAGAATAAACCATTCGTAAAGTTGTCTTTCGTATTTAACGATTGATTAATGATGTATATGACAAACGTATTGCTCAACCCACTTACAGCCCCACTGATAATCATTAGCAGAAACTGTTCCTGCCCTTCTTTTTTATAAAATAAAGTAAGCGTATAGTAGAGAATATACAGACCTATCAATCCAATCGATAACCAATATACAATTGACATTTGTGTACTAACTGCTTGTAAATCGACAAACTCATATTTTAGCCACTTATAAGATTCATGAAGAACGTAAATTAAGGCCCCATATATAACAACTGCCACACCCAAAAGCAATCTATTCTTTGCCGATACAACAAGTGAACGCTCTTTTCTCAGAGCCTGTACAATGACTCTGTATAAAATAAATAAATTGATGCAAATAAACACGCCGATGACAAACGAAGCCCCTGTCAAGGCACGTCCAATATCTGCTAGTGATTGCTCACTGCTAAAATTCAACGTTATTCCCCCTTCAAAAACTCTAACTCTTTGTATTTTATTTCCTCTTTATTTCTCTCTACATATACAATGAAGGTTCCTTTTATTAATGCAAACACGCCTTGCTTTCTCACCACTTCCACCATTCAAAATGACAAGATTACCTGCTTAGATAATTTGAGAAATTGTATATATTGTAGCAAGCAAAAAACAAGTGCATTTTGATTGTTTCTGCAATTTTCATTTCCAAAATGGGGCTTAACTATACAAGATCCCTTACAACGAGTAAACTCCAAGATTATTTTTCTCTATCTATATTAATTAAATAAACAATTTTTCATAGTTCACTTGATATTTCCATTCCATTCAATTGTAGGGTGTTGAATCAAATAGGATGCATAATTCCCACAAAACCCAAAGTTATTGACAAGCACGCTAGATATGTTCGCAAATGCCTTTTCTTTCATAATATTTGCGGTAATTTTCGGATCAAGCTGATCTAAACCTGTTGTCGGCGGAATACATTGCAGCTTCAAGGCCAATAAAGCAGCTGCTGTTCCCAAAAAACCTGAACAACGCAACAAATGCCCACATGCTCCTTTATGAGAACTCACCGGTATACTGCTTCCATCTTCAATGGTTTCCACCAATGCTTCTGATTCGATCACATCTCCTTGCGGCGTTCCAGTTGCATGAGCATGTATATAATCTGGCTTATTGACCCCTGCCAGTTGGAGCGCTGTTTGAATAGATTTGACTACCTTTCCCTTATCTAGCTCAATCATATTTTGCTTTTCTCCACCTAATACACAACTGGCACCGTCAAGCCATGCCAACGGCTTATGTTTACGTTCTTTCAAACTATCCGCCGACTCTAATATAATGACTCCTGCCCCCTCACCGATCGTAATGCCATTTCTCTTGAGATCAAAGGGCTTTGCTTCAGTTTTTGTTATGGCTCTGACAATATCAAGTGAAGCAAAGTCATACTTATTAAATACTTCTGCACGTGCGATAAAGACCCTATCCAACTGGCCATGTCGAATCATGCTGTAGCCAATTGAAAGTGCTGTACCAATTGACGCACAAGCAGACGTCGGTCTAATGATGTTTCTTGTCTGAAATAAAGAAGTTGGAAGATGATGTTCAGGATCCATGATCCATTCATTAGCTTCATTTTCCATTGTGTCATTGTCCGGCCCTGTTACAACCGGAAGAATCAATCCCGTCCTGTGATGTTCTATCTTTTTTTCACTTAAACCAGCGATTTCTACAGCCTCTTTCATGGCAAATGATAAAAATTGTTTAGCGATACTTTCCTTAGAATGAAGAACATTCCCCTTTACCTGGCCAGCTATTTGACTCCTAAAACCACTTGCATCAAAACGGGTAATAGGCGACATAGCACATTCCCCTGAATATAACCCTTCTTCAAATGAATTCATTCCAAGCCCAAATGGAGAAACAAGCCCCATTCCACTAATGCCAATCCTATTCATATTTACAGCTCCTTCCACTGCCTTTATGTTAAACGACTTACACCTTGTCCTTTATTACTCTCGACGCAATGGTGAATCCATTCACTAAAACTTAAGTGTTCATCATGTTCGTTTTCCCATTCCCAGTTCCGTATTTCAAACAGAGGTTGGTAGTTTTGAAGACGGCATGCATTTGTTAAAGCGGCAATTGTAATCCGACCGGTGAAATTTTCATAGTCAGTTTCAGGTGCTCGATAAATTTCTGCCACTAACATTAGACCGGCCAGTCGGTCTACTAAAGCGTTATGCGCTAATCCAATTCCATACATTTTGCCACAGTAATCTGCAAACGTTGTAGAGGGTCCATTGAGACCAAGTTGTATGGCTGCTTGAGCAGTTGGAAGACTATTTTCAAAAGATATCGTCATGTGAGGCCTAACAGCCTTTTTTCCTTTTTCCAAAGCTTTTACGTATCGTTCAATATCAGGCCAAATCGCATTTGAAACATTGACAAACAGGCCAATATCATCATTAGAATGGACAAATCCTTGATGTGATAATTCAGTAATAATTTTATACAGTCCTTCACATAACGGTTCTACAGTCTCATCGTTAAATTTACTTTTTTGATATTGAAAGGGTTCTCTTTCAATTGGTATGTCATTTTTTGTGATCCATTGATAGCTCGGAACCCCGTTTATAACGTCGACTTCAATACCAATAAGAACAACTGAAGGTTCATTCTTCACTCAATCACACCCTTTGCTTGTTTTGTAAAACACATTTCCCTTAAAGCATTCCGGTCAATTTTTCCATTTGCCAGCATCGGAAATTCATCCAGTTGTTTGTAATAAAAAGGAACTTGTTCTTTTTCTAAATGCTTTTGTGCATAGCATTTTACATTTTTTGAGTTGATTTCACTTTTGTTTTTGCTAATGTATATGGCAGCGAGACGCACACCGTTGTTTTCATTATAAACACCAATAACGACAACGTCTTGAATTTCTTGAAAGTGGCGCAGCTTATTCTCGATATATTCAGGACTAATATTTTTTTCTTTAATCACAATAATATTTTTCGTCCGGCCTATAATTTTTACATAACCTTCCTCATTGATCTCTGCTAAATCTCCAGTATTAAGCCATCCTTCAGAATCGAGTGGATTTTCCTGTGAATTTGGACCAAAATAGCCCATCATATTGCTAGGGCTCCTAACAAGTAGCTCTCCCTTTTCGTTCAGTTTTAATTCCGTCCCTTCCAGTGGCCTTCCCACCGTTCCTATACAAAAATCATTCCATGCATTCAACGCCACATTGGGTCCAGCTTCTGAAAGCCCATATCCGTCGAGAATAGGACGTTTTATTAGTTCAAACCATTTTTCTGCGACAGTTTCAGGTAAGATTTCTCCTCCACATCCCCAGCTCCGCATGTTGGAAACTGCCTTTCGTTCATCCATGTCCTTACTGAAATGCTCAAGCATGATTTTGTAGAATGAAGGTGTTCCCTCAAACAAAGTAGCACCACTTTCTTTCATTAATTGCAAAACATACCGAGGCCGCAAATGTTCTGGAATAACCAGGTTCATTTTGCATGTTTCAATGATATTAATCAGAGTCAAGCCATAAGCTCCCCACAAAGGAACAGCCGCAAACATAATATCTCTTTCAATAAAGCCCATTCTTGTGATTGTTTGTTCACTTTGATATTTGATTCCCTTTTTAGACCAGATGACAAATTTAGGCATACCAGTAACCGATCCTGTCGTTCTGATAATAGCCCCGATTCCTTCTGGAAGAAGTGCCTTTTCAATGCCATCATAACGTTCAACACAAAAACCATGATCCGCCTCATAGCAGAAAAGCGGCACTTGAATCCGCGCAAGCTCTTTTTGAGGATTTTTCATCGCACCTGTCACGACTGGAATAATTCCCAGTTCACTACACCCTTTATAGGCTGCGTAAAATAGCAGCGGATCTCTTATTGAAAGAGCGACAGCCTCTTTCGACTCTATATGGTTAGCCTTCATTAAGAGGATGAATTTATTTGTTAAATATTGAATTTTATCTGTTTGATCTTGATGGCCGACACTCACTTTGTTTTTTAATCCTATCATGCCCTACACCCCATACTCCTGTTGTACTGTATATGGAATATCCGTTTTCCAGTCTATGCATATTTCAATTAAGGACAGTTTCCCCTGTTTACATTGCTCTTTAGCTTCACAAATAGCATTTTTGAATTCTTCTTCATTAGTTGGAGAATAAAAAGCTCCTTGAAGAGATTGAATCGCATGAGCCCATTGATGCTCTCTAAAATCACATCCAATAGAAACATTCATTTTTTGTTGATTAAATCGCGGCCACGAATAGCCTCCATTATTAATAACGATATAAATCATACCCAAACCCAGCTCGTATGCTGCATCTAATGCCCCTTTTCCCATTTCAAATGAGCCATCTCCAATAAACGTAATAATGGTGGATTCAGGCTGAGCTAATTTAGCTCCGATGCTTGCCCCCATTGGCACACCAAGGGCAGTTTGTTCGCCAGGTACAAGAGTTCTTCCCAATTGATTAATAAAAATAGGATAGGAATAGCCCCATATATCATGAAGTCCGTTATCCTGAACCAAAATGTTATTTCCTTCCATATTCTGTGACAATATATGATAAGCAGCTCTGACAGGGTGCTTTGAAAAATCGGATTTAGTCCATTCGCTAGTGAGCTGATATTTGACCCGCCTCTGTCTCTCTAGCCATGAATGTCGCTTTGATCCTTCATTCTCCTCATGTTCCAGCAGCTGCTGCACAGTTAAGGAAACGTCACCTAAGATGCTCACATCTTCATCAACGGACTTTCTCAAACTTTGGTAATCACAATCGATATGTATAAACAAATTTTCATCTGCAATATCTTTCCATCCCATTAAAGCTGTTTCTTCAAGTTGCGTGCCAAAAGCCAGAAAGACATCCCCTTCCCTCAATAATTCCTTTGCTTCTGGCAAAGCATAAAGACCTATATTGCCAAATACATGTGGATGCTGCTCATTCACAATCCCCCTACCAGAAGCAGTGGTAAACACGGCGGCCTGAAATTTTTCAGCCAAGGTCAAAAGAGATTGGCCTAACAAAGAATTATTTTGACAACCTCCTCCTGCGATAAACACCGGTCGTTTTGATCTCGTTAAAATCTCTGCAGTCAAGCTTATCTGTCTTGGATTTGGGCACATGGCAATCGGCTCTTTTTGAATCAATGAAGAGGGCTGCTCATACCGCTGTTGCTCCAGATCATTTGGTATTTCTAAATAAACCGGTCCAGGCCTTCCATTTATAGCCATATGTACCGCTCTTTTTAGCGCCCACTCTGCTTGATCTTCGTGTTCAACCCTATACTGCCATTTTGTGATAGCTTTCATCAATTCGATACTGTTGAGTTCTTGAAAAGCTCCTGTTCCAATGGATGTTCTCGATGTCCCTGCAGAAATGATAATCAGAGGAACACACGCAGAAAAAGACTCCAACACTGCCGTTAATCCATTCACAAGTCCTGGACCCGGGCTTGTCGCATAAACGACCGGTTCACCTGAGGCTTGAGAATACCCCATAGCCATACTTGCTGCAATTCTTTGGTCTTTCGATGTATACACATCCATATTGGCTAAGTGTGCAGATTCTAGAAGACCTTCGCCTTCTCCCACCATAGCAAAGACCTTTTTAATATTTGAATTTTTTAATAAATATGCATAAAAATCCCATATAGAAGTGAACAAAAACAACTCCCCCTAATTTTTAATTAACCTGCATTATATATTGATTAAATACTCGGTTGACTTCTTTAGAAATTAAAATTGGCCTGCTTTCCATGCAGTCGTTGTATTTCACATAACTTGCCTTTGGACCATAACCACCAAAAGGCTGATGGCCACATTCCATATCAAAAAGTGTTTTGTTAAGGGCAACTGTATAATGTTTTTTTAATGGCCCGATTAAATCTGTATTCCCAAAAACAGATACACCAAATGACGATTCCAAGCGTTTTGCATCCATAAGCCAATTGAGTACCTCAGACGCATCATGATAGGAAACAACATTAAAAATCGGGGTAAAGTGCTCCTCATATCGCGGCATATCATCCATATCGGAAACCAAAACAGTAGGTTCAATCCAACTCTTATCTATATCCACTTGGCCTCCATATACAATTTTTTCTTGATAATCAGTAAGAAATATCTCAGCCTGCAGCACTAGCTCTTTATAATTACTGTTTTTGACCTTGTCACTCATTCGTCCAGACATTTTCATCTCATTTAACTGCTGCAACAAGCATTTGACGAACCTTTTTTTTTGACTTCTGTGGATAAAAAATAAATCCGGACACATGCAATCCTGACCAGAATTGAACACTCGAGCCTCTACAGCTTTTCCAGCAGCATATTCGATATCAGCTTCAGCGCCTATGAAAAAAGGATTCAAGCCGGAACCAAAAAATAGAAAGAGCGCGCCAGGATAGTCCTTTTGAACAGATAGGCTATTATGATAATTACCTGTAAATACCACCACTTCTGCATCAGATGTTTTCTTTTTAAATTCTGCATATCCAATAGGTTCAATTTTTACATTCAAATTAGAATATTTATTAAAAAAATTATGAATTTTTAACGTAGTAGAATGAGATAATGTGGACGGTCTTAAGAAAATATTTTTACAGTAATAGCTTGGAATAATTGCATATAAAATATAAGAATATAGAATAGAGTTAGTTGGATAGAAGATTGCTACTTTTTCAACTATATCTCTTTTCATATATTTCAGTTCCTTTGTTGCTTGCTCCAGAACATTAATGCTAGAACTAATTTCATACTCAGCACTTTCAATCGTGCTGACTTCCATAAGGATTGATCTTAATTCATCTTTATACTTTTTCATGTTACATATAATAAAACTCAGCTCTTCAAAAAACACATGATCCATAAGTATTTATACCTGCCCTTCGTTAGATTTTATAAGAATATACAGACATTAAATAGTAATAAATTCATGCTTTTAGGCTTGATACTAGACTAAAAGGCAGCCCTATATTGTTTTACTAAAAAATATAACAATAATGTGGTGTTTATATGGAAAAAGCAAATGGAAAATGTCATAATGCAACATAAAAAAGAAACAGTAAAGTATATTCTAGAGAACAATAAACCCGTGGCACAATTAATTCGAGAAACTGGATTAATTGTGAATCCCTTATATAGTTGAATTAAAAAGAATAGCGAACAACTTGAAGTAAATTTCTACCTCAGGTACTGAACTAAGAGCATTACAAAAGTAATTAAATAATCTCAAAGAGGAAAATAGAATTCTAAAAAAGGCGATGCACTAATTATGACATAGTACTCGATTAATTTAGAATTTATTCACCATCTTCGCTCCCAATATTGAGTGAAGAAGATCTGCAAAGTCTGAGAATTTCTAAATGTAGTTATTCCAAATGGCTATACCGACCAAAAACTTATGCGCAAAACATTTCAAGCCCCCAAGAATTCAACCAAATATATAGAAATATCAAAATTGAAAAAGAACAAGTGAGTATAGTATTCAGTATGCTTCCAGTGATTATCAAAACTATTAAAACAATATAAATTGATAGGCAACTTGAACCGCAAAAGAAACTATTACAATTAATGCTTGTATCACATACCTTCACCGCATTCTTAATCAAGAACTTGTTTATCAAACGAAGTATAAAACAATGAGTAAAGTAAAAAATCACTTTTTGAGTATATTGTATTCTTCTATAATTCAAAGAGAATCAACTCAGTATTTGGCAATCACACACCAATTGAATATGCAAAATGTATAGTCAGTTTTTCGTGATATAGAATTCCCTTCATAAAAAAGTTTAAAAATGGCATTTCTTTAAACTTTTTTATAAATGCCGTTAAGCGAAACAACGGTAGAATATCTGTGTTATCTCATTTTTATTATAACTAACTATAGAACCACCTTCCTCTACTTCAATAGAGTCTCCTTTTTGAAAACCAACGTACATACTAACGTTTAATAATTCAATTTCTACAGTTTGCTCTATCTATTTTCTACTTTTGTAATTTTTGATACTAATTCTTTTTGCTTTGAGAAACTATTAAATTATAGATTTTCATTTTAAGAATTAAGATTTTGAATTTCATCAATTCTAATAATTCATCTTTCAATAGTAGAAAATCCTACTCAGAATTTATACCTTGACTCAATACATTTTTATACGGGGTATTATTCAATGTATCGTTTGATTATACAGATACACCATTCATGACACCAACGATAGTTTCTAACATAGTTCCCAAATAATTTACTTCATTTTTCAATTCAGAGTTACTACATCACTATTTTTCCATATTATTACTTCAGCTCCATTAAATTAGCATATGTAGGTAATTTTGTAAACGAATTAATTGGAAATGAAGATTGAGAAACTTTTTCTAAACATCACATTTGTTTATATACATAATGACTTTATTTCAAAGCTAGATTTATGACACTATACAACTTTTTTATGATGTAATTTAAATAATGTTAGCAATCTTGTATCCCATTTATAATAGAAAACTACAAGACTATTAAATTATTTAACACTTATTATGAAATCTTTCGCAATATACTCTAAAATACCGGATGTATAAGTAATTCTGCCACTGTCACTTCTGTACAATGCTGTACGTTAAACCAACTTATAATTTTATCTTTAACCGTAGCTGCCCTTTTTCGATTAGCTAGAATGCCCCGCTGTAGATATTTATTTAATAATGCTAGATTAAATCGTGTATTTTCCTTAATAAGATGCTGCTTTGTAATTTCTTAATAACATGATTTATCTATTTCTTTCATGATACATAGCACAAGTAAATGTAATATTTTCAAGTAAACCTTCACTTGTTAATAACCTAAAAGAATTAGACATCTAACAAATTAAACATAAAAAGATCATTATAATTCCTTCATCGCGATCTCCTTTAATTTTTCAACAATACGCTCTAATTCATCTACATCTTTTGATGTAAGTCTGCTGTAAATTTTATCTGAGACTTGCTGTTTTACATAATCTTGCTTTGAAAAATACTCCACTCCTTTTTCATCTAACGTTATAAATATTTCACGTCGATTTTGTAGATTAATTTCTCGTTTGATATATTGATTCTTTTCTAATTTTGCAATCAGTTGGCTAACTGCACTAGAGCTTATATTCATTTCCATCGCAATTTCGCCGACCGTACTGCGCTTAGCCACGTACACAATATCTAATACAACCGCCTGTTGTGTTGTAATACCGATATTTAAATATTGTTTATAATGTTTAAATATCAGACGGTCTATTGTATATGTAGCTTCATTAATACGCTTAACTTGTTCATATAAAGACAAAAAATCACCCGCTAATACGTTAGATAACTAATATATTAAGCAACTAATATGTTAGATAACTAATATGTTAGCAGGTGACTTATAAACCGTCAATCTTTATTATTTCCCTTAAAAGAGTTTTATCATTTTTGTACCATATTTACTTATAATAATGGATTTTGGTGCAAATACATGAAAAAGATTACAAATGCTAGTAGATTCCTAATGGTATCGAAACCTATACTGTAAGTTCAAACTTTTAATGAATGAACACCTCCCACTTTTGGATAGACTAATCCTGCAAATCCATCTGTTCTTTTTTGATCATATGGATAACTTTGAAAATTCTGTTGAAAAGTTGTCTAACTGAGGCAACACTCTAGAAAAAGGCAAAAGGAGAATTATACATGTGATATTTTACTTATTCCCCGAAAGAACTCTCCTTCCTCAAGCGTGTGAAGGGCGTAACCCAACGATAGATGGGAGCTGAATTTCGTTTTGGCAAAGCCAAAAACTTTTGATAAACAAGCTATATAAAGTTCTTTAATAACTTGATATAAGAGGTTATAGGAAGAAAATAGAGTGCTAAAACTAAGCCATGTGGTTCCTTTGTAAAATATCAACCTTACCACAAGAGCGTCCATGCATTGGAAATCTAGGTGTAATACCCCGAAGTATCGCTCAGGGAATCGAAAGGTTAATTTCTTTGTAGAACTGAGAAGCTCCCACTTCAAGCTTTGCTAAGTGGCGAGTAGTTCACAACAGAACCTTCCTGACCAAATCAATTAACTTTTTGATATGGTATTTCAATACCTTCATCGATAAATAAATGCTTCGCATCATCTACATAACTCATCGTATTACGTATCCAATAATATGACTCATCTATTTTAAAAAGTGGGACAGACAACTGATGTTCAAATGAAATCATAAATTGTACATCCTTTTTAATTGTAAATCTTGTGCCAAGTCCATCTGCTAATTCATAGCAACCCGTAATATCATCTTTAATAGTGAGCGGTAAAGTCATCACATATTTTGGTGCTTCTACAGCATATTGTATTCCCATTAAGTAATTCATAATTTCTTGTTCATATTGAGGAAACACTTCTTGATTCGTCGCTAACACAATTACTTCCCCTGTAGATATATTTATAAAAGCTTGTGCTGAGCAACCAAGCCATCCACCTGTATGACCAACCCACTCATTTTGAATGATAAAGCCATAACTATAATTATTAGTGACTTCTGTCGGTGTTAACATAAATTGAACAATCTCTTTGCTAATGTACTGCCCTTGCCAAAATGCTTTTAAAAACTTCGCTACCTCTGCGACTGTTGCATAAATACCACCGTCACCATATTGATCATTATATTTTTCGATTTCGTGTAAATATGGGTCATCAAGCACATTTTTATATTGTTGCTTCTCATAATTAAACGTTTGACCTTGCGCTACAGATTGCTTTATAGGTTGTGTGGTCATATGAGTAAGATTTAATGGCTCTGCAATATATTGTTGCAAATACGTTTCATACGATAAACCACTCACTTTTTCAATTATTTTGGCAAGTAAAACATAATTTGTATTACTATAAGACCAATGCTCATTTGATGTATTTTGTGGTAGCACTCCTTCGATAAATGTTTCAACACTTATTGTTAAATCGTCTGTGATATACTCTGGAATACCAGATGTGTGTGTAAGTAATTCTGCAACTGTTACTTCTGTAAAATATGGTACGTTAAACCAACATGTAATTTTATCTTCTAACTGTAGCTGTCCTTTTTCGATTAGCTGAAACGTCATTACCGCTGTAAACATTTTACTTAATGATGCTAGATTAAATTGTGTATTTTTGTTAATAAGGTGCTTCTTTTCGAGTTCTTGACAACCATGAAAATACTGCTTGATTTGACCGTTTTTTTCATAATAAACTGCACCGTTAAAAGCGATAGTTTCAAGTAAACCCCTCATACTTTAGCCCCCTAAACAAATTAGATATCTAACATATTAGGCATGAAGGGATTTTTATAATTCCTTCATCACAATCCCCCTTAATTTATCAACAATTCTTTCAAATTCGTCTAGCTCTTTTGATGAAAGTTTGCTGTAAATTTTATCTGCAATTTGCTGTTCTACATAATCTTGTTTCGAAAAATACTCTAATCCTTTTTCATCTAACGTTATATATATTTCACGTCGATTTTGAAGATTAATTTCCCTTTTAATATATTGATTCTTTTCCAATTTCGCTATTAATTGGCTAACTGCGCTGGAGCTTATATTCATTTCAATCGCAATTTCACCGACCGTAATACGTTTCGCTAAATATACAATATCTAATACAACTGCTTGTTGTGTTGTAATGCCAATATTTAAATATTGCTTGTAATGTTTATATATCAAACGGTTTATTGTATATTCAGCTTCATTAATGCGTTTAACTTGTTCATATAAAGACAAAAAATCACCCACTAACATGTTAGATACCTAATATATTATCAAGTGATTTGTTAAACGTCAATCATATGTCAACCTTTTTGCGTTTCTTTGCATGCGTGAGCCTATAGGGATAGGAAATGATTGAATACAAAGCGAAAACAACCGATCGTTTTATTGATTAGAATAGCTTGTGCTTAATTTGGATAGATACGAAACTTATAGGCTTTATTAATCATCAGTTAATTCACATCCATTTCGGTGTATGACTATTATGCACCAAACACACTCTCGATAGATAGTGAAGTTACACTTTCTGTATGTCCAACAATTAAGATGGCTTCCTGCCATCCCTTGTTCGAAGCCAATAAGATTAACAAAGATGAAATTAGTTTAGAAAAAGATGGGAAAGATCCAATTGTATTTGGAGTAAATAAAGATGGTGATGAATATAAATTTAAGGCAACGACTTCAGCTATTAAAAAGAAATTTGGAGATTTGACTTTATCACCAAGTAAATAGCAAATGAAAAGTCGACAAAAAACTCTGTAATAATTTTAAAGAGTTTTTTGTTTGGAATTTATTTAAGTAATTTTTACGCTGATACATATTAGTAATATTGTTGGTTTGAAATAAATTTTCAAAACGATTAAACTTTATTTCAAATCCACACCTCTTTCGTCTTTTACCTCATTACTTGTAACAAAATTATTACCCTATAAGAATATTGTAATTAAAAATAAGCATAAAAAAGATTCCTTTTATACAAAGGAATCTAGTGCTTCAGCTTTTTTTTATAAACAGTTCGACTTTATTTCAAATTTATTTCTGTTTCTCTACTTCTAATTTGTTACCTTTACTATCTACCATTCTTAAAGAACCTGCTCTCAAGAACTCAACAGTATAATCTACTACCGCATTCATTTGTCTAGCATCTATCTTCTTACCGTCCTTAACAAACTCAGTAGGAATCAAAGTTACTTTATTACTGTCTTTATTGTATAACCATGTTCCTGTCATCTGATTGTCTTCATAAGAAGAGTTACCAGTGTCATCATAAGCCGTGAATGACTTATCTTGTCTAAAGTCTAAACCCTTACGAAACTCAGAACCTTTGTAACTCCCCCAAGAACCGATTAACTCGTTACCGTCTGCGGATATTTGTACGTTACCATTATCAGAAGTATTTGACGACTTAGAGTCGGTCTTCGTATCTACATCGAAACCTAAGGCTTTTGCTTCCTTCTCATTATGGGATTCAATAGGGTCGAATCCTTTATGCCAGTACTTGTTACCCTCATTAATCAAGTCCATTGACTTTTTAGACTTTTCTCTATCTTCGTCTGTTACTTTTCCTTTACCCTCCATAATTTCTACTTGAAGTGCATAGGCTTCACTATAACAGTCTACTGCTTTTAAAATCTCTTTATGAGCGTCTTCAAACTCTTTTGGTGGGTCTATCTTCTTAAACTTAGCGATAATCTTTTGCAACTCAGACTCTTCTTTTAGAATTTCTTTCTTTAAGTCAGTTTCCTTTTTAGTTTTATCCATAGCTATCTCAGTTATTACTGTAATTTTCTGCACTAACTCAGAAGATAAACCAGTCATTCGAGTTGGATACTTCTCTTTGGACAGCTTTTCTTTCGTTTCTGATTTAGATTCTACTTTTTCTTTTGGCTTTGCGTCTGTTTTATCGGTACCACAACCTGCTAATAGCATGAACGGTATCACAAACATTACTAGTTTCTTTGCTTTCACTATGCCCCATCCCCTTAGAAAAAATCGCATTTAATTAACATATTGTACCATAACATAATTTGTATAAATATGATAGAAAGTTTATCCATCATTAATTAAAATGTAGACTCTACATAAAAAAAGCACTTGAACATTAAATAGCTGTTCGAGTGCCTTATTTCTTCCCTATTTTTCATGTAATTTTAAAAAGAGCGTCCAATTAAAGTTATGTCAATTACAATAAGTGAAAAGAAAAATATATATTCAATCATACTTCCTGTTCTTGTATATATCGGAAATCTTATTTTCATTTTCAAAGGATAAAGCAATTGAATCCCACTTGGAGTAAGGGCATCTAACACTAGATGACTTAATACCCCAATAAACATTCCTATATATATCATGGGGTACTGGGGAACTAGGTACTTAAGAAGTGCCGTTATACCAAACAAAAAGATTAGACTGTGTGTTATTGTACGGTGACCAAAAGTTTTATTGATACCCCAAGATAATAAAGGTATTTTTCTTCCTAAAGTGGATCCTTGATGACAAATATCTGGTATTAATGCCCCAATTATTGATGTGGCCGTTAATAAATATGGATCATCACCTATTCCCGCATAATTATGTGCAATTAAAGCCAATGCTGCTCCTGCTGCTACATGTGTCGGTCCTCTCAAATATATCCTCCTTTCTATTATTCAAGCTTTATCTTAACAGTTGGCGAAAATATAATATCCTTTCACCCAGCGTTCTTTTAACCATCTCATTTTATATTCTAGGCTTGGTGTATAAGTTGCTGCAGAATCCATTAAGTTATATCTATCTAAAATCTCCAAACATCTATTAGGATTCGTTAAAGTATTTAGAAATTCCAAATCCTCGCTTTCGAGAGACTTCCATACAATTCCTTTAAAATTAATTGGCAGCAGTTCTAATATCATATCTCTATCCAAACCTGATGTTTCTAAGAAATTCTGAAGATGGGAGAGAGATAAATAACTCCAGTTTGTACTTTGGTACTCTTCTTCTAAAAATGTATATAGATCTAAGTCATTACAATTTAATTCATAATTCTTTATTGCTTCTATTCCCCATTTCATCTCATTCCCTCACAATCATTATGCCCAAAATTGCCTAATAAGTATGTTCACAAATTTCTACCAGTTACTCTTAAACATCGTAATAGGCTTCCCTTTTCCGTCTTTTCACATAATGAATATATAGGTAACACGAACAAATCATATTGATTATCATTGTAGATAAACTATAAAACACATTGATTCCTAAAACATCACAACATAATAAAGCAACCATGCTTAAAACATAAAAAAATAATAATCTATCAAAAATAGACAAATGTCATTTCTCCCTTTTTTTAAGATTAGTATTATGCAAATGTTGCTTTTTATAATTTCTCCTCACTCTTCCCCAAAACAAAATTCCTAGATTAAACATTATTGCTATAACTATCATGAGAATTGCATACAAAACTAGATACACTTTTCTACAGATCCCCCCCTTTAATTATAAATATAAAAATAACTCTTTATCTAACAGGTTACTATCGGTAACTTGTCCTTCACTTTAAATATATACAAATGATTCTACGAAACTAAGTGACAGTAAAAAAACAGCAACCAATTCTCAATTCTTAAAAAGAACTAGGCGTAAATGTCAAAACTAGGTCATTTTTAATTATCCTGCTCTTCATTGTGCTAAGGTCAATAATCTTTATAAGAAAATTTTATGATTTTATTCATAGATATTAAATTCTGAGAAACTCGAAAACAATACTTTTTCCCGAAGAAGTCAATAGAAAATTGTTGAGAAATATTTTTCTAGATACCTAAATATTAACAATTTTGATACAATAATGAGAAATCGCACAATATATAATAGGAGGGTTTTATATGGGAGCAGCAACAGTAACATTAAGTGAAATTACAGAGCTTTTAAGTAACTGGCATGACTCTATACGCGAACTTGATCATGAACAATCAACTCATTTGTTTGGAGAAATAAAAAATAAGATTGATAAAATTGAGGAAAACCAAAACGTGCTTTTATACTACTCTTTATTAGAGTTTAGACATAATATGTTAAACAAGGATTATGAAGGCTCTAAGAAATCTCTTGAAAAAATTGAAGATTTTAATAAACCAAGTGAAGAACTTTTGAATTACTACTATAACTTCTTTAAAGCAATTCATAACACAGAAATTGGAGAATATAAAAAAGCTGGTGAGTATTTCGATAAAGCCAAACAATTAATCGCAAATATCCCTGATGAGATTGAAAAAGCTGAATTCTATTATAAAGCAGCAGCTTTTTACTATCAGGTAAGACAACCTTTAGAAGCAGTTAAGTATGCAAACCGTGCTTTAAAATTCTTCGAACCTGAAACAGGATATGAACTTAATATAGCAGCTTGTAATAATATCCTTGGTTTAACATGTACATCACTTAAACAATATGAATATGCGGAAGAATATTTTATTAAGGCTTTAGATATCGTTACAAAAAAACACAATACCATGTTAGGTCTTAAAATTAGACATAATTTAGGTTTTCTATATGCTGAACAGGATCTTTCAGAAGCAGCTATACGAAACTTAACAACAGCTATTGATACTCCAGAAAAGAGTTATAAAGCTATTTTCCTTATTGCTAGAGAAAATTACAAACTCGGAAATACAGAAGAGTCATTAAAATTTATTGAAACTGGGTTAGAAGCATGTAATCGTATCAATAACACGGAATATAAACACCACTTCTCAATATTAAGCGCACTAAACTCAAAAGAATCTACAGAAAAGTCAGAAAATATAATCTCAGAAGGAATTCAATACTTTGAACAAGAAGGTTTATTAGGGTTCGTTCATGACTATTCGAAACAATTGGCTTTAAAATTCTACTCATCTAACCAGCAAGATAAAGCAAACCAATATTTCTTTAAGTCACACGAAGCCGAAGAAAAACTACGTAAAAAGGAGGCACTAAAATAATGAAGAAAGTAATTCAAGTTTTAGGTATCACTCTAGGATTAGTAGCCGTTTTTGGTTTTACTTCAAACAACACAATACAAAATGCTGAACACGGAGAAACATTTGCACCCAAAGTAAAAGATAACTCTATCCATTACGTAATGAGAGAACATGGAGAAACGTTTTAATACCTAAAAAGAGCCATAGTATCATATATGGCTCTTTTTTATTACATTAAGTTGTACTCTTGTGTCTTTAAGTTCATTTATTCAGCTGAATTCATCAAGCTTTAATGTGTGGTTAGTCTCCCACCTAACTTTTTGCTGTAATTCAATTTTAAGCTAGGAGTCGCATCGTCCATAAATAGTAGGATAAACCATCATTTAAAAATAGTGTAATATTAATTTTTGAGACCTATAAATAATATTTAATTTTCTAGGATTTTAATTCCATATACATCTGGATATACACCATATGTATTCCATGTTTTTAAAATACACTTCTTTAAAGGTTCTATTTCAGCAACTTGCGTCCAATTAGGATAAGTTTTGTTTAATCCTCTAAGTGCGGATTTTAAAGAAAACCAACAATCACTTATTTGATAATTACTTATAAAACTATCTAATAGTTGTTCATTAATTAACTCTGTTTCTTTTGTAATACCATCCAGCTCACCTATAATAGTTGAAAACACCTTTAATAAATGGCTAGTCTTTAATTGAAGTTCTCCGAAAAAATTATATATATTTATCTCTCCATTTTGATACTTTTCAATATCTTTTTTTACTTCTTTTTGAGTATAACTTATTATATCTGCTAAAAAATTTGTATCTATAATAGTATTTGGATCTTTAGTAGTAACCGCCATTTTAGGAACTATATATTCGCTGAATATGTTCATTGCATGTGCATTTAATACACTATAAATAGTATCGGATTCCATATCTAATTCCGCTTGAAAATCAAACATTTTCGCCAAATCATTATTATCATGAACATGACATAATTCATGATGCAGAGTATTCAAAGATAACTTTTGAGCATATCCCTCTCCTAATAACAGTTGTAATAAAATTTCTTTACGAAGAAAAATTCTATCTTTCAGTTCTCCATTTACTTCTAGTTCAATTGTTTTTCCGAATGTAGTTCCCATAGCATTGTTTGTTACACCTCTTTCAGATATACCTTGTTCAATCTGAAATTCCAGTATAGCTTTATCAAAATCGTTAGGAAAATATATATAATCTAACCTAGATAAATCTAAACCTTTTGAGAGCCATTCGACAATTATTTCTACGTGTTCTTTCATTTTTTCTGTATATTCTTCTTCAATTTCATCAAGCTTATCTATAACTATCATCACTCCACCCCCTAATAAACATCATTTTTTCATTCCTCATATATTGTTGGATTATTGTTTTTGAACAAACATATACTACTGAATTAACTATTTGAACGTTTGGTTAAATTAACCTAGACCAAATAATTCAGGAACACTTATCTTTATTAAGTCTTTTAAAATAACAGAACGTCCAGCATGACGTGGATCTCCGTTCTCGGTAAAAGTGCTAATAGCATTCTTAATATCAAAAACATATAAATCATCTTTGTGTAATATTGAAAGTAAATCAACAATACGCAGAACTTCTTTATAATAAAGTAGGTGGGGAATGGTTTTAGCTTCTGGTATTCCCCAACCTACTACTATAAGCCTCTTACCCTTCGTTGCAATTGCCAACTTAGCTTCATTTACCTTTTGAACTCTATCCAGGACATTCGCTTCGTTTAAAGATCTAATTTTCTTTAAAGCCGAGGAAGTATTGCTTGCATAGACCGGTAAGACATTACAAATGCTAATATCTTTAATTTGATGTCCATCTATTTGATAGTCATAGAAAAAATCAATTAGCTTATTAACAGTATCATCTGAGTTATCTTTGTTGGCTCCAGAAGGATTCATTAATATAATCCCTACTGACGAGCCCTCTCTTCTGTTCAAAAATGGTATTGTTAAAGAATATCTGATATCTACATTTCCTATAAAAGCTTCCTTATCGATAGCAATTCTAGGTTGATTGACTTTTGTTAAGTCGTACATTATTACCACTTTTCCCACTCCTGCTTCGTTTAAATGATTATATTCATGCACTCATCAATCTTAATACTTAAATCATATTAGAATAATAACAATTTACTGTTCTTATTCCTATGAAATTTTTGGGAATTTCCTTATTAAAGAATTATTCAACAATCTGGACTGATTGTTGAATAAAAAAACCTGCATATCTACACAGGATTTTTAATCAAACTTTATTATAAATGATCGAACTTTGTTTTAATTGATCAATCTTTTATATAAAACTACACATTTCTAAGTAAACAAAATGAAAGCTATAACAATGAAATAGATACTTATCTAAATATCCTGTCACATATCGAAAAGAATTTTAATTCAATGTCATTAATTTCATTTATTAAACAACGCTATTTTAGACATAATCAGTCCTATAATGAACATACTCTCATACAGTTATAAACTAAAGTTTGATGGAATTATTACAATTAACCTTCATACTAAATCAAGAATAGGAAACAAGTTTTAAAAAGCACAATCGAAACTTGTTCTCTATTCTTATGTTATCTTATTTCTGTTTCTACGCCATGATTGTATAGCTTGATAGTATCCTCTGTAAAATTCTGAATGACTGTTGCAAGTTCTTGTAATTTCTCCTGCGTTACCCCATTGATATACCAAACAAAATTACTATTGGATTCAGAATCAGTTGGTATGGAACCAATGGTTATTTTATATTCTGTAGTTTCTGTTACCGTTTCTTCATATGACTTCTTTACCTCATACTGATATTTTTCAAGACGAATAAACATATCTCGCCAGAATAAATCAGCAATTTCCATTTGATGATACTAGACTTTACGGAAATAATCAGGAATACTTCTTGTATGTTCTAACAAATACCCTTTTGTCTTTGTTGGGTGATGGATCATCGTATGAATCGCTTCCGTAATATAATGCGCTGTTGGATGATTACGAACCAAGATACGACGCGTTTCCTGACGCACTTGTAGAAGAACATCGTAATAAAAATACATCATGTCACGAGTCGTAGTAGCAAGCTCCCCTTTTTGAAATGGAACCATAGTACCGTTGTAAAATGTTAGTGATGCATCACCAAGGTTCCATGTATATGTTTGCAAATTATAATCCCCTTTCGTTTTTTTATATCTAGTATAACCTCCACACTCCCAAAAAGGATTTATTCAGTAATGAGAAACAATACTAATATCCCTTTTACACTTTCTAATCTAACCTTCAATTTATAAGGACTTGGAGAGACACTCTTAAATCTTGTTCAACTAAAGTACCCATTAGTTCAATAAGAAAAAATTATCTATTATTATTAAAGTGGCCCACCTTCAAAACCAATTGGCCATCCATCGTCTTTAAATTTTACTTTATACTGAAACTCAAAGTGACCATCATAAATAAAAGCTAAACTAAACCCAGAAAATATATAATCATCAAAATTAACCATCTTTCCAAAACATATTGTGGATAGATAGTAGTTCTTCATTTCTTGATTAGGGAAGAATTTCTGTAAATATTTTAATGCACAGCTTATATGTAGATGGAGTTCATCAAATGTTTTTTCTGCCATTTCGATAATCTCCACATCGGGATTTTCATTATTCCCCTGAATAATAATATCAACATCTTCCCATTCTCCGATATTAATACTATAAAACCACCGTTTTTGAATGAGATACTTCTCATTTTCGTATACAGGGGGATTAACTAGGTTTAATTTTTTTACCTCATCTTTAGTTAACGGTTTATCAAGAATAAGCTTATTATGCAAAATTTCTTTGATATTAGAGACAATATATTTAGATTTGTTTAATTCTAAAGAGTCCATTTTCCACCTCATAAATTATAAAATAAAGTAAATTCCCCCTTAAGTATATCATCATCCTTATTCAACTATCCTGCACCGTTAGTTCAATAAGAATTTAACAACTTTATTATCTCTTAACAATATTAATATTAAGATATAATCCAATCAAATTATACATATATTGGATAACTTATGTTAAAATACCATTGAACATTATAAAAATACTAATTATTCAAACATCAAAAAGGGGCATATAAATGGCATGATAAATCAAGCTGAATGGTTGTGGCAACGGATTATCGAAAGAGGTTCAAATTCTGAAAGTAACTTTAAAGAATCGTTAAATCTTCAGCCAGGTGCAAGTGCTGAAGATTTCCAACTTATTGAGGATACACTAGGACTTACACTACCTGAAGAAATGAAGAGCTTTTATAAAGTGTATAACGGACAAATTTGGGAACCAGGGGTGAATCCATTTGTAAGAAATTTGACCCTGTCTCCCATTTCTGAAATTATATCAAATTGGGAATTTTTACAGGAAGAATTCGATCCGGATGATGATTTAGAGCCAGATATTGAAAAAGAGCTTAAACCAGCTCTTTGGAATTCTAAGTGGATTCCAATTGCAGAAAATGGTGGCGGAGATTACCTTTGCATTGATACAGATCCATCTGAAGTTGGGTTAACAGGACAGGTTTTATACTATTACCATGACTGGGGAAAGCGTGCTATCGAGGCAAAGAATATTTTTGCCTTCATCGAAATTTGTTTAAAAGAAGAGAATTGTGAATAAATGTAGCTAAAGTAATGTGTACTTTAGCTACATAAGAAAGGACATTACATATTAAATATGTAATGTCCTTTAATTTATCTAAGCCTATTCAATTTAGGTCTTGATTATGAGAAATTCACACAATCTTTTAAGATACCATTCTGTCCTAGTAAACAATCCATTTTTACAGATGGTACTTGCTGCGAATGAAACCCTTAGGATATTAAACCTATTTCACTAAAAACTTTTCTAATTCTTCAGCTAAATGTCTAGCTCCATTAGGACTTAATGTAATTTTTCCATCTGCTAAAGTTATATTTCTCTCAGTTACCTCTCCAGTAATTTGGCAAGCATTATAAGGTGAATATCTTTTTAAAATTATATTTTCATTATCAACAAAAATTTCTAATGGTGATTTAATCCCTATGCCTAGCGTATCTCTGAGTTCTTTTGGTATTACAACTCTGCCTAACTCATCAACTTTTCGAACAATTCCAGTTGCTTTCATAATATTATTCCCCCTAATAAATTATCAACCATTTATATTTTAACACTTTTACATTATGGCTTAGATTGCTCCAATTGCTGTTTCATTTTCTTTTCATTTTCAGTTATAAGATTTATTAACTCCTTTTCCCTATTATTATAATAACTAGTTAGTGTTTCAAAACGAAGCTTAATAAGCTTTTCAAGACTGAGTTTTTTATGATTATCAATTATTTCTTTCTCACTTAAGTAAGAAATATTATTCTTTAAGTTATAATGCTCTTTATTAATTACATCATTAATCTCCATATGAGCCTTTTTAATATCCATATATAAATCTGCCCACTGCGTATTCAGACTGAAGTATTGATCAATCTTCCAATTTCCCCATTCTTTATATAGTTTTTCATACTCCTTATTAAGAGTTTGGTGTAATTCATCAGCACTACTTACTGTCGCGTAATTCCCTTTTCCTGCTTCTGCAGTATTCTTTAATTGCTGTTGTTCGCTATTTTTCACATCAAATCCAATGATATTTACAACTGCATGAGTACTAGATTGGTTGAGATTTTTGGCAGCATTAACTGGGTCTCCTCCACAAGTCTCTTCTCCATCACTCACAATATATACTACGTTTAGGTTTTCTTCTCCGGTATACTCTTTAAAATCATCATTTATAGACTCTATAGCGGATGCTAACGGCGTCCAACCCTTTGGACCAAATTTAGATAAAGCAGCATTGAATTGCTCCTTATTATAAGGCTGTAATGGATACATTACCTCGGAAGATCCACAGGATAAACTTTTATCATTTTCATTATTACTTCCTTTATGTCCATATACCCTTAACATTACATTGGCATTGTCCGGAATCTTATCAAGATAGTTGTAAATAGCTTTCTTAGCTGCTTCCATTTTAACTTCACCATTAACTTTACCAGCCATACTCCCGCTTGCATCAAGTAAGATCTCCACATTCAGGGATTTAGCTTTTGGTTTTATAGAATGTACATTGTCATTATTTTGTTCTTTAATCGCTAATTCAGGAATTATTCCCTCCAGTTTACTTACAGCATCTTTATAACTTTGCGCCTGTAAATTTAGTAATTGTACATATATTTGTTCTGCACTTAAATCTTTTGGTAATTTCATCAATTCCTGATTAAGTTCATTCATTTCTTCTGATGATAGTGCTCTTTCCTTTGCGTATTTACCTGGTCCTTCTTGAATCATTAACGGGGCATTAGTAGCAAATAACGACTCATATGTCTTGGTATCCTCTTTTTTAATTTCTTTCTTGCTGATTTCCTTTTCAACTACTTCACTTTTTGGTTCATTAGATTTAGAAGGCATAGTATCTGATTTTGAACACGCAGTAATAAATACACAGAACCCCAGTGTTATTCCAATTACATTAAATAATGATTTCCCCACTTTAAAACCTCATTTCTTCCTGCAATGAAAACAGATTCAATGTTTTACTGTTGATTAAAAATTGAAATTTGAATGGTTCTTTCCTTCTTTTCCACCTTTTCTTTAATTTCAGGCTTTTTAAACTCTAACTTATTAGCTGCTACGTTATATGACAACACAGCATCGAAAAGGTCCTCCCCCTTCTTAAATCCCTTAATCGTGTTTGTTTTTCCATCCTTCAATAGTTTTTTCACTTGTGCACTAGATATTTTCTTACCTAATATCTTCTCTTTAATCTGAAAATCACAACCTGTCGTACTATATGCAGTGCAGCCATAAAAACCTTTTTTTAGAACCACTTGACTCCCGCACTTTAAACACGAACCTAGTAACTTCTTCTCTTCCTCTTTCCTTTTAGATTCTTCAATTTTTTTAATTGAAGAATCTAAATTCCACGATTTAGAGATTTGTTCAATATCATTTAATAGCTTCACAACTAATTTTTCAGCCTTACCTATAAATTGCTTATAATCAATTCGGCCATCTGAGATTGCCTCTAAAACATTTTCCCATTTTGCCGTTAATTCAGGTGAACACACAATCATCTTGTCGCCAAGTGCATCCATTAACATCCGGCCTTTCTCTAATAAAAGTACCTTATTATTCTTATTAATTAAATATCCACGATCATATAATGTATGGATAATACCATCACGTGTAGCAACAGTACCTATTCCACTTGTTTTTTTAAGGATTTTTTGCATTTCTTTTTCTTCCATAAGTGAACCGCAATTTTCCATAAATTCAACTAGTGTTCCAGGTGTCAAATATGGTGGGGCTTTTGTCATTCCTTTACTAATTTCCGTATCAACAATTGTCCCTGTATCTCCTTCTTTTACATCCGGTAATTGGGCCACTTCTTCATTTTCCTCTTCTTGATCATCTTTCTCTTCAGATACTTGTTCTTTCTGATATAACATCTTCCAACCCAAACTCACTTCTTGTTTCCCTTTAGTTAAAAACGTTTCTGTTTCGTCTACAACTGTGATAATTGAAGTAAAATCATACAATGCATCTTCGTGATGCGCGGCAATTACTCGTTTCACCACCAAATCATATATTGCTTTTTCACCAGGATTTAATTTAGAAAAATCCTTAGGAACGTCTAATACTATAATTCCGTGATGATCTGAGACCTTCTTCTCATTTATATACCGCGAGGACAAATCAGTACTACGTATTGGAGCAGGTAAATATTTAGAGTATGACTCGGTATACTTTAACTTTTCTAAAACTGATGAAAGGATTGGTGCTTCAGCTGCCGTAATATACGGGTTATCTGCACGGGGATAAGACAACAAACCAGCTAAATACAAGTTTTCTGCATGATGAAGAGTTTCCTTAGGATCCATTTTAAATAATTTATTAGCAGTAGATTGAAGTCTGGTTAAATCAAAAAACTGTGGTGGCTTAAATGCCTTACGTTCCTTTTTCACTTCCTTTATAACAGCTGGTTCTTCAACTAATCGAATTGAAAGTTCCTCTATTTCTTCTTCACTATCAAAACGATTCTTGTCTTCTTTGAACCATCTTCCTGTATATTCTTTACCGTCCACTTCAAAAGTCCCAGTTAAAGTCCAAAAAGGTTCTGGTACATGTGCTTCTATTTGTTTAATACGATCGTAAACAAGACGTAACGTTGGAGATTGACACCTTCCAATCGAAAATACTTCCCTTTTCAAAGCACTTAAATCCCCATTTTCAGAATTTCTACTTACAAATTCTGATTGCATTCTTAGAGATACAGACCTTGATAAATTTATACCTACTAAGAAATCAGCTATTGCTCGCGCATAAGCACTATGATATAAATTCTCTTTGGATTTATAAGGAACTAATTCTTGCATTCCTTTTTTAATTGATGCTGGCGTTAGAGAAGAAATCCACAAGCATTTTGTTGGAAGGTTTCTATTTGTTACGTACTTTATTATTTCAGTAAATATTTTCATACCTTCTCTAGCTGAATCACAACAATTAATAAACATTGTAACTTTAGGATCATTAGCCAGGTTTTTTATTGTTCTAACATATTTTTCTCTTCCTTTAATTGGCTTATAAATATAATTTTTAGGCATTATAGGTAATCCAGACAAACTCCATGGAGTGTTAGTCTCCATTTTTTCTTCATCAAAAGTCAAAAGGTGCCCCATACAATAGGCTACATATGCACCATTAGGAAATTCATTGCAGGGCATTATCTCGTAATACAAATCATGCTTTTTATATTTTGGAAAAGCAGCTACAATTTTCTTTGCTACATCCGGTTTTTCTGCCAAACATAAATACACTCTTAACCCTCCTTATAAGCATAATAGGCTTTTACTATCCTGTTACTATTTCTATAAATACCGCAACTGATATCAGCTTATAGAAATAGTCTCCCTCATATGGATTATGAGATTTTCTATCCAGAAATCTAAGAAAATATAAAAAGAGATAAACCAATTGTTTTATTTAGTTTCAAGTAATTTGAATCAACCTTTTTCTTAACAGGAATAGGCATATAATGTTAAACATTATATAATAATAAAAGAAAAGGATAGAACAGACAGAATTATTCTGTCTATTCTATCCTTTTTTATCACAAAAAACTGCATTTACCACAATGTTTGTATTGACAGTCCACTTGTTATCAACTTAATACCCTTATTGATTCTTATAAGCCATTTAATGGCTTCATCAACCTTTTTACATCTACCTGAAGAAGATAATACTCTTAGTACACTATTTTCCTATTAATACTGAAATTAAATCATATCTTAATAATAATATATTTATTTTTCAAATAACTAAATGTCGTGATTTTTTGGTAAAATATCCTTAGAAGATATTTCCTAAAAATATATTAAATAAGGAATGAATATACATGATATCAACTACACAATCACATACTAAATGGTTTGTAGATGCAGGTACAACTGTCTTAACATCAGAAGGTAAAAATATTGAAATTTTTGAATTTAAATATGAGCAAAATGATGAAACTTTATCTTCATGGGCAAAACATTTCCGTCAACATTATTGTTTAGATAGTGAAATTGATTATTTCAGGAAGGGTTATAAATTTACAAGAACTGAGTACTTAAACAGAATAAAATTTCCTGACCCTTCTCGTGCTCCAGGGCCAAGTATACGAGCTGGAGATTTCAGTGAGATATTAGTAGCTGATTACCTTGAGTTTATTCTAAATTACTGGGTACCTCGTACTCGATATGGTACAAAAACAATTAGTAATGAATCTACAAAAGGATGCGATACCCTAGCTTTTAAAATTATTAGTGATGGAGAGTATTCACCTGAAGATACTCTAGCAATTTTCGAAACCAAAGCACAATTCTCTGGTACAAAGGCGAATCCACGGTTGCAGGATGCCGTTGATGATTCAAAAAAAGATATAGCTAGAAAAGGTGAATCACTAAATGCAATTAAACAACAACTTTTTCTGAAAAGAGAACTTGAAGAATCTGAAAAGATAGATAGGTTCCAAAATCCTACAGATTATCCGTATAAAGAGATTTCAGGGGCTGTTGCTATGTTTTCTTCAAACCTACTGGATCTTTCAATGATTACAAATACATCTATTAATGAGCATCCAAATAAAGATAATCTAACATTATTAGTAATTCATGGTGAAGATATGATGCCCCTTGTCCATGAATTGTATAGGAGGGCGGCACATGAAGCCTGAGAAACATTCCAAACAATTATTAAGTGCTACTAGATCAAAAGCAAAAATGAATGAATACAATGTCAATGAAGAAGATCATATAAAACTCACTAAAGATCCATCAACTCTTTTTACATTGGCAATAGGCTTGCTAGGTGATTTGTCAGCCCATCTGAATTCCAAGGATCCAGACGAGCGACACCTAAAGGAATTGCGTGAAAACCTTAAATTTTCAGCGCATTTTTTTGATGCATATTTACAAACAAATCTTAAGGCAGATTTAGATGACTACGTTTTACTGCTAGGTTCAGCTTCCTATTATTTATGCGATTTACCAGGAAGTTCACTTGTTTTAGTAAATCGTATCGATATAGATAATCTAAACTTAGAATGTTCGAATTTAGATACTTTATTAGCAAGGATCCTCACTGGGAATTTCTATCCATGTTATGTGGAAGAAGGCGGAATATATACAAAAAATATATTAGATATTTCATTTTATCTAACTAAATTTTATGAGGATGGATGGTATGAGCAACATGTTTATAACCTCATTTCCACTCTCAGGGTTAATGCTTATGCATTTGGCACTCCAAGAGAATTACTTTTCGCTGATGTAATAGGTGCAGTAATAAAAAAAAGAATAGAAAACTCTAGTAGGAAATGTCTACCTATATATTCTGATATTAGCGTTGAAAATTGGGAAGATATTTTACAAAATAAAAATTTCATGCAAGAATTTTGGCCAGCTCAACACCTTTTGGGGAAAACTGGTGTTTTTAAAGGGGAATCCGCTGTAATTCAATTACCAACTAGTGCTGGGAAAACCAAAGCAACAGAAGTAATAATACGTAGCGCCTTTCTATCAAATAGAACTTCTTTAGCTGTAATTGTGGCTCCATTTAGAGCATTATGTCATGAAATTAGTATCAGTCTAAGTAAATCATTCCAAAATGAGTCTATTAATATTGATGAAGTATCAGATGTGCTTCAAATGGATTTTGAACTTAAATCAATACTTAGGGATGATTTAATCTTAGTTGTTACTCCAGAAAAACTTATTTATATGCTTCGCCAATGTCCAGAATTGGCAACGGAAATTGGATTATTAATATATGATGAAGGACATCAATTTGATAGTAATACACGAGGGATCAATTATGAATTACTCCTTACAGCTTTAAAAGGGATGGTTCCTGAAGGTGTACAAAAAGTATTAATATCCGCTGTAATCAATAATGCAGAAGTGGTTGGTTCTTGGCTTAATGGCCCTGAAAATAAAGTTGTTTCAGGAGTTAATCTTTCTCCTACATATCGAACTGTAGCACTTACAAGTTGGTTGGATCGTCTTGGAAAGCTTCAATTTCTGAATGAAGAAAATCCCGATGAAATAGATTTTTATGTACCCAGAATAATTGAGCAACAAAAACTGCAATTGAAAGGAAGAGAAACAACCGAACGCTTCTTTCCTATTAAAAACGATAGCAGCACCGTTTCTTTATTTTTAGGTTTAAAGCTAATTTCAAATGGAAGTGTAGCAATATTTTGTGGAAAGAAAGATAATGTATCCAGTCTTTGTGACAAGATAGTGGAGACGTATGAACGAGGATTAGCTTTAAAAACTCCATTTGAATTATCAGAAAAAAATGAAATAAGGAAACTGCACTGGCTATATCATGGACATCTGGGTTCACAAGCTTCTGTCACAAAAAGTGCAAAACTAGGGATTTTAACACATCATGGAAATATACCTTCTGGTATACGTCTTGCTGTTGAACACTCAATTAAAGAAGGTTTATCAAAATTCGTCATATGTACATCCACATTAGCACAAGGTGTTAATCTACCAATTAGGTATCTTATTGTAACGAGTATTTATCAAGGATCTGAAAAAATAAAAGTTCGTGATTTTCATAATTTGATTGGTCGCGTCGGTCGTTCTGGTATGCATACAGAAGGTAGTGTTATTTTCGCAGACCCTAGTATCTACGATAAACGTAACAGCCAAAATAACAAATGGCGTTGGCGACAAGTAAAAAACTTATTAGATCCTAATAACTCAGAACCAGTTGAAAGCTCATTGTTAAAGATATTTGATCCCTTATGTAGCGACGATAGGAAGACTACATATAATATTAATTACATAAGACTATTTGAAATTTATTTAGAAGATCCTGATAAAATATTTAATGTATTGGAAAAAATAGCTAAAGCATTTGCCGACGATGGATTTTCATTTGATGGACTAATTCAACAAGTTAAATCAAAAATAAATGCACTCTCATCTATTGAAAGTTATTTGATGGACAATTGGGAAAATTCAACTAATGAAACAGAAGATATATGGATAAGTTCACTCGCTAAAGAAACTTTGGCTCATTCACTAGCTGAAGAACAAGTGAAAGAACAAATTATTATCTTATTCCAATTGCTAGCTAAAAATATTTCAAAAAAAATCCCACAAAACTCAAAAAAGAAACTGTTTGGGAAAATGCTATACGGAGTAGAAACTGCTATAAAAATTGAAGAATGGTCTAAAATGCATTTAGAAGAACTTGAGAAGTGTGAAAGCTATGAGGAGCTTTTGAATGTTTTATGGCCACTTTTAGCATCGAATATTAAAAATAATATTTTTAACAAATGCGAAAAACCTGAAATTTTAAGAGAAGTTGCTTTAGCATGGATTTATGGATTGCCCTACTTTAAACTACTAGATATTCTTAAAGAAAATGATATTAGGATAAAAACAAAAAAACAGCGTAGAAAATATAGAATAGATCATATTGTAGAACTCTGTGACAATGCATTTTCATATGAAGGCATGCTTCTAATTGGAGCAGTAGCGGAAATAGTTGAATCTTTAATTGCTGATCGAAATTTATATTTAGTTGACAATCTCAAGAAATTACAAAAACGTATAAAATATGGTGTACCTACCCCTTTAAGTATACTATTTTACGAATTGGGTTTTGCTGATCGGATCATTTCTTTAGATTTGAGCACAATTTTAATAGATCAATCTCCACCAGCAAATAAGAGAATGTTAAAATCGTTAATTCAAAGTTACGAAAAGGATTTTCGCAACAAACTAGTAAACTACCCTTCATATTATACCTCTGTTTTAGATAATATCTTGATGGGTAGCGACAATAGAATCATCTAAAGAATTGAATGCAATATACACAATTACTGTAATTTCATTATTATCAAAATACAGTCGTTTAAATTTTGGATGAACTATTGCATCTACACCATGCTCAAGTTCTAGCTAGATTAAATTTGCCTCACTATAGTTTTTATACGAGAAAAATTTTAAAATAGACACAAGCAATATTTTTGCTCGTGTCTATTTTTTTGTACACATTTACCACAACATTTGTATTAGCCCTTATAAGATTTTTTATGACTTCATCGACCTTTTTGTCTAAAAGAAACAAAATCACCCCTTCTAAAAGAACTAACGTTCTTTAAAGCGGAACAAAAAATGGTATAGTATTAAACAATATATTCGAATACGATAAAAGTAAAGGGGGTTCACCTATGGGATTATTCGATAAGTTTTTCGAGAAAAAAAAGAAAAATAAACAAGAAAAAATGAGAAAGCTAATTGACAAAACAATAGAAGACGAACCGAAAGAAAGTGAAAAAAAATATAGGATGTTAAAAACTTTATTGGATAGTAATACTTTATTCTAGTTATATCTGGATGCTCAGCAAAGTATGAGGTTGCATCATCTTCAATTGCAGCAATACTCCTTCTGCGACGCGCACTCTCTTCATTCCTTACACCGTTATAAAGCAAAACATCAAATTCGTCATTTTCTATATCCATAGGAATTTCATTTAAAATTTCTTTCAATTTATTCTGCATTGGCAGAAGTTTTAAATGGCTCGTGCACCATCTATTTCTTACATTTCCTAACGGAATAGAAGTACCGCGACCTAATAATTCATAAAAAAATCTACTTTTCATTGGTGGTTTCACCATATGAACCAAAAACGGCATTTTCCCCTTATTATGAAATTCACCTGCCGCATATCTCTTAATTTGTTCTAAGCATCTATATTGATAAGCAGTCATTTCTGGTGTCTCAACACCCGTATCAGCACAAATTATATGAACCTGTGAATACGTTCCTCTGGTTTCATATTCTCTAATGTTTCACATAATAATTGCATTACAAGTGATGAATCTTTCCCTCCACTCATTGCAACCATGTGAGTCTTATATTTTAAATATACTTCTTTCATTCTTTGCTTTATTATTTCAATTTCATCTAAAGAGTTTCTATTCATTTTTTCTTACCCAATATTACAATAAAAAACACAAAGGGATCTCTCCCTTGTGCTTATTGCAACAAAGGGTTATCCCCCTTTCATTTATGGTATTTACTGCATACGTAGTTTTTAATGAAGCAGCTGCTTAAAATAAAGTTAACTGTCCTAATTCATCATTATTCAAGCTCATCTCTCTAGTAATTTTTTCTTCTTGTTCTGAAGGTTCTTCTGTACATGATTGTGATAAGACGTTTTGTTCATTACACTCTGTATGATTTCGCTTATAACATGCGCAATACAATGGTACTTCAGGATCCACTTGTTCTAAATAGCAATCTCCTTTTCCCAATGAACAAGTTTTCCAGTGTCCACATGCCCCAAACCCTTTCTTAGAGTAACCTAGAGCAGTATATAAAGCGTCTGATTTCATATGTGGGTTTCTTTCCATTATCCTTTTCAACTGTTCTATCCACATAGATTCTCCTCCTTATAAAGCAACCATATATACGTTTTTTTGCAACTTAATGAACATTTCTTGCAGAACAAGATTTAACGAAACATTCGCTTGTCTTCTTATATAACCTTTTTCTAAAAGTTCTATTGCATCAGCAATTCCTTTTACACCTAGTTTTTCAGCATGTAACTCTAAAGTATCGATTTGACTTTGAAAAGATACAAAATCTTTCTTGTTTGTTAAAGCATATAGCACATCTTTAAACCATATATTTATAAATTTAAATAGAATGGGCTCTTTTTCTTTTGTATCTATTAATTTTAATAACTTTATTATTTCTATAAAGACTGTAGGTTCCATCAAATTTTTCATTAAACTAACTATTTGTAAATGGAGTTCTATAAACCACTGCCCTTTTGCTAGTGACATAGCTTTATCTATATTATTTGTCATACGAGTTAAAAGCTTTACTATATCCTGAGAAAGATTAGCTGCTGATAATTCTTCTTCGTATTCTCCCATAGGTGTATCTAGAAAGTTTAAAATTTGGCATCTAGATTGAATCGTACCGAGAACCTTTTGTATATTTTCAGTAACAAGAATAGCCGTTGTATTTCCATCTGGTTCTTCTAAAAATTTTAATAAACTATTAGCAGCACTAGTTATTAGCATCTCGACTCGATCAATAAGATAAATCTTTCTTGAGAGTTCAGTAGATGTGTATGAGATTTCTTTGTGTAACTGCTGAATTTGCTCCTTTTTAATACTCCCACCCTCTTCTGGTGAAATAATAACTACGTCAGGATGAATGTTGTTATTTATGCGATTACAATTTCGGCAATCATTACATGGTATTCTCTCTGAATTTTCTAAGCAAAATAGGCTTTTAATAAATAATAAAGCTGTCTCTTTTTTTAAAGTACCTGCTTCCCCGTTAAATAGATACGCATGATTAACCTTATTATTTACTAATCCATTTTTCAGTATTGTCCCTACGATATGTTGCTTTTGCATAACTTCGCCCCAAGATATAATCCGCGTCATCATTACCACTCCTTAAATTTTATTAACACAAAAAGACCTTCCGAAGAAATAAGTGCTATTGTAAGAGACTTACAATAATTCTTATAACCCGAAAGGTCTTGTGTATTATTTTAAACAAAATAAAAGTATTATTTAATCTATATTAACTCGAACTCACGAAACATTCAAACATTTCCCTGTTACTATAATGGGTTAATATATAGTAGATAAGAGTCTTTCAATCTTATCCATAACATTATTTTGTATCATTATTAATATAATTTAAAATTGTTTTGATACCTTTTACTAAATCCTCCCCGTCTATTCCAACGTCTGATTCTTTAACATTTATTCCAATTACTTTTAGGTTTTGCTTCGAAAAGGTTAGCGCATCACTATATGAAATATTAGGAAGGATAATAAAATGTTCTCCACCCGTTTTAGATATAATTTTTTCGTACAAGTCTTTAAAATAAACATCTTGAAAAGAAAAACCTAAGAAGATAAATGATTTATTGCTCATAAACGTAGAGATTATTCTCATAAAATCCTCATTCTTATACAGCCCATCATAACTTTCCTTTGTAACAATCATAGTTTTAGGTTTATGAATCATCCCGTGTAAATGCACTATGGATTGTTTTTTCTCGCCTAAAAATTTCTGCATATTTTCAATATCATCCCACATAAGAGGGGGATGGAAACTACCCCTAATCGTCGAAAAAATATTATCATAATTTGTTGTTAAATAAAAATCAGAATTCAAATCTAAAACATCTTGATAATTATGATTTTCTCTTTCTATTTTCATGTTAATTTTTTCATTAAATATATCAACAATTTGTTCTTGAATTAATTCGTCCTTGCTTAAGAACGAAGACTTTTTTAAATAACTAAGCGCTTCGAAATAATCTCCTTCATCTAGCTTATCATTATAATACCCCTCATATCCTTTTTTCAGATATCTTGAAAATCCATTTAACATGCCTTTCCAATTAGGTAAATTAAAAGGAACTGACAATCCCGAACCCATAAATGGTATTAAATTCTCTTTTCTTTTCTTTAATTGCTCTAGATTAAGAGAATAATCCTCTATAAGATAATGATCTAACATTTCTTTTTCTCTCCTTAAATTTAACTCCTCTAATAGTATCAAAGTTTTCGTCTTATTTATTTGAAACATATGTTTAATTTCATGATTACCATTTACAACACTAATATTGTTTCCACAATGTACACATGTGGTCATCATTACATTTGTATTTTCAGTTTTATCATATCTTAAACATGTGTAATTAAAATACTCTCGTGTTAAACCTAATTCCTTCATTGCTAAAATAATTTCACTAAAATTCGGAAAAGACGAATCGCTACTAAACTTGATAAAACGAAATTTTTTTAGAAAAGAATTAATATTTTCTATGGCCTCTGATTCACTCATCGCCTTCTTCGTAATCACGGCACTGACTAAGCTCTCCAATAACATGCTGAAATAATTCCTTCCCAATATGGTTTTTGTTAATAAAAGTCACCTTGAAATTCTCTTTCATAGATACTACAGATGTTTGAATGACTTCTGTGCTATCTGTTAAATGATTTATATCTGTAAACCAAGATAGTGCCCATTTTGGTAATTCCAGAGCTTCCTGGAAGTCAGTATATAAACTATGAAACATAACAGATGTAGCTACCGGTTCACTTGCTCCTGATGTTCCAGTTGCTCCCTTTAAAGAATTACTAGATTGAAATGCCACTCTAGTAGGATAACCAACTAACTTACTACTCTTTGCGATATATATTAAATTATCATCTTCGGTCATTACATCTAAATATGTTGCCAATAATAAAGATTTAAAACGTTTTACTAAATTATCTTGTTTTACAATTGGGGCAATTGCTTTCCCAAATAGTTCTTCAGTTAACGTACTTACCATAGTTTTAAGCGTGTCCGAATTTTTCAATTCAATTTCTTCTCTTAAATCATACAACATAGTATTATCAAGTTTTTCACACATTTCAAACATTGCTCTTCTATCTTTTTTAACTTTAATAAACTTTTGAATTTGTAAGTGATTTTCAAAAAGTTTTAAAAATTTTTTATACGCTTGAACTACTGTTTTTTGTATTCCCTCATCTATTTCTCCATTCTCATCTTCATTTACTATATTGGGAATGTTTTTTAAAGCTGCTACAAGTGTTTTTTTTGTATAATTAATTTCTATTGCACATACAAGATATTTTATAACTGTTCTATCAGCGTCTGTTTTTGTTGGAACAACATGTGTAATTAGAAATCTGGATTTATCTACATAACCATTTGCAGTACTATAATCGAAACCAGCTAAAAATGTATTTTTTTCTGTAGTGTTTACTAAATCCATTATGTAAAAGCCATCTTCCTTCATTAACCTTTTAACATCTGGTGGTAAAGTATTTCTAGAATTCATATCATCAATTAAGCGTTTGACTGCTTGTTTGAAAATGTCCTCAGTAACGGGTTCATTTTTTATTTTATTTATGAATACATTGGTTAATCGTCCATAAAAAATTGATTCAAAAAATTCTCTTTCTAAAATTTCTGCCTCGCTAGCTTTTTCTGTTAGAAAGCGCTTATAATACTCTCCAAAACCCTCTCCATCCTGTTCCTCAAAACCTGTCTTCTCTTTTATAACTTTCTTTATCTCAATTGGTTCTATATACTCTAAAAAACGATTACCTTGAAAGATATACATGCTATTAGTTTCTGCATTTATATTAATTGGTTGTGACATCAGGATTCACCCTCTTTTTCAAAATCAATATAAATGCATTATAACAATAATATTATTACTTTTGGAGATAATAATATACAAATTTCACCACCTACAAGGTCTTTAATTAATTCTTAAAAATATATATTGTTGATTTTTTAAATAATGTTTGATTAGAAGTCTCTTATAAACACGTATTTTATAACATCTTAAAAGGATTCATTTTGAATAAAGTTTAATCAAAATGAATCCTTTTAAGATGAACTTACCGTTTTTCAACTTAACACTTTATTATATATTAAACTCTCTCTTATTTTATATCTTTGTATCCTTCAACCCAAATGCGTCCCCTCACCATCGAACATTCTAGCTAAATCTCAAACTTCCATCAAATTTTTATCTAATTCTCATTAGCATATCTTTTTAATGCACTTTCAAATGCTGAAATCCCCTTACTATTTACAAAGCGAATAGGAGTGTTATAACGAGCTGCGGCCGGAATAATTAATTCATGATATATATGACTCAATAATTCTGTTAGATAAAAGACTACATCAGCTTTTTTAACTGTACTATCTATCTTACGATGCTGATCTTCTGCTACAAATATAATTTCTGCATTGTATTTTTCAACGCACTCTCTATAGTATCTTTCTTTATTCCCACCAATTACAGCCACTTTCTTTCCTGACAAATCATTCTTATGCACATTTCCTTCCGGCTCTTCTTCTTTCTGCAATTGAATGATTTCTAGAGCCATTTGTTCAATCGTTTTATTTAAATACTCTATTTCTTTTTTATGTTGTTCTGACTTGATTTCCTCCTCAGTTGCCAAATCAGTCATCAATTCATTTACTGACCTCTCCGTTTGTTTAACAACTCTTGAGGCCTTAGCATCTGATGAGATTTTTTGTTTTTTCAAATGTTCATTTTCCATTTTGTATTTATTTAACATCTTCTCTTGTTTGTTAAACTTTTTTTCATACTCGTTTAACTTACTTTGAAGTTTATTCCACTCCTCTTTAAACGAAATCTCTTCGGCCTTTTCTTGACTAGGATATCTCTCCTGATGAAATATTGCTAATTCTGCAAGAATGTTAATGTATCTAAATGGAGCAGCTTCTAAATACAAATCATGCATATCATCTGTTCCTTTAGTTTTCATATAAGCAGTGATAAAAATTGTGAAATGCATTCCGTACTTCTCAATTACTTCTTGTACATCTTTAATTTTTTTCTGTTGATTATCTGTTTGATCATACGCTGCTTGTAATTGAGCTATCTCAATTTCACCAGCGACTTTCAAGTTCTTTTGAAGTCTTTCTTTCATTTGTGGTTTACTATATTCTTTTAACAAGCGATCGATTTTCCCTCGTTTACCTTGTTTCTTTTCCTTTGCAGTTAAGAAAATTTTACAGTCATTGAAAAAACGAGTAACTATTTTCTTGTGTTTTGGTGAATCACTTTCTATTAATGAAATAATAATGTACAAATCAACAACATCAGGTAATGAGTCCGTAGATTCTAACCAATACTGAGTAACAGCATCTTTCACTTTTGTAAATAATTCATCAGATATCTTATCTTGACCTATAGAATCTCCTTCCTCAAAACACTCACTATAATGTTTAAATAAATCTATTGATTCTTTTCCATCCTTTTTTGTAATCGAAACTAATTCACCCATTTTTAATCCCCTCCACAATAGAATTTTCTGACAACTCCTCTAAATAGTAATATGTGGAATTATGAGTGTCAAATCGATTCATAAACTTTTTAATCTTCCTTTTTGCTAAATCAAGAGTTATAATATTCTTATATTTTTTTACTTTTTGTTTTTTCTTCTTTAAATTAAAAGCAGCCCTTTGGGTTGAGTTAACACATGAAAATGTGAACAGTAACTCTACTCATTTGGCTGCTTTTTTGCGTTTAAAAGGATTGCCATTTAATAAAATTTATATTTATGGGAGGAATATTAATGAGTAATTATATTGCACTATACCGTGCGTATAGACCAAATAACTTTAATGATTTAGTGGGGCAAGATCATATTAAAACGACAATCATGAATGCGATTAAACTAGAAAAAGTAGCTCATGCCTACCTACTATCTGGACCACGAGGTACTGGTAAAACAACTGTTGCCAAAATAATTGGAAAAGGCGTTAACTGCTTAGCTCCATTAAGTAATGGTGAGCCTTGTCAAAAGTGCGCCAACTGTAGTGATATCAATAATAATAAATTCGCGGACATTCTAGAATTTGATGCTGCAAGTAATAATGGAGTAGAAGAAATACGGCAGATACGAGACCAGGTACATTTAGCACCGGTTACAGGAAAATATAAAGTGTACATCATCGATGAAGTGCATATGCTTTCAAATTCTGCATTTAATGCCCTATTAAAGACATTAGAAGAGCCACCAGCACATGTTATTTTCATACTGGCTACAACAGATCCACAAAAAGTTCCTAAAACTATCATTTCTAGATGCCAACAATTTGAATTTCGAAATATACCACTTCAAGCAATGATTGACAGGTTAAAATTCATCTCCCATGATCAAGGGATTCGGATTACAGATGAAGCATTGCATTTAATATCCCAATTAGCTGAAGGTGGTTTAAGAAATGCTCTTAGCATAATGGACCAAGTAATTGCATACGCAACAAATAATGTAACAATAGAGCATGTTGCAACAGTCGTTGGTAAGGTAGCAATTCAGGATATTGAAAAACTAATACATTATATAACTGAGAAAGATTTAAACAGCACTTTGGATTCCTTGCAAACTATCCTAGAGAGAAAACAAGCGGATTTCTTTTTAAGCGATTTAATCGGTTACTATAGAGACCTCATGATATTTAATCTATCTCAAAAAACTGACATGTTTAAAGTGGCCATTTATAATAATGCCTTTATAAACCTTGCTGAGCGAATACCATTATCCAAGATTCCAAATATTCTTGAAGAGCTTACTACGGTACAGTATAAAATAAAAAATTCTGTATATGCAGCAACGCTAATCGAAATTGCATTAGTTAAGATACTTCAACTGGAGCAGGAAATATCAACGATCCAACCGAATATCAAAAATAATGAAAATGAAGATTCCAGTGAGCTTAATCAAACATTGTTACAAAGTTTACTTGATACCATCGCAGCATTCAATCAGCGTTTAGACGAATTAGAAAAACAAAAAGAAGAACCAACTGCTAATCAAAGACGCAGAAACATTCAAATTTATCGCGATCCTAAAGCTAAGGAAACTGCAAAAGATATTGTTTTACCTGAAATCACTTGGGAAACAAGCAAATTGTTAGAAACTTTCCTCCCTAACTGTATTGCTCATATAAAGAAAGATAATCCCCTTATTGCAAATAGTTTAGGAGAAATAGTTCATGCTACTGGATCAAAGCACCATATTATATTCGTAATGGAACATCCCCAACAAGTTGAAACTTTATATAATCCATTAAATGATTCCATAGTTACTAAAACCATTTCACAATTACTTAGACGTCAAATTAAAATGATTTACTTAGAAAAAAGTGAGTGGGAAGAGATAAATACTAATAAGGAAGTGTAGAAATGAATCGTATCAAAGTACCGTTTGGAAGAAAAAAGAAACCTAAACTCCCAGTTGAAGATATTTCCGCCTTATCTTCTATGGAATTTGATCATCTATTGTATGTACTTAACGAACTTGCAAATAGATATAAGTATTATAATACTACCCCATATGACATTAGAAAGTTTCTTCAATTAATTGCATTTCATCTAGCAAATAAATTAACAAAGCAGCATACATTCTCTAATATCGAATTAGGTATCCTAAACGTTATACTTGAAAACAGGCTCCTACCATTTGAGGAAAGTAATAAATTAGGTGATTTTGTATTATTAGAGAAAATTGATAAGCAAAATAATTCAAATGAATTTATTACCCAATTAATAGAAAATGACTTTCAATTAGTTGAGAACATTGCATATGTAAGGATAAATAACAACACTCAATGTAATTAAATACTTCATTATGGAAGAAAATGTTGGTTTGAAATAAAGTTTAATCAAAAAAACTCCACAAACCCATATTATATGGTAAATAAGAAGACTCCATTTTGAAAAAAGATTAATCAAAATGGAGTCTTTTGTTAGAAATCCGAATCTAGTTTTTATAAAAAAGATTAATCAAAACTCATAGACATATCTATTACAACAATATACTTATACCTAACCTATTCTTCAAACCAAAACAGAACTTCAATAGGTGCTTTCAAAACCTTCGCAATATCATAAGTGAGTTTGAATGAAGGATTATATTTTCCATTTTCGAGATTGCCAATTGTTTCCCTTCGGACACCAACCTCATTGGCTAGATCTTCTTGAGACATACTTAGCTTTACCCTATATTCTTTCATTCGAGTTTTAAGTGGCATCTTGCATCCCTTTCTTTTCTCTACGTTCAAATATTTCTAAATTAATTACAAAAGTTCCTAATGGTATTACAACTGCAAGTACAACGCATAATCTGATTACATGTACATTTGCAAAAATAACGATACTTAAGATTAGTAAAACACCCATTACTAATGCCACGAAAAATGCCTTTGTGGCAGCAATGCGAACATGTAGAATAAAAAGTTCATCTGGTATAACTTTTGCATATAAAAAGAAGGGGAAGAAAGCGAAAAAGTAATATGTAAATGATGTTTCACCTAAAAATGAATGAGGACCTAAAAGTCCTAGAAATCCTAGAAATCCAATAAACCCCAAGTAAGCCAGTTTGTTTTTCATGTGAATTCTCCTTTGCGATGTATTTCGCACTAATTGTTATAAATATATCACATCAACTTGGAAATAAAAAGGATTGAAAACGGTACGACTTTTTTATAAGCAGTTAATCTTTTTTCAAAACGGTTAAACCTTATTGCAAACCTACACAAAAATCAAAAAAGACCAACCCCTTAATAAATAAGGGGTTGGTCTTTTGGGAATTCTCTATAATCTCTTAATATATTCCTTTAAAATATATCAATTACTCATAATATTTATCATATTCCACTGCATATTTAGTTTTTAATTGTTCTATTAACTTCTCATTAAATGAAATTATATCAAGTACATCCTGATTTATATATAATAAATAATTGTCATTATAAAATGAGATATATGCTGATGGATGCCCTTGTGATACATTTTGACAGTATTTATAGACATCTTGATAATTTAAATTTTTTATAGATGCAAAAATTGTTGAACTTGTAAAATTATCGTTTTTTATTAATGTTTCTTTCCAATTTCTAATTTTAGTAAATTTACCTAAACCTGTTTTTTCATGAATTCTTTTACCATTTATAATATATCCACAGATAAAGGAAGAATTTATTTTTTCGTTTTGATTGAATAAATTATCCAAGATATTTTTTAATAATCGAGTGTTATTATTCACAAATAAATCCATATCGAATCTAATTCTATGATTCGAAGTTACTTGAAAAAAGGGAGTTTCTTCAGTATTTGTAAAATCTACTTTGAATTTTTTAAATTTATCCATAATTAGTTATTAAGCTCCGATTCTTCTTAATTCTAAATCATAAGTTCCAGATCTAGTTTTCTTATTTGCAAGAGCTTTTACTGTATCAGCACCTTTAAAAGCTCCACCAATGTGGCCATCTTTGTCTCTAGTTATATATTTAGGTTTTCCTTTTTTGTTATAATATACTCTTGCACCATGAGAGTAAAATTTTGTTTCTGCGTATCCTAATCTGCTTGCAACTGCTTTAGCAAGAGGTTCAGAGTTTTTCATTAGAGTTCTAATAGCAGTTGGTCCATATTTTTTTATAGCTGCTTTTAGACCGCTTTTAACTATGAATGCAACAAGAACGGGAACCAAAGGAAGAGCAGATGCAGTTATTTCTTGTGTATCAATAGAATATTGCTCACCAGTTTCTTGATCCACAAAAATGGCTTTTAAATCTTCACCTTCTACATCAGTCACAAGAATTGAAAAATTCTTCTCTATTTCATTTCCATTATCATCATTTAGTATTGCTTTAGCACTCATTTCACTTGTTTCAATATTATATTCCAATGTACTTTCCATTTGTACTTGATCAGTATCTAATATTGATTCAAAAGTGTCTACATTATCAACAACATTTTCAGTTATTTCAATTTGTTCGGATGATTCTATTCCTAAATCTTCCTTTACATCAACTTTAACTTCGGTATCTATTTTACTAGTTTCAGTGTTTTCGGTAACATTTACAATTTCTTTTAATGCAGAATCATTTTCTTGCGCTGCATATACAAACCCTGTAGGAACATATGTAATGAAAAGCGCTGTAATTATACTGAAGATAAAATATTTTTTCATTAAATTCTCCACCTTATTCTTTTATTTGTACTAATCCCATCCCAAATTTTTCTTTCGCACCTAATTTTATTGCTCCAAAGCGTAGATCCTTTTCTATGTCTTTACTCCCATTTTGAAGCAATATAGAAACTATCCCTGTTGTATAAGCTGTTGCATAAGAAGTCCCGCTTTGCATTTCAACCTCTCCATGTATGTTTAATACAGGTACATCTACGCCTGGTGCCACAAAATCAACCTTGCCTTGGCCGGCATAAGCATATAATTTCATATCCTTATCAATAGCAGAAATAGATAATACTTCAGGGTATTTAGCAGGGTAATCAGTAGATAAGCCAATGGTATTTCCTGTAGCAGCAATAATTATTATCCCTTTATTTGATGCATTTCTTATCGCTTCCCTTAGCTTAGGGTCATCTTTAGAAAAGCCAAAACTTAAATTGATAATATCAACACCTTGTTCAACACTCCAGTTTATCCCTGATATTATATCCGCTATTTTTCCACTACCCTTTTCATTTAAAACTTGAACATCATACAATTCAACAGCAGGATTAATTCCCACCACATTATTTCTACTTTTTGTAGAAGCAATGATACTTGCAATCATAGTTCCATGATCTAATATAGCCTCTGTCTCAAAAGTATTATTAAGCGCATTATAACTTTTCTTTACCTGGCCTTTAAGTCCCTTTATGTCCTGATTAATCCCACTATCTAAAACAGCTACTTTCACAGTTTTAGAACCTGCAATTTTGATTACACGTTCAGGAAATAACGTACAAACTGCCCAATTTTTCTGGCAACTTCCCTCTGAGATAACATACTTATTAGATACTTTTTTAGTACATCCAAACATGACAAATAACACTAAAGCGCATACAAATAATAATATTTTCTTTATAAACACCACTCCTTTTTAACGATTCCTTCAAAAAACGTCCCCTTGTAATGACGAGGATTAATCAACACAAACTTAAAGTTCATATGACCCTTTAAATATTAAAGTCAATTGAATGTAATAAAAAGACTGTTTTTTACCAATATTTTCTGATATATTCAATGAGAACAGATACCAATATTTAACTTAGTTTAATATTTATATAATGCGATAAATATATTTTTATAAAGATAAAATTACTTACTAACAGAAGCAATACGTAAAGTATAAATCAACATAAAAAAGCAATAATTTCCTGTCACGAAAATATGATAGGAAATTATTGCTTTTATTTAAAATGACTTTATTACACATAAAATGATTTTTGGACAAAATTTAATCAATAAATGATATTATCTAAAAATCCTCTTTCCATACTTCAAAAGCCTTATCAAAATATAGTTTTTTAGCTGTTTCATCACTTATTACTTCTGAAACAATAGCATTCCCTTTTTCATCTTTAATGATTTTTATGAATTCTACTTCTTGAATATCTCCTTCACTATCAGGGTTATCCAATAATATAAACCCTGATGTGCCCTCAGCTATAAGGTCACCACTTGCTGCTTCCTTAGTTTCTAAATAACCTGTTATCCATTCTTCTCCTTTACCTTTGTAATTAAAAATGCTAGTTGTCCATCGGTATTTAACTTCAGCTCCCATCGAATCATCCTTTCTGATTGTACTAAAGCTTTGTAAATAAATTTGAAACTGATTATCCTATTATGAATTTATCTGTCACCCTTTATTTTATATATACTACTTTTTAACTTAGGCTTCTTGTGTAACCGTACTTTAGTTCCATTAATATCTAAGTCAATTTTCTCTTCCTCTAAAGCCTCTATTTTCTCTTCATGTTCCTTTTTAATTCTATCTCTTTCTTCTTTTTTCTTAGTCGCTTTTGGACCAATTACGAACAGAATTAAGAATATGCTTACCATTACAACAAAAGTAGTCACTAGTACCTCTCCCCTTTGGCAAAACTTCGTATCATATATTTTTTTAATCTATTAGATTTACCTTGAAATCTACAGGAGAACGGATACTAGCATCATTACACAGAAATATTTTAGAAATTACTTGCACTATTCCTCCTTCTCCTTTTATAAACCGAAATTATAAATGACGCAGTAAGGCCGGTACTAGCAATGTCATTACAAATATAAAAATGGAACTATATCTCAAACTTGAACTCCATTTTCCATATTTGGGATGTTCAAATTTCTTATAAAGCATACCTAATGCTAAAGATATCAAAAACATTAATACAGCTGTTCCTAAAATTATAGAAGTAATTAAGCCCACCATATTACTCATAAAGGTTTGAAAATCAAAAGAACGTGTCGTCAACATTAACACTGGTAGAATCCTTATTAAAAGTATGAGAATAAATGAACCTACTCCAAAATATATAGATCTTTTTTTCCACTTAATATGTTTAAACCATAACGAAGCCCCAAAAACTAATAATGATATTAAAATTACTACAGAAAGTATAAGGAAAATAACATCAAAGAATGCAGGCACACTCGCATGGACTGCACCATCTATTTTATCTCCCCCATCTTTCATTACATCACTGCCGCCATTAAACAAAGAACCAAACCAGTCTACAATCCAATCGGTCATCCAAGAAATATCAAATGGTAAATCTTCATTTTTTGTTTGTGCAGGAGCAGCTGAGTTATACACTTCCAAATTATCCTCCCCCTTAATTGAAATTAAGTCCTTTACTTTAAGTATATAAACTTAACGAACCAAAACTAAGAAAATATCAAATCATATCTTATTTGATAGAAGAACCACACTTTCGAACTTTAGTTCTGTACCTCTTTATTTATCACTAACATTTTTTTATTAGTTAACTTTGCAATATAAGTTTGTATATAATTCCTTTCAAAGACACAAAATATCGGAGTTTCTATTAATAATTCCATTGTTTTTTATCTCATTCCAAAAAAGAGCTGTATAATATGGACGAAGAAAATCTATTGAGCGAACAGATTAATCGCGTCCCATCGGATGCCCTGAATACCCCTAGTAAGGAACAAGAACAAATGCTAGAAATAAAGATATTAACCAAGACCTATATGGCACAGACTTACCCATTTCAGATGTAGATAGAACAACAAACAAAAAATAAATTACAAAGAAAAAACTTAATAACCAGCAAACTAATTTTCCCCATAAAAAATAGCTATCGGGTCAGAAGCACACGTCAAAATAAAGGATTATTTCTACATACTTACTGAAAGAATTCTCCTTCTTCAAATGTGTGCAGGACGATAGCCCGACGGTAACAGTAAGAAGGATTTTCCTTTCTGCGCATAAATAGAAAAACGAGCACCCTATCACTATAAATAGGAGTGCTCGTTTTTCTATTTATCTATTCCTTTTCTGGCCAAATTTTCACGTTTGGTTCTAATAACCACTTGTGGTCTTCCTCCATAATACGATCATTCCATGGGTTATTCTCAAGATGTCGAATCATCCAACAAAAATACATTGCATATCCAGGCGCAGTTGCTTGCGGGTGGTCTAGCTCACCTGGAATTGTAATAAAGCTATTATGTACAACGCGATAAGCATCCTCACCAACCATTACACATCCAAATCCCTGCGGCTTATTAAAGCGATAATAATATACCTCCGGTTGATCATGGTGATGCGGTGGATAACTGGACCATCGTCCTGGATAAGAAATAACTTCTCCTACTACCATGTTAGAATATGCTGCATTGTTATAGTCAAAAATCGTACGAATAACACGCTGGGCTGTTCCCTCTAATAGACCTTCCCCAGCTACAACACTTTGGCACTCATTTGGAGTATACAACTTAGACGCAAATTCTTGGTCATTATCTGTTTTTTGGACAAGCACTTCACTATCTGAAAGAGCAGTAATTGTAACCTTCACATTTTTAGCCACATGTAAACACCAAGGGTTTTCTTCAAAAACAGACTGTCTTTGAATTACTTGTTCCATTCCCACTCTAAACGTATTGTCTCTTCTAGTAAAAGTACTGCTGTTTCATTCTTATTATCAAATAACAACTCTTCTTTTCCATTAGACATCTTATATATACCTATACCCATTAACATATCATTGTATTGACCGTTCATTTCTGTTAATACATTATATCCTTCATTTTTCTATGCAAAATAAAAAAGAATAAGAAGATTCATGCGAGTAAACGCTTTAGAATCTTCCTATTCCTCTATACACCCCCTTAAAAATAGTTGGCTTATTGCTTTGTATTAGATAATCCCCTTTTTCATTAAACTCACATAGTTGTTATCTCCAATGATGACATGATCTAGAAGAGGTATACCAATAATGTTTCCACATTCTTTTAACCTTTTAGTCACTTCAACATCTTCGTGAGATTCCGCACTATGGCCTGAAGATAGCAATAGGTAAGACTTTGAGGTTATCTCCACCTTTTCCCCTGCTCCACACCGTGCATGCAACTTTCATCGCACACGGCATTCCATCGTTTACCTTCTATTTCATTTTCCTCAATCTACTTAGTTTAATTTGAATCCCTAATTTACTTGATTATTTCATTCCCAATTAACAACCTTAGTTTATTCAGCTTCATAAGTTGTTCCTCATTTAATTCAAGAAATTCAAGATACTTTTGGATAGTTTCTACATCTATGGCATGGATTAGCCGGTGAACATCTCTAGTAATTAGCACTAAGTTGGAATAACTATCATCCTTCGTTTTACTCCATAATGTTTTATGATGGCAATCCATTTCCGTTAGAATCAATTCTTCCCCAGTCACTGCACATTTTCCATTTTGGGCTATAAACAGCGATATTCGATTGTCATTGAATTCTATTGTTGCCCGTTCATTAATGATAGGGTGTTCCCTAATCCATTGAACTTGCCAGTTCGGAACCGACTTTTGTTCCCGATGCATTAGTTCTCGTCCTTCTTTGGTAAATTTATTAACACCATTTTTAGGCATTAATGCTGTTTTTGTTTTAATGAACCCAATAGGAATAAGGGGATATCCATTAATATATCTTGTCATCTTTGATTTTAAATAAGGTTTAATGCCTTTATCTTTGATTGCATAATTGGTTGTTTTTCTCAATGAAAATTGCTTTAATCGCTGACGTTCTATTTGTGTTAATTGGTATTGTATTGGCATCAAACTATTGACTACTTGCGTCGCAATTTGATAATAATTGTGAATGCCAATAACCATACTATTATAAATTCGAACGTTCTTGATTAATTCGTTTCCATTGGGAACTCTTTGCATGAGTTTGATCTGGTCTTTGAGTTGTTTCTTAATCCTCTTTCGTGCTTTTTCTGCTATATGTGATTGACAAACGTATTTTCTGCGGCCAAAACGGTCATATCCTTTTCGTTCCATTTTCAGTTCAAAGCCGAGAAACTCGCTACTTTTCTTTTTCAGATTTGTAATTTGAGATTTCTCCTCAGAAATAGGAAGGTTTAACCGTTCCTCTAGCCACATTTTGCTTGCCATGAAAATCTTTTCAGCATCTAATCGCGTTGTAGTAAAAATTTTAAAATCATCTGCGTAGCGGACAATGTACATTTCTTTTAATGTAGATGTTTTTCTAAGTTGTTGATAGCGATATTGGCGACTATACCATCCTGTTTTCTTATTAAGATAGTCCTTAAGTGTTCGGCACTTTTTACTTTCCCATTGGTTTGCAATCCACCAATCAAATTCATTTAAAGCGATATTCGCCAATAGAGGGGAAAGTATTCCACCTTGCGGTGTCCCTTTTGTTGGATGTACGATTTCTCCATTTGGTAAAACAATAGGCGCTTTTAACATTTTACGTATAATCACAAGTAATTGTTTATCACGAATACCCATTGCCCAAATTTGTCGCATAAGTTTTGAATGTTTCACTTCATCGAAGAAACCTTTAATGTCTATATCCACTACATATTGCATTTTATTATTGTTTATTGGTCCATTACATGCAGATATTGCATTTTCAGCTGATTTTGTCGGTCTAAACCCATAACTATATTTGTAAAAATTAGCTTCACATATAGGTTCCAGTACTTGTAGAATACATTGTTGCGCAATTCTATCCCACATAGATGGAATACCTAATGGTCTAGTTTTTCCATTAGGTTTTGGAATTTCCACACGTTTTACTTTTCAAGGATTATACTGTTTAAATCTTTTCTTCACAATTCCAATAAACTCATGGGTTCCAAGCTCTTCAACGTCCTTTATCGTAACTTCATCGACTCCAGGCGTAGCACTTCCGTTATTCCGTTTAATATTTCGATAGGCGAGTAGAATGTTGTTGTATGAAGTAATGATTGACATGAGGTTTTTAAATTTTTGTTTATCCTTACTTTTTGCATAAAGTTCATCGAAGATTTCAGTCATGCCATAATAATCAGCATGGCGTAACCTTGTATTTTTCATTCTAGGGATCTTCTTAAAGTTTTTGTTCAAGGTATATCACGCTCCAATCTTGGCTCGTGACCTTTTTAGTCATACGAGAATCCTTGAGATGATTGAGTTGAAATAGTTTAGGCGAAACGACTTGAGGCTATTGTTCCATTTCCATTACAGAAACTTTATCACTCCTGCCTCTACTCTCACTATCATAAAAGGAAGTTATAGATATATTCCTTTCCTCCCTACCACTTCATAGAGTGTGTACTCTCCATGTTGATAGCTTTCCACGTTCCCTTAACTCTATCTATTCTTAACTTAGGTGCTAGCTCTTGCCTGACGTCCTCTCCATCGCCTGTAACGATGCATGGAGCTTTCGAAACCACCATACTTACTCGCCCACGGAACGCACTTGAAGTTTTCATCAAGTCTACTCATTTCTAAGTAGTTCCACTTACAGACATTTCATTCGCTAGTTCGTCAGTGTTTTACCACATTCTCACCATATTAAGTTTTTCACGACTCCCGACCTATCAGTTGTACCAACCACCTCTGGTTAGCTTTCGGTTATTCATGAGTACTACGACAACTTTCAGCCGACTTCACCGAGCTTCACACCCTATTCTTATACACATTCGAATAACGCATGTCGGAGTATTAGAGTAGGCATTTCAAGGCGTTACCCTATCATTCTACCTATCGAGTTAAGAGTTCACGACTCTCTTACTTGCCATAAATGACGTTCAGACAGCGTGCGTAACCTTTTCAGTTAGGAACGTGTCGCACGGTGATTGTGAAAACATATAATAGAAGATGCATTGTTTAATATTGCCGTGCGGAAAGTTTCCCTTGGATGGACTAACGATGAATCAACAGTTCCTTCAAACACAATGCTACAACCAATAATTTCATTCTTTGTATTTAAGTTAAATACACCAAAAATTTCATTTGGCCTTGATTCTATATCAAATATAATCTGTGCAAAGCGTACAGCATCCGCTGGACAAGTAATTTTCTTTTTCTCAATATCATAAATTCGATTACTATCTTTTACCAACTTTACAGATTGAACCATAATTTTCTTACCCATGCCCTTCTCCTTTCGAAATAAAAAAGACGAGACTGCTTCTCTCATCTTTTTCCACCTTCTTTTGTATTTTGAAATTCAAAATTCTTACTTCCTTATTACATTTCTTAAAAAGTTAAGACATCCTATCACATCCTTGTTAGTTCAATACTTGTCCTATTCCTACAACGCAAAAAAACCTCTCAGGAATACATTCGTATTACAAATTAGCGTATATGTTTTATACACTTCCTTGTAATGGATCGTAAACCCGAAAGGTTTGTGGTTATTTAGGAATGATTAAAAAGGAAAAAATTTCTTGAGCTTATTATATAATAAGCTCATTTCTATTTCAATTAAAAAAACAAAATATTCATACTTTTACAAAGGAGATTTGATTTCTAAAATAAAAGACACCCAAATTCAATTGAGTGTCTTTACAAAATTATTTAACTTGTTTTTGTAGAATTTCTTTTAATTCTCGCACAGTCTTGGAAAATTCATCAATTCTTATCGTGCACATTTCGATAGTTTTTTCAGTATTGATAACTTCCCACACAGGATGAATAACTTCTCCCTCCTGTTTCGGATACAGCAATATACATCTTTGAACTTCCTTATAAGCAGTTACATACGCATACATTTGATAAATGTCACTCTGAACATAACTAATTCTTCCATTATTTGTTGCACTTTTCCACTTCGTATCCATGATTATCATATTATCAATCACAAAATCTGGTTTTAATAAAATATTCTGGCGTCCACTCTTCTTGTTACGTAATAGCCTCTTCTCTGCATGTTGACTGATTATTTTATTATTACCAATAGCCTCTTGTAGTGCTACTTCAATATATTTTTCAAACAACATATTCATTTGAAATAAGAAAGAGAACGATGATGCTCCTCGCCCTTTACTATAAATCGTTGCTCGCTCAACAATTAGGTTAGCAAATAAAGCAGCTTGACGAAAACGTTCATTCCGTCGGTTAAATGTAATGCTTTTTAATTCCTTCTCTGTGAAATGTACTATATCCACAGTTTCTAAGTAGCCTAAACAGCGCTCAAGATAAAGTTTTAAAGTATGTATTTTGGTATGCTTTTTTACAATGAGCAATGCACATTTAAATAACTGGTTTAAAGAGTTATTTTCCGTATATTCATCAAATGCACAATATGCTTTTGTTTTTTGAAATATATTCTTATAAATGTGTTTACTAAGCTCGAGCTTGCCACGCAGTGTATTTAAATTTTCTTCATGACGTTCGTATGTTTTATAAGTCCCTTTTCTGAGCTCATTTAGCAAACGGGTAAGAAATGTAGCAAGAAATGCCGTAAGCAGTTCACCTCTATCTTCACCATTTAGTACTTCCTCATAAAATGAAACCGGCAAAAAGCCTGTAATTGAAAGCATTCCTAGCAATGCCTTTCGATCGTCAATAGGTGTGATTTTTATTTTTGGTATAATTTCATACCGCACATCAGAACATTGTATGACGCCAACATAATTAATAAAGCGAAGTCGTTTATACTTTTGATCAATCACCTGTTCATTTGGATATTTTTCTTCAATATATCGTATAAGCTCATCAAATTGTTCTACTGTAACGTCGTTTTCTGTAATCCAGTCATACGCCTCACGCACTATAATTGTCTTATTCATAAATCGCGATTAGCTCTTGCGCTGTTAATTTTCGTTTTACTCGGTACAGTGCAGGAATATAAATAGATGGCTTTTGTTTAAACAGTTCATTTATATTAACTTCTTCTTTATAAACAATATATTGATCTTCCTTTGAGCTCCCAATTCCACCCAAAACAAGACCAATCTTTTCCCAATCATCATAAAAATACTCTTGTAAAAGTGGAATGATTTTCGTTTGAAAAATAGCTATAACTTCATTATCTGTTTTCGCGTTTATAAAATACGCATGCCCAATCATATGATCACGATCGTACAGCACTTCAATCCTCCTATTAATAACAGAAAGCATTTCAGCAAGATCAATTTCATCACCAATCGATTCAAGAAGATCCGTATTTGGCATGATTTCTTCAAACACAAAGCGACGGCGTAACGCTGTATCAAGCAGTGCAATTGAACGGTCGGCTGTATTCATCGTCCCTATTACATATAAATTGGGTGGTAACGTAAACTTCGCTTTTGAATAAGGTAGTTCAACAATCAATTCATTACTTTGTGTTAAACGCTTATCCTCTTCTAGTAACGTTAACAGCTCACCAAAAATCTTAGAAATATTGCCTCGGTTCATTTCATCAATAATTACAACATGTTTTTTCGCATTCGAATAATCAAACGAACTGTTTTCCAACAATGCCTTTTGAATAATTGCCTTTTTCTCTTCTACTTCAACTTCAATTTTTTCTTCGTCTTCTACTGTATCTTCCATTTTTTCTAATATCCAATTTAGTACAGACCAATATCTCGTCTGATTACACCCACCAATCGCCTCACGAACAAACATAATATTATTCTTCCAATCAATATCATGCTCCTGAATATAACGATAAAGGCTTAGTAAACGATTCTTTGAAACTATTGAACTAGTTTTTACATCTTCACTCGTTACAACGATATTATTTTGCTCTGAAATGTATGAAATGAAATTTTTCGTTCCTGTTTTTGATTCGAATTGAATATTATTCTTCAAGCCATTTTCAACCAGGTAATTATAAAGTTGCTCAAAACGAACTTCATTCGAAAATTCCTGACTTGTACTTTGAATTCCTTCATACATCGCTTCAAGAGCGGCTTTTTTCAAAATACCATCCGTTGGCACAAAATTCCCTTTTCCATCAGATTTCAATCCTTCTATAAAATCTTCATATCCATAGGACTGATGGAACGTTACAAGATGAATTTGTCCTTCTTTTGTTAAACGTGAAAACTCTTGTTGCAATGCTTCTCGTCCATCTGCCTTCAGTTCCTCATGTGTTTTTTTATCGATTAATTCAAGAGCACGTTCAACAATTTGATATGTTTTCCCTGTTCCAGGTGGACCAAAAAATACATAGTTTCTTGGATCTGAGTCTGACACTTCATTAGATTCTTGGAGCGTATTGCTAATTTCCTTTCCCTGCATAAATACTAAGTTAATTACATTCTTATTTTTTACTTCATTTAATGTACTCACACTGCGGTTTTTCATACACTTCTTTATCCGAATACTTAATTTCTTTTTATATGGTTGCCTGCGCCTTATGTTTACCTGCATCCAATTGTGTATACGCTGCGAACTGATTACACTCTTCTTTGCTATATACCTCTGAACAATTCTCATCGATCTTCGGCGTAACTCTTTCTTTAGAGTTGGAATTCTCCTTTCATACACCATTTTTACTATCTTCCTTAGAAACATTCTTTGTCTTTTCTTTTGTATCTGTACAACCTACAACCATAGCAGATAGTCCAAGACATAAACAAACAATCTTTATCTTACTAACTTTCATAAATACTCCCCTTTTCCCTCCATCTATATTTGACCTATATAAAAAAGAAAGAGGCTACAAGACTCCCTTTCTTTTTTGCTAACTTGCCGTCATCGCCCAGTTTTTTTGTTATCGCTTTACACAATCACAAACTTCATCCCCACTTTAAATAAATTAGTGTAGCAAGGATAAGAAGTACCGCCCACATATATATATTGCCCCTCCAGACTTTTCACCAGCACCACCTTCTATAACCGTTAGACTTACACCACCCTTTGTTTTCATAATGGTTTTTTGACTCAAATGATAATCTCTTGAAACGACAGTAGCCTTTACAGGGTTTCTTTTAAAATACCCATCGCTTAACCCCATTTCACTTGGTGATAACTTATTTTGTATAACTAATTCATACTGTTCCTCACTTACTTTACAATGCTCTGCCTCTTCACGATATCCCCTAGCCAAACAAAACTCGATTGAATATTCTCTTGCATCCCTCTCAACTTCACAATTTAAGTATTCACGCGCGGAGCTGTAAGTTGTATTAAAGTATAAATCCTGAAAATATATATACTGATAAGCATACCTCATCTCATGAGAAAGAATCGAGATTAAATAATAGTGATCAACTATATAGACATGATTCCTGTCAGCATGATAAAAGCCCCCAATACCACCATCTAACGCATAGCCCCTCGGATATATTTTAACTGTTGGGTAAACCTTTAAATTTCTTGCAATAATGTCATAATTTTTATATAGCGTCTTTATAGTAAAAGCATCCAATTGACCTACAATTTGAATTTTCAATTGCCCATTACCTGTATTATTGAGCCATTTAAATTATTAAATTTGAAACTCGTATTATTTTTTTGTAATTCAATGAATCGATTGGACACGATAATTAACCCCTCTTTATATATACGTAATCAAAAACATATAGTTTTAATTACGTTCAAAAAATCTAAATATGCATAATTTCATCTATATAAAATTATATAATGATATATACCCTAACAAATTATCTCCCTCATTACAAAGCAGTTTAAAAATAACGTCGATAAAGTATACAGCCCTTTGATAGAAAAACCTCGAAACCCTTACAGCGTAACGAGGTTTTCAATCGTTATTTGCATCTATGTATCTTTGAATTTCTCTTAGCGCTTCTTCCTCTAAATCGTACTAACTTTCGGACAGATTCACTGGCAAATGCTTTTTTCATCAAAAATATCATGTTTTTGAAGGATATCAATAACATTGTGTTTTCCTGCTTGTAGAGTTTTATTCGTATGTACATTACCAAAAACAAGTGCTTCCTCATTATCATCCTTTATACATATCTTCATGCATTTCCCCATTCGAAAAGAGCTGATTTTACCCTCTTATGGGTGTATCGGCCCTTTATTATTTAAAGCGCGTAAGGTATCTAAACTTGTTTAATTTATGTAATTTTTCTTGATGATATCTTTTACATTATTGATAAGGAACGCAAGGAAGAAAACTGCTAGGATACCATTTATCCAGTAATATGTATTTCCAGAGTTAAATTTATTATAAAAAGAATTGACATTAAAATATAATAGACCCGCTGAAAGGACGGTAGAGATTACTAACATACCAAAACTTTTCATGATGCTCACCTTCATTTCGAACATTTTGATTTTTATTACAATTATACATAAAAATGGGGGGATTAAAATGTATGCAGTATCCCATCGTTATCAAGTTAACAATACATTCTTCCTCAAAACAAAAATAACGACTAAATACACACTTCGTTGCTACTTCAGAACCTTAGATTGATTGACATGCGCCATTACCTATAAGAGACCTAATACTCCAATGCATTCAAAGTTTTATATCTTGAGGAAATGGAGTTCCCCTGATTGATAAGTATATCTAAATAAACTAAAATATAGATTGTAGAAGGGGGAATTGTTGTGAAAAAAGTTATGGCAACAGTTTTAGGTTTGTTAATTGTAGCAAGTGGGTGTAGCTCAAAAATGTATGATGAGCAAGTTGATTCAGGTAAAAAGGCCATAGAAAAAGGGGAATATGCAGATGCTGTTAACTCTTTCGAAAAAGCTGCAAAGGATAAATCAACAGACGAAATTCAGAAATACATTCGATTAGCAAATGATATGAAAGACAGCGCTACTGCATTAAAAGAAGAAAAATACGAAGTGGCAATTGCAAATGCTGAAAAAATTACGAAAGAAAAACGGATGATAAAATATTCAAATCTGCAAAAGAACAAGCGGATAAAATCATCAAAACCGCTAAGAGTTCTCAAGAACAACAAGAATCAACAAAGAAAGAAATTCAATCGGGGAAAGATTTATTAAACCAACAAAAATATGATGAAGCCTATCAAGCTTTCAAAGCAATAGCTGATAAAAAAGAATCACCACAACTTGTAAGTGAAGCAACAACATTAATGAATGAAGCGATTACATCGAAGAAACAACATGAAGATGAACAGGAAAAGGTAAGAAAAGAGAAAGCAGAAAAAGAACAAGCTGCGCAAGAAAAGAAAAAAGCGGAACAAGAACACCAAAAAACAAAAGAAGAAATTAAGAAACAACAAGACACAGTCACGGATAAAGGTGAAATAACTGAACACGAGGCTGAAGACCTTGTACGACGACAATTTAATTTCTCAACAGATGTAGTAGTACAATATAATAACGACGATGAGAATGGTAATTTTGTTATCCAAGTGTATGAAGATCATCCCGATCATACAGCTACATTAGGATGGTTTGCTGTAAATCCAAAGACGAAAAAAGTTACTAAAATACAATTATAAAATTGAACAAAGAGAAACATTCGAATAAAGGACTTCTATTACTTTACAGTAAAATAGAGGTCTTTTTCATTACAATGTGAATATTGTCAACTCATGTGCTTCCTCTCTTCCTTATAACTTTTATTTTGAAAAACAAGAAAATAATTCTTTTTTCTACTCCCCATATATTAGTTTGGAAACTTATCTTATCAATATTTAAGTAACTGTTTATATTCAAATAAAATATTATCAAATCTAGTACTCTTTTTCACATGAAACATCTAAATTATTCTTTATTACTTATGGTACTTCACCTCATGTATAAAATAATTTAAATCATCTTTTGATAAAAAATAAAGAAGTAACAAATTTAAAATTAAGACTAAGTGAAGCAATTGCTGTGAATGGGAATGTAGATTCTTTTGAAGTTAACAATAACAAGGTACACGATAACAACATCAGAATTGTTCTTATTGGACATGAAGAAATATATCCAGTAGCTGCTTTAGATCAAGCACGGAATGGAATTGTTCGTAACAATATCGCTCATTACAATTCATCTTTCATTAATCCTAGTTATAATGAAACTTATCAAAACGCTCAATTTTTAAAAGGACCTAGAAATACATATATCGGAAAATCAATGAACAGACTACAAATCCAGATGTGTCTTGATAAATCAACTGGTAGAATTATATCAGTATTTCTAATCTACTAATAGAAGGATAAACACCTACGAAATATATCTCTAAATTTTGTAAAGAATCTTTTGATATATTACTGATTAGCTTACCTGAAGAAATTTCTTTAGTTAGTGATTTGCCAACCTATCTTGTTTACTATCAATCAATTTTAAAAGAAATTCTTTGTTTAGGGGATACTTTAAAATCTTAAGTTGATGGGCATGTACAGTCCCCTACTAATATTCTTGCTTTTAAATCATTTTCAATATATTATATAAATATGGTAATATAGGAATTACGGTATACAGAAAGGGATCCAATCTATTTGTAAGATTTAAATCCTTTTCAAAGATAAAAAAATTTCACCAAAACGTAATATAATCTATGCTGGTCTTTTTAAGATGTATCTAATAAAAACACATTTTTTATCAATACAATTGTGTTTTCAATATAAACGGAAAATTTTTAATAGACGTTTATTTACTTTCAATAATAAGAGCTAGTGTTCTAAAACATAGAGAAATAAGGCACTATACATAGCATCTGACAAACTTGAGAGGTTTTGTATGTAGTTTGCTCATCACAGATAAAAACAAAAGAACCTTACCTATCTAGGCAAGACTCTACTAGTTTAGTTATATAATATTTACATAACAATTAAGAAACTAAAAACATATAACACCAAGTAGCAGAACCCTAATATTCCTCCTACAGCTAATACCTGTTTAGCCAAACTTTTAATTTTCAGATTACTGTAAATCACTTGTACTCTTTCCATATTTCCTCCTATTAGGGAAAACCCTTAAAGACTCACACCTCGCTATGGTACCATTAAAGAATGACTAATAGGACCTAATTTTTGTCCAAACGTATAAATATGCAATATTGCATACAAAAACGTATTGTTATAAATGTAAGCGCTTACTATAATGAGGTTATAAAGATTCACACATCTTAATACAAAAACAGAGGAGAGAATACTATGGAAATCGCAATGGCAGTTTTAAAATTTATTGGTGGAGCAATCCCATTAATTCAAGAACTTCTAAAAGCATTTATGTAATTTCATTCTTTAGCAATTCTTTATAAATATTATCATACAAATGATCTGTATATCAAAAATGAATTGATTTACAGATCATTTGCGTGAGTAAGGTCCCTTGAACATGATCGAGGGGCTTTTTTAAATTTTTAAATACTTACGATTACGTCACATCAAAATCAAGTTAGCAAAACAAAAATACGCCACCCTTTCCTAGGAAGTAACTCGTTCATTTCTTCTTCGAATAGCTTTTTACATAGAAAAAAGGCCTTGTAAATTACAAAGTCTTTTTTCTTCTATATAAATTTATAACTTTCATATTAGTATTAGTTAAATCCCCCCGCCAGGCTCTGTATTAGCTAGTGCTCCTGTATTCTCATGTGATTCTAACTTCGGCGCAGGGAAATGTCCATGAGTATAAGTTGGAGCTCCTCCATGATCCCCATCAGCTTCTAACTTAGGTGCAGGCGCGCCTCCTATCGCCCAAAAACACCTTGATGACACCGAGCAGAATACAGCCTGCAGCGACAATCCTAGCTAAGATGATCTGCAGTTGTAAAGTATTGCCCGGCAACCCCTTGTAGTCAGTTGTGCCACTCAGTGCCTCTGGCCAACGTGCCATTGCATACCCCGCCAATGCAAGCGGCAGGAAGACGCCGATCCCGAAAAGTGAGATCATGACGAAAATCTGCTCGTATACCCAGAAGTCGGCGGCACCTGCTTCTTGATCCCGTATCATAGCTGCAGGGCCCAGAAACGGTGCAATCAACAGCATGGGAGCGAGTAAACCGGTACCAACCCAAATAACCACGCAGGTAGCCGCTCCCCCAACGGCCTGCAAAACGCCATTGCAAGAAAGATACCAATTGCAGCGAGAACGGCGGTTACTGCGTTTATAATGCGCCAACTAGCGTCACCCATTTGCTCGGTTGGAAGGAAGATACCAAAAGTCCATACGATTTTGATCAGCAGGTAAGGTGCTACTGATATTGCGGCACCATAACCGCAGATTCTACGCAACCTCATCAATCTGGAATACTTCCTCTCTGCACTAATTGTCATCTTCTAAGCTCCTTTATAAGCTCTAACTTACTTTGTTTCATAATTATTTATTCACAACTATCCTAATGCCTCTAACGCTTTTAAACCTTTCTTGTACAACTTTCAATTATTTATATTTCCAAGACTTATATTAGTTCCTTCCTTACATAACATAGTTACTTTAGATTATCGAAAAAAAATATCATAACTCTAAATTAACTTCGATTTCCCTTTGAATAATCCCCTCCTTAATTCCATTAAATGGCCCGATTGTTGAACAGAATGACTCACATTTTTTTAAACAACTTTTTTGTCACTTTACAACAAAATTAAAATATTTTTAAATCGTAAAAAGGAAATTGAATTTTTTAACAAAAAATCAATTTCCTTAAATGATATAAAAAAAGCACTGCTGAAATCTTCAGCAATGCTTTCCCATTAACCGTATATGATAATGAACGTCTAATTTTTCTACTCATGAGTTCTGTATACTCACATATATTTATTTTATATTTAAGATACGTTCTATTTCCTTCACACTCAACTTACTTGCTTTTGCAATAGTTTCAAGTGGTACACCAATTTCATGCATTCCTCGGATCATCTGCATCTTACCTTGCTCAATGCCTTTTTCCATGCCCTCTTGTTCTGCATGTGCTAGCTTGGCTTGTTCATCTAAAAGCAATTTCTCTCGAGCTTCGTACGCTGTTCTAAAAGAAGAATCATGGCTCATATTTTCCCATTTATTTATTGCCTTTTGTAAAATTGGATCTTGATTCATCGCAATCTCCTCCAATGTTTGAGTTAAATGTTCATCTTCATGCGCTGGTAATAATAACATCCAACGAACAAATGTATTTTCCCACGGGTTTACTTTTTCTTCACGCCATTGTTTTACCAATTTCGGTATCTCTACAAAATGGATTTCAATGTCGTCACTTAGGAGTTGCTGCATTTTAGTATTCCATAATTGTCCGATGGTATGAAATGCATCATCCTGAGAAAATAAAATAAAATCTAGTAAGTTAATGGTAATAGTTTTCCGAAGTGAACGATATGGCATTCCTTCTTGCATTTGGGATGTATAAAGTTTACTCCAGTAATATAATGATCTCTTTACCATATCATGTGTATTTCGAAGCTGAATTTCAATATTCACTTGCGTTCCATTATCTAGCGTTGCTAATAGGTCTAAAATCGATAACTTATCATCTTCATAAGATTTATGGAGATGTGGATCATCTAATTGTAGCGAAGTAATAGGTGCATCTAAAGATTCCTCTAAAATTGCATTTAGGAAACCCGTTAAAATTTCCTCATTTCCTTTTGTTCCAAATAACTGTTTAAAAGCAAAATCAATGCGTAAATTCACTAATTTAGTGGACATGGATTTCCTCTCCCTGTCTATATCATATCTTATTACTATTGTACATAAAAAAAGGTAGCACATGCAAACAGGCTCTTATGTTATCAGATTGTCTAAACCTATAAAAACCTATGATTCCGACAAAATGGTATTTTTAATTCCAGATGCACCTCTATTTCTATATCTAATTCCTCATTTTTAACAGCCTTATATACATTCTTTAAATGCTCAATTTTTTCCAAGGCGCTTTGTTTTAAATATTCTTCGGCTCCTACTATTTTTAAATTAATATCTCCCTCATAAAACACTTTATCTTTATAACATTCCCTATAATATTACAATTTAAAGAGAAACTAAAAACTCATTTCATCATTTTTCTTTTCTGAATTCCTACTTAATATAACTAGTTTTAGTTGTTCATAGATTTTCTGTGTATCTGGTGTACTTTCAGCTTGTTTACGCTTACGTTTTACTGTAGTACCATTTTCCACTATTACATCATCTTTAGTTTCTGCGATCATTTCCAGGTGTTTAAGTACCTCAATATGTTCTAATCCCTCCATTCCCTCTGACTCTTTAACTTCATCTGCATCATCAATTATTTCTAGCTTTTCTGTTTTTATAATTTTCTCTTTTTCTTTTTTTAGCTCAATTGCTGGTTTCTCTTGTGACCTGCTCTCTTTTTCTATGTTAACTTCAGAAGCTTGAATGACCTCTAAAGGTTTATTTTTAACATTTACTTTTTTATTTGCTTTTGCTATAGCATTTTTCACTTTCATCGCTCTTAAAGAAGAGGATATTTGATTTAGTATTCTTCCTAACCCATAGAAACGAATTGCTTCAACTATGACACCCATTATAATTCCAAAAATCCATGAATTCGAAAAATATCCAACTAAGCCAAAAGTTATAACTCCTGGTAAATATAAGCTGGCATAGGCTATTAAGTTAGGTATAGCTTTTTCTACTGTTAATTTGAAGCTATATTTAATTATTAAATATATGGTACTTAACCCCACTATCAAAACAGCCAGACTTATTAGCAAATTTTTAAAAGTTTCACCTATCATTATAATTATCTCCCTTAATGTTTTAATTTTAATAACTCATAGTGTTTTCACATTACAAATTAACAACTCATCGCACTCTCTTTATTGAAAACCTTTAAATAATGGGACCAGCTTAATTGTTTTTAAATATAAAAAAAACCTTTCAGGTATATGAATAATTGCAAGCAATTCAGCTTTACAAAATCATAGCCCCGAAAGGGTTATATTAGTAATTGATTATGAAAAGTAAAAAAAAAGAAAGTCTTATCTATATAATATCTTTAGTTGTCTTAATTTTCAATATATAATAGTTAGTTCTCCTAATCGATAAAAACAATAAATCATAATAAAAGAAATGTTTTTATGATTTATAAACATATTTACTTTTTCACTACAACTACCAAGTTATTTTTTCTTCATATTATGTTTTTTTGTTATAATATTATTAGGAAATTCTAGTATAGAAAGAATTGTATTTGATGACAGAAGTTGGTCTTGTTCTAGCTGGTGGTGGGGGCAAAGGAGCCTATCACATAAGTGCTTGGAAAGCATTCAATGAATACGGTATTAGTGACAATATTTGTGCCATTTCAGGTACATCTGTTGGAGCTTTAAATGCAGCACTTTTCTCCCAAGGTGATTACCGTTTTGCAGAAACCATATGATTAAACATAGAACCCAGTCAAATTTTATCAATTGATACAAAACAATATATATCCAAAATGGTAGGTAGTAACTACTTAGCAACTTCTATAATGACTCCGTTAATAAAATTAGCAAAAAAAGTATCAAAAACAGGCGTTTTTTCTCGCAGTGATATTTTAGAAATTATTAATCGATATATATATAATTATATATAGAAATATACAAAAAATAAAATTAGATATATTTCAAACAAAAGTTAAGTTGTGCATATCGATTCATCGTTAGAACAACAGAGAGCTGCTTCAGCATATTTACCTGAAGCAGCTCTTGTTATCTCAAAAATGGTAATGATGCTTGCTGAATGCTGCTTTGAGTTGAGACATAAAATGATTTTGCAAATCCCTCATTGTGAATACATTCATCTATTACAAGCATTATAGGAATCTTTCGTAAGTCTAACATTAGCTCCTTTCTAACATATTCTGCTAAAGCGAGATTAGATATAGATAATATAAAAATTCCTGGTAAACTCTTCGTGTTTTCGAAATTCAATAAATTATTTGGTCCATTTTGAATTTGATCTTCCCAAATTCTCAATCTCGATTTCAAATGTTGTGCATATCGCTGACCTTGTTGTACCCTTTCAAATATGAAGTTTTGATTTCCAATTGGAGTTTTAATTTCTCCAACAGCAATTGGATTATATCCCCTACCAGTACCTTGTAGCTTCGGATACCAGCACCAATTTTTTAATAACTGTTGGCCTACTGCAAACTCATATTTTATCTGATTCATAGTGACAAATCTCTGTACACCCGCCACCCCAAGTTTTAACCACTGCTCTGGCTTTAATGAATAGTTTGTATTACGGTTATGATAAGCCCACATCATCAAATGACCTGCAGTATTTAGCGTAATTGGAGCAGAGGTTTTGGGTTGATCCGGAAATAGCCCCGATTTTATCTCCCATCTACTAACAAATCCATACAGTACTAGCTTTTTCAGCGATTCGGAAACCTGAGACCTACTAATTTTAGACTCCACAAAATTTTTAATTTGAGCTTCAGTAATTGCTAATGAATCCCAAATAAGCTTTAGTATTAAATTGTCTTTTTCATTTATAAAACCTGAATTAATTCTGTCATAAATACTACGTAAATCTGTGAGTGGTTTGAATTTATCTGGAAGAATTGGTCCCCCCTGTAAAGAGGGGTCATCCCAAAGTGATAAAGATTGGTCCCTATTAAGCCAATATTGAACCGCCTTTCCATTCTCTTGTACGGAAACCTGCGGCGCACTCATTAGTTATATAAAAACGCCGTTGGGTCGTTAACTTTTTTGCGTCCAAAAGGAAACTTGAAGATAACCCCCGACCCTCTCTCTTTTTCTACATCCACATTCACAATTCTCATACTAACTACTTCATCCAATACTGGCTGTTCGATTGTTTTAGGGACAATTCCTTTAATTGTGCAGCCTTGGTCCAATTCAACAAAAACTCCAAAACGCGGGTCAACATTTACTACCCTTCCAACGATTGTATCTCCTTCAGCTAATTCAGATAATAACTGATAAGGGTTTTCCACTGCTGCTTTTCTAGAAACGTGGATTAATCGTTGCTCCGGATTAAATTGTAGAACCTTGACTGGAATGCGTTCACCAATAGGTGCATAACGATCCACAGCATTTTTATACACTCTTCCATAGTTTAGTTCATGTAATTTCATGAAGCATTCGGCACCATTGATGCGTAAGAATATAGTTGGAACCTGAGCATTCATATTGTATCCAGTTACTTCTGCTTCGTAGGTTGGCTCTTGCAGTCTATCATCTTGCTCCAATTCTATTAACTCACGAATTAAAGCATCTGCCGATCTCCTACTTGCTTCTTTTACTGATACCTGAACTTTATTAACATCCAGTTCATCAGACATCTGAGTGATTACTACATTAAAAATATTACCTGTGAATTGTGTAATACTTCTAAAAGAATAATCTGAGAAGTCTTCTTTTTTACAAATACCTATAATTTTACCGTTTTCAAGGGCAAACTCAGCGTATTCAGTATCTGGATCTTCTTTATCATGTCTTTTAACCGTTCTCAATACTGCTTGAATTGGCTCTTTATATCTACGTAGTGCCTGTAGCTTTTCATAAGTTTTTGAATCCATAAAAATATCTCCTCTCCCTCGTTCAATATTTATAAAATTCAAAAATAATACTTCTACTTGAATTATTGATACTTTTAACTGAGAAACTAAGTGTTTTAGAAATATTTTCTAAAATTTTTAAAACTAGCTCTGATTCTTATCTTATTTATAAAAGTTAATGTTAAAATAGTTGTATATTTAATCAATTAAATTTTCATCAAAAACTAATTCTATATAAACTATTTTTTTATTTTCAATTTTGATTGCGAGGGGAAAAAGGATGCGTAAACTATTTAATGAAAAAAGGATATTAGAAAAAGAAACCGAGGAAGGTTCGCTATATTTCATATTGCCTGCAGATGCATTTCAGAAATACGTAGGACTTTGGGGGTATCTAATACGCCCTGGAGAATTTCATAAACCTGTGAAGTGGGTAAATACTTATAAGATGCATTCTTTGGATTCCTACGTATTACTAAATGAATTTAACCCTAACGAATACGAATACATGATTTTTGAAGAGTTTGGTTTAGCCAAACAACTAAATCAAATATTGTCTTCTCATGGAATTAATATAAACAATAGCTTTGAAGAATTTTTGAATATAGCAGAAATACCAGCAGCAGCTGTAGAAGAAGTAAGAGATTGTTTAATTAAAAATGAGTGTATGAACGTTTATCCAGAAGATTTCCCTATTGTTGATGGGTATGAATATGCATATGCAGGAGAAAAGAAAAAATTCATTGTTGAAACTGAAGATCATTATGATGATGTTACTTTGTATGATCAAACCCATTACTTTTCCGATCATTACATTGTGGAATCGTACAAAAAAACAATTAACGGGCAACATACATACTTATACAAAACACATTACGATGAGTGGTATCAACTTTATTCTTTAGATACAAGTGATAAGTGCTGGGTTTTTAAAGAAGTCTTTGAAGAAGAATTTGATAACCTACCACTCTCCTCATATGAAAAAATGATAACTGAAAAAAGAGAAATTCCACAAGAAGAGATAAATTATCAATTAAATTTAAAGAAATTACATGACCCTAATACTGAATGTGATTTTTATTATTCTGACAAGATGTTTGCGTTAGGCTTCTTAAATAATGGGGGAAGAATTAATGTAGTAAACATTGATGGAGAATTAAAACGGTATAGCGAGATGGTTTTTAAAGGGGAACAGCCATTCTCAAAGTGGGACGATTTAGTATATGTAGGTACAGCAGCGCAAAAGGAAATACAAGAAGATTTTCTAACAGAGCAAGAAATGATGCAATTTGCTGTTTATATGAGAAATAAAAGAGAAAAGTCATCATTACACTAAATTGTTAGTTATTAATAATAACTACTAAAAGTAAAAGAGCCCTTTCTATTCAAGAATGATAGAAGAGGCTCTTTTATTATTACACCCTTATAGTACTTATTTATTAACTTATGGCATCTGATCTCTTAAATCAGCTAATGGTATAACCTTGTCAACGAGCCATAACTTCTTATTTCCATCATAAATTAAATTGATTTGCATCAATGACATATTTTCAGATGATACACCATTTATAATCATTTTACTTTTAACCTTAGCAAGTACGTTTGCTTTTGTAGTATCTATGAAAGCATAGTACAATTCACCACCAACGTACTCTGATTTAAAAGCTACCTTTTTCTTATCTTTTTCCTCTGCAGTACTTGAAGCAGGTGGATTTGGTGCACCAGGAGGTGTCAATTCCTTCTTCGCATTTGGAGTTATATACGCTTCAACGTTTGTAATATATGATTCTCCTTTACCAGTATCATATGTTCGAAATGCTTTCAAAAATCTCTCAGCTGCTTCCTTTACCTGTTGTTGGTTATTACTCTTTAAAGCTTGCAATTCTTTCTCCGTATCTTTATATTGTGATTCTACTTTTTGTATTTTCTTAGACAGCTTTGCCTTTTCATCTTTAAGTTGGGCATTATCTGCATTTATTTTAAAATTTAATCCTATGCTACCTATAAGCAATACGATTAATAAAATTGTCGTTTTTTTCATTTCACCCCTCCTATCTTGCCACCTTTCCATAACCCGCAAAATGCTGTTGCCAATACGGTGTATTTAAATCTGCATAACCAATTGGATCTCCTGCATGGAACATACGATTGTTACCTACATAAATTCCAACGTGTGAAATACCTGGTTTATAGGTACCTTGGAAAAATATTAAATCTCCTGGTTGTGGATCATTGGTTCGCTGTGTAATTTTAAATTGTGTTTCTGCAGTACCATTTAGATTAACACCGGCCTGCCCATATACCCACTGAATGAGTCCACTACAATCAAATGATGTTTGTGGAGTTCTTCCTGCCCAAACATAGGGCCACCCCTGATATTTAATTGCTTCATCCATTACCTTTTTAAATAATTCATCTCCTCCGGCTACAGGTCCACCACCACTACCGCCTTGATAATATCTTAATACATGTGGAACATAGTCTGGATCACCATAACACCAATTATTGGCTACTGCTTCTGCACTTCGCCAAGAAGCACATTTATAACCAGTTTTCGCTGTCTGTTCTGCTGAAAATGCTCTTGCATTCGCGTGTGTATATCCACCGTTAGAAAGTGCATAGTTTGCATAACCAGTACCATAGTTATAACACTGTAGTGTAATATTTGGATCGCCGTTAGATTTTTTATGACAATCAGCAAAATGCATTAAACCATATTTAATACTTTCTTCTGGATCTGTAAAATATCCTGGACCATATCCTTGTGATTCCGAACTTTGCATTACATCCAATTGAGTCCCAGAACTTTCTTGTTGAATAAGAGCTAATATTAATGGGGTCATCGCTTCTATGCCGTGTTGTGCTGCATACTTCCTCACCAATGGCTCCCATCTCATTACTTCAGGACTAACACTTGCAGTACCTGGTGTAAAAGGACCACCAATTCCTCCAGGACTGACTTCATCCTCTCCCATTGTAGCAGTTAATAAAAATATGACTATTCCTAAACCTGCAACAACAGCCAGAATAACACCAGCTATTATTAATAATGGCTTTGCAATAGCAACTGTAGCTGCCTTTTGAGCTACCTTAACCGCTACTTTCTTACCAACTTGCGCAACTGCTTTACCCGCTATTTTGGATCCTTTTCCAGCCGCCTTTCCTAAAGAATGGCCTGCCTTTTTCAAGGCAGGCTTAGCATTCCCTAGTTCAGCTTCAGGACGATGTTCATTTTCAAAGTCGCGATTTGGTTCCGCACTCAATGTATAAACCCTCCCTCACGAGCTGAATTATTTTGGTTTTATCGTTTCTTTTGCTTTTACATTTTTTAAAGCTTCTTGTTGTGTTTGTGCTTTCGTTTCAACTTTTTTAATTGCCGCTCCATCTTTTACCTGTTGCTGATTATTCTCTTTAGGAACATTCTTAATTTGTTGTGGATTAACCGGTTTTACCTCTACTTGTTTTTGTGGAGTACTTACATGTGAAGTAGTAACTGGTTTACTTTCAATCGGATTCGCTGGCGATGGTGTTGGTCCTGACTGTGGTGCTGTAATTTGCTTGCTCTCCACTGGATTTGCTGGCGATGGTGTTGGTCCTGACTGTGGTGCTGTAATTTGCTTGCTCTCCACCGGATTCGCTGGCGATGGTGTTGGTCCTGACTGTGGTGCTGTAATTTGCTTGCTCTCCACTGGATTTGCTGGCGATGGTGTTGGTCCCGACTGTGGTGTTGTAATTTGCTTGCTCTCCACTGGATTTGCTGGCGATGGTGTTGGTCCCGACTGTGGTGTTGTAATTTGCTTGCTCTCCACTGGATTTGCTGGCGACGGTGTTGGTCCCGACTGTGGTGTTGTAACTGGCTTTGTTTGACCTGTTGGTGTTTTAATTGTTGCTGCTGGTTTTGCTTCTGCTTTTACATCTTCTTTTTTATTCTCAAGTCCACCATTATTTTGACTTGCTACTGGTCTAACTTGAGCTTTTACATCTTCTTCTTTACTATTTAGTTCCTCATTTGATTGCGCTACTGGTTTAACGTCCGCTTTTACATCCTCTTCTTTACCTTTTAATTCAGCCTGTTGCATTTCAGAATCATTACCTTCATGATTCCCTCGTACTGCTAATTCTGGATTCTCTTTAGTTGCGGCTACTTCTTCCTTAACTCTTTCTTGCTCCTGATTTCCTTTTCTATCGCGAACACCTAAATTTTCTTCTTTTTTCATTTGATTAATATTTTTTTCTTTTTCTGCTTGCATTTGCTCTTTTTCCTTACGCTTTCCTTCTCCTACCTTTTCTTTTCTGTTTGCATAGTTTGCTTTCATCTGTTTAAATTTACTATAGCCTGATTTCCCCGCATTACTAGCTACTGCAGCACCAGTTGCTACACCTCTTCCAACTGTCTTAGATCCACGTTTAACATCACGATATTTCTGCCTAATATTACTCATAGCATCTGATGCGCGTGCCGCTCCTGCACTTGCCGGTACTGTAGTAATTGCGTCGAAAATTGTTTTACGGTATAACCAAACACCTAAGAATGAAAGTACTTGTAATGCGGCAACTACTAAATAACCATACTTATCTGTTGCGCTAAATAAGATTGAAGAAACCCAAAACATTAAAGTTATAAGAAAGCCAATTGCTACTTTCATTAAAAGTGTTCTAAATAATTCAGCTAAGAACCTTTTAGCTGTTCCAGTCCAGGCTGGAACTAATGCCATTAATAACATTACAGGTGACATTAAAGCTACAATAATAAACATTAATTGATAGAATAACATCGCCATACTACATAATCCAAGAACAATCCATAAAGGTAGATTAATTGCTCCAAGTAATAATACAAGCGCCCCTCTTTCAAAAGTAGCATCTAACGAGAGTGTTTGGTTTTTCTGAACCTCAACTTCATCCTTTAAAAGAGCTTTTCTTTCTTCAGGATCTGTCGTTGTTAACATTTTCTTAATTCTCTCATCACCAATTTTCTTCATATCTGTTGTACCAAACTGTAATAACGTATACGGTTGTTTGATTAATAGGGTATGTGTTAAATCAGTGATAGAATCGACACCACTTGAATATCCTTCACTTGCTCCACTAATACTTTGAGTTGAATCAAGAACTGTTTTATTTACTTGTTCGGAGAAAGTATTAAGTCCTTTGATGATATAACTTGAATTCGCAAAAAAACCTAGGGTGAAAACTAAAATACCTAATGCCTTTAATAATCCTCCTAGCATCTCTGACTGGCGTCGTTGTACAAAGCCTACCCAGATAACCCAGCAAGCTAATAAAGCTAACATGAGTCCAATTAATTCACTATATATTCCATTCCCCCAGGAACCATTGAAGCCTGCCGCTTTAGAGATTACATCACCTAACTTATCTCCAACATCATCTACTATATTTAAACTCATTGATTGGCCTACCATACTAGTCACAAAACTACTAATTGCAAGGTTTACTGACCACCCAATACTAATTAATATAAAAATAGTTGCTACAATTTGTTCTTTAATATTATCTTTCCATTTCCAAAATTTAAGAGATTCTCCAAATCCACCTTCTGGAGTATAAACATCAATCCCATAACTACTTGGTGGATATTCTTCATATTTTAATTTTTCCTTATTCTTTGGAATGATGTCGTCTATAAGAGAAGGTCTGGGTTCTTCCTCTGCATATACTGGAGCAGCTTTAAAAAGTAAATTAAATGCTAAAAGCAAAGTACAAATTAATAACAATAGGGTAATAAACTTTTTCATTACATGTTACTCCCCCTTTTATGGGAAAACCATTAATCTTTGGAACTAAACTCATTTGTCGGTTTAGTATTTGCTACTTCATCAATTTCATTTCGTTCAGGTCCGGTATAGCTTCGAACTTTGAACCCATCTTCTGTACGAACTACTCTTACCCATTTCACTGCTTTATCGATATTCTTAGGGGGCTTCTTTGAAATAAAGTTATACATAATTGTGTCCTTATCTACCACATATTCTTTTACAGTGTAATCTTTGTAAGATAAATTATTTTGAGGTCCTTTATTAGGGTCCAATATTTTATTTTTCTCCCCATCGACAACTAATTTACGTATTGTTTTATAATCATGTTGTAAGTCGGCCTTTACAAAATCAAGCATCATTTCCCTTGGAGTGTGCCCCTGTTTATCTTTTTCTTCTCCTACATTTGTTTCGCTATTTCCACATGCTGCGCTCAAAACTAGAGCGCCAGCACATAGGCTAGATAGCATTAATTTTTTTAGTTTAGTTTTTACCATATTAACTCACTCCTACATTTATTTTTTCTCCCCCTTCTTCGACAAAGGTTGCATTAACTTCCTGCTTTTCATCATCATTTGACTTTCTATAATTCTTTCTTGCATTTGGTCTTGTATCGAATGCATCGTATAAATCCTTAAACACTACATCCATTGTGACAACACCTGTTCTTCCTTGGATATCTTGGAACAAGCATTGTCCTGTTTCCAAATTAGTAACAATCGCATGATTTTCCTCATTATCAGGTAATCCAAAGAAATCTAAGATTGAAGAAATTTCTTTACTGTCTGTGTTACGGAATGAGAACTTCATACCGATATTATTCTTAAATGTCTCATCTCCAAGGTCACTTGCACTTTGAGTAGCAAAGTATACTGCTGAGTTTAAGGCACGACCCTCACGAACTAGCTTACGAGCTAACTCTCGCCCTTGAGAAGTTCCCATGATTGCCCATGCTTCATCTAATAGAACAATTTTGAATTTAGTAGGATCCTTTTGAAAGAATTTTCTTGCAAAAGAAGATAGAGACATCAGCATACTAACTGATAAATTTTCTTGTAAGGTATAATCTTTCGGATCTTTTTGAATATCTGGCATATCAAGATGCTGAATTTGTATGATATTCACTGCTGTATCAAGTTCAATATCTCTATTTGTTCCATCACCAAAGATTAAGTGTGCAAAGGATAAATTCTCAAAAGCTTGAATATGAGCAGCTAATTGTTGATCCACTTTATCCTCACTATCTTCAAGGTATTGAGATACAGCTGTTAAGCACGGTTCTTCCATCCCTGCAACAAATTCTACAGCTGAAGCCAAACGCGGGAATTTTTCCGAGTTATCAGGTTTAATACCTGTAATGAAAGTAAGAATTGTCATTGCTAACTCAATTGCATCTTTTCTGCTATGTTTATGGATGATAAATGGGTCTAGTTTCCCTTCATCTCGTCTATCAGTACCTAGTGTAATTACATTTACCTTACCTTCTAAGCCGTGTAAATCTTCTGTCCAGTTCCCCCTCTATGATGATAGGTAAGGCTTTGATGCAATCTCCACCTTTTCCCCCACCTCACACCGTACGTGCTAGTTTCCTAGCATACGGCGTTCCATCGTTTCCAACTGACTTTTAAATCAAATTATGTTACTATCGGTTCATTTCCAGCTTTAGTTCTTAGCACATTCAGTTTATCCATTTGTTTCTTATTAAGGTTAAAAGACCGAAGGTAATGTGTAATCTTATTAAGGTTAAAAGACCGAAGGTAATGTGTAATCTTATTAAGGTTAAAAGACCGAAGGTAATGTGTAATCTTATTAAGATTCGTCATGTGAATCAGTTTGTGTATAAACCAATCTACAATTACCAAGTTGTTGTACTTGTCATCCCCACCTTGTTTAACGGGAACAATGTGATGACAATGAACACGTTCAATACCAATTTCCTCACCAGTTACATAACACTTACCATATTGAGCAACGTATTTTGATATCCTATTATCGTTGTACTCAATACTTTTATTCTTCGAATAAGTCCTCATAACTTGGTTGAGAACATCCTTAGGTATTGCCTTAAGATTACTATGTACTTTATTACGCCCAGTTTCCGTATAGTTACAGATAACCTGCGAGAAATTCCACGGGTTTTTATGATGTATTCCTGTAACTGGTAAGAGTGGAGTGTTCTGTACAACGTAAATCTTAGAGTTGGGTTGTATTCCTTTGGTCTTCCTTTTAAAATTCACAGATGTTTCACAGAACTTCATGTGCTTCATATTGTTTCTAAGTCTGGTTCTCATGACTCTTCGCAAAGAGTAATTAACCTCCGTTAAATCCATGTAAATTGTAACCGCATATTTAAAGTAATTTTGTATACCAAGAAGGGTTGAATTAAATTGAGTAACTTTCTCTGAAGTGGGCTCCTTTTGAATTCCTTTGATCCGTTCTTTTAGTTGTCTTTTAGCTTTTGTAATAGCTTTGTCGGACATACTGGTTTTTGCAATATGTCCAAATTTAGCTTTACCTTGTTTAACCACTTTGATTTTGAATCCAAGGAAATCTGACGAGTTTTTCTTGAGATTAACCACTTTGGACTTTTTGGCGTTAATTTCTAATCCCAAACGGGATTTGAGAAAATCAACTGTCGCATGATAAAAGCGTTGCGCTTCATCATAAGTCCGACACATTATTTTGAAGTCATCCGCGTATCTCACTACATAACCACATTTTAGATTCGTGTACTTCCTAGCATATTGTCGAAACCCTAGATGCCGAGTAGATATTCTGTGAGGTTTGTAAGTTTCCCATTGGCTACTTATCCACCAATCAAGTTCATTTAGAACAATGTTGGAAAGTAAAGGAGAAATAATTCCTCCTTGCGGAGTACCCTTATTGGGAATACCCTCTCCTTCTATCTCTGATTTAAGGATTTTTGAAATAACACATAGAAGCGATTTGTCTCTTATTCCCAAAGTCCACATTTGCCTTAATAGCTTTTTGTGGCATACATTATCAAAGAACCCCTTAATGTCAATATCAACGCAATAGTGTTGGTGACCTATGTTAATAAGACTTACAACTCTACTGAGTGCATGGTGTGTACTTCTGTTCGGTCTAAATCCATAACTATGGTTATGAAACTTAGCTTCACAAATAGGTTCCAATACTTGGAGGATAGATTGTTGTACTAATCTGTCCCAAATTGTTGGAATCCCCAGGGGTCGCTTCTTATCACTGCCCTCTTTTGGGATAAGAACTCTTTTAACTGCTTGTGGTTGATAGTTATTTAATCGTTTTCTAACTTCATGAACAATCTTTGTATCGTTTAGGTGCCAAATATCTTTAATGGTTAAATTGTCAACTCCAGCCGTGTTACTCCCCTTATTAGTTTTGATGTTGCGGTATGCTAATCTAATATTTTCTTCCGAACCGATAATATCAATTAATTTATAGAAATTGTTACCATTAAGGCTATTTGAATATAACTCATCATACTTTGTTTGCATGTCGTAATATTCACTGTGCCTTAGTTTAGTTTTCTTTAACATGGGCTGTAACCTCCCCTTATTTACTGGAGGTTTACATCTCTTTAGTCTTACTCGAAACCATGTCAACCATAAGTAACAGTCAGTTTTCAATCGACTAGTGGCTATCCCTCCACGTTCATTACACGTTTCATAGGTACTATGCCACCACTTTCACTGTCATAAACCTAGGTTATACAATTTACAATTGTTTTCCCTAGAACCACTTCATTGGAAGCAAGCCCTCAGTGTTGACAGCTTACCACGTTCCGTCATTCCTATCTGTACATATACCGTTAGGTTTCTCCTATGAGCCTGCTACCTTGATATTGCCTGTAACAATATATGGACTTTCATAAAGGCGAGTTTTACTCATCCACAGTAGCGACACTAATTGTGCCAGTAAGCCTTTCGACTTACTTCCGATATAGACCCGTACCATCAGAGATTCGTCCGCACATCCCATACTCAATTGGTTCATAGTGCATACTAACCATAGGTAATTTATAGACTTCCGATTTATAGGTTACATCACCCACCTCTGAGTGACTTTCGCATCCTATAGGATTACGGTAACTCTCAACCGACTTCACCGAGCTTCATACAGTTCAGCTCTTGCTAACTTCACTGCATGTCGGAGTATTAAAGGAAGCCCTTCAAGGCGTTACCCTATCATTTGACTTCTTGGAATGACAGTTCACTGTTGAACTGTAAGTTCGACAATGCCTAAGCTTTTCACTTAGGAACGTGTCGCACCACCTTTTGGATCGACTATCAGAGTTTGGGCTCCTCCCAGTACCGCTAGGTAAACAATTAAGTTTGTTCCAAATGATTTACCAGAACCAGTACTTCCTGTTACTGCAACTGAAAGTGCGCTCGTTTTTTGATTTGCAACAGTATTTGTCGCTGCGAGAGAAGGTGTCATATAAACCGCTTTGTTTAAAATACCAGTTGTACCTATATAAAATCCGATATTATCACCTAAATCTTGTGTTGCACCAAACATACCGGCTGCCAGAACCCCAGGCTCCATAAAGTGTATATAATCATTTACATATCTTCTAGCACCAGGGATAAATTCATTAAACAGCAGGAACTGATCTCCATATGGTCTTACTAGTTCAATCATCATCTCTCTATAAATAGAAATAAGTGAATTGGTATTTCGACGCATTGTATCTAAATCTTCAGCACATATACAGAAGGATACCGATGTCTTAACAAGTGGCATACGTGTCTTTTGTATAAGGGCCTGTAATTCAGTAGCTTCTTGAACACCTTCATACACGTTTAATCCAACAGTTTGTGAATTTTCCCTTGCATGTGCTTCTTGATCTTCTAAATCTTTTTTCTTTTTATTTAGTTTAGATAGAGCTTTACGATGGTTAATATTTTCTGTGCGTACACTTAGTTCAATTGGGAAATCTATATTTTGGATCATATACATCCACTCTTGGTCTGGAAACTCCATTGTATATGGAATCTTGGATGCCGATAAGAAACTCATATATGCTGGATAATCTAATCCATCAGAACCAATTTGGGACATTTCTATATGTCTTCCTTTAACCTCTACTTCTGATTCTGTTAAACGTAATAAACTCTCTTGATTCGGAAAGATTGCAGAATCGTCATCAATTACTGGTGGCGTCCATCCTGCTGTAACAGGTGCTTCCAATGTACGATAGAAGTTTCGTAATACAATCCATTGTGTTTCATTTGTTTCTAAACTTCTTACTGCTAAATGTTTTCTTATTTTGTTTCTAAAGGCACTAGCTTCCCGCTTATACATCTCCAAATCAGTTTTTAATATTTTTGTATCACCAAGTAGTCCAAACTGTTCTGCAGTGTTTTTAAAGGTATGAAATGCAGTGTAAAGCATTTCCTTAAGTCCTTCTTGTATGTGTCTTACTTTTAATTTCACACCTATAAAATAGCGATATTCTACAGCGTTTTTACCAAATTTTCTTTCTAACTCATGGACAACGTCATCAGTATGATCGATTGCCAGCTCTTTTAGTTCACCGCTTACTGTTTCTTTAAACTCATCGGCTTTTTCTTTGAAATTCTGATAAACAGGTATCATTAATAGATGTTTTTCTTCTTCATAATTCCAAAATAAGCCGAGTTGTCGCATAAACAACGTATTTTTATCATCGTCTCCTTTAAATTCATAAGGAATCCCGTATGCCTCATAATACGCCCAGCAAGAACCATCTTGGTTAAAAATCAAATTATCATGAAAATATTTGACTGGAAATTCAACCTGATTCATTTGTGCCTCCTTAGAGAAGAATATGAGACTAAACTAATTCTTCCGTATAGATTAATTAATTACTTTTTCTTAATTGAATCATCCTTAAATCGAACTACTGTCTTATATTGATAGCTTCCAATATTGCCAGTTGTATCTTTATAACGACTCAACTTCTTTTTTTCAAATGTAAATACAAAGAATCGATATATAAATTTGTGTGGACTTTTTCCATCCAATTCTACATTTCCAAAGAAGTACGCTATACCACCAGGTAATATTAGATATTTGAAAAAGACGTTATTTCCTAATGGTAAAATCTGTTCTAAGAATAATATTATTAATAATGTTCCAACAAAAATCCCCAGCTGTCTGTAAGGTACAGGGAAAGGGAGTGTTATATCCCTTATCCCATATAAACTCTTAGGAATATCCCATATAGAGTTGTAAGTCCTTACTTCCTTGCGAGTCGGTTTCTGAATCACTTATACCAACTCCTTAAAATTTCTATTTTTTACAAATGATCATTTAAATAATAAATTATATAATTTTGTTCCAAGGTCTTTGAATACATCTGGAGTGAATACAAACACAGATACAATCGCACAAAGTACTAACCAACCAATTAGACCAGCCATTTGTCTTTTTACAAGTAAAACTATTACACCGATGATTGCTACAACTAAAAATATGGGACCTAACTGAGCTACTAACCAGTTTTTTGCATTTACTCCAAAATTAATGTTGCCTAAGACCGCTGCATCCGTAATAGCAGGTAATTGCTGAGCAACCATATCTAATCCCAAAAGCTCCATAATTATTTACCCTCCACTTTCTCTAATGTGTTTTCAAATTTCTTCATAGAGCTAATTGAAAACTTGTTATCTTTATTTACAAGATTTAAATCATATGTGTATGTGTACTCTAAGCTGCTATCATTATCTTTTAATTTGGCATCGACTAAGACTCTATATTCTTTATCCTTATCCTCATAAATTCGTAGGTTTTCTAATTTGCTAAATGTCATAATACCTTTTAATCCATTTGTTATATTACTTTTTTCAAAGTAGTAAGCAATTTCTTCTGGTGTTCCTTCTGTATACACTTTAAATACAGATTGTAAAAATTGTTCTACTTTTTTTATTTCTGCATCTGTATTAATTTCTCGTCCTTCTGATTTGAAAGTTGCTACTTTATAAGCCGCCTTTTCTCTCTCTCCATGAACGATTGTAGGATTGTTAGGGACTACCATTTTCCCTTTCTCCATTAAAATTGGAATTGAGAAGTACCTTGTTACTTCTTTTGGTTCTTTTGGTGTGTCTGGAGCTTGTGTCGTTCCAGGAGCAGGATTATTTACAGGTTCTAGTTTTTGAATGATTTTTAATGTAACTTCTGCTTCATTTCCCTTTTGTCGGACCTCTACTGCTTCCGATTTAACTAAAGTACTAGAAGCGTTTTTTAAAGTGTCTCTATTTAATCCACCTTGCTCATCAGATCCTTCAACTAGAAATTTCTCTAATCGTTTTCTTCGTTCTTCAGCTACATTCATATCAACTTTCCAATTAAAATAATTAGCAGCAAAATTATTCGCATATGCAATTAATTCTGCTTCAGACATTTTAATTTTTACAGGTTCCTCTTTCTTTTCCTGAACAGCTACTGCTCTAGGAGGACCGGCAAGTTGGATAAATGAAAGGGAGCTTCCTACAACCACAAATCCCATTACAAACCAAAATGTAACCTTCCCTACTTTTCTTCCTGTTATCGCTGGAACTTTCTCCCTTGTTTTACGTTTCTTCTTTTCTTTAAGAGCTTCTGAATTCTCTTGTTGCATATCTAATATTTCTGTTGTTTTATTTTTTGCTTTTTTAAAGAATGTAAATTTCTTTTTTTCGGGGTTTTTCTGGGATTTCTTTTTTACCATGTCTTCACCTCTCTTTTTAAATGGTTAGGAGATTACAAATTTCATTGTAATTTCCACTAATCAACTATCTAATTTAAGTATGATTTACTTTTTTCGGAAATCTAAGAGAAAATGAAAAAAATTATGTTTTATATTAAATTTTTTTAGAATCAGTTATAATGTTTATTAGAATACATAAAAAACCAATTCCATTTAGAAATGAAATTGGTTATACACAGAATCGCTTCCCTATAGTAAGTATTACTGTAATATAAAACCTAATATAATATATATCTTTAATATATTTAAAGAATAAAGATAAAACTTTTATACAAAGAAAAAGTAGTGTTGGACTCTTGCTGTAGCAAGGGTCCATTATTATTTTAGTCATAAAAAATCATAAACAACAAATACTGGAAACGTAATTATTACTTATGGTTACGGTTTTAAACTACATAAAATCAAAAAGTGGAAATATAAAACCTACATATAATCATCATTATATTAATGCGGAAAACTGAATAAATAATAAAACTAAATCTTAAGGACTTACAAACAAATTTTCCACATTTAGATGAAAACTATACACAAACTACTAACAAAGTGATCAAAGTTAGAAACAGTATCCACTTTTTAAACATAACTAACATAGATTTTTCTGATTTTAAGTAGATTTAAAGGTAAAAGCCTATAAGAACTGTATTTCGAGCAATATATTATACACACATGGTCTAATTTATTAAGATATCAACACAATAATAAAAAAAGTTTATGTTTTTTTGTAGATAATAAACGAATTTAAAGACAGAAAATTCAGATTTATAAACTTGGAAACTTGTGAATAATAAAATTTACTCAGTCTGCAATATATGAAATTGCATAAAAATAGAGAGGAAGTTTTCAAGTTTAATGAAAACGCCTCTCTTTTTTATTTGAAGCAATCCACTTTAAATGCTATTTCCAACACGAATAGCCCTCTACTTTTGTTTTTTTCAAAAATAGAGAGCTTATCATTACATTGCTGGAAGCAGCTGATCAACAGTATGTGGTACTTCTTTTGTTGAACGGTAGTATGCTTCTAAAGAATGAAGAAACTGGATTAAATCAAAGTCTTCAGGGACCTCAATTACACGGATCTTTTCTTTCGGCAATTTATCAATTTTTTCAATGAACAGTTCACGAATATCGCTAGGGATTTGATTTCCTTTATGTCCACTGGACTTTAAGAGTTCGCGAATTTCAATTTCTAATGCTGTATATGCGTTAATATTTACTCCTTGTTCATAAGCATATTTTCTAAATAGTGATTCCTCTTGATACTGCATGTAATTACGATGGTAAGCATCTATAGTTACAGGTACAGCATATTTTGCATGAAGCAGGTCATGCGCTTTTCGGAATAGCTTTTGAACATTGCGTAAAGAGTATATAGCAAAATGAGTACCGAATTTAAAAATGGCCTCTTCTTGATCATGTTTAGGTACATTGTGTGTAATTAAAGGATAAATACCAGTTTTAGCAGCTGTGTCTAATACACGATATTGAGAAGATTGCTTTAATAATTTACTTAGTGTATAAACAAGCTTTTTAGGATATCCTTCTTGTCGATCAATCATTTCTCGTAAGCCACGAACTACTTGGCGAATTTGACGGTGACAAGAGTGTTTTAAAACGTTAATGAATTGGTTCATATCCTTTGCAAATTCAGCAATGTTCATTTCAACTAACAAGTTTTCAATGAATTTAACTTTACGCTTATATGTATCTCGTGGTGTAAAAGGATCACGGTATTCTGCTCCTTCTTCTTTCGCGCATAAGAAATCAGGATGTACAGATAAATGCAATGTTGTGTATTGCTTTTTATTCCTCTTCCCTTTTTCTAACTTACAAATTTTAAATAAAGGAGATCCAGTTGCAGAAAGTTTTGTTTCTAATTCATCTAGTACAGCACGAATCTGATGTGGGTATTTCTTATGTAAGTAACGATACATACCACCAAAATGAGTTGAGTTTCCTTGCTCATCCACTTTGAATAAAGAACGTTTCAGGGTAGTTTCGCGTTTCTGCTGCATTGCTACATCCATGAATAGTTTCTTAGCTGCAATTGATAACTCAAAGAATTCTTTGGTAAATACTATCGGGCTAATAAATGTATAGGCATTTGCTTTATTCGTTTCTTTATTCATGAAATCAGTTAAGGTAATTTTATATTTACCACTGTATTCATTTTCGATTGTAATGATGTTATGGAAACTTAACTTCTTCAAAGCTACATAAAATTGTGAGTGGTGAATATGTGCAAATGCTTCTTTATAATTTTTATAATCTTCCCAAAGCATGTGGATCGATACATGTGAAAGCTCACCATATGTATTACATTTTTTATGAAGAAATAGAAATACTTCTAGATCAGCATTTGTAATACCATATAGTTTATGTTTTCTGCCTTCGTTTTTATCAAATTCACTTACTTTATCTACAATCTTTTTCATTTTCAGTGAAAAAGATGGCTTTGCTTTAGCAACAAATCCTTCTTCATCTGCAATTCGTTCTTCATAGGACATTGACTTCACAATGTCTTCTAGATAAGTATCTTTAAAACTGTAATACTTACCTTCTAAAGCTTCTACTAACCTTTGCCATGATTTAATTGTTACAATTACTGGTGTTGTTGTTTCACCATTCAAACTACGTTTGTTCTTTATAACGAAAGGTTTTGCCATCTTTTTCACCTCCTTTTATTTTAAGTTGCAGTTTTCCCCACAATTAGATATAGATTTTCATTTTTGATTATATCAAATCGAATACTGGCGAAATCTGTCCCTTTAAGAGGAAAAATAAAAAAATGAAACGTGCCTCAATCCCTTGTGCGACAAGGGATTTGACGTTTCATTTAAAAAAGTTTGTTGCCACCATAGGGCTATAAAGTTTTTTGAATATGAAACGTATTATGTAGTGGGATAAATCCCTCGAAACCATTGATTTTATAGGGTTTTCATCTAATCTCGTTTGAAAGTTGTAGCCATCATATAGCTATAACGTTTCATGTTTTTACAACGAGTTGTATTTTATTGAAAACTGCTGTAACCCTTGGTACATATAGGTTGTTGGGATTTTCACAGTGAAAGTTGTAACCATCATATAGCTATAAACGTTTCAGTTCGTTTCATGTTTACTGCCATCATATAGCTATAACGTTTCATGTTTTTACAACAAGTTATATTTTATTGAAAACTGCTGTAACCCTTGGTGTGTGTAGCTTTGTTGTGATTTTCACAGTGAAAGTTGTAGCCATCATATAGCTATAATGATTTTAGCTTGTTTTTTTTCGTTTTTTATGAAATGGCTTTATATCAACGTTTATTACTAATTTTAATAGAATAAAAAAATTTTTTAATCAAATGATTTTCAAGATATTCTCGTTTCATTTTTTCAAAGTTGTAGCCATCATATAGCTATAACGTTTCATAAATTACGAAATTGTAGCCATTATATAGCTATTCATTATTAAAAGTAAGAAGTAATTGCCGCGATATGGCTATAAAATTTGAAATAAGAGCTTATAGCCATGATAAAACTATACAGTTTCAAGTAAGAAGTAGTAGCCGCGATATAGCTATGCATTTCAAGTAAGAAGTAATTGCCGTGATAAAGCTATAAAATTTGAAATAAAAGCTTATAGCCATAATAAGGCTACATAGTTTCAAATAAAAAGTAGTAGCCATGATAAAGCTATTCAGTTTCAATTAAGAAGCAGCTGGTGTATTTTAGTTGTGACCTAAAGTAACAAGTTACTAGTCGTTAAGCAAAAATCAGTGTATTTAACTAATTTACTTTTAAAAATTGAAATTGTATTGTAAAGTAGTGATTTTACAAATAGAAGCAGTTTTATATAATTAAAGACAAGTAAATAGAATTAAAATGACCCACAATAAAACGAGTAAAAACCAATAATTGTGTGAATTATTCAGATAACATTTCAACTTAAAGGTTATGTAGCCATCATATAGCTATGACGTTTCATATTGTTAGGATTTAATTATATTGGTTAATAACATTATTAGGAGGTACTTAAATATGGAGAGAGTAATAGCATTGTTCAGTGACGCCCTCCTACTTGCTGCTCCAATCTATGAAGATAATAAGCAGTTATGGGCCAAATGGCAAAAATATTATAACGAAGTCCAAGAGAATCACGATAAATTAGTAACTTCAGCTAATATATCCCCTTCTTTCTCAACACTTGTTTCTTGGCTGGGGCAGAAACAAGAACAAGGAATATCGTTATTGCACATTTACGCGAATCTAGATAAATATAAAATTGAGATTCAAAATGTATTAGATAAAATCATTGAACAAGAGTTTGGAGAAAAGTTTGAAGCAGCTGAACCAACTCAAATTTCAAATCCTGAACATGGTCAGATAGAAGAGCGTATAGCAGATATGCCTGACGAATATTATCCTGTATCAAATGACGCAATGTACTATCAATTACGTGATGGAATAGCAAAAAATCAGTTTGAAGAAGATGAAGCAGCGGCAAAACCGGTACTGCCATTAGAAACAAAAAATTCAAGCGGAGTAGCACAACTATCTTCACATAAGGATGAGGATTTGAGATTAGTGAATACAAATGAAGCGGAAAGATGGTCTATATTGGTTGATGGAGTAATTAGTAATATGGATGATCTTACAGCAGACTGTTTAGATACCATTACAATACAATGGTTAAATCAAGCTAAATCACCAGATGAATTCATAGATTTTAGTTATGAGAATGTATTGGAATTATGTAATATGCCAAAAGCATCAGCAAATGGTGTAGAGTATTATCGTGCAGAAGATAAGATAAAGGTAGCACAACGTATTGCAGCGTTAGCAAGCATCTTTATTTATTTGAATGATGATAATGAAGTTGTAGTACTGAACGATCAAGCTGAAACTGGGGAAAAATTTGAAGTAAAACGTGAAGTAATCAAAAGGCTATTCGTACTGGACTCTGTAGTGTTATGGAGAGATAAGAATACAAATGAATATATGGGGATAGAATCCTGTAAGATTAAACCGGGTAGTTTCTTATCGGGCTATTTGTATGGATCTAATAGCACAACGGCTTTATTATCGAAAAAAGCATTAGAGTATAATAGCTATAGACACAAGTTTCATAAACGTTTAATACGTTATTTATCCTGGCAGTGGAGAATCCGTCAACAATACAGTACTTTAAAAAGACCATACTCCATTGGTGGAGAAAAAGGTCTACTATCTGTAATGGGTATTACACCCACAAAGGGTCGCCCAACTCGAACTCGTGAACAATTAGAGAATATTTTAAATGATTTAGAAAAAGAAAATGTAATTTCACATTGGGCGTATGCAGAGGAATTGGATGAAACAAAGATAGGCGAACGTAATTGGTTTAAGAATTACTATTCCAAATTAGGAATCATTATCTTACCACCAAAAGAATTAATGAATAATATATATAGTATGGTAAAGAAAAAAGCAATAGATATGCAAGAGAAGCAGGAGGACCATTATATTGCAGAGACAGTAAAACAAACTCCTGAAGGATCAGAAGATGTGATACGAGAAAAAATTATGTATCAGCATATGCATCAAAATAAAACAATGCGTGAGATAGCAGATGAAATAGGTTTATCCCCTGCTACACTATCAAGATTCTGTAATAACAAAATGAAGCGTATTTCAAAAAGTGTTAATGAAAAACTAAAAAAGTGGTATGAAAGACAAATGATTATAGAGTCAATGTAAAGAGAAGCAGATCCTTTAAAGGGAGAGGTACCTGCTTCTTTTTAATTTCTTCACAAACTCATTTGAATTTTTAGCATAAAGAACTAATTTTCTTTAATGAAATTGCTTCGGAGTTTACATAAATTATCCCTATCTATTATTTGTAACATGCTGATGTTTTCGGCCATATTTATTCCCTTCCCCTCTTATCATTTTTATAGGCTTTCTATAATAAGTTCATTACTTCTTGTCTCTCTATCCACTTATCCAGTTTATTTTTTGTATCATCATTTAATCGTTTTCTTTGACCGGATAACATCCTTGAAAGCGTTGAATACGAAATATCAATTTCTTTCGCTAACCCACGAATACTTTTATTATTCTTCTCTTTATACGTGTTCATTTTTTCGATATAGAACTCAATACTATTAGGAATTTCTTGGTTTAGTATACTTACAGGCTTCTCTTCAATTACTGATGGCTTTTCTTCCATCTCGATAACTAATGGTACCTGTTGTTTATTTTTCTTAGTTATTAACTCTTGTTGTAATTTAACAAGTTCATTTGTAGGAGAAATAATGACTTTCAATTTTAACCAATAGTTTTCAAACCAGTTTTTTCCCTTACATTTTTCTTCATCGATTTCAGGAGAGTATTTCCACTCTTGAATTACTTGGTCTCTCATAAGATCATCTAACGTCTTTTCGAAAACTTGTCTTATTAGGCTTGGTTTTCTATTCATACTTATCTCCATTACTTGTAATAGCCCTTTAGGACCACCAATACTATATGAATGAGTTAGATGTTGATATGATTGTTGAATACGCCAACGCCAACTTAGATATCTAGTTAACCTTTTGTGATATCTCTGCTGCTTGCTGTTATACTCCAATGCTTTCTTAGATAATAAACCTGTTAACTTTTCAGAACCATATAGATATTTCGATAAAAAACTACCTGGAGTAACGTTCATACTCTCTATTCCTAATGTTTTATCCGTATCAATATCTTTTGCAATGATAATTTCATCCATTACAAACAATCTTCTAATTCTTTGTTTTTTATATGCTAGTGTTTCATTCGGATCCTCTTCATTCAATATCACGATCTCATTATCTTCATTAACATAAATAAAAATACTAGCAAGAGCAGCTAAACGCTCCATAATCTTTAATCTGTCCTCTTTTCGATAATAAGCCTTACCATTTTTGATTTGCTTCATATTACACATATCTAATATTTGTTCATAATGTACAGGCACAATAGTCTTATCATTTTCTGCACTCTTTACCCATAGTTCTGTAACAATATCGAGGCAGTCCGCCGTTAAATCATCCATTACTCGTGTTAAAAAAGTAGAGTCAATCAAAGTATTCCATCTTTTTAACTCTTCCCTTTGTAACTTCATATCACCATCGTCGTGTGACGATACTACGACTAGACTATTTTGTTTATCCTGCAATTGCGCAATACGAACATTTTTATCTTGATCATCTGTAAACTTATTCTTAGCAATGGTGTCCGATAAATGATACATAAATCCTGCATTACTTCGTTCTATATACTCGCTCTTAGCCTCTGAATCTAAAGGCAATTCTTTTTTGATAACAGGTAGTTTAATTCCAAATTCCATATATAAGTCGTCTTTTAAGCATTCGAAAATTTCTTCCTTATGATTATCTAATTTTGGAAGAATGTCTATCGCAGATAAACCTAAGGCTTCCTTTTTAGAAACCCATTTCACTAACCTTTCAAAAGTCTGTGATGAATAAGTTGAGTTGAAAATTGCCTGTAAGTCTTTTTCTACATCTTGATAGAACTGTTGCCATTTATTTAAAACTCTTTCACTACCCTCAACTCCAGTTAGTAGAGGGTATGCTATATATAAGGTGTTTTGAAATAGTACTTTTAACTTTTCCACTAATAATCCTCCTAAATGCTCCTAATACAATTATATCAATTGCTACTTATCATTCATACCATTCTAATTAGAGTTTCGATAGGATATATTATTATTAAGCATTCCTATTGTTTAGCTCACGTAAAAATAATGAACAATTAATATCTTTTTGTAAACTGAAGTGCCCATGAGAAAGGTATCTATCCAGAAGCAGGCAACTTTTATGAACACTTATTAAAGAAAATTAAAATGCAATTGATTATGAGTAGTGGGAATAATATTTAACAAACCTTTTTATAAAGGTTTGCTTTGAGGGTTCAGTAGATTTGACATAAATCCATTATTTAAGGTGGAATGAAAGTAAACAAATAAATATAAGTTCACATAAAAAAGAGGCATAGAAAAACACTCTATGCCTTTTTTTATATACAACTCAATTCCCTTTAATTATTAACTTAAAATCCACTACTAATAGTATAAAGTATTCTTTAAAACATTTATAACTGTGATGCTATAACAGCAATAGAGTTATGTAGTGAGTGAATCAAAACAACAATCCAAAAAGCAGATATTGTAACTTCTACTTTTTCATTCTTTTTTTGATATACCCAATAAGCATAGTTATATAATACTCCAATTATTGCTGTAGCGACTATATAAGTGATACCATCTGAATGAATTAATCCGAATATAATCGATGCTATTAAAATGATAAGATAATCACGATCTTTAATAAGAGGAATACAACTTAATACCCAAAATAAAAATACCTGGAAAATTACTGTTTCATATACAGGTGCCGCAAATACTCCTACTAAAATCTGTATAATAGCGGGTTCTTCCTTTATTGGATGTTGTTTTATTGCGGGTAAAAATAAATCTAATGGCATCACAAGTAAAAATGATCCAAATACTATAAGTAATACAAACCAAATTATAGGTAAATCAAACATAAATCTATTCAATTTTTCCAGCATATATCTTTCTCCTATCACCTTATTATATTCATAAAATTATATATTATATTTTATTTAATACAATAAGATAATAGAATTAAATTAGTATAAATAGTAAAAAATAATAAATTCTCTATCTTCTTCCCTATCCCACGAATATAAATTTTTATTCAAGAATTACCTTTCGTATTTGTAATAGCAACAATACATTTAATTATATTAAGTTTACAAAATTCGTTTTACACTAATTATAAGTTAAACATGCAACATCTTTCCCACCCTGTGTACCTTTCCTATAAAACATGCAACGCTTTTCCCATCTTGCGTACCTTTCCTGCAAAACATGCAACACCTTTCCCATCTTGCATAACCTTTCTACAAAACGTGCAACATCTTTCCCACCTTGTGTACCTTTCCTATAAAACATGCAACATCTTTCCCATGTTGCGTACTTTTAATATAAAATGAGCAACGCTTTTCCCATGTTACGTACTCTTTTACTAAAACAAGCAACATCTTTCCCATGTTGCGTACTTATTTTTCGCAACAAGCAACACCTAATATTTAAATTATTTAATTTTCCATTGAAAATAAGCAACATCTTTCCCAAGTCGCGTACCTATCCTGCTATCAAAATTTACTACAAACGCTGTTATATCAGACGATTAAAGATATTCAATCAAAAATAATCTATATATTTCACAAAAATCCTTTCCCAAGTCGCGTACCTATTTTCCTAAAAAATAAGCAACATCTTTCCCAAGTTGCGTACCGAAAATTAATTAAAGTATCTATGAAGTATTGATATTAAAGGATTTTTCCTATTCTTAATAAATAGCATCATACAAGAAAAGAGCAACACCGCTTCCCAAGTCGCGTACCAAAAAAAATCTCAAACTTTTTTAAAATCCCTTGTGGCTCTAAGACTCATAAGGTGTTGCTTTTTTTAAAATTCTCTCTTAAAGGGCACATTTTTACAAAATTCATTTTGCTATAATCAAAATTGGTATATTTTATAGTCTTTTGGCATATATTTCTGAATTTGTAGAATGGAGGTGAAAAAGATGGGGAAATCATTTGTAATAAGAAATCAACGTAGTTTAAATGGGGAAACAACCAATGCTGTGCTAGTAACATTAAAATCATGGCAAAAATTTGTGGAAACATTTGAAGAGAAATACTACAGCTATAAAGATACATATTTAGAAGATATTCTACAGCACATGACATATGAAGACCGTATTGCTGATGTTGACGGTTTTGTCGAAAAAGCCAAACCATCTTTTTCACGTCGCGCAATATCTGCACTTGCAGAGAAAACAGGAAGAAAACATAAATTATATGGTATTACAAATGCAGATCTTGAAGTATTCTTATACCTTCATAAAAAATGTTTTACTAATGGTATTATTCCAAATGTAACAGTACATATGATGTGGGAAGATTACAAGCAATATAAAGAAGAATTAGCATACATTCAGCATTCTCAATTCTATATCGCTTTGAAAAAGTTAAGCTTACATAATATTATCTCTATTAAAAATGGGGTAGATGGCCGATATACAATTAAATTGACTCATTTTACGAATGAGGAAACAAAAAAGGCAAATCCATATGTATATATTAGTCCTGTTGTATTTACAAAGGCTTTCTTTAAACTATCTGTAGCAGCTAAGAAGCTATTCTTAGACATTGCTATGCAACAACATAGGGAAACAACATTAAAACGCTCTTTAGACAAGCTGGACGAAAGAGGAAACAAAACTCATTTTGGTGGGATGTATCGTTACTTACATAAAAAATATCCACATCAAATCCATGCAGTTATAGATGAATTAACTACAGTAGTCCCAAGTACGGGTACTCCCCTATTCAAAATTTGCAAAATGCAAAAAGGGGTAAAAAATACAAAACGATATACAACATTATATCTATCTATCCATCCGGACTTCTTATGTACAAAAGAATCTGGGAATGTTCATCATAGGGATCCGTTTACACCAAAAGCTACATATGCTCGTAAAGCAAGATTCATTGAAGACCTCCTACAAGAAATGAATATCGGTGAACTGTCTGCAGACATGGATAAATTTATTCATGTATTAAAGCATACTTCACATCGCCAAATTCGGAGTGTAATTCGTGGACTTCGCGACATGATTGACAGTAAAGAAGGATTTCCAAAGAAAATTGTATATACATTAAAAAAACTATTATATCAAACATCTCAATATAAAATTCTTGATACTGCAGCGAAAGAAGGTATCTATCCTCTTATCGCTCAGCATATACCAAAAGAGAGAAATAGTGACCGTGAACAAGCTGTCTTTAATTTCGGTCTACATTATGCCATGTACTCTCTTCGTAACATTAAGAAAATATTTAAAAGTGTATATGCACTACTGAAACAGAAATTTGCAGTACCCGCGAATGAAGAATCTTATAACCGTAATTACCTAAAATACCAGGAAGAAACATTATTTAGAAAATATGCATATGACCAGGGCGTTAATGTCCATGCATATGTCGCATTGGAAATTAAAATGCGTGAGAAATTAAAAAATCGTGGTCATAAAGATCGTACTATTCCAAGCGATATACGTGAATGGTTTATTGAAGAGATTGATAGATTACCGCAAGAACAGCTGCGCGTAATTGAACTATCAGAATCGTTTAATTTACTAGAATTTATGCGTACTTTTGAACGTTTAGTACGAGCTGGTGTAACAATAAAATCTGCAGATCAGGTACTAAACGCAATAGCAATAAAATAAGTGTAACGAGCCCCCTATTTTCAAAAATTTCGAAAGTAGAGGGCTATTAGTGTTTGTTTCATTAGTATTCCTTTTTAACTACTCCATTAATAAAGACCAAATTAGAAGGACTTCATTTAAAATGAAGTCTATTTTTATACATATCTATTCAAATTCTCGTTCTTCTACATCGAACTCTCCACATCAATATAGAAAGTAATTCTATTATCGATAAAATATCATCTTGCTATACCTACATAAAATCACAAGAAAATATTAAAAAACTGTTGATATGAGGACAAAAATCATTAAATGTGAATAAAAATTACCTATAATCCTTATAATTACTGAGGTAAATGTATTTACCTAATAAAAATCATCAAAAATAATGTGTATTATGTGGAAACACTTAATTATGTTTATATATCTTAAGCAGATTGTGAACAATTTGTTTATAAGCTGAGGTTGAACAACCTGATTTTCAAAAAAAGGAATGTTTACCTTTTTAAAAAGTAATGTATAAATATAAGATGCCTCGTATTAATTCTTTTGTGATTTCATGTATGTAAATATATTTTACTTTCTGCTTTTTTGTAGAATTGAAGCCGAATAATTAAAGGATTGATTGATTCTATTTATTACCAATTATGATTTTTTATGTTCGTATATCTAATAATCTCTTGTGAGAGTATATTTACACCTTATTTTTCATTACCTATAAAAGTTCCATCTTTTTATTTTTTTATTTTTTAAGATATATATTTATATTAGATTTTTAAAACCGGGGAGTTATCAACAATTATTAAAATTAAAACTTAAATATATTGGTAATTTGAAATATAATGAGTTAAATTAAACAGATCATTACCCTCATACAAAAGGACAAAACTACGTATCCCTACCAGGACTAAGTTTGTCCTTTTTTCATTTTAATAAACAATTTATATTGGAGGATTACACATGGCTGCACTAAAAGAAACAACTTACATAGAAACGAATACCTATAACGAGATTGGATTTTTTACAGGGATTGTTTGGGGATTAGTTTTTGTAGTGCCTTTTTGGATATGCCCGCAACCGTGCGTAGCAAAGGGCGGTAGCAGGTCTTTTACTTGTTTTCTGTTATAATATATCCAAAGAAATTAGGTGATTATATTGAACGAGACAATTAGCTTAGAGGAAAATTTAAAAGCTTTCTCTACATATTTAAGTGAAAAAGGGCGAAAACATTCTACAATCCAACGCTATGCATACGATATTAAAGATTTTTATAGATGGTTAAATGAAAATGAGTTGCTTTTACATATCAAATCATGGAATGAAATATCTGTTCATGATTATCAAGCTTATTTCTCAATGTTAGAAAACAAACGAGAATATTCTCTTAAAACAAGGCACAGGATATGGGTGGTTTTAAAAAAGTTACACACGTTTTTAGGAATAGTTAGTCCATTAGATGATATTCATCTCTCTTTAATTCCGGATCAATCATTAAATGACAATGATTTTATTACCGAATTAGAAGAGAAGCTTTTAAAACAAACTGTTCTATCAACTAAGGGGTTAACAGAGAGACAAACTAAATATCGGCCTCTAATCATGGATAGAAACGCTTGTATAATTAATTTAATAGTAAACTACGGTTTGTCATTGCAAGAGCTTGTATCGCTTAATATGAGCCATATACAGTTTGCTAGGAACACTTTAATTGTTTCAGGAGAAAACGGAGTTACTAGATCCGTCTTCTTAACAGCCGAAGATACAAAACAGCTTTACAAATATTATTCGACTATCCCTGAATCTGTAAGACCTCGACAGCACACAGATAATCCCCTATTTGTGGCATTTGATTTTAATCGAGGTACTTATCGATGGGTTTACGAAAATGATGCACCAAAGGCTTTATCTGAGGTTGCTATACAGAAGATGATTCGACTGGAAGTAAAACGAGCAGAATTAGGTAGACGTATTTCTGCACAACAGATGAGAAATACGTTTATTTTTCGTCTTATTAAACAAGGAATAAATGAGGATGAATTAGTAAATAAAATAGGTTTTAAAACAAAAGTATCTTTAAAAAGATACTATCAATACTTGATGTTATCTAAAAAAACTCGATGAAAAATACGTAACTACTATTTCACAGAAAAAGACTTTTGAACTGTACAAAGTTCATCTTTTGTTAATTGTTTCTTATTTACATTAGATGAATAAATTTGATAATGTACGTCATTTTCATTCCAGTATACATAATGTGATTCATTTTTTTGCTGATTGAATGCTTGACGAATTTTATCAAATGCATTGATCTTTTGTAAAGATTTTTGTGGGAAAACATCTTTTCCTCTTGTTATTTCAACAATTAAGTTTTGATTGTCTTTACTTGAATAAACGATGGTAACATGTGTGGCTTTAAAATACAGTTCGATTAAAAATATTGTGTTAAACCGTATTCTATGGTTTCTTATCCGACAGGCTTATGTTTTATAAAAAAAGTTTGATCTTAGCTTATTTATAATTCTTTGATTAAAGAGATAAAGCATCGTAACTTTATTTCAATGCTACATTAAATTTTAGCATAAAGAAATGATCCTCTTAGTGAAAGTTACATTTGAAATAATAAAAAGGTATGGGGTTACGCCCCACACCTTTTTACCAGTAGAAATATTCGTTATATGCTTCGTGTATCAATCACGATCAATGTCACCTTCGATATATTGACTGAGTTTATCCTTAATTGCCGCACTTTCTGGAGTTAATTCTGCTACTTTACGATTATGAAGACGAGAGCCACCTTCGAATTCATCTAAAGGTAACGTATTTTCATCATCTTGAGGAACGGTAGCAGCCATTTGTTGTAACCATTGCATTGTTAAGTTAGATGTTGTATTTTTACCATTGATTTCTGCAGTTCGTTGAATTTCCTGTTCCTGCTGATTATGGGTCACAGTCGATGTGTAAGCAGGCTCTCTATATTGTGGTGTATGCTTCGCCCTTGGCACTTCTATTGGAGTTTCAGTAATAACTGGTGCTTTGTTGTTAAGTTCAATAGGTTCTCTATGTTTACTTGTATCTGGTACATTTTCTTTTTGAATATCGATTACTTCATTAATTTTTGCAGATTCTGTTTTATTAGAAGTAGCCATTGATGCTGTAGCGTCCTCCTTTTCGAGCTTAGGAGCAGAATTCCTTGAGTAACCTTGAACAGACTGATTATTTGTTAACTCCCCTTCATTGTCAGTATCATCTTCATTACTATAAAAATCGTAAGTATCAGGATTTAACGTTTGTAACCAGCCTTCTATTGCAGTAGGTGCTGTTTTAGGTGTACTTAATTCTTCAATTACAGCTTCTTCACTATCAACATCTGTATCTGTGACATAATCATCATATTTAATTTCCGTATTTAATGACTCTTCACGAATTTTTAACCAATAAGCAGCTGCTTCTGCATCAACTTGAATCTTAGCTGTTTTAAACTCAGAGGCAGGAACAAAGTTAGCATTTACTTGTATCCCTCCTTGAGGAGCATTATCTTTTACAATTTTAGCAGCACACTGGAATGCTTTTTGAATTAAAATGTCATTTTCAGAAAGAATTGGTACCTCTGTTTTCGAATAAGAGTAGGATGTTCTACGAGTACTTTGTGTTTTTGTTTCTGCTGTTACCATATCAATTTCTTGATCACCTTCACGTGCCTCATAAATTGTTTTCGTACCCATTAGCTTACTAAATAATTTAGCGTCTTCATTTGTAACATCACCATAAACAAGTTTATTACGAAATGTACCTAACAGTATATCCATGAATCTTGGGCCATGTTCAATTGCTAATTGACTAATGGTTTGTGCAATAACAATTAAAGGTGCTTTATATTTACGTGATTGAGCAGGAAAACTTTTAAATGCTTTGTAAATGTAATCCGCAAACTCATCGACTAAAACCGGATGGTAAGGAGATACGTTAGGCTTACGACGGAAAACAGCATTCTGCACGGCATATAAACATAATTTACCGAATACATCGGATAGATCAGAAAGTTCCCCTTTCGCTGTGTTGACTAACAGAATACCTCCAAATTCCAAATGCTTCTCAAAATCAAAATCCGATGGACCACATAAAACACGTCGGAGCAGAGGTTGAGCAGAAATATCATTTAATGTGTTTCGTAAACCGCGAACAAAGGTTTCTTGTTTATCAATTATCTTTGGTTGACCATAGTATTTCCCTTCAGTATGATAAACAACTTCCCCTCCCCCACGACCACCAGAAATTTCAGGAACATAATTTAAATCAAACCATTCATCAACTTGTTTCATTATGCGGAAATGATTTCGTTCATCCCTATCTGGAATAGATTCAATATCATTTGGAAGTCGTTCTTTTAATTTGAGATGCATCTCAAATACGAGATTAGCATCATTATACATATCAATTAAATGCTCAAATCTAGCTTCAAAATTAGAATCATGAAGTTTTAACAAATAAATATGTTGTTTAAGATGGGAACGCTCAGATTGAACGAAGAACGGATTTCCTGCTCCATTATCAGAGAGACCCGTTAATACTGAACATAACATCTCAGCAACTTTATCAACTGGACCACGTACAAAATTTATTGAAGGGGTATCAGGATTTGTTGGGTCTAAATAGAAAATAACACTTTCGGGAATCTTGTGTGCTAATACCAATTTATATACTTTTTCGCAGAAGTCATTAGATGGCTCGATAACTGTAAGACCATTAACCTGCGTTCCTTTTACATCCTCTGAATGATAATCTTTTCTTGCATATAAAGTTTTAAAATTATTAATCATGGAAGCCATATAGTCAAGAATTTGATTGGCAATTGGCAAACCTAGTGCCGCAGATTTACCGGTACCAATGTTACCGATGATCATTATATTAAGCGTTAGAGACTTGCCCTGTATTACTGCCATTTCCCGTGTAGCACTGTTAGGACCAAGAAAGATATCGGGTTCTGGCAATTTTGATGGATTTTTTTCAGTGAAAAATCTGTGTAATGAAGTAGCAAGTTTTCGTTGACGATCATCATTCAAAAAGGAAAGCATCCAACCAGGTATTTTAAATACGTATTCCCATTTTCCGAATTCATCTAAAAGCTCTTTTTTATGTTCATAAAAAATCTTAAAGAGCCATAAGAGTACGAGAATAATAATAATTACAGGTATTGCAAATACAAGGTGCATGATATTACTAAAATTTGAAAGTATAGTATCCTCTAATCCTTTGTCATTTAGTGAAACTTCTCCAGCTTTCGAATTTAAGAATGGAATAAATATTTTAGCTAATGGAACACTAAACGCCCATAAGTACTGGGCAACTATACCAATTAACATCATCGAGAATATAAACCATCTACGCTTTATCTCCTGGTAGGTCTTAACCTTGGTTGATAGTTGCCAAGTATAAATTAAAATCCAAAAACTAAAAAAGGTTTCAATGTAATAATTAGTTTCAAAAGGATTACCGAAGATACTTAAAGTAGGTAACGGAGCTCCCATTTGTATGGACCAGAAAGAAGCGTATTTATATATTCCTCTAAAAGCAAAATACCAAGCTAGCAGAAGTAGTAATGTTATAACATAGTAAGATGAGCGGGCTGCTAAACGATATTTCCAGCTTTTTGTAATATCGATTGTAACTGTATAGGAATTTTTTTTGCTCTTTCCGGCTTTTGGATCCTCCCCATTACCTGGTGCATTATTGAGTTCAGCATTCTTTTGAACTGCATTCTCCAAATTCTTGTTTCACCCTCTCTTTTAACGAATAAAAAGCAGCGGTGAAATTAAGCAATTCAGCAGAAGTAGCCAATAATATATTCTCTGGTGCTATGGAATTGTGATACAAATCAGTAAAAATGGCTTGCTGCCCATGCTCTAATTCATCCGCTTCATATATCCCCAAAATCTTAATTGGGTTTAGTGTTCGGTGTTGATTTTGCATAGCCAACAATCCTGATAATTGCTGTAATTTAAAGTGTGTGTTAACCTCCCCTACCTTAAGTATTGTTAATATACATAATATTTCTAAGTAATCTAAAGATTTTTTTTCTTCATCAGGTGCTTTTTTTCGTAATATCAAAATGTCATCTGTTAGCTCAAGTAGTTTAGAATGTTGAATCCCTTTCGCTTGAATTTCATTTTTATTAGAAATCCACTCTACTGAATAAGGGAAAGAAGAATTTATGTTTAAACGTTCAGCGATTTTTTTGAGCAAATGACTTTTGTTTAAACTATTAATCTCGCGAATTTCATGAAGAATATTATTTATTACAAGTGCAGATCCACCCATATTGCTTACGTAAACATTTAGGTTATTCACTACACTTAAACGTGGTATATTGCTGAATGCCTTTTTTAAATTTGTTACACGTGTAGTTCTTTTTTTGTAAGTAGAAATTGTGTGATAGGAATCATCGATTACTGAAAATAAAACGTAAAACTGTTTAGACGGATTAGAAGCAGCGATATCAAGATATTTTTTTAGTTTGTTTTCTAGAAATGGAATGTTTTCCGTCCCTGTATCAACTTCAATATTGATAATAGAATCATTACATGTAAGAACCCAATCAGGAATGATTAATGGGTCTCCCTTTGGGTCTGGATAAAACTCCTTAGATGGACGAAATGAATAAACGAGTTGAGGTAAGTCTGGTTGGAAGGAAACGGGTTGAAGTTCTGGCTGAAACATTTCGCGATACTCTTCATCTTCATATAAGAAGTAGACATCATTTGAATCGGAATACATTAGGTTGGGTAAATGTAAGTTTTGCTTAACAATTGAGTTTAATGGAAAAAGATAATCGCCATTACCACCTACAATTGCACCGGTATGTTCATTTTGAGATTCTGCTTCAAGTAGATTTAGCACGAATTGTGTAATAGCTATATTGTGTTCATATTGCCTTTTGGTAACAAACGATGTGTTGCAATCAGTAATTAATTTTAAACGATATAATATTTCTGCTCCCTTTGAAGCTATAGAAACGAAATCTAATGTAAATCCACGCTTTTTTCTCACACTTATATTTTCTTTTTTTATTAATTTCATTTTTGCCCACTTAGTTAACTTGGATGAAAATGTAGTTCGACTTATAGGCTCCCCACTTATTAATTCATAAAATTTTCGTAATTGAATTTGAGATACTGTTCGTTGTTCATATAAAAATAAGACTGTAAAAATGTCAGAACGATTAAAATAAACTCCACGGTCATTCTCTCCGACGATATATTTAACGGCATGATCAAATGATTTTTTCAATTTAAAACACTCCCTTGATATGGAAATAATATACGGAAATCTGCATAAAAACGGGTGCAATTGTCATGAAATGAAAGTAATTAATGTTGGATAAATTAAGCAGTTCAGTACATAAAAATGATTAGTGTATATTTTAACTGAAATTTACAAAAAAGTAACTCATTATCCCCTATGAACTCTCGATTTAAAAACACATATTATTTCGTCAGGTGTGGGTAATTAAATTCAATGATATCAAGTGGAAAATTACAGTTAGAGTTCGTCATTTGTACTTCGACATAGATAAAAGAACATATGACGAACTCTAATGATGAAAAAAGGGTTCGTCATATGTATCTCGTTATATATGTGTAGAGTAACAAAAATAGATGAAATGTACAGTGAATATTCTTTTGCATAGATGATATTATGTGTTAAACAGAATTGTATTTAATTCTATAGAGCTATTTGTTTATCAGAAGGAAAAATCACATCATAAAAGAAATAAGTAAATAAACATAATAAAGTAAATGAAAATTGTGTATATTTCATATTTTGCATGTTACAATTTGATTTAAGGGGTGAAAAAATGCGGAATTGGAACATAGAATATGGGTTAATAACAAAGATAATACAAAGTGAATTTGAAACGGACTTTCTTTATACCCAAGTAATTAATACATTAAGTAACGAACATGAGATAATCCCAATAAAGTTTGCAGCTCTAGATCCTTATAAAACGTATAATATGGCACAAGTCAGTAGAATTTTGAGGATAAAATCTAACCAATTAAGATATTTAATCAACAAATACGGTGAATACATCCAATTAATAAAAAAAAGAGCTAAATATGCTATTTCATTTAAAGCTTTATACAGGATATATTTGGTGAACCTATGTTTAACAAAGAAATTAATTAGTTTAGGTGAGTTTAACAAAATCATGACTACACATGTTAGTTATAGCGATTATATTGATATGAAATTGACAAGTTATACTGACAAGTTTGTAGAACTTAACTATAAAACTAGCCAATTGAATGAAAATGAATCAGAATTTTATGTGTTATTCCTACAAATATCAGAAATAACTACGGAATTAATAAAAGAAATAGCTGAATATAATATGACATTAACATCCCCTTTCCATTCTGTTGACAACAGAGAGAGAAATAAGTTGGTAAATAAGAAACGAGATCATGAAGTTCTTTTCAATAAACTAAGTATTGTATATAAAAATTTATAATTAGAAGAGTAATACTTTAATAAGTATTACTCTTTTTTTATAGACTTATCTATAACGTGTATATATAAGACTTACAAATAAGACGTATAAAGGTTTGTGGTGATATTATATTGACATGAAATTTATATAAAAGTGGATAAAACCTTTATTTTTAGGTGTTTGTACATAAGTCTTATATATAGTGCGTTTATATAGGTTGTATATGTACGATAGAGGGGTTATTAGTACTATATTTTAGATGTATCAAATGGTAATAATATAAATCTGGATAAAAATCTACATAAATACTGTCTTTTTATTAAGTATCCGATAGTTATTGTTAGTTATATGAAATCTAGTATTAACATGTTTTGTTTACTACGTATATAAAGGATTTACATGTACGTCTTATATGTAAAGTGGTGATAGGTAAGAGTTTAATGTATTTTTTTGAAATGAAAGTCTTATATAAGTCTTGTATATAATAACCTTATATAAGACTTATATATAATGACTTGATATACGTCTTATAATAAGGTAATATGTTTTTAGGAATAATTAACCAACGTTTTAAGGGGGGGACAACTTGAACGAGGTATTAAGTGAAAAATATAAACAGAATAAATTTACTCCTGAAGTTGTAGAAATGTTCGCAGACATTATTGAAGAAGACGAAATACTGTACAATGTATTTCATTACATAGGATCTCAAGTAAACAAACAATACCAAGAGACGAAGTATATGAGAGGTATTTCAATAAATGAGATAGTAGAAAATGTTGTTATTGATAGGAGAGTAAAGAAACCTAAGGGAAAATCCTATTCGTTAGAAATTGAAAGGACTAATATTTCTAGAAGATCAGCAGAGGGAAGTGTGGGTACTTTAGCTGCCATGTCATTAATAACAGAAAAAATTATGCATCCGTATAAGTTTTTAATTTCAACAATAAGAGGACAACAGATTTTAATTGAATTAGAGAAACGTAAAAACAAGTAAAAAGAACGAAGGAGAGATGGAAAATGGCAAAAAACTTTCTGAAAAACGAAGTTGCTGTAAAGATGACTATGGTTGGTTTTGGGCAAGCCGGAACTAGAATGGTAGATAAGTTTGCTGAGTATAAACATACAGATGGTACAGCAGTATATAATTGTCTTGCATTAAATAGTAATGACGGAGATTTAGCTGAACTTAAGAATGTTCCAAAAAGTAACCAGGTTTCACTAAAATTAGGTGGTTTAGGTAAAAATCCTGAACGTGCTGTAAAGGTTTTAGAATCTAATGATGATGCTAAAGATAAATTAAAAGAGTTTATTACAGAACGTGTAAGACCATCTGATGAATTAGTGCTATTTTTTGCTGGTTTAGGCGGTGGAACAGGTACATCTACAATTATTAAGGCAATTGAGGAATTCTCTGCTTTCCATAATAAGCCTGTTATCGCGGAAGAACTTAAAAGTATGGCAATGAAAATCCCTAGAGAAGAACTAATAGCAAATCAACAAAAGTATGCAAGAATTGCTTTCAATAATGCAATTGAACGTAAAGATTTCATTAAAATGGGTATTGTAGTTACACTTCCAGTTAGAGCTGATGGACCAGACGTACTAAGACAAGTAAATAAATTCTCACAAGAAATTTGGAAATTAGCTAATGATCCGGCTAAAGGTGTAGCGTTTGTTGTGTTTGCAGATAATCAACATTTTTATGATGAGTTTAAAGGATTAAATGAAAATGAGAAAAAAGGAATTGCAAACTCACGTGACTATGCAAACCAACGCATTGGAGATATTATTCATGAGTTAAACACAGCTGCAAATGGCTCTGGAACGTCTGTAATTTTAGATTCTCAAGACTTTAAACGAATTCTGCTAGAAAGAACTGGCTGCTTGGTAATTAATAAGGTTTCACGTAACATGAGCCAAATTGAAAATAGTAAAGAAATTGTAGATATGTTCTCAGAATCATTAAAAGGAAGCTCATTCCACCATCCAATTGATCTAATGAAAACAAATGAAAATGGAGATTTAGAGGCATCTAAAGTGCATCATTTTGGTATGTTGGCAATTTTAGATGAACAAAAGAATATTGATGATTCATTTATGGATGATGCTAAGGTAGAAGTAACAAATAAACTACCAATCAATGGAACTGTTTTTAATGGATATCTAGTTAGTAAGAATGACTTTATGGGTAGCGTGTATACTTTCTATAAAACAGATGCACTACCATCTCGTTTATCTAAAGGATTAGTCGAGGAATACAATGAATTTAAAGAAAAGCAAAGTCAAATTCAATATACAAAGTCTCAAATTACAACTATTGAGGAACAAGATTCAGATGATGATTTCCACATTAATTTTGGTGATTATTTAGAAATAGAACCAGCTAAAGATGACGAAAAGAATGTACAAAATGATGAAGAATTAGCGGCATTTATGGATCCCGATAAAATGTTTGGAGCAAAATAAAAAATAAGCCTGGAAAATTCCAGGCTTATTTTTCTATATTCATTGTATTTTGTATATACTCAATCATGTTTTCATCAATATAGTTTTCAATGAAAAGTTGTTTCCGCGCAAGATCTTCTTCTTTTTTAAACCAACCAACCTTTTTAATTCGGGTGTCTTCAGGAAGGCTATTCCACTCTTTTTCAGCCTGTTTTCTTAACTCTGTACGCGCTCTGTGCTGAATAATCATATTATCTAGTCTTTCTTGTCTTTGACGCTCTTTTAAGGTTTCAGGGTCTTCTGGTTCAGGTAACGCAGAACGCACAGCTTCCTCCAATTTTTCTCTATACTCCATTTCAATGCTCTGTAAATGCAATTCAAGCTTTTGTTCTACTATTTTTTCGATTGTTGCAGCTGCTTCATGTATGTTTAATTGAGCTGAAAGTTCACTGGTTTGATTTTCTGGTGAAACGGGCCTTAGTTCAAATTGATGTGGTAAAAGTTCAATAATTGCATCAAGTGACCATTTTTCGTCTCTCTTCTGCTTGATAAATAAAGCAATATCTAAATCGAGACTATTATATAATTTTTCATTTGTATTATTGGTTCTAAGAGTCCCATGTAACCCTTTTTCTTCTAAGGTATTGAACCAATTATATACCGTATTGTGATGGCGACCTACTAACTTTGAAAACTCAGTTATTCGCCATGCTTTTTCAAAAGCGTCTTCATGAATAAAGTTTTTATTAGTTTCTTCACCATTTTCAGTGGTAGTTTGCTGTTCTTGTTCAATCATTGTTATACCTCCTTGGAATTTAATCGTAGAAAGTGAAATTAACATAGAAAGTGGAATTGACATGTTAAGTACTTTTCGGCAATACTAATTAAAATACCTTTATAAAATGAAATTAACATCAAATATAACATTAACATGTAATGAATTAATGGTTAACATGACATTAATGTTTGTGCGATATTGACATAATAATGTTAATATCATGTTAATGTTTTGTTATTTGTAATGCGTTATTTGGAGTGTTAATCCGCTTTATTGTTGCTATGAAATTAACAAATTAGTCTACAATATATTAATGATAAGTAAATAAAAGTGATTTGTAAATAAATTATAAAGATATAATATTAAACTTATAATATAAAAAACTAAAAGTTTATGTATAAAACAAATAAAAAAAGCCCATACTTGATAGTATAGGCTTTATTATTTAATTAATAATGCTAGGTAGTATGAATCTAAAGTCTGAATAATGAATCGGCTGTAACGGCTCAGTAGAATTAACACCAAGGTTATTGTAATAATCTTCATGTACTATACTAATTGGCTTTTTCTCACCATTAAAGCCGATCGAAATTAAATCGCAGTTTATAACTTTTATAGAAGTATAAAGTAATTGTACATTAAAACCGAATTTTATAATTGAGTCTTCAGGTTTAACTGATGGATCTGGTGTTGTAATATCCTCAGTTTGTATTAAGATTTGTGCGTTGCCTTCGGATTTTTCTTCATTTTCTATAGTGATCGCGTTATTATTTAATGTAAAGATACCGGTAGGTTTATTTGATGTAAATAGCATTATTTGTTCTAGAGCCTCTAATATCTCACGTTTGTTAACTAAAATTACATTTTCATAGAGTGGAGAAAGTAATCTAACTAAGACATCTGGATAATCGCCCTCAAGTGTTTGGGTTCTAAATGTTTCAGTATCACTTGATAAAATAAATGTATTATCAAGTTTGCTCAGTTTAATTGATTTTTTTATATCGAAACTATTGATAGCTTCTTTTAAAGCGATGGCTGGAATTGTCATTTTAATTTCTTCTTTGAAGGCTGTCTGTAATTTAATAGCTTTATACGCTAGTTGATGGCTATCTGTAGATTGAAAGGTCATGAGATTCTCTGATACAGTTAGGTGAATACCTTTTAAAATAGGTCTTTGATTTGAAGTAGATGCTGCATAGCAGACGCTGTTTATAGCTTCTTCTAATATAGAACACTCTATATCAGCGAAATATTCCGCTTGACTCGGTTTAATTACAGGATAATCGCTTACTTTAAAGATATTAAGAGTGAACTTGCTTTTACCAGAAATTAGTTGAAGAATATTTTTGGATAGTTTTAGTTTAATAGGTTCTTTTGTTAATTTTTTTGCGACATCTACTATTTTCTTTTCAACTAATACTGTTCCTTCTGCTATCACCGATACATCTTCATCGCAAAAAACAATACGCTCAATTGTTTCTTTTGAATTTGTGGCAATAAATCGCAATTTATCCGTTTCAGCTACAATCAAAATACTCTCAAGAATAGGTTCTTTTTTGTCTTTACCTGCGAATTTCACCACGCTAGATAAGTTTTCGACTAATTTAGATTTTGAAATTTCGATGTGCATAATTAATTCCTCCTCAAAAGTTTAAAATGTTAATGTTATGTCAATCTCTAAGAGATTCCGTTGATATAACATTGATATTTTGGTGTTTTACCGTTCTTAACATGTTAATTTTAGTTGATATGTTAATGACAAAGAGTCGTTCTAATTCATTGAATTCCGTCCGATGTTAACATGAAATTGATAGTTAGATTGCACTTTTACTTTGTTTTAAATAGCTACCTGTATATTCAACAGCTGCTTCGTTCATAAATCCAATAGTAGTTTTAAAATTATTAAATTGTTGATTACAGCATCTTGATAACTCATTTAATATAAGTTTTTCAGTATTTGAATTAGTGGCCATTACTGCAATTTCTGCAGAATGTTTTATTATAGAAATGTAAAATTCTAATTGTTTTTCATTTAATTTTTTAAAATCGCGTTGCTTAGGGTATGAAGATATTAATATTTCTTTTCGATCATCAATATTGATTTTTAACGCTTTTTCATAATTGTTTACGATGTTCCACAATTCATTGTAATTGCTATTAGATGGTGGAGTTGTATTACTTGTTTGTTGGTGGTTCGGATTTAAGCATAGATATAAGCCAATCCCAATAGATTCGCATGCCTTTACAAATGCTCTAGCCATTGCTGATTTTTCATCATCGCCTAAATCACAAATTTGTCCCACAACTCCATTTTCTATATTTTTTTCTTTATTAGAAAATCTGTTCAATTTCTTTGCATCTGTGCCATAAACAATTCTTTTCTCGCCACCCCATTCTGAAAAGTCTAATGTTAACTTACATGTTGTTCTTGCCCACATAATAGGGGGGACGCTACTTGGTTCTGCATAAAGTTCTTGAATCGGATATTCAATTGAAAATCCGTAAACACCTAAAATCTCTATTAATCTCTTTCTAGCTTGATAATGAGGAATGTATGGTTTACCATCTTTGTATTTCAATTCATTCTTTTCAAAGGGAGCTAATAAAGCGTCGTGTACATCTTCTAATCTTTGGTATTTTCTCTTTTTGAACATCTTTTTTCCTCCTTTTAAACACAAAAATGCCCTTCGAAGGAATCGATTTTTTTACACGAAGTAAGTGTAATAAAATCGATTACCCGAAGGGCATGAGTGTTTTTTGAAATAAAATAAAAAATAATGGTACATTTTAAGTATATGTTTTGTAGTCAGTATTTTCAATTTATTTTTTCGAGAGAAACACTTAGTAATTTGGTAGAAAAAGAATATTCTTATTATGACAAGGAATTTAAATAGTTCGTTAACAATTTGAATAATGGAAGGAGGGGGAAGGTTGCTTATTGATACATTGAAGCCAGAAAATGATTCTGAAATATTGGTGCTTTGTAGAAAAAGATTAGGAATTAAACAAAACGAATTAGCTAAAGAATTAGGAGTGACTCCTAGCCATTTATCCAATATAGAAAATGGTAAGTATGAGCTTTCATACAAAATGAGGAAACAGTTATGTCGTTTATTAGAGGAATTTAATTTGAGTAGAGAGCAAGGTGGTGCTTGAATTGAAAGTTCTAGTTTTAAAATCAATTGCTACCGAATTAAAAAAGGTTATTGAAGAATTTTTTCCTGGTGATGAGATCATTGAAGTTACGTATACCAACATAGACGATTATAATGAAGTTTTTGCAGTTTTCGTGGATTCAGAAGAAATAATAGGCGAAAATGGAAGCAGTTATATTGCAATGCTGCGGCAAAACTTAAGAGCGAATTACAAGATATGCTTAGCTGATGAATTAGATAGTTTAGAACTAGATCTTATAACACATCCTTTTAAAGTAGTTGATAATACACCCGACAGTTTACATTCTTATTTACAAAAAATAATTATGGTTAACTCAAGAAGCGATGTAGGTGAGGGAGACCAGGAGAATTCCGGTAGTAAAGAATCGCGTGATAAAAATAATGAAGATATAGAAATAGAATCTCATATTATAGAGGAAGTCAAAATACGAAAATTAAATACTGATAAAAATGAACAGGATAATATTGTTCAAAATGAAACCAAAGCAATCGAGAAATATAATGATGGAAATGTAGCTGCTAGTAAAGAGAATTATTTAGAAAAACCTCTTGAAAATCAAAATGCTAACAATTCTAAAGATGATATATGTAGTAGAGAGGGTACTCCGGTAAGTGAAGAAATTAAAAAAGAAACTATAAAAAGGGAAAGTGTACTTGCAATAAGTGAAGAAACATATGAAAAAGCAATATTAAACCTTAGAAATTATATAAATATCCCTGTTCATAGAAGAAAACTAATAGGTGAAAAAGTAATTGGTGTATGGTCACCTATTAATCGTGTAGGCGTTACAAGCTTTTTGACTAACCTCGCCGTGTTTATGGCTAATTACTCAATTTCAATTTCTGTGTTAGAAGGTGTATCAAATACACCAAAATTATATTCTTATGTTCAAAAATTTTTGAACATAGATGAACGTTGGATATCATTAAGTGATTATTTAATTAACCCTAATTTAACAACACAACACATTCCACTTCATTATAAGGGAGTAACCTTTTTCCCTTTTAATCGCAATAATTATAAATGCTTTACAGATAACATAATGAACCGCTATTACATTGAAGGACTACGTTTTTTTGATTTAGTCTTTTTAGATATTCCTTCTGGTCCTATGGTAAAGCATACACTTGAAAGTTTAAAACACATTGATGAATTATGGATCCTATGCAATAACGATGTATATAATTATAATCTTGCCTCGAAATTTATTACTCAAAAAATAAATCCTAAAGTTGAAACTAAACTCATCTTTATAGATCAGTTTGAGTTTAGTAAACCAAAAATAATTCAGAAAATGTTTGAATCTGATATTTTGTTTGAATTTCCTTCTATTTTTGAGGAAGTAGCTAAAATACAATACTCTAATAGACTTTTTGTTGAGGATGATGCTACATTTGCAAAGTTAAAGCCTGGATTCGAACATATTATGAATTATTTAATATCAGAATCGAATTTTAAAGGCAGTTATAACGATGAGTCTAATGTAAAAAGGATTTGGAATGTAATGAAAAAAATTATTATTAATCCCTAGATTAAATTAGGAAAATTTAGTATATTCGTAATATACTCTTTCAATTTTTTGTTTTATTTTCTAGTGATTACATAAAGCCCTTCGGGTTACGGATTAAATTACACTATTGTGTGGTATTTAACCTCCGTATTCCAAAGGGCTTTTTTTATTAATTTAATGGAAAAGGAGAGATATTATGTCGATAGAAAAATTAGCGGTAAGTAGAGTTTTAAGGCCTGCAAGAAGTATGAGTAAAGGTAGCAATGAAAGATGGTTTGAATATTATAGAACAACTTGCCCAATATGCGGTCATCAAGGATGGTGTAGTGCGATCCGTTAATCTATAAGTTCCATATCAACATGGTAATGTCATGTTAATGGAATGAAATGATTGGGGTTCTTTGATAAGAGCTCACAACTAATTATTCGAAAAGTGGAATGAAAGCCGTCATGTTGAGCTGAAACACTTTCCCTAATACTCCTACGTGCGTCAAACTGTGATAGCGGTGAGAGGTACGAAGCTAGGTGAAGTCGCCTGAATTTAATCTGGAGCCACTTGGTGAGAAGGTATGATTAAAGATAGGGCGGGGGGCTATAAGATTCCTATGGTTAGAATGTGTAAAGGTAACACTGACAAAGTGGCGAATGTACAGGTCTAGAAGCCTACGGAATACGAAAGTTTCCGCAATCCAAAGAGATTGGTAAATTACCGATGAGTAAGCTTTGCACCCATGAAAATCGGGATAGCAAACAATGATGCTATAAGATTTACAGGCCTAAAGTCACGACCTAAGGGAATATATGTACAGCTAGGATAATTGGAACGGAGAAAGCAACGAACGTCTATTTCAACGACTATCATCGGGGCGGTTACTATAAGGAAAAATTAATTTTCCGAAATGTATTTATCGTTGTGAGAGTAGGGCCACAGTACCAAAGAAACGTCTAATAAACGTGGAGGGATGGGCCTAAGTCTAACTAGTTTATAACCTAAAGTAATACCTTAAGACGAAGTTCAGCGGTCGAGTAGGAAAGTGGGAGACATCTTCATTACATGAGAAATTGAAAGGAGATGCCACACTGAACACGTCATTACGACATTGGGAATATTACGGTATGCATACTGTATTTGATAATTTATACAAGTCGAGCACAGAAAATCAATCATTTCGCAAACTATACAGAATTATCATTTCCGAAGAGAATATTTTACTTGCATATCGTTCAATCAAATCAAATAAAGGGTCAAAAACGGAAGGTACTGATAAATTTACCATCGATAACTATAAAGGAATGACAAAAGGTGAGTTTATTCAATTTATAAGAGATGATTTAACGAATTATAAACCTAAAGCAGTTCGGAGAAAAATGATCCCTAAACCTAATGGAGAAAAAAGGCCATTAGGTATACCTTGCATGAAGGATAGGCTAATACAGCAAATGTTTAAGCAGGTTTTAGAACCAATAGCTGAAGCGAAATTTCATAAACACAGTTATGGTTTTAGACCAATTAGAAGTGCTAACCATGCTATTGCTAGGTGTGCATCTCTCGTAAACAGATATCAGCTTAATTATGTCGTTGATATTGATATTAGAGGTTTTTCGATAACGTAAATCACACCCTACTAATGAAACAACTGTGGAATATGGGAATTAAGGACAGGATAGTTCTTAAAATTATCATGAAGATGTTAAAAGCTCCAATAAAAGGTGAAGGGTTGCCTAGTAAAGGAACCCCACAGGGTGGAATACTTTCTCCGTTACTATCCAATATTGTCCTTAATGATTTAGATCAATGGGTATATAGCCAATGGGAAGGTTTTAAAACGAAGCGGGAATATTCTGGTGATAATAAGAAGAATAGAGCTTTAAAAACCACAAACTTAAAAGAAGGCTATATTGTGAGATATGCGGACGATTTTAAAATATTTGCGAGGGATTGGAAGACAGCACAAAAATGGTACTACGCTGTACGCTTATACCTAAAAGAAAGACTGAAACTAGATATTTCGCTTGAAAAATCTAAAGTTATAAACCTTAGAAGGGGTTATTCGGAATTTCTAGGATTCAAAATCTGTGCAAAGGTTAAGGGGAGTAATAATAAAGGCAGATTAAAGTATGTAATGCAGACTAATATTAAGAATAAAAAGAAGCAAGAGATTAAGAGCAAGGTAAAGAAGAAAATCAAAAAAATTCAAAAAGAACCAATAGCTGAAAATATCTTGAATCTTAATCAGTACATTGCCGGAATACAAAATTACTTTAAATATGCCACGAATGTTTTTAGGGAACTAAAGGATGTCTCATATAAACTTTCCACGCTCATGTACAATCGTCTGAAGGATATTAGTAAGAAAAAATATCCTTTAAATGCTAACCAAACGTATAAGAAGCGATATAGCTTAACTTATAAAACATGGGAAATAGCCGGCGTATATATTTATCCATTACACGATATAAACTATGTAGTTACGAGGTTATTACCTAATAAGTACAATGTTTACACTATAGAAGGAAGAGCAGCGATATATAAAAATCTCGATATGATGGTTAATTCACAACTTGAAGTCTTGAGGAAATCATTAACTCTAAATAATAGTATTGAATTCTATGATAATAGACTTTCAAGATATTCTATGAAAAAAGGAAGATGTGAAATCACAGAAAGATTTTTATATGCTTATGAGGTTCATTGTCATCATTATATCCCATTACATCTTGGCGGTGATGATAGCTACAATAACCTCAGAATTATCCATGTAGACATTCATAAGCTAATTCATGCTACACGGTTAGAAACGATTGAAAAATACATGAAAGAATGGTCGCTAAATGATGAAATGGTTAGAAAGATAAACCAATATCGTAAGAAATGTAATCTTAAGGCTATCACAATGAACTAGTTAGATGGCGCGCCGTATGCGGGGAAACTCGCCTGTGCGGTGCAGAGCGGGGGAAAAGCTGGAGATAGCATCAAAAGCTTACCTATCGCTATTGGTAAATGAAACTGAAACAAAAATAATTTGTGGGCGAATAGAATCTGATACTAAATTAGGTGAAGCTGGCTATTTGCATATAGTCAATGAAAAACAAAAAAGGGGATATGATTTTTCGCCGGATCAGATGGTAAAAGAACATAAAAAGAAAAATGATTATACTTTAGATGTTTTATATTACATGTTTCTGCAAGAACTAGAACTACGAGAAGAACATATTGAAATGTTGACTGGTCCTGAACGTAGGATTGCAATAGAAACAATAAATATACGAAATTATAAAAGTTTTCCTATCAAACCATGGGATGTAACGAAAGAAATAATCAAGAAAGCTGGCGGTAAAACAAGTTTGATTGTAGGGATCCCGGGATTCTATGCAAAAGAAACAAAGGAAGGAAGGTATTTTACATTTGCGGGTAGGAGAGATTCTCTCTTAATTCCACAAAGGAATATTTATAATCAAATATGTGGTTTTCAGTATAGAATTGATAATCCAAAATATGTGACAGTTGTGAGAGACCATAAACCTAGCTTTCAAGCAGCTGTTATTGAGCAGCCTAATATCATTGAAGTAACTTATAAAATCAATGGTAAGAAAGAGTCGTTGTTTAAAGGTGCAGTAGATGTAAAAGAATGGTATGAAATAGATTACGAAGGCAAGAAAATAGGTGAAGTACAGCTGAAATTGGAGAGTAAATACATTTGGGTTAGCTCCGGTGGAAAGTTTCATGGAACAGGAGCTGGTAACCCATTACCGATACATGTAGCAGTACCAAGTCGAGAGTTGCAATATTGGGAACGTGGAGAATTAATTAAAAAGGATAATGTATGGATCACAGAAGGTAGTTTAAAGGCTGATATATCTGCAGAAAACTTAGACGAACTTCTAACCAATGAGGAGAAGTTAATGTATGGTACTACAGTTGTATCCATACCAGGAGTAAAAGTTTGGAGAATATTAATTGATCCATTAAAAAAAATGGGGGTTAAGCAGGCGACTTTCGCTTTAGACATGGATATGATTACAAATCCTGACGTTCAAAGAACATTGTTAGAGTGTGCACAAGCATTATATCAGGAAGGTATTAGTATTAATTATGCTAGTTGGGATATCAATCTTGGGAAGGGACTTGATGATTTGTTATTGCAGGATTATATTCCAGCAGTAGAAAAGGTAAGATAATCACTGGTAAAATGGGGTTTTATAATAAAGTTCATGTTTTTTAATTATACAAATAAAGTATGTAATAGTCAATAAATGTAAATAGGGGTTTTAATGGTAAATCATTTTTTACTTTGTTTTAATGGATGTTTTGTAGTAAAAATACAAAGCATCCATCATTTTATACTTGTTCTTCATAATCATCAAGGTTTAGATTGTATATTTAAATTTTGATGATTATGAAGAGTAATATATATGTGAAATGATGTGTAATTATTTTGCTAAGTTTATATAGATATAATTAGTCAAACCACAAGAAAATGATGTATATTTTAATATCTTGGTAATTTTTTTAAATTTTTTGAAGAATTGATTTTACATTTTTTTATAATCCTATATCATATACATACAGGGGAAATTGGAAGATTTTTGAAGAGGAAGTTTCGTATCTATGTCATATCGATGATAGTTTTTAATTACTAAATACTATTCATGTATACGAGGTGAAACAAATGGGGAGACGAGTAAGCGAGAAGAAAACAAAAGAACAATTTTTATATGAAAGAAGAAAGCAATTAGAAATAATGGAAGGCATTAGTAGCATCTGTAAAGGGTGCGATATATATAAAGAGCTGAGAAAAACGAAAGCGCATAAGGAAGTTTCTAATACATGTGCAAAAGAATGTAAGTTAATTAGTAGTGTACAAAAGGAAACAAAGTTGTTTTTAGAAACAATCCGTTAAAAAAGAGAGAGGAGGAATGGGTATGAATCAATCATATAGCAGGATAAATCGTGATGAATCATTAAATAAAACTATAACACAAGGTACTGCTGCAGTAACTATTAGGCCAATGCCTAATACTGAAGAAAACAATAATAATATTAGGGGAATTGGAAATTACAAGGTACTGTCAAAAGAAGAAAGTTTACATTTGTTTAAGCGGTATAAGCATGGAGAAAAAGATCTTCGTGACTATTTGTTCCATGTAAATGAAGGTCTAGTATTATCAATTGCAAGAAATTATAAAAATAAGCATCCTGATATAGAATTTGATGATTTGGTTCAAGAGGGAAATGAGGGAATGTTACGGGCAATGGAAGATTTTAATCCGGATTTAGGATATTGTTTTTCCACATACGCTTTCTGGTGGATACAAAAAAGTATGTTAGGAATTATACGTAAAAAAAAGTCTGGGCCTTTTAAAATTCCTACTCATGTAAATCAATTTAATTTGAAATATGTAGAATTGGAAGATAAATATTTACAAAGGTACAATAGGACTCCATCGGTAGAAGAAGTAGTAAAAGAGCTAAATGTAACTAGAGAAACGGTTATAAGGCACAAAGTATATTATAAACGAGCTACTACTATGACTTTGGATATAGATACTATAAATGAAGATGTAGGTATATCAACGCCATTCTTTGATGATAGATCAGCAATACCTTCAACAAATGAGATGATAATAGAGGACTTAAATTACGAGATATGGTTAATATTTGATGAAGTATTAAATCCAAAGCAAAAGATGGTGCTAAATTTATGTTTTGGTCTACTTGACGGTAAAGTGTATTTGCATAAAGAAATTGCAAAAGCACTTATGATTACAACTGAAAGAGTTTCACAAATAAAAGATGAAGCAATAAAAAAATTAAAGAAATGTCAACATAAGAGTGAAATTTTCAATTTACTTCACGAAAAAATGAAAGTGATGGATGAACTTAACATGGCGTGAAAATGAATATTCATATTTGTCAGAAGATACAGTATAATATACATATTGTATCTTTTTATTTTTAAATCTATTTCACAAAATTTTGCCCCTCGGGTAACGTGAATTACAAATTTGTTATTAAAGTTTGTAATAATACGCGACCTTGAGGGGCTTTTTGTGTCTAAAGGAGGAAACTATGTGATGCAGAAAAGAGAAAAAATCTTTAGTTTAAGAAAAGAACTGGGAAAAAAACTAAAAAATAACGGTTTTTCTAAGGAGTTTATGGACATTCAATTAAAGTTTAGAAAACCAATTAATCAGTATTCAACTGCTGAGTTGAAAGAAGAGACTTTAAAAGCATTAATAAAATATTACAGAAGAAAAATAGAACAAGTAACAAGTTATAAAGAACTAGAAGAAATAATAGAAGGAATCCCATTTTCAAGGCAATCAATAGAAATATCAGAGATTGAAGAGGAAGGATACTCAAGTGCAATACACTTATTGACAGACATTAATCCGAAATTAAAAGAAAGACGTAATGATTATAAAGAGAGATTTACAGTTCGAAATTTTAAAGAATTATTACCGATTAATATAAAAGTGAAGAAGTTTTCAAATAATAAACAGCAATTCCTTGAAAAAACAGGAATTGCATTTGGGAAAATCCCTATTCGAAAGAGTGCTCATTTGCGCTCATATAGAATTAAAACGGATTATAAGTCATATAGACTAATTGATTTAGGGACGTTATTAGCCGAGGCATTTCTAGAGAATTCGCTTGAGCTATTTATTATTTCTAACCCCGAGTTGTATGAATATCAGGGGATAAAATTTTGCTTTGAGAACAAGATGGAGAATGGAAATGTCATCGATGTATATGTGGATATGAAAATTGATAATATGAATGCTGAAGGAAGAATGGTTTTTGAGAAGTTGAAAAAATTTAAATATATTAGTGCTAATGCAGAATTAAATATAATTCCTGTAGTTGATGAAACAAGAAGTTTCTATAAACTTTACTTAAATTCAGAGTATAATGTGATCCATAATTTTAACGATCTGCATTATAAAATCATGCTCAGAGAGTTTATAGATAGACAGGAGAATATAAAAAAGCATATTAAAATAAGGGGCGATAAAGCTACGGTTTATGCCCGTTTTTTTGAAACAAAAAAACATATAAACAAATCAACATTTAAGGTAATGAAGAACAATTGTTTTAAGGAGAACTTTGGGTATGTTGAATTAGACAATGATGTTGGTGCGATGTGTTCCTAAGTGAAAAGCTTAGGCTTGATAAAGATACAATTATCAGGAACTGATAAACTGAAAAGTCAAATGATAGGGTAACGCCTTGAAGGGCTTTCCATAATACTCCGACTGGAAACGGATTAGGTAAATAATCTTTTGTCAGAAGCTCGGTGAAGTCGACTGAGATTGTCCCCTAACAGATTAAGCTGAGGAAATGCGAACCAGAGGTGGTCGAGGGCAAGATAGGTCGGTGGTCCCAAATATCTATGATAAGAATGTTCTAAATGTGCTTTAGCACCATATGAACTGACGAAGCTCCGAATGTACGGGTCTAGACGTTGAAGGAATCGAAAGGTTTCTGCCCCCTAAGTAGGTAGTCTATGAGGGTTAGTAAGTTTCGACGTTATGAACGCCCTTATAATGTTACAGGCATTATTGAATAGACAGGCTCATAGGAGATATCTAAGGATATTTATTTGGATAAGTTTATCGGAACACAGGAAGCTGAGTACGAGGAGACTTTACCGTCAATGAATCGGTATTAAGGAAAACTTATAGTGTGAGATTAGCACATAAAGGATAACTTAATTTTAACTCAGTGAAAGTGGTGGCAATATACCAATGAACCCGTGATAATAAGCGGCGGAGGGACAGCCACTAGTCTTACAGAAGGATAACTAATTATTCCCTTATTTAGAATCTAACGATTTCAAGGTTCTCGTATGACTAAGAAAGTGAAATCTCCTACGGGAGTGATTAGCGACTTGGAAAAACGTAAGAAGCTAAGGCATAACGAATACTATGACATTCAAGAAATTTTTGATGAATTGTATTCTCAAAGTCAACAAGGGAAATATTTTAGAAATCTCATTAGCATAATGAAAAGCAAGAAAAATATCCGATTAGCATACAGAAACATCAAAAGAAACGGAGGAAAAGATACAGCAGGTGTTGATGGGATAACCATCAAAGACATTGCTAAATTACCTCCACATGTAATAGTTGAAAATATCGAGAAAATGTTTGATTTTTATGTCCCTAAACCTGTTCGTCGAAAAATGATTCCGAAGGAAAACGGGAAAAAAAGACCGCTTGGCATCCCATGTATGTGGGATAGGTTGTTCCAACAGTGTATTCTACAAGTTTTGGAACCAATTTGCGAAGCGAGATTTCACAACCACTCCTATGGATTCAGACCTAACAGAGGAACCAATCATGCTATTGCAAGAATGTTATTTCTTATAAATCAATGTGGATTGCACCATTGCGTCGATGTTGATATTAAAGGATTCTTCGATAATGTGAATCATGGCAAACTTCTTAAACAGATGTGGACATTGGGTATTAAAGATAAAAAATTGCTTTCCATAATCTCTACCCTAGTCAAAGCTGAAATAGAAGGTGAAGGCATCCCGTCCAAGGGAACACCTCAAGGAGGTATCCTATCACCACTATTATCAAACATTGTACTTAATGAATTAGACTGGTGGGTAAGCAATCAATATGAAACTTTTGAAACGAAACATCAATATACCCAATCAAACAAGTTTAGAGCTTTAAAAAGCACTAAACTAAAGGAAATCTACATTATTCGATATGCTGACGACTTCAAAATACTTTGTAGAACTAGAAACCAAGCAATCAAAACCAAAATTGCTGTAGAAAAATTTCTAAAGGAAAGACTACAATTGGACTGCTCTGAAGACAAGTCCAAAGTGGTTAATCTAAAGAAAAATTGGTCCGATTTTCTGGGTTTCCAGTTAAAAGTTAAGGCTAAAGGTTATAAGGAAACTAAACAATGGGCGAAAACTAATGTGAAAGACGAAAATACAGGGAAATGGAGAACTAAGAACTATGTTAAATCAATTCTAAAGGAACCAAAGTACACTTGCACTAGTCGCATGTCGCCTAAAGCTTTGAAAAAAGCAAAAGATAAAATAACTAAAGCCATTAAAACAATACAGAAGTCACCCACACCAGATAAGGCAAAACTTTTCAACTCTACGGTGATGGGCATTCAAAACTATTATAAAATAGCAACTAATATAACATTAAATCTATCGGAGATTAGCTTTCATTGTCAGAGAGCCATATACAATCGTCTTAGATTGAATACAAAACAAGCTAGCTATAAGGATATGACCAAAATGCAACAAAAGAGGTACAAAGGATATAATCCAAAACTAATCTCTCTCGGTCCAGTGGTACTTGCTCCAATTCATGCACAAAAACATGAAGCTCCAATGAATTTTAACCAAAACATAAGTAATTATACATCTAATGGTAGAAAGCTCATTCATAACAAACTTATGAAAATCGCTGAAACAACCATTGCAGCGATTATGGAACAGTATTTATCGGACAGGAGTATAGAATACCACGATAATCGAATCTCAAAATTTGTTGGTCAACAAGGTAAATGTTATGTAACAGGAAAGTTACTTGGAATAATTGGTTGGCATTGCCATCACATCATTCCATTTCATAAAAATAAAGACGACAGTTACAAGAATTTGGTCATAGTTGAAAACGACATACACCGACTAATTCACATGACGGATGAAGTTAAAATCTATAATCTTCTTGTGATGAATGAGATAAAAGGAGCTAAACTCAAGAGAGTTAACTCGTTGAGAGAAAAAGTAGGGTTAGAACCTATAGACCTAAAGAGTATCAAGAAGAATATCCTAATAGCAAGTTAATGTTTTAGATATTCATTCAAAGAATTCTAAAATTTAGGTTATTTGGAGTAAGAGGGAACGCCGTGTGCGGTGAAAGTCGCATGCACGGTGTGAAGTGGGGGAAAAGGTCAACTTAGTAAAGAGATACATACTAATCACTAGTATCACTGAAAAGTTGTTTGCGGAGGGTGCCGAACCTAAAGACTTACCTATCACTATACTTGATGAAATTCAAAAAAATAGAGAGGGAGTTCTTAGAATTCAAAAAAGTCGTTCCTTTACCTGAGTTGAATGATCATAGCTTTAGGGTAAAAAAATTAGGCAGAATAAAAGCAGATGGTGTATACGTTTCTTCACCGGTCAAAGCACTAATAGTAGATATTGCTGCTCCTAATTCTTTTGCACACGAATGTTTGCATCTAATCGATTATACAGTGATGAAAGATTCAACGCTATTAAGTGAAGGTATTCGGTTTAGACCGATATTAGATAGATATATAGAACTTGTTTCAAAAAAAGTGGATTCATTAGAAAATGAGCACGCTTTTAAATCTCAGTGGTTTAGTAATAAGAAGTATAACAAAGATTATTACTTAGATTATTCGGAGATATTCGCACGTGCTGGGGAGATGTACTTGTTTTATATTGCAAAGATAGAAACATCATTCTTGTATGATAATTATAATTCAATTGTTTTTCCAAAAGATGATGAGTTGATGACTATGATAAGTGATTACTTTAAATGGTTGTTTCTAAAATTAAAGGCTCAGTTACCTAAAAAAGAACGATCTATTATGAAAATCTTAAATGATACGAAATCAAGTGTGGATACATTAAGTGCTGCTCCATTGGAATATGTCATTAACAGTGATGGACAGCTCACGTTGTTTTAATAAAATTATCTGGAGGTGGATAGGAATGCCAACATATGTGTTATATGGAAAAGAAACTTATTTATTAGAAGATAAGGTTAAAGGGATAATTCAGGAATTTACTAATAATACAAAAGAAGATTTAAATGTTGTTGAATTTGATATGGAAGAGGAAACAATTCAAACTGCGATAAATGAAGCAGAAGAGTATTCATTTTTCGGAGGTAAAAAAATCGTCATAACAAGAAACGCGAATTTTTTAACAAGTGATAATAATAAAGAAGTGAATCATGATGTTAATTATATACTCAGTTTTTTAGAGAAGAAAATGGAGGATTCAGTACTAATATTAATTGTTAATCAGGAAAAATTAGATCAAAGAAAAAAAGTAGTAAAAGAATTAAAAAAGAAAGCAATTATTTTTGAAGCAAAGACACTCAATCAGGCAGAAACAGCTACATGGATACTAAAGTATGCAAATAACAAAAACATACAAATTTCTAATGAATCGGTTCAGGAATTGATAGTATCAGTAGGGTGTAATTTAAGATGTTTAAAAAATGAAGTTGATAAGTTGTATGCATATAGTAACGGTGGAAAAGAAATAACTATGGACGCAATAGCAGCGGTCACTGTTAAGAGTCTAGAGCAGTCAATCTTTAATTTGAGTGAATATTTACTAAGTCAAGATACTAATAAAGCAATCGAATTATTTAATGAATTGATTTTGAAAAAGCATAATCCTATTCAAATATTAGCTACCCTTATATATAAATTTGATATGTTATTCAAAATTAAAGTTTTACAGAATTGTACAAAGGATAAAGAGCTAATTGGGATATTAGGTTGCCATCCATATGTATTACAAAAGTCTAAAGAACAAATTAAGGGATTTAATCTTTCAAAAGATGACTTAGGAAATATCTTATGTATACTTACAGAAGCTGATAATAATATGAAAATGGGAAAAGATTCATATCTTACTATGGAAATTTCAATAACTAAAATTTGTGATGTATTAAGAACATCTCTTATAATATAAATTAAAAACTATACTATATATTTTAGGAGGGGGATAATGAGTTATTGTGAATTATGTGGTTCCTTTGTTCGAGAAGGGGATTATGGACAATCAAAGTATATATGTGAGAATATGAATTGCGAAAGAGCGAATCCATATTGGGCTTCTAAAAAAAGAAATGAACTTATTAAACCCTTTTTAGAAGAAATAGAGAAATATAGTTCGTTTAGTCAAGGCGTAATTGATTTCCATGATGTTAGATGGATTGGTGATGGTTCGGCTGAAATTAAACTGAATGATGGAACTGAATTTATGTGCCATGTTAAAAAGGATAAATTTAATCCTTTTGATTTTCCGCATTTTGAAGAACTAGAAATTAATTTGGATGAGGGTGCCATCAAAGAAATAAAAGAAAACATGTCAAATTTAATTAATTTACATGAAGAAATGAGAAAAGTTATTAAAAAAGGGATTAGACAGTAGTTTCTAACAACCTATAATAAAATATTCAACTGTATTACAATTTCAAAAAAGAAGGATAAATGGGGCGACCTGTTTATCCTTCTTTTTGGTTTATCATGCTAAAAAAAATAATATTATCTGTATTTTTCCTTAGTTTTTTTGTGGAAATATCTCATGATTAATTATGAAGGATGAATAATTTAATTACTCTCATTAATGAGGTACTGATAGAAAGGAGGCCATTGTTGTTATATGCAAAATAATAGAAAAAGAAACGTAATTAAAGAAAGGATTAGACAAGAAAAAGAACGAAGAGAGCGATTACTAGCAGAGGAAGAAGAACAATATGAGGATGTCAATAAAGATCCAATAAGTGAGCAAATACAACAAGAGCATTTGGAACAACCGCGGAACCAACGTGAAGAAAGTGTAAATGTGAATTTACCTAAAAATGAATCTTCAAATAGTAACCCAGCTCTTGATTGGATCACTACAATTCAAAATCAGGCAGGCACTTCTGAGAATGATTTAAAAATAAAAGAAGCAGAAGAAGAAGCGATTGAACGTGAAGAAGTAGAAGCGCGTAGAAAAGCAGAGGAAGAAGCAAGAAAACGAGCAGAAGCGGAAGCGCGTAGAAAAGCAGAGGAAGAAGCAAGAAACCAAGCAGAAGCGGAAGCACGTAGAAAAGCAGAGGAAGAAGCAAGAAACCAAGCAGAAGCGGAAGCACGTAGAAAAGCAGAGGAAGAAGCAAGAAACCAGGCAGAAGCGGAAGCACGTAAAAAAGCAGAGGAAGAAGCAAGAAACCAAGCAGAAGCGGAAGCACGTAGAAAAGCAGAGGAAGAAGCAAGAAACCAGGCAGAAGCGGAAGCACGTAAAAAAGCAGAGGAAGAAGCAAGAAAACGAGCAGAAGCGGAAGCGCGTAGAAAAGCAGAAGAAGAAGAAGCAAGGAAACGTGAAGAAGCGGAAGCGCGTAGAAAAGCAGAAGAAGAAGCAAGGAAACGTGAAGAAGCGGAAGCACGTAGAAAAGCAGAGGAAGAAGCGAGAAAACGAGCAGAAGCGGAAGCACGTAGAAAGGCAGAGGAAGAGGCAAGAAAACAAGAAGAAGTGGAAGCACATAGAAAAGCAGAGGAAGAAGCAAGAAACCAGGAAGAAGCGGAAGCGCGTAGAAAAGCAGAAGAAGAAGCAAGGAAACGTGAAGAAGCGGAAGCACGTAGAAAAGCAGAGGAAGAAGCAAGAAAACGAGCAGAAGCAGAAGCGCATAGAAGGGCCGAAGAAGCAGCAAGGAAAGAAGTAGAAGCACGACGGAAGGAAGAAGAGAGAAAACTTGAAGAAGTAAGAAAAAGAAGATTAGAGGAAGAAAATAAAATAAAAGAAGTACAACAGAGACAAAAAATAGTTGTAGCTAAAGGTGAAACAGAAAGTGATGAGATTAATTTAAATAAGGAAAGAGATCTACCAAATGAAACTAAATTTGAACAAGAAGAGAAAGTAGTAATCGATAAAAAAGGAATCTTAAATAATATGAAAAAATATAAGTACGCTATTATAGGAGTCGCATCAATTGTTTTATTAGTAGTAGCAGGTTTTGCCTTTAGTAATTTGAAGAATTCACAGGCTGCATCTGCAAATAATGTAAATAGTCTTGAAGTTAATGCGAATTTAATAAATGGATTAAGGTTATCTGCAGTTCAAAAATATCAAGATGCTGCCTTGGAATTTGATAAAGTGGATTATAAAAAATTAGGAAAAGAAGATAAAAAGGCGGTTTTATTTACGTATCTATTAAGTGGTAAAGCACAGAAGGCAATTGACTTAGAACAAGATTTTGCAGAATCAGTAGTTTCATATTATATAGCTGTAGATAATTTGAAAAAAGTAAAAGAATTAAAAACAAAAAATCCACTAATTAATTTTGAAATTGCTGCATTAGATAACAAACATGAAGAAGTTATCAAATTAAGAGATCAAGTGCCACTAGATGGCAGAAGAGAAGGAATTATTGTTAATAGTTATTTGAAATTAAATAAATCTGAGGAAGCTAAAAAGTTTGCTCAAAAAGTTGGAAATAAAGATTTACTCGAAAAAATTAATAATTCTACACCTAATAGTTCTGCTACTTCTGTAGCAACTATAAGTGCAGGTTAGGTAATAGGGAGGAATTGATTGTGCCTTTAGATTATTCGAAAATTTTAAAGAAAGTGTTACTTACGACTACTGTAACTACCTTAAGTGTTGGGGTAGTTACAGGCTGCTCACTGTTTTCTTCTGAAAAGAAGAGCACTAAAACAGCATCAGTATCTAAAAAGAAAAAGGATAGTGAAAAAGAAAAGAAAAAAGATGAGAAAAAAGAAGAAAGTAAGAATGAGCCGACTGAAAATCTAAATACTAATGATTTTGATGAAATCATTGATAATGCAAAACGTAGCTCTGACCAAAATTTAGCCGGTATCATTGAAAATAACAAAACCAAAAAGAAATTTGATGACTTAACAGATTCAATTGCAACCGCAGCTATAAACTCAGATCGTAACTTAGCATCAGTTATTGACGGTGATAAATCAAATAATCGTTTTTCAGATTTAAATACTTCAATTGCATCAGCAACAAACAATCCTTCTGTCTCGGATAATAAGGATAGTAAGAACTTTGTATTTGGTGGCGATCTAAATATTAATGATGGTGTGGCTATTGCAGATAACTCAATACCTCCAATTAATAATGATAAAAAGCCACCTACTTCTGGTGACACTAGTGGCGGGGAAGTGAAACCGCCAACAGGTGGTGAAGGTAATAATGGAGGTGGTACAAAACCACCAACAGGCGGAGATGGTAACGATGGTGGAGGCGGTACAAAACCACCAACAAGCGGAGATGGTAACGATGGTGGAGGCGGTACAAAACCACCAACAGGCGGAGATGGTAATGATGATGGGGGCGGTACAAAACCACCAACAGGCGGAGATGGTAACGATGGTGGGGGCGGTACAAAACCACCAACAGGCGGAGATGGTAACGATGGTGGAGGCGGTACAAAACCACCAACAGGCGGAGATGGTAACGATGGTGGAGGCGATACAAAACCACCAACGGGCGGAGATGGTAACGATGGTGGTACAACAAAACCAGAAAAGGATACAGTGGCACCAGTAATTACAGCGAAACAAGGTGTAACTGTTTATGTAGGAGATAGCTTAAATGCAGGAGATTTAGTAGAAGTAAAAGATAATAAAGATCCAAACCCAGTAGTAACAGTGGGAGCGTACGATACAAGTAAGGCAGGAGAAATTCAAGTAACAGTAACTGCAACAGATGCATCAGGAAATAGCTCAAGTACAACAGTAACCGTCAGCGTAGTAGAAAAAGAAGAAGAGAAAGATACAGAAGCACCAGTAATTACAGCGAAACAAGGTGTAACTGTTTATGTAGGAGATAGCTTAAATGCAGGTGATTTGGTAGACGTAAGAGATAATAAAGATCCAAACCCGGTAGTAACAGTAGGAGCGTACGACACAAGTAAGGCAGGAGAAATTCAGGTAACAGTAATAGCAACAGATGCATCAGGAAATAGCTCAAGTACAACAGTAACTGTTAACGTAGTAGAAAAGGAAGAAGAGAAGGATACAGAAGCACCAGTAATTACAGCAAAACAAGATGTAACTGTACATGTAGGAGATAGCTTAAATGCAGGTGATTTAGTAGAAGTAAAAGATAATAAAGATCCAAACCCAGTAGTAACAGTGGGAGCGTACGATACAAGTAAGGCAGGAGAAATTCAAGTAACAGTAACTGCAACAGATGCATCAGGAAATAGCTCAAGTACAACAGTAACCGTTAAAGTAGTAGAAAAAGAAGAAGAAAAGGATACAGAAGCACCAGTAATAACAGTGAAACAAAATGTAACTGTACATGTAGGAGATAGCTTAAATGCAAGTGATTTAGTAGAAGTAAAAGATAATAAAGATCCAAATCCAGTAGTAACAGTGGGAGCGTATGATACAAGTAAGCCGGGTACAATATCAGTTCAAGTAACAGCAACTGATAATGTGGGTAACAGCTCAACTGCAACGGTAACTGTCAACGTAGTCGAGAAAGAAGAGGAGAAAGATACAGAAGCACCAGTAATAACAGTAAAACAAGGTGTATCCGTACATGTAGGGGATAAATTAAGTCCTGAAAGTTTAGTGAGTGTAAAAGATAATAAAGATTCAAATCCAGTAGTAACAGTGGGAACGTATGATACAAGTAAGCCGGGTACAATATCAGTTCAAGTAACAGCAACTGATAATGCGGGTAACAGCTCAACTGCAACGGTAACAGTAAAAGTAGTAGAAAAGGAAGAAGAGAAGGATACGGAAGCACCAGTAATAACAGCAAAACAAGGTGTAACCGTACATGTGGGAGATAAATTGAGTCCAGGAAGTTTAGTGAGTGTAAAAGATAATAAAGATTCAAATCCAGTAGTAACAGTGGGAGCGTATGATACAAGTAAGCCAGGTACAATATCAGTTCAAGTAACGGCAACTGATAAGGAAGGAAACAGCTCAACTGAAACAGTGAATGTGGTAGTTCTTGAGAAAGAAAAGCCGGAACAGAAGCCGGAACAGAAGCCAGAGCAGAAACCAGAACAGAAACCAGAGCAAAAGCCAGAACAGAAGCCAAAACAGAAACCAGAACAGAAGCCAGAGCAGAAACCAGAACAGAAACCAGAGCAAAAGCCAGAACAGAAGCCAGAACAGAAACCAGAACAGAAGCCAGAGCAGAAACCAGAGCAAAAGCCAGAGCAGAAACCAGCAGAAACAACATCTAAAGAGCAGGGAAATGGATTGCTTGCATCAAATTCTAATGATGTAGCGAAATAAGATATTAGCAAAATGATAATTTAGTAAAAGTATAGAATCTCAACTACTAGTTGGGATTCTTTTTTTAATCGATTAATATATGGAAAATTCTATCATTTCGTCTTATAATGAATTTATACTATTTTCTTTTTTATTTTTAAATTCTAACTATAACTTTTAGCCCTTCGGGTTTTGTTAAATTATGAGATTACTCTATGTAGTCTACTAATATGACATATCCCAAAGGGCTTTTTGTTTTGAAAAAAGAAATTAGTAAATACAGAAGCGAAGGGGAATAAAAATGAACATTGTACAATTACCAAATCGTGTATTTAAAGCAAAAGAGGAAAGGGAAAAAAATGAGTATGTAAACTATATTCGAGATGTGGTTTTTGCAAATTGCACAAAGGGAGAAATAGAAAAATTTAATGAAGTACTAATGAGTAAGAAAGAGAACTTAATTAAGAGGCAGTTAAGTTTATTGTTTTTCAACTCAATAGTTCGGTCTTCGTTAAAAGAAGCTTTATATGTTGCTTTAGATGCAGAAGTGGAATTTTCAATAAATCAAGAGCAAGGTGAAAAATTACTAGATTTTAAAGTTAGGAAGGAAAGAGAAGAAGTTAAGGATTATTTTACCGTTTTAGAAGATAAAATAATAAATGAAGTAGATGACGAAACAAAAATTCAGCTAGCTGAAAATTACAATAGCGAGAATTTTAGAAGGTTCATTTATAAATTTTTGTATCAGTAATGAATAGCTAATTAAAAGTTATTTTAAAAAGAACTGACAGCCCTACTATTAGTTTAAAATAAAGAAACTTCATAAATTCTTATTTTAATACCAGCTAAATACTTCAAAAGTTTCATTTAAATGTAACTCATAAAAAATAAAATGTACCCTATCGAATACATAATTAAAATGTATATTCGATAGGGTATTTCACTTTTTACAGGACATTTTTTTAAGTTGTTACAATAATGTTTTCTTAAAACTTCACAAATCTGTCCAAAGGTTTATAGCGTAGAACCACCTTGCCTTCTATATTATTCAAAGGTACAAAGCCTATTTCTTTAAAGCGGCTGTCTAAACTTTCCTCGCGATTATCTCCTAATATAAAAATTGTATCATTCGGAACTTTATCGAAACCGTAAATACCTTTTAATGAAAAATCAGCTGTTTTACCTTTTGCGTATAGATCTTTTACCACAAGTCCATTTATATAAAGCTGCTGTGATTTATATTCTATTGTATCTCCAGGTAAACCAATTACCCTTTTTATAATGGTTTTATTATTAGAAGTGTTTTCTAACGGGGAATTAACAACAACTATATCAAATCTTTGCAGATCTTCTATTGAATGGGAGAGGTGATTAATTAAAACCTTGTCATTATTAAATAAGGTATTTTCCATAGAGACTCCAGAAACCTTATATGGAAAAAAAACGAACTGTCTTAATAAAAGTAAGGTAACGCCAATTATAAATATTAATATTGGAAAAATAGAAATTAGACGTTTTTTCAATTGTAAATCAAACTCCATTCTGAGGGTTTATAATATTTATCATAACATAAATTTAACGGATTAAATATTCTGAAGATTGTTGTTTTTGCAGGTGTAATTTGTTAAAATTAAGTATACCTTTTTTTAATTTCAATTTTTTATATCTATAACTACTATAGCCCTTTCGGGGTTTCGATTTTCAAAGATAGTTTAAGTTTTTTACTTTTACTTTCTTTTTAAATATAACTCCGAAAAGGGCTTTTTTGCGTTTTTTGGAGAACATCACATTGTGAAAGGATGAAGATTTTATGAAGATCAAAAGATTATTTTTAGTGTTAGGCGTTTTAGCTATGATGTTTGTTTTTTATAACACCTTTATAAAATATGAGCCTCAAACTGATGCTTTAACTCCAATCAAAGTAGAAGATTTGAAACAAAAGATTCAATACGATTATTTGTTTGAAGATGAATTATCACAAAATGTGATTAATGACTTAGGTGGGCAATTCAAATTAATATTTGATGATATTGATAAGAACGGTCACTTAACTATTTATCAAAACAAAAAAGAACTAGAAATGTTTTTAGGAAATCATGTAACAACTGCAGAATTAGCTGATGGATATATATCAGACTATTTTAGTACAAATAAGAATTACAAAGTTACTTATAAAAGTAAACCAAGTCTATTTAATTATGAAGAACCAAGAACTGTTACAAAAGTAAAAAAAGGATTGTTTTTGGTTAAACAAAACGACTTAATTCTGGAATTTAAATATGTACCAGAAATAGATGGATTTCGAATTTCTGAGATTACATATTTAAAATAAAAAAATATTAGGAGGAACTTATTATGTTACAAATTAGAACTGTTATTGCTGATGCATTAAATATTGATAAAGAAGTGAATGGTTTTTTGAAGTATTGTGATAATCACGGGAAAATAGTTAAAGAAATAAAACCAGGTGGGATCATTAATCGTGAATATGATCAAGGCCAACCACTTGTAACAGTTTTAGTTGTTTATGAAGAGAAAAATTAACTGCAGTTATGAAAAAGACGAGGATCAATTCCTTGTCTTTTTTATTTTCTAAGAAGGGTGGATAAATTGACTATGAAAATAATAAAAAAAGTGGCCGTCTTTAATTACAAAGAATTTGAGAATTCTTTGTTAGAGATGAATAATCGTGAATTAGATGTGGATGATTTAATGGTACCTATTGATTTAGCGAAAGTTCTAAAGTTTATACGTAAAGATTCATTCTCGGTTAAAGAGTTATTGGATCAGAACTTTCAACTTGAATTAATAGTTGCAGCTGCAGATTACATGAGACCTGAATTATTCGAAAATCAAACTATTTTAGATGAAATCACAGGAAATGTTGAATATGCAGATACAACAGATGAAGACTTCCCATTTTTTTAATGGTAGAAAAAGAGGGGATTATATGTGGAATGATATTGAAGAGTTTTTTGTTGGAAATGATACTACTGGTATATACGACATGTACAATTCTTTTTTTCAATTAATCTATTTTATTTGTAGTTCTAAAGACTTGCTAGCAAAAGCTAATATGGATGATTACGAAATTGCTATTCAAGATCATGATATTGAGTCTAATAGTGAATGCGCCCATATTAATTTTGTTAATGCGTTACTGCAATCTATAAATGATGAATGTAAGTTTCAAGCAGCATTTTTAATGGATGAGGAAGAAGTATATTTATTTCAATTAGAAGACTCAGTATTTCGAGAATACAATAAAAAGCTATTTTTAAATGATACGTGTTTATTACAAATTAAAAGTAACATCGATTTAAAAAATGTAAAGGATATATTTCCGGATTTAGTTTTAATAAGTGACTATGCTAATGAAGATGTATTTTATGTAATCCATGAGGACATTCATGATGTGTTAGATACAAAGAAATTGAATCGATATATAGATTTATTGATATTAATTAAATAGTAAGGAGTCCTGATCATGATAGATATATGGGAACGTTTAGAGATGGATGAACATGAAGAAAATTCTAATCTAACAATAATAAATCTTATTTCTTTATTTATCTCAATGAAGAATGAAGGGGTACCAGCGGAATTATTTGAAGAGGTTGTAATTCAAAAATTAGATTGGAATGCAGAATTCTATTCCTATAATGGCTTCAATCCATATACAGAGCTTGTAGAAGGAATACTTAACTGTATTGGTTATTTAGAAGAAGCTACTGTTAGAGAGTATCTAGAATGTGAAGCAAATGAACTATTTGAAGGAGATTTTGATGAACCTATTATATTAGTTTTCATTCCCCTACCTTCAGGATATGAAATGAATGATATTAAGAATCTATTTAAGGAAAAGGTAATCCATTTTAAAGAAGATGTGGATAACGAATTCGATAATGAATTTGCTTTTGTTATGTGTAGTCAATTTGAATATTTTGACGTATTTACTTGGATTGAACTATTTGAAGTGGTGTATTTCATAAAAAAAGTTCAAGAAGAAAAAGAAAAATTTAATTTAAGCCTTTATAAAGAAGAGATTGTTGGGAGGACTTACTTTGACAATTTATTTAAAAATTGAGGAACATTCTCCAATAGTAGAAGCAAAGATTGTGGATGATTTAGGAGTAATAAAAAAGGATTTTAAATTTCCTGCGGTTGAGCTTGGAAAATCTATTGCTAGGTCTATTTCACTAGCAAAGGAAGAATTAGATTTTGAATTTAATTATGATTCAGGTTTTATGCCTAAGAATTTAAAGCAGCATCTTTCTGTTGGTACAAAAGATGGAATTAAGCACTTTTATTTTTTGGAATTAGAGAAAGCAAATAGAAAAGTTGAGTTATGGAGAGGTAATCATAAAGAAAAATTAACTTTTAATATTGTGGGTTTTCCAAAGGTCTTATTAGTACTCGCGGTATTACAAAATCCAAAAGGGGTTAAATCTTTTCAGAGTGCATTTGCATATGCGATGAAAGATGAACCTATTAAATTAGATTCTCCACTATATGTATATCCATTTCCGAATGTCTACTATAGTGGGAATGTATGCATGGGTGGGAATAAACCTCCAACAATAGAAAATTTAACAGCTTTTGAACGATGGTTTCACCAATTACCATTCGGTGCAGATATGTATACACCGGATAGAATTTCGAAGGATCTAGAATTAAAAAATAAATCTGATGTTTTTCAACTTTTTAGTTTTTTAGATGGAAAAGAATTTAATGATAATTGGTTAGTTTCATATAAGAAAACATATAAGCAATTGGTTAATGAATTTAAGAATTCAAAATAATAAGGAGTAAGTTATTATGAGTAAAAAAGAACTTGATATTTTTGATTATTTATTAGAGGAAAATAAACAAAGTGAAAAAAATGGAGCCGAAACAATAAATAGCTTAGATGAAGGAACGATTTTGGCAATACAAAAGATGGAGGAACAAAAAAGGGCCAGCGAAGAAAATAGAGCATCAAGATTAAAAGAACCTAATAGAAGTAAACAGCAGCAGGCATCTAAGAAAGAGCAAAAAGATAATAAACAGAAACCCGATAACGATGCAATAATTAGAGATTATAAATTGTGGAAGCTTAATAATGAAACTGTAGTGAAGTATTGGGGTAACACACATGCTTTAATAGAGTACTTTAGTGAAGAAGAGATTCTTAATAACGGAAAACCAGACTTCATGGAAATTAGTGGAGAAAAATTGAGAGAAAGAATGGAGAACTCAGGATACGATGAATTGGTAAAAGGTCATGTAATAATGGGTTATATCAAAGATAAAAATATTATCACAGTATCCATTGACATGAAGAAAAAGGGGAATAGTACTAAAATTACACCTTTCTTTCCAATACCACAGTATATACTTCAAACTTTTATAGAGCATGCAAAATTCTACGCTACTAAAGAGTTAGAATTACATGCAGAAGTATATCTTGATCAAAATGGGTGTTATGAAATAGTCTTTCCTAAGCAAAAAGTAAATAAATATTGGGTTAAACCTGAGACTGATATTTTAATGCAAATGGAGAAGAGATTAGTGCTTCAAATACATTCACATCATAATATGAGTGAAATACCAAGTGTATTGGATAATCAAAATGAGGTTGTTCCAAATATTATTTATGTAATTGTAGGTAGATTACATCGATATTTTCCTTCAATACATGCAAGGATTTATAAAGATGAGTTACATCAACAAGTAGACCTTACAAAGGTATTTGCATCACCTTTTAATGTTAATGGACCACTGGAACAAGTGGAGGTTGTAGAGTCTGCAATTCATGAGGTGGACGAAATATGATTCAATTATATCCATTTAATGTAGATATTCCTATTCATATTGTTCAAGTTGGTACTGGTGGTACGGGGTCATTAGTGGCTCAGTATGTAGCGCAGCAAATGGTTACTTCTAGAATTACGGAAATCAAGGGGATTTTAGCAGATGCAGATAGTATTGAAGAGAAAAACTTAAGAAATCAGTATTTCATTAAAAATGAGATAGGTAAGAAAAAAGCAGACGTATTAGCAAAAAGATATTCTAATCCGTTTGGAATTGATTTGCGGTCATATTCTGAAGAGTATATAGAAACTACTGATCTTTTAATGAAATTATTTGATTCATTGAAAGTAAATAATAAAAAGGAAACAATAAAAATTCTTATCAGCTGCGTCGATAATAATTGTGCGATTCGTTCCTAACTGAAAAGGTTAGGTACTAATCCTTAATTGGATTAGGAAAACTAATATTCTGAAAGGTAGAATGAGGAGGTAACGCTCTAAAATGCCTTCCCTGATACTCCGATATGCAATCTTGTTGATAAAGACAAGATTGTATAAAGCTCGGTAAAGTCGGTTGAATGTTACCCCAGTATGCTCTAAAAGGCATATGGAAAACTGCTCAGAGGTGAGTGGCGTAGCAGATAGACCGGGGGTCTATAAAATACCTATGGTTAGAATGTTACTAAATGTAACTGACGAAATTCTGAATGTAAGTGTCTAAATATCGATATGGTAGAAATGCCATACCCACCGAAGTTGTGGGGGTTGTGAGGTGGAGTAAGAATAATTGTTATGAAACACCTTATATTGTTAAAGGCAATATCCAGCAACCAGGCGCAAAGGAATGACCTAAGGGTATATGAAAAGATAAGAATATTGGAACGAAGAAAGCTAGGAACACGGAGGTTTTATCGCCTGTGAAGTGTTGAAATGGAAAGGGTTTAAATAAATTTATAACATTTCTTTATCCTAGTGAGAGCAATGGCATGACCTATGAACTATTTGTAATAAATAGGGAGGAATAGCCATTAGTCAAAAACAACTATCAAATTATTGAGTGATGTAAGTGGACGTGAAATCGCAAGGTTCGTGTAAGACTAAGAGAGGTGAAAGTAATTTATGAGTAACCGACTTGAGATGGAACGAAAGCCAAAGAAACATAAGAAACTTAGATTTAATGAGTATTATGATACACAGCAATTGTTTGATGACCTTTACAATAGAAGTAGTAAAGGGGAGATATTCAAAAATCTAATCTCCCTTATAATGAGTGAAGAAAATATAAAACTTGCCTATCGGAATATAAAGAGGAATAAAGGAAGTTACACTAAAGGTTCTAATGATACTACTATTTTAGAAATAGCTGAACAAAATTTAACTACATTTGTAGCAAAAGTACAAAAAGCGCTAGAAAATTATAATCCGAAACCTATTAGGAGGGTGTACATTCCAAAGAGGAATGGTGACAAAAGACCACTAGGTATTCCAACAATGGAAGATAGGATTGTTCAGCAATGTATTAAACAAATTCTGGAACCTATTTGTGAAGCGAAATTTTATAACCATAGTTATGGTTTTAGACCAAATAGAAATGCAAAACATGCTATTGTTAGAGCTATGTCCCTTATGAATATTTCTAAGTTCCATTATGTAGTTGATATTGATATTAAGGGATTCTTCGATAATGTAAATCATGGAAAGCTACTAAAACAGATTTGGTCGTTGGGAATTAGAGATAAAAGTCTATTATCTATTATTTCTAAAATTCTCAAGACGGAAATTGAGAACGTAGGAAAAATGGAAAAAGGAACCCCTCAAGGTGGAATCATTTCTCCATTGCTTTCTAATATTGTTCTTAATGAGCTTGATTGGTGGATAAGTTCACAGTGGGAAACTATGATTACAAGACACAACTATGAAAGTATTGATAAAAGAAATAATACAATTATTCGCTCCCACAAATATACTGCATTAAGAAGAACGAGTAACCTTAAAGAAATGTTTTTAGTGAGATATGCAGATGATTTTAAAATCTTTTGTAAAGATTTTAATTCTGCACAAAAGACTCTAATAGCAGTTAAGAAATGGCTTAAAAATAGATTAGGACTTGAAGTGAACAATGAGAAATCTAAAGTCACTAATCTTAGAAGAAATTACACCGAGTTTCTTGGGTTTAAGCTTAAGGTTGTTAAAAAGAAAGCTAAGAAAACAGACTATGTTGTAAAATCGCATATTACCGAACAGGCCAAGAATAATATCACTGAAAAATACAAAAAGGCTATTAAGCGTATCAAAGTTAGACCACATGCTGATGAGGTTCGTTTGCTTAATTCAAAAATTTTAGGGTTTCACAATTACTATAATATCGCTACGATGGTAAACAAAGATTTTGCAGACATATACTATAAAACAAAAAACTTTGTTTACAATCGGTTACATCGTATATCGTCTTTAAAATTTAAAGGTGGAGAGACTCCTCCAACTTTTCTGAAATACTACGGTAAGTATAATTTTAAGACGTACTATATTATGGAAAAGCCAATATATCCGATAGCAGGTATTACACATAAATCTGCAAAAGCGCTAAATAAAGAGGTAAATTCATACACCGAACGAGGGAGAAGGCTAATTCATGATAGGTTAAAATCGATTAACATAACAATATTAAGGTATTTGATGGAAAACCCTATTATCGATCAATCAATTGAGCTTAATGATAACCGTATTTCACTCTATGTAGGGCAAAATGGTAAATGTGCCATTACGAAAGAGCCTCTAGAAATAGGGGATATGGAGGTCCATCACATCATTCCAAAGTCAAAAGGTGGGACTGATGAATACGTAAATTTAATTTTTGTTCGTAGTGATATCCATAAACTCTTTCATGCAAAGAAAAAGGAAACAATAAATTACTATTTAGATAAAATCGGAATACTCAGCAGGTCTATGATACGTAAGATAAATAAAATGCGTACTTCTATTGGTAACGAGGAGATTTAATGAATTAACACTCAAAATGATAGTTTGGATTTGATGGAACGCCGTATGCGGTGAAAGTCGCACGTGCGGTGTGAAGCGGGGGAAAAGATAGAGATAATATCAAAGTCTTACCTATCGCTATTTTCAAGACAACAATTTCATCAATTTTTCAATGAACAAGAAAATATTGTTTATATAGACACAGGTAATGATGCAGTAGATTTAATAAAAGGAAATCCAAGTGAGGAAACTATTAAACAACAAGAAGAGAGCGGTTATACAGGGCAAACAGTAACAGGGTTAAGAGTGAAAGGTGAAACAATTTTAGCACCTGTTGCTGAATTGTATCCAGATGTTTTAACAGATGAGGATACAATAGCACCCAGTGATATTTCGTGTGATCAAGTAATAGTATCGCAGCCACAAAGGCGTATTACAAATCAATACTCGGCTTTGGCGGTTAATAATATGTTGAATTTTATTGTTAATCAATATTTGATTGTAAATCATCATATGGTATTTCATGCGAAAAAGGGATATAGCAGGGCATTTCCTGTAACTGAGGAACAAAGACTGCTGTTTAATCGAACAAATAAGGGTATTAAAGAATAATTATTTAAAATATGTAATTTGATTTTGAGTATCAAACGGGATATTGAAAGGAGAATGAATAATGAATAAGTGTACATTTTGTGGAAGAGAATCAGATTTTCATGATACTAAAATCGTAGGTGGTTATCAAATATTAACATGTTGTACAGATTGTGAAGAAGAAATACTTCAAGATCAAGAGGGTTTTAGTATAAATTAAATTTAGAGAAATAAAAGAAGTGAATGGACCAATTGGTTCATTCATTTCTTTTATTTCTCTACCCATAGTACTACATAGAATTACTATTTCTAATTGAGCTTATAGATGTTGTTAACTAAACACATGCTAACTATGTCAATAATATGAAAGGTCTTCTATGATACTAATTTTATCATTTCAATCTTTCCTCAATTTTAAGTACTGGGAAGTAATCACCAATCTCATTTGTTTCCTTTTCGTTACGAGTCATACTAATACTTCCTATGTTAGCATATGTAACAGCTAGTGTTTGCCAACCTTCATGTTTTAGTAATTCATCTGATAATTGACTGTATCTATTAACAGCCATATCCTTAGCTGGAAATAGATTGTTAGATGCTAATACAATAGTTGCTTTTATTTCACCATTTTCAACAGCTACGTCATTTAATTTGTCATTTTCTCCAATAGAATAATACTCAATAATTTCTTTTACATTATCAACTGTAAGTTGCTGTGGCGATTGTTCTACTACTGATTCCTTGTCCGCGGCTGGTATCTTCTCTTCTGCATTTTGTTCTATCGGTTGCGTTTGGGTATCTTTAGTCGCTAAGTCTACCTCTTGCTCAGACGGCTGTGTTTGGGCAGTTTCAGTTTCTGCTTCTACTGGTGCATCTTCTTCAGATATTTTTCCAATACTTTTTTCTGTTGTACCTACTTTATTTCCGTATTGTATATCTACAATATTCCCAGCTGCAATAACATACATATTTGTCGCTTTATTGAACTGATTAATACCATCTTTCCACTCGGTACCTTCTGTATCAGACATTCCTGTTAATAGTTTTGATGTAGATAATTCATATTCTTCCATTGCTTTTATTAGGTTCTTGTGTTGAGTTTCATACTTTTTGTCAGGAACTAAGTCTTTAAATTCTTTAGTTACCTTTCTAAATTCCATAACCGCTTCTTTATACTCTTTTTGTGACGAAGATAGCGAATGGTCTTTCTCTTGTATTTCAGTCATTTTATTGGATGCCTTCCTCATAGCTCCAGTTCCTTTTAAAAATCCTTTTTCATACTTTGTTTCATCTTCTATGTTTCCGCAACCCCCGACAAATAGCATAAGTGGAAGTAATAAATATACAAGCCTAAGCCTTAACATGTTGTAAACCCCTTACTTTCTAATTTTTTGTTTTATTCGTTATAGATTAAACTACTACACTCTTTTTAGGGATTCTAAAAAAATGTAGTAAACCCAGATTTTAAAATGTATGTATTTGATATTCATCTCAATATCTTGGTTTACGAATAATATGTTTGAATAATATTGTAATTGTAACATTTAAATCGAATACTGCACTATAAAAGTTAAAGAAATTATTTCTTGTTTTGATATACAATAAAATAAAAAACAGACCATAAACCAGCAATATAATTTAAAGTTTTTGTATTATTTTCAGTTTATAAATTAGCTGTTTTTGGTTATTGATATGGTATAATAAGTATATAATCTTTTTTCTTTTTCCTTTCTGTAATTAAAGCAACCTATCGGGTTGAAGAGTACGCATTTTTATGTGTTATGTCTTCTCCTTTTAGGTTGCTTTTTTATTTTGCTTAAAAAAGGAGTTATAATTTGAATCATTTATTGAGAGTTTCAAAAACAATACATCCTGTTATTTTAAATGCTTATCGATGGAAAATTACTAAAGGGAAACTTATTAGCAAACGATTAATTAGAATTGAAAATATCGATTTAAGAATCGATACAGAACTCGAAGGTGTTAGCGTAGGTGATACGGTTTATATTCATGTAGGAGATGTTATCTCGTATATCACAGCTGCTGAATGGGATCAGTATCAAAAAGAACAACATGTAATTGAAGATAGTTACAATAAGATGGTAACTAGTAGCATTGGTAATAGAACCTTATTTTAATAAAAACGATAAAAAAAGGAGTGTATATTGATGAATGTATCTATTTATAATCGCGAAAATAAAGAATGGAAAGAGAGAAAAGAAACAAAAAACAACAGTTTTAACGAAGTACTGAAGACATTGCAAATTCTAGAAAAAAATTTAGGAGGTAATACCTGTATTGCACCGTCAGAAATAGATATGGGAATTTATCCAGAGCTGATAAATATGGAAAATATAATACGAAATAAGTTAATAGGATATCAAGAAGATTTTTATTTCTTTGATATATATTATTATTTCTTATTTGAGCGAAAGGTATTGTGGTTAGTACGAGAGACAGGAACGAGAATAATAAATTTATGCAATTATGAAAACGTTGAAGAAAAACAGGTAGCATTTGAAATACTGGAATTCTATATTTATCAAAATTGTAGTGTAATCTATAGCATAATCGATGGGAGATTGAAAAAATTAAATAACCATCAGGCTTTAGAATTATTAGAAAGAGTAAAGATATCAAAGAATTTGATTTGTTAACTTGAGAAAGTTAAATAACAAAATAAATTTTCTGAATTTAAAGATAAAACAAACTTCAATGTGATATAATTTAGTTGCATTTTTTTCTTTTTCTTTTTTATATCACTAATTACTTATAACCTTTCGGGTTAATGAAATTACACAAAAAGGAACTTTATGTTACTTTATTTCATTGTGTAAACAATTCATTTTCCTGGAAGGTTATTTGTTTTGCCTGAAAGGGGTGATGCTATGTTATAGCAACTAATTATTAAATAGAAACTGCTGCTGCAATGTCAAAAGTTTTTCGAAAAGGGGTGCATATTATGTTGGTTACAGTAATTGTGTCAGTTGTGGCTGGTATGGTCTCAGGATTGGCTAGTCATTACATCACAAACAAAAAGTTTTTGTTGCCTCGTAAGAGCAAGCTTGCATTTCACCCGGGTTTCTTGGGAGAGATGTTTGTAGGAAGTATTGCTTCACTCGTTGGTGTTGCAATGTTTAACCCTGAAACAATGATGGATATTCTTAAGGTGAGTATTCTTGCTGGGATTTCAGGGCAAGCCTTTTTGCTGCACAATCGTTTGGCAACGGAACAGGTGAAAACCGACGAGATTCAGTCGATTTCAAAGAAATTGGCCGAACTCGAAAAAAAGAATAAGGAATAAAAGAGGAGTAATTTGGTATAAATAGAAATAGAGAGATGAGGAGATTTGGTTATGTAACGGCCAAATAAAGAGAGTTGAGTTGAGGTGAGCCCGATGTCTCGAAAGGAAGTTTTTGATTATCTAGATGATCAAGAAAAGGAAGATTTAGCAGAATGGACAGAAGAGCTTAAGAATGCTCAATCTACGAAAGCGGTTATACTTTATTCAAGTAAGATAAAGGAACTGCTAGGAAAGATTGAACAACGAATGATTAGTTCAGGAGAGGAAGCAGCGACGGTTAGCTTCTAATTGAATAGCAAGAAATAGAAAAGCTGGTGGAGGATTTATCCATCAGCTTTTCTTTATTATTAAAAAAATTATGAGGAGTGTTTACAATGAGTACAGATTTATTACAACAATTATTAGAGGTTGATCAAAAAGCAAGAGAACAAGAAAGAATACATTTAATACAAAACTTTTTCAATTTAGGTGTTTCAATTAAAATCATAGCGGAAGCAACTTCAGTAAGCGTAGAAGATGTAAAAAGGATAGTTAATAGTTAAATAATGAATATATAAAGTTAAAAACGTTTATAATTGTTTTAAAAGTCCCATCAATAATTACTAAAATAAGGTAAAATGGGTAGAGATGGAGAGACTGGCGATAAGGTCAGTGAAGGGGGATCTGTATTCGATATGTTAAAAGATGATATTATTTTGGATAAGTTACAGCAATTTGTTTCTGGGGAATCTATACAACGCCAAAGTATGAAGAGTAGCCTTGCTGATTATATACTGTCATCTGGTGAAACGTCTAAAGCTGCAAATTGGATAGTTAGCTATATTGAGAGCTTATGTCATGACAAGCATGACAAGGGTGTTTACACTCAAATGAACAATCCTGAATTAATTGCTGATTTATTAGAAGTGGCTTATGAAAGTCTGAGTAGGGACGCTGATCTACAACCATACGTTACAAAAATCGTACGATTATTGTATATTGATAAAAAGGAACGAGATAAGTTAGATTCTGAACGATATGTTCAGTACTGGGCAGCTGTAATGTTGGATGAATTAATTTCGTTAAACGTTTCGTTGCCACAGGAAGTAGTAGAGCTGATTCTATCGGATTATTATAGACAAGATATACCGACAAATGAGTTCATTTGTAGTATATGGAGGAGATTGGCTGAAAGAGGCATTAATATATCCAATCATATAAATTCACTTGTCATAAATGTTAATAACCACGAATCTTCTACTCTCACTAATAATAGTATACTAGCTTTATGGGCATGCATTCACAGGGGATTCTTTGATACACCTATCCCTGATAGTAATCAAACTTACCATGTATGGCTTTGGCATATGACTACAAGCTGTGTAGATAAACTAAAGAAAACATACGAGGAACCTACCCGCTCAGTGGCAGTTGGCTGTCTTCTTGAAACTGCAAGGATATACCCGGAGACTCAATCTTTGATTCTAGAGTGCATGAATAAATGGGGAATTGCAGAACCAAAGCGTCCACGTAGTGATTTTCAACGAGATTTAAAAGAGCTTTTTTCACGTTGCGAAAATCATCCAGGCATAAATTGCTTACCAGAGAATTATGTTATTACTAAAAGAGGAATCATGTTGAGATCTAAATCTAACTCGTAATTCAAATAACATAAGGATCTTACGAATCAAGTCTATTCTTTCAATTAGCCTATCAAAACTGAATTAAGTAAATATATGGTATTCCAAATGAAATAGTAATGCTAAAAATGAGGGGGGCTAAAAATGCTAGAAGAATTTATAGTAACTATGTCAACTTTAGATAGACAAAGACGAGTGAGAGTGTATTTACCGAAAAGTTACGAGAACTCAACTAAACATTATCCTGTTTTATATATGCACGATGGCCAAAATTTGTTTCAAGATGAGGAATCTTTTTTTGGAACTAGTTGGAGAATAACGGACTGTCTTAAAGAAAGTCGTCTAGACATTATTATTGTAGGAATTGATTGCAATGGAGAAGGTACAAAACGTTTTGATGAGTATGGACCTTGGATAAGCAATAAAACCATAAATCGAGGATTATCATTAGATGAGACCATCGACTTAGGTGGGGAAGGAGAAAAATATATAGATTTCATAGTGAAGGAATTAAAGCCACATATTGATAAAAAATATAGAACACTAACAGATGATACAGCAATTGCAGGAAGCTCATCAGGGGGACTCATTTCAACTTATGCAATGGTGAAATACCCATCTATTTTTCGAAGGGTAGCCGCTCTTTCTTCTGCATACTGATTAAATCAACTTGAAATTGAAAACTTTGCCAAAATAAGCGATTTATCAAATATAAAGTATTTTTATTTTGATGTAGGAACAGAGGAATCGACAGTTACGTTTGATTCCAAGGCCTATATTGACTCGAATCAATCCTTTAAGACCGTAATAGAGGAAAAGGGTATAAATTATAGATTTAAAATTATTGAAGGAGCTCCTCATAATCAAATAGCCTGGAGAGAGAGATTTCCTAATATTCTTAGATACTTATATACTAGTTAAAGATTTGTATCATTTCTATTATAAAAAAACAGATATTAATATTGAATAAACTATATTCACTTACTTCCGTTTTCAAGAATTATGTAAATCAGCTGTCCATATGGGCAGCTGATTTTATTTTTCGGCATAGCATAGATTATTGTGAAAAACGCTGACGGTATCCTAGAGAGAATAAAAAGCAACAAAATACTAAACTTTAGAAGTTGAATAAAGGATTATTAAAAAAGAATATGGAGCCAGATACTTTGCAATTGTGATACATATTTTAAGATTGTAAGAACAATAGCAATTTATCGTAAGAATCGCTATTTTTTTATAGTATATTTATGTAAATTATGTTATGGTTTCATATGTTAATTACTTACAATTTCTTAGGGGGTGGGGGGTTGAAGGTAAAGAATCTAATTTTATTAGCATTTTCACTTATGTTTGTAGCATGGGGATCAGCAGGGTGTACTACAAAAGAAAAACAAGTAGACAGTAAAATTTCTATTGAGCAAAATAAGAAAGCAGACTATGAGGAAAACTTAGCATATCTAATGAAAGATGTTTCTGAACAGTCCAAGGTCGTAAGTGACATATTAACAGGCCAAAAGTCAGTAGAAGAGAAGAAGAAAGAATTTGATTTAGCTTCTAAAGACTTACTTGAAACATCTGAAAAGGTTAAAAAATTAAAGCATGATGAAAAGTATAAAGATGTGCAATATACAATAGATACTGCTATGGGTTTACTAGATATGTCACTTAAATCAATTGGAGACGGTCTAGAATTAAAAGATAGGAAATTAATAGAACTAGGTAATGATGCAGTAGTCAAGGCTTCTAAGAAGATAAACGAAGCAAACGAGATGATGAAAGACATTAAGTAGTCAGTTAATTTCATACAGTGGTAATTTAGTTAGCTTCTAAACTACTAGAAAATGAGTTTGAAGAAAGTAGGAAAAGATATGAAACGAAAGGCACTAAAACTTGCTTTACCCGTCATGCTATTAATAGGAGGAGTTGGTTGTGGAAGTAATGCGATAGATGAAGAGAACGCTATTGTTTCGAAAGAAGATGCAAAAAAGGAAGACATTTATGCAGGAAATCTACTCCAGTTAAATAAAGAGTTTAACACTATTATTGAAGATCTAGCTATAGCCGAGGAAAAGGGGTATAGTTCTGAATCATCCAAAGCTGAGTTTGAAGAGAAATTTAAACAAGCAAAGTCAGTTACAGCACAAATGAGAAGATTAGCACCAAGCTCAAAATATAAAGATGCCCATAAAAAGGTATCTCAAGCAACTGCAGCGATAGATAAATCATTTAATAAGCAATTAGACGCTATTAAACAAGAAAATTCAACTAAACTTAAAGAAGCTACAGACAGTATGAGTGAACCATTTGACCAGTATTTAGAAGGGATAAGTGATGTGAACGATATATATCTAAAAGAGATTGAAGATATTGCTGAAACATTAGGAAAATAGGTAAAATAAACGATATTCGTAGTGGCGAATAAAATGGAAACAAATATAAAAGTGGAAAGAATAGAAAAAGCATTTTTAAATAAAGGGGTATATGTCAATGAAACGTAAAATTTTATCTTTTTTAGTAGTTCCAATGTTAATGTTAACTGGGGTTGGATGTGAGACAAAGGTTAAGAAAGATGAAGCAATGGAAGCTTCTGTTAAACAGAATAAAAAAGAAGACTTCAGTAAAAACCTAGAATATTTAATGAAAGATTTCTCCGAACAATCTAAGGAAATAGACGATATTGTAAAAAGTAGCAAGTCAATGAAGAAAAAGTCAGAAAAGTTAAAAGAAGTATCTAAACCATATTTAGAGTTAGTGGACAAAATAAGTAAGTTAGAGTACGAAGAAAAAGATCACCCAGTACAACAAAATGTAGGTGTAGCGATGATTCATGTAAAAGATGGAGTGGCAATCATACAAGAAGGTTTAGATAAGGGTAAAGAATATGAAGTTGATGCTGGGGTTGAAAGATTAGAGACTGCTTCTAAGTTAATTGATAAAGCAAACAAAGAATTAAAAAAATCCAAGTAACCTAACTATTGTAAATGAATAATAAAATTGTTTAATTTTGATCTAAAAAATAAGAGCCTTACTACATTTGAAATGTAATAGGGCTCTTTGAAGTTGTTTAATATCAAATTGATCTATACAATTTCATTCATAAAAAAGATAATAAAGTTGTTTAATTCTTACCGAGCAAACGCCCCCGTTAGTTAATAAGTAGGAAACTCTACTACGGATATAAGTAAATCAAAATCATAAAATGGTGAAGGCACATTAAAGACCTAAATTTTCAACTATTAGATGCCAATTTCACTTCATCTATAATTAAATTACTATCTAACCATTCTTCTAACATCTTATTGAATAGTTTTGGATTTGCTAAAGGTACCCCATGACCAATCTTAGGAATGATAACTCCTTGACAATTGGGGTTGTTAGCCATAATTTCCTTCATTGAATCCTTCATTATTTTTTTCTCTTTTTCACCAACAGTAACTAATATATTGTGTGGGTATTCCCTGAATGTTTTAGGTATTTTAAATGAAGAATTTTCATTCATAACCCTTAAAAAAGCGTCTTTGTTTACTTGTAGACTTTCTTGATAATAAAGATTAAAATACTCCTCGCCTATATATAGGGTTTTTGCTTGAATTTTAGAAAACGTTTTATTCTTTACCAGTGGTAATGCCATTGTCATTATCTTATTTAATATATTTGCAAAAGGAATTGGTTTAACCAAAGCACTATTAATCATTGCAAAATCAATTAAATCTTTTTTCTTACTAAGCATTGAAAGGAGTACTTGGGAACCTAAAGAGAAACCTATTGCCACAACAGACTTGCCTTCTCTTTTTTCTTCTATTAATTTAATTATTTGCTCTGCTGCATAATCAATTGAAAAAATTTGTTCATCTTTTCTGCTATATCCATGTTCAGGTAGGTCAAGAACTAAACAATGAAAATTTTGAGAGAAGAAATCAACTTGTTTATCCCACATCCAACCACTTACTCCACCACCATGTATATAAACCATCATTCTTTCATGTTCTACTCCAAATTCTTTATAATACAAGGTAATTCCCCCCAGCTATGAATTTCCCCCCTTACCAAGATTATACAGTACTTTTTTACTTGAACTATATTTATTCGTACATTGCAGGTACTTTTCTTACACTAACCTGCCGCTTTAGTTCAATAAGAATTAAACAACTTTATTGTCACTAAACAACTATAGGGGAGTGTGTTATATCTAGAGGCTATCCTATAATTAATGAATCCTAAAGCTTAATACATAATAAAAATACCGGTTCTTATTAGAACCGGTATTTTTAATGGTATTATTTCGAAGCACTTATTTTACTTAGTAAAATAAGTGTGTAGTCTAATTCCTATCAATAATCCGTAGGTAACATCATAATAAAACTTCTACCGTTATCAATAATCCATATATGGTGTGCTAATGGAAGTTTATCCACTTTTACATTTGTTTTGGAACGTATCTCAAAATCTTGACTTTCTTGTTGATAATTTAATACTAAATAATTATCTTCCAATTTTAAATCAAAGATGTGTTTATAACTTAATAATGAATTGTTTTTTAAAAGTATTTGTGTTTTGAAGAAATCCCAGATACTTTTAGTTATTATAGAAGGAAGCATTTTATCTATACTTGCAGTTCCATAACATTCACGGTAAATATTACGTAGTTTCATATTGTATCCTCTCTTTCAAAACCAAAGGAGATTGAAACATTTAAGGATAAATCTAATGATGGTACACGTAAGTTACCCCATGTATCTAATGGATCATGCCCATCTATAACATACCTTTCTTCAATTCTCGCTAAATAATAGTTTTCAGCACCAATGCAATTTAGCCAATAAAATAATAGTAAAATAGGCTCGCTATTTTTAATATCGCTTATATTGTTACCTAGTTCTTCTGGCATATCCCAATTAAACTCCGACCAATGCCATAACAGACCGTGTGGCAGTGTATTTTTTGTTTTTGCCTTATTTAGTAAAGCATGCACTTTTTCTACTGATTCAGAATTAGTTAATATTTCATTCATAGATTTTAATAAATCTGAATTTCTTATAATTAACACAACATTTGCCATGTGCTTAATACCTCCTAAAGTATTCTTTATAAAATTTCACGTACCATATATTTAATATATTTTTAAACACCAAGTAATCAAGGGAATGCTGTCCTTGAAGGGACGGAAATATCATTTTAAACTTGACACGTAATTACGTAAAACATAATCACAATCGCTACATATATCCTCATATGATTTTCCGTGTATGGTTTTCTTTTCAATTAGTTCAATTGTCTCGACATAATAGGAACAATTTGTACATTTTTTTAAGTGTAAATCCAATTGATCGGTAGGTAATTTATTTTTATATAGCCAAATATCTACATCAAACTGTATTAGTTTTTTGATTCTTGGAAATTTCATAGTAGGGGTTTGGGATTTAAAATTAACTAAATTAAGCATTAAGGACCTCCTTAAAATATTTCTGATTCACCTCAATTATTTTGGTGAATCAGAAATTTTATCCAAGTATTTAAAATTCAAATCTCATCAAAGTTAAACTTAAAAAGAATATATTGACTATTAATAAGTGAAAAAATTTTCTTAAATACGAATAAATTCATGAGTGTTTATATGAAAATCTTTTTGTTTTTGAAACATAATCACTTCAGAACAATCTTCACTCTTTTTTATTTTGTTTATAAAGGTATTTAATTTTTTTTGATCATAATTTTCTAATTGCCAATATACTAACTCATTCTTCATCGACCAGCCTTTTAAATAATTTTCGCGGAGACCAACTACTAATAAGATTAAATCCTTATTCTTTTTACTAATTTTTTTATATACCTTTTCTAAATTTACATATCCGAGTAGTAGTGCAAATAGCATTTCTATATCACGAGACATACTGGAAATGAAATTTTCATGTTTGGCATATGCAAATAATCTTTGCTTAATAACGGTTAAATCATAATTATTAAACTCCAATACCATTGGGCCGCCCCAATCACCATCAGATATATAGCCAGCTTTTTTTCCATCTATATATACCACTGCTTGTTGAAGTGGTTCACCCTCATGTCCGCGTTTAATTGTGTAAGTCTTGATTTCAATTCCGCTAATACTTGCCATTTGTATTCCCCCTGGTCTGCATAATTTAATCCTTAAATATCCCTCATACAATCTGTGAATAAATAGATTTAAATTTCTTGCGATCATTTATCGTTCCAGATAACTCAAATTTCATTAATACTGGTACGTTGTATTTATCAGAAATAACATCTGCACTCTTTGCAAACATATCTCCCCAATTGCGATTACCACTCGCTGCAACGCCCCGTAAATACTTGTTATTCTTAGTTAAGAAGTCTTCTACAAGTTGTGGCACTTGTCCAAAACCTGTTGTGTAAGTAACGAGTATAAAATCTTCTTCAAGGAGTAAATTATCAGTAATTTTTACTGACTTTATATCAGGAAATGATTTTATAAACCGTTCAACATTACTTGTCTTAGATGCAAATGCCACTAACATAAAAGTACCCCCTTGACTATTTTTTAAAGCAGAAAAGGGGCATATTCTAATTGAATATAACCCCATTTTGAAACTATAAAATTAGGTTCTCACCCAGGTTCTAATTACTGATAGTTAGTTGTTCATTTAGGTCTTCTATTATTGATTCTTTAGTTGATTCCATACCGACAGGAATAACAACTCCATATATAACTCCTTGAATTAAGCCATCTGGATAATTCGGAGTATCTTTAACCCGTTCTAATAGAAATTCAGCAAATTCTTCAATAGTTTCATCATCTTGAGCGTAAAATTGAATGTTCCCAAGAAGGACTAGTTCCGGAGTCTCTGAACTCTGTTGCATTGGCACTAGTTCCTGCATTAACGGTTGACGTATTTCTGGTAAGCAATAATCTAAAAATATGCCTATTGTCGAAATAACCATAGTATCCATGAAAGAAGTAATAATCAGATTTCCTTTCATTCCATAAACACGAATTGCTGCAGCTATTTGACGATAATCTTCGCTATTTAAATACCCTTGAAACTCACCATTTAAATATAAACTAAATAACTCATTATTATTTTCAAACATATTATAATTCCTCCTTATTATCTTTAATAATATTTCTATCATCTTCATAATGACTTGCTGCTGCATCTGAAAATTGGTCCAACAGAAAGTGAATTTGTCTGTCTAGCAGAATAATATCGTCAAATACATGACTTCCAAAGTACATGCTAATTGATGTAATACTTTCAAAGTTAATGCTTAATTCATATTGACCGATCTTACTGTTGAAATAGAAAGTTGATTTTTGCTGTGTGTTTTGGAATTTATGTCGTACTTCTGTTTTTTCGAGAAGTTTTCTTTCTTCAAGTTTCGGGGCGATAAAACGATATATCGCTTTAATTAGACTAGAAGAGAGTACTTCCATCATAAAAGTAAATATTTCTGGATTCTTTTTGTAGATACGATTATAGGAATCTAAAAAAAGCATAGTTTTTGTAAATTCAATTTTTGCTTTAGAAAACTTTTGGATTTCAGTATGTTCGTGAATTAAACAACTATCCCAGTAAGTTTCATTTAGCAGCTCAATAAAATTAGTCATCATAACTCCCTCCATAATAAAAACTCCTCAAAATTGAGAAGTCTGTGTATTACGCATAAATGCGTTTAATATTTTCTTACTGTGCTTCTAGTAGAAATTCTTCGTAGTCTTTTCTCAAAAGTAGATATTGTTTTGAGATGATTTCTTGAATGTCTTCATGTGTTAGATACTGATTTTCAATCAGAGTTTCATTTTTTAATTCTGGCCATGTTTTTCCACATTGATCTAATACGAATTCGTTAAAACTCATTTACTCTCTCCTTTCTAGACAATACAAAAAGCCCTTCAAGGATACAGGATAGTAAGAACTAATGCAGTTTGCATTATATTCTTCTTTCAAGTAACCCGAAGGGCTTATGTGTATTGAGATTGATTTAAAAAATTAAAAAGGTGTATATAACAAATAATATCTCAAATTTCTGAAAATGTAAATTGATTATAAAGATTTCATTTTAGAGTTTGATAAATATAATTTATAAGAAGTAAATATGAAAAAGTTAGAGAATTATCTTAGTTATTAAATAGATTCTGCCTATACTTTAAGTAGAGCCCAATTTATTAAATTTAAATAGTTTATATGTTCATATATAGAATTTTGAAGGGGGTAAATTGTAAATGATTCCAACGTCAACATATGTGGCTAAATGGGTATTAGATGACTTAACACTTGCATCAAGACCGAATCAGGGGATCAAACTAAGTACATTTAAAAAATTAGAGAAACTTTATGTAGAATACAGAGAAATGATTGAGGGAGATACTAGCTTTGAAATCACACATTATTTACTAGAATTTATCAATCCACATAATCTATTTGTAGTAAGAGAAGGTTATTATATATTCGATAATAAAACGATGAAATTCATTAAAGTATCGGACGATATTCATTTTTCTAATCAAAGCTTAGCATATTGTAATAATGGAGTTGCAGTGGATTTAATAAACGGAAAAATGCATTTTTTAGAAGGACATTATTATAAAGTTAAGACCTCATATGTTGATTTGTTAAAAGGAGAAACTATCCCTGTAATGGTACTAAGTCATTTAGATAATAATGTTGGAGTATCAGTTCCTTTGACAATGTTTAATGAGGAAAGAACTTTTAAAATTGCAGAGAGTTATATAGTGGATCTCACCTCGAAAAATTGTAACAATGAGAGTGAATTTAGTGAAAAGGGAAACGTAGTACGATTTCTAAAACCGTCTATTGTGTAGTTAAATATATATGTTAATTAAATTCATAATGAATTTTAGAAGGTGATAAATTTGTCTTTTGAAATGTATACAGCCTTTCGAGGTAAAGTAATTATAAAGGAAGAATATAAAGAATTGGTGGAATTAATAAATACAGGAAGCTGGGAAGAAGCCGCGTTAAAGTTTCCATTTGTTAAAGAATATATAAAAGTTAATCGTAGTACAGACATTCCATTTACAAAGGTACAGATAAATAAAGCACTAGCAGAAGATGATTTTCTATATATGAGGTGGCACGTAGGAAACTGGGAAGAAGAGAATGACTATTATACAAATTTAAAAGGTAATGAATGGTCATTTATAGCCAATTTAAAGAATTACAGAGATAAAGAATATAATGTGACACCTATTTCATTATTTATGAATTTGATATTAAAAGAAGTAGCAGAACATATTATAAAGCTGGAAGCTTGGTATGGTGAAGCTGATGAACCAGAAGAATATGTTTATGTTAATAACAAATTTATAAAGAAGTTGTAGCAGTAATGAATTATTGCTGCTTTTTTATTATTAAATACACTAAAATTATTGTTGTTGGCTTTATGTATATTCATTTATAATAGAATATGGAAAATTTTACACTGCAATAATAAAGATTTTTATTAAATAAGAGCTGGGAGCAGCTCTTTTTATTTTGCTCAGGGGGAGTGTGAAAGAGAATAGTATATGTTAGTGACAAAATTAAACGATCTAATAGAGAATAAAAAATTACAATTAGTTGAACTGGTAAAAAAACATGGTTTTAGTCATACGAAAGTCCTCTATTTAAGTCAGGAAATCGATAAATTAATTAATAAATATATGATTATAAAAAAGGAACCCTATAATAGTAGGGTTCAAAGGGAACAGATACATAAAATAAATAAAGAGAATAATTTAATTATATAAGAAAATTGATACCGTAATATTGAGAAAGTGTAAAACCTTAATTAATTATTTTCGTTTGAAAAGTGATGTGATTACTATTTTAAAGTTAAGAACAGATTTAATAGAGAAAGCTATTAAACTAACTCATATAAAAGAAGACACCAATGTTAGTAAACAGGAAATTGATATTGCATTTAATTTATATGAAGAGTTACAAAAAATAGATGAACCCAAGAAATTTAAATTTTATCCTTATAATGAAAAGCAAGCCAGTCAATTCTCACTATCTGATTTCTCGAAAGACCCTAAAATAATTCCTCGTTTGAGAAACTGGGTTTTAGAAGTGTTACCTATTATTGATTTGTATAACCAGGTTGGGAAATTACCCCTAACTAGGGAGAATGATGATTTTATAGAGTATCTTGAAGATTGCTTCAATACTTATATCTCTGGGTTAGAGAGCATCTGCAGTGCAACATTAGAAACAGTCATTACCAAAAAGGATTTGGAACTTGTAAGGGATTTGTGTAATGGGATTACTAATTCTTTAAAAGAATATTATAAAGGTTTTCCGTCAAAGGCTTTTAAAGAATTTCAGAGAGTTTTAATAAAAAACGTGTCTAAACCAAATCATTTCAATGATATAAAAACACTTCAAAACTTTGACAATGAATTCCTTTATAAAATGCGAGTCGGTACCGATCATGTATTTACAAGTAAAGAAATGTTTCATATTCCGTTAGAACTTCGGGGAATAGTTAGCACAAATAGATACAGTATTCCTGGATTACCATGTATCTATTTAGGAAGCTCACCTTTAACCTGCTGGGAAGAACTTAATAAACCGGATTTAAACACGGTTCAGACTTCAGTATTTAAATCAGATGATATAAGTTATATAGATTTATCTACACCACCTGTTGCTTTTATAGAGAAGATAATTAAGAAATTCGATGATTTCGGTACAATTATGAAAAAACGCTTATTTGCGGATATGTTAAATGAACCAAATGAAGTAATTTCTTATCTAATTATTTGGCCATTAATGGCAGCATGTTCTGTACGTGTAAAAAATACGACTAACACATTCAAACCAGAATATATTATCCCACAACTATTATTGCAATTTATAAGGTATGATGAATTTTTTGATGGCGTAAGTTACTTCTCAACTAAAGTGGATAACTATTCTGCTGCAACAGCCGTACTTTATAAAAATTTCGCTTTTCCAGTTCAGGATGGAGCAACTAAAGATCTTTGTCCAAAATTACTAAGTAAATTTGAGGTTTCCGATGCAGTACCGTGGAATATGTTTCAGTTATATAAGGATTCACATCATTGTCTCCCCAATGAGGAAGAGAAACGAGTTGAACATGAATTCATTAATGGAATGAGTTTATTATATTCTTCTACAGATTTTAGTAAGCTTGAAACTTTTTTACAGAATAAATTTTTATTAGAAAGATCTAATTGACATTAGTATAGAATGCGGGAAGGTATTCAATCTATAGATTCAAATGTTTAGGAGACTAAATGAATTTGTGATATATTTTTAAAGTAGTGCACAAGTGCAAAATCACAAAAAAGATCACCTATGAAATTTTGTAGGTGGTCTTTTCATGTTCGTTAAATAAACTTTGGATTCAATTAGGGGTACAGCCAGCATTTCGGAAAAAAACCACGCTAAGCAAATTTATATGAAAAAAGAGCCGTATTTTACTCCGTTAAGAGTAAATCGGCTCTTTTATATTCAAAGGGCGTAAGGATTGTAAACTTGTTGCATGTAATCCCTCAAACTTATATTCACCCAAGAAATTGATGTGTTCCCAACCTAAAGGCCATATATACGGCATTAAATCCTCTCGAAATTCGCCTGTATCTTTTAATTCTTCTACGGCTTTTTCCATATAGACCGTATTCCATACACTTATCGCATTAATAATAATATTAAGTGCACTGGCCCGTTGCAATTGATCTTGGAGGGCTCTTTCTCTAAACTCTCCGCTCTTTCCGAAAAATATAGCTCTGGCTAAGGCATTTGTGGCTTCGCCTTTATTTAAGCCTTTTTGTATTTTTCTCCTCACTGATTTACTCGAAATATAATCTAAGGTAAAGATCGTTTTTTCTATTCGACCCATTTCACCAAGGGCGGTCGCTAATTTATTTTGTCTTGCATAAGATCCAAGTTTCCCCATTATAAGTGAGCTAGATACTTTACCTGTTCTTACGGAGTATGCTAACCGTAAAACATCATTGTAATTTTCTTGAATAACCTTTAAATTAATTTTCCCTTTTAATAGTGACTGAACATTTGGATATTCTTGCACACCGTTAATAGTAAAAAGTTTTGTATCCATTAAGTCACGAATACGTGGTGCAAAGCGGAAGCCTAGAAGATGTGTTAATCCGAAAACTTGATCTGTATATCCGGCGGTATCTGTATAATGTTCTTCAATCATGAGGTCTGTTTCATGATGAAGTAAACCGTCAAGGACGTATAGTGCATCTCGGGCATTTGTATTAATTACTTTTAAATAGAAGGAAGCAAATTGATCACTTATAAACCTATAGATAGTTGCTCCTCTTCCTGTTCCATAATGCGGGTTTGAATCAGCATGTAAAGAGCGAACGCCAATAGGTACCCGCATTCCATCTGAAGACGATGTATTACCGTCTCCCCAATATGTTGCTAATTGTCGCCTGTGTTGAAAGTTAACTAGAACAGACTGAGCTCGAACCATAGCATCATCATACATTCTCCATTGTGCAGTGTTTGCCATTTGTCTATAAGAGATTCCAGGAGTAGCCTCTGCCATTTTTGTAAGACCAATATTTGTACCCATTGCCATCAGAGTTGCTAATACTACATTCTTCTCTTCTTTATCAGGAGATTTGTTCGTTGAAGCATGAATAAATTGCTCATGAAATCCAGTCCAGCTGGAAACTTCTAATAGTAAATCTGTGAGCTTTATTCTTGGTAACATATTATGTAGACGGATACTAAATGCTTTTGCTTCTTCTGGTGTCCCTTTATCTAACCTCTCCACATATAGCTTTCCTTGGCTGATATCAACACCTTCTAATTTTTCACTATTTTTTGATAACCAGTCCAAACGTTGGTTTAGCGAAGTAATCCTTTCTGTTAAGTACTCCTCGACCGTTAAAGGAACTGCCAAGTAATTTTCCGCATTTATTATGTTTCTCCAATCCTCTTCAGATATTAAGTAATCATCAAATGCCTTATGCTGTCTACTTCCTGAAACAAATACATCTCCTGATCTTATGTAATTTCGCAACTCTGTTAATGCTGCAAGTTCGTAATAATGTCGGTTAACATTCCCTTCGTCGTCATACACATGTTTTTGCCAGCGATTTGATACAAAATTCAAAGGTGCACTCATCGGTACTTTTCGCTTTCCGTTTATGTTTAAATCATGTATAGTATGAAGCGCTTGAAGTACTGGCTCTGCCGATTTAGTTGATCCAAACTGGAAGACCCTTAATAGGGTAGGCGCATACCGCCTGATATAAGAATATCTAGTCTCCAACAAATCTAAATAATCATAGCTTATAGGTCTTGATAACTGTTTGGCTTCCTCAACCGATTCCACCATTTTATCCCACGGCATAACGTCATCTAGAGCTGTAAAAGCATCTTTTCCTACTTCTTTCGCTTCAATAAGTGCTCCACATATCTTGATAAATTGTACAAGTTTTTCATTCAGTTTTTTACCATTTACTTTTTGCATCTCATCTTGTGCTTTTTTTCCTTTTAATTGAAGATTCATCATAATACGGTCGTGTATTTCAATTGCATAATCGATTAAATCTTGTGTAATTTCTAGCATAAAAGCAACTAAAATACTGTATCTTCTCACTTCATCAAACCTTCTAAAGGCATATGGTTCATATTTTGATCCTAATCTTGCAAGCTGCCGAAGGCGGTTGGAATTAATCTTGCTCGTATCAACTACAAGCCCTATATCTTTTACATATTCAAATCGCTCCACAACCTTGAGGAAAGACTCTGGTGATGGTTGAGAGGGAAGTTGTTTTAACCAAGCCAATGGCGAAATTCCATTATTTGTGGGTAGAAGTAAAGCATCTATTCTTTTCTTTTGCTCAGATGTTAAGTCATCATACAAAATACTGTATACTTTTTGATCTGCTTGCTGTTTGGCTTCCCAAACTATATTTTCAATTACATACATGGCAGGAAGAATAACTTTTGATTTCCGTAACATGGACAGTGCTATTTCAATTAAATGAAGTGAATTGCTGTTTTCCATAGCTTGTTGTGTGAGATGTTTCAACAGATTTTCTTCATGGCTAGAAGAAAAATTAGTGAAATTATACTCCTCACGAATTTCACTAAGATGCTCCCATAATGTGTTATTACGATTGGCATATTTAGAAAACCCTTCTGCAGGAATCTGTAGCTGTCTTGCGATATGCTTGATTACTGACATAGGAATATCGTTATACTCAGTTAAAGCCCATCCAGGATAACGAATTAATGCCAGTTGAAGAGCGAAACCTAAACGATTATATCCTCTACGATGCTTGAAGATTAAATGTAAGTCATGTTTAGAAAAGGTATGAAATGTTACCAAATCCCATTCTGTTAAACGTGATAAATCCATTAATTCATTTCGTTGTGCCTCCGACAGTAATTGTTTAACTCCCATTCTTTCTTTTTTCCTCTCTTTAAGAATTTATTTTTATTTTTTAGTTTAAATTGTTTAAAGTTATGGAGCGCAATGTTGTATATACGGTTAATAAAGATCTCTGCAGATGCTATAAGGGGACATGAGAATAGCCTTTATTATACAAATTATAGCATTTAACTAAGTATAATTTGATTAGTATATATCAAATGTAAAATCCCAGTCTTAATCCATAAAAAAAGAGCCCTATATCCCTTGGGCTCTACCATAAATTCGTATACAATAGTAGTCCTTCAAAACTAGTATTGTATGTATATAGTATTAATTTTTTTAAACTGCAGTAGATATAAATACAGAGTATACAGCACTTTGAGTAATTCCTGGAGTTATAAAAAGTGAGATAGCATCTGTCCTTGCAACTGGATTACCAGGTATTGTACTAGTCCATGTAACTGTTGCAGGGGCTACCACTGGATTAGGATTAAATACCTTTACAGGTTGTGCTCCAATATCAGTTGGTTTAATCGAAAACACTATAGTTCCAGTAATATTGGCTGTAAGTGTAAGCGTAATTGTAGAGACTATTTGACCAGCACCCGGTGAAGCTAGATTAGTAGGTACATTATCACATACTCGCAACAAATATACACCTGTACCTAAGTTATTTACATTTATAGAAGCAGAAAACGCAACAACACTACCAGCTCCTGCTGTTACATAAGGGAGCGTTTGTGAATCTGCACCAGGTGATCCTGCTATGCGCTGAAATCCCGCATTAGTACCACCAAAAAGGATAGCCTTTGTAGAAGTTGTTGCTGTAGCGCCAGTAGCTCCGGTAGGTCCTGTAGCTCCGGTAGGTCCTGTAGCTCCGGTAGGTCCTGTAGCTCCGGTAGGTCCTGTAGCTCCGGTAGGTCCTGTAGCTCCGGTAGGTCCTGTAACTCCCGTAGGACCAGTAGCTCCCGTAGGACCTGTAACTCCAGTAGGACCTGTAACTCCGGTAGAACCAGTGGCTCCTGTAGGACCAGTGGCTCCCGTAGGACCAGTAGCTCCCGTAGGACCTGTAACTCCAGTAGGTCCTGTAGAACCAGTTGTTCCGGTAGCTCCAGTAGGTCCTGTAATTCCCGTAGGACCTGTAACTCCGGTAGGTCCTGTAATTCCCGTAGGACCTGTATCTCCGGTAGGTCCTGTAGTTCCCGTAGAACCAGTGGCTCCGCTAGGACCGGTGGCTCCAGTAGGACCTGTAACTCCGGTAGAACCAGTGGCTCCCGTAGGACCAGTAGCTCCAGTAGGACCTGTAACTCCAGTAGGACCTGTAACTCCGGTAGAACCAGTGGCTCCAGTAGGACCAGTAGCTCCAGTGGGACCAGTAGCTCCGGTCGGACCGGTCGGTAGTGTAAATGGTGGAGTTGGCGGCAATGTAGGGCCTACAAGACTAGGATCAAACGCTGCAGCAGATATGAAATCAGCTTGGGCTAATTCGTTTGAATACTTTTTTTCATTCTCATCTGACATTATATACCTCCTTTCTCTTTAAAAAATTTATTTAATGTAGGGCTTGTACATACTATAAATTATAAAAGAAACAGTCTTTTCTAAAATAATTGAAAATATTCTTTGGATTTTCAAAGATTTATTTATTATTAATCAAGGTTAATCTCATTTGTATTTTATAAACAAATCCATTAAAAGAACTCTTACCAAAAACCAATATTTTTGTAACATTTCTCATCTTGCTTCTATTTCTATATTTATAAGGTTTTTTGAGTTGCAAAAAATAGTTACCAAAAGTATTACCAAATACCTTTACAATAAATGAACCTTCGGTACAATGTAAATATATGATTGTACAGGAGGAAGCAAATGATTATTGGTTATGCACGCGTATCTACTATCGATCAAAATTTAGATCGGCAAATCCATTCACTTACTGAATACGGATGTGAAAAAGTCATACAAGAGAAATTCACTGGAACGATTCGAGAAAGACAAGGTCTTATAAATTTGTTTGATGTGATAAGAAAAGGAGATACTGTTGTAGTTGAAAGTATCTCACGTTTAGGACGGAAAACATTAGATATCCTAAGTATTATCCAACAGTTCGAAGAAATAGGAGTTCAATTTGTATCATTGAAAGAGAATATGGATACAAGAACGCCTACAGGTAAGGCTATGTTGCAAATGATGTGTGTCATTGCAGAATTAGAAAGAAATTTAATTGCGGAACGAGTGAAAGAAGGATTAGAAGCAAGTAAGAAACGTGGAAAAAAATTAGGTAGACCCAAATTAGAAAAAGAAAAACTCTCAATTGCATTACGCATGTATGACAGTAAAGAATACTCTATTAAAGAAATTGTAGAAGGAACTGGTGTATCACAAGGTTCTCTTTATCGAGCAATTAATCAACGAAAACTCGAAGAAACACAGAGGTGACAAATCTCTGTGTTTTTACTTTGCGGTCTATGACTGCAACCCTGTCACTACCCCCATATTGGTGAAATAAAAGTGGGTTCAAGTCTTTAATTCAATACAAAAATGTCAATTCTATTATGGAATTGACATTTTTGTATTGAATGAGTAGCGTATTTTTGTCATATATAAGCAATGAAAATTGCATTGAATAGATAATAGCACAATTAGACATAAAGGGAAACTTAGATTTGTTTAGCATATAATTTTTGGAAAAACTAATTTGTTTTTATATTTGAAAGTATTACAAGCCTCGGCAAACATATAGATGGTTTTCATAAAACTCATGGTAAACCATTTCAATTTTCTTACTCAACGACTCCTGAATTTTCAATATTTACAATGTATTTCACTTTTACTGGTACTGTTTTATATATTTTGTTCCATTCTTTTAACTTAAATGATTTATAATGCTGTTTAAATTTAGAGCCTAAACCAAGTGGATCTACATTTAGATTTTGTAGTTTTTTTAGTAGCTTTTTACTATCTGTATTAAGTTGTTTTTCTATGTTCTTTGTTATTATCTCGAAATTCTTTTTATTTTCTAGACTTATTCTTTTTGAGACTTCTTGCAGACGAGCATCCACTTTAACTTGAATATAAAAAGATGGTTTTCCATTTTTAATCCGAACATGATAGGAAGGAGTGGAACGGATGTTGTTAATTAATACATAACCGCCGTGGCTTTTAAATTCTTGAGAGTTCAATCTATGTTTTTCAAGCAATCCTCTAAAAACAAACATCTCTTTTGGTTCCAATTTCCCTACATATGTTTCTTCATTGAAAAGAGCTAAACCTTGAATTTTTATTTTATCTTTTTGTTTTTTTAATATTGGCAGAAAATTATCTTGTCCTACTGTGTAATAGCGATTAGAGTTATGATGTAAATTATCATACGGTAATGAACCTGTTTCCATATTGTGTTCCAACAGATTTTTTATATAAATTGCAACATTAAAGTTATTTTGATATTTTCCAGAGAATAGATCATATCCATTACCTTCCAGTATCCCTAGATATATTGAGTGTCCTATACTACTATCTCGTAGAAGTGTATCATACGCTACCGCTATATCTTTTTTAGCTAATTTTTCTGTAAAAAGAGCAACACGTAATTGGCCAATGGCAAACGGCTGTGCAGATTCGAAAAAGGCATTTTCTCTTCCTTGTTTTACTGTGTTTGCAATATTCTCAAATACTTGAACTTTATGACCTTTTTGTTGAATAGGACAGACAATTGTTGCTTTTATTTTATCTTTTGTTGTATCGTATACAACGCCTTGAATTAATTGAACATCATCAATAAGAGACTTTTGCAAGCATCCTGTCATAAATATTAATGAAATACCAAATAGTATAATTTGTTTTGTGTAATTTTTTTCATATTCCCTCCATCCAGTCACAAATCAAATTGAAAAGTAACTCGTTGTAAGTTTTGGATTATATTGTATTAATTATTAAATTATAGGATTTGATTATTTATGATATTTTCCCATAATAATCACCATTATATGTATGTTTTTATTAAAACTACCAATAATAGCAATTATGTAAAAAGTAAACGAATACACGTATTTATCAAAAAATCCTAACCTTAATTATTTTCAAGATGGAAGAATCAAAAAAGGTATAGAGTATATACAGATAGATATGGAGATTTTAATGAACTCTCTTCAACTAGGACAAACATGTGAAATGTCCAACGCTTATGTAGGAAGGACTAATCGATAGCTTTTTATATAGCTTAAAGTAATTTTTAATCAAACTTTATCCTAAACCTACAGAAGAAACGCAACAGTAAAAAACTTTGCGTTTCTTTTTTATTGTTATATTTATTGGAAACTACTTTGCACTTCCCGGCACAGTTGCTCCTTCTCCCCCTAAAAGAAGGATTAGAAGCAAGTAAGAAACGTGGAAAAAGATTAGGTAGGCCTAAATTAGAAAAAGAAAAACTCTCAATTGCATTACGCATGTATGACAGTAAAGAATACTCTATTAAAGAAATTGTAGAAGGAACTGGTGTATCACAAGGTTCTTTTTATCGAGCAATTAATCAACCTCTAAGTTTTTCGATGCTCCCTTTACATATCCAAGAGCCAATTTACTCTTAACGGGGTAAAATACGGCTCTTTTCGCATATAAATTTGCTTAGCGTGGTTTTTTTCAAAAATGCTGGCGGTACCCCTTAAAGAGGGATAGCTCTTTTCTCGTATATATTTCTTTGTATTAGTGTAATCTAACTAAAAACTTACTGAAAAGGAAGTTTAATGGGTGAATTTGTTAAAGCTAGGGTTAGGCTACTCAAATTGATGGGACAAACAATTGGTATTGTAGGTGGTCATATAATTTGGGAATTGGTAGTGAATGCAATGATTATAAATCCGCTTTTATATAGTGCCACCTCGTAGTGATTAATATTTCAGTTGCTGCAGTTACTGTATTTTCACTTCCTCATATATAGCATCGTAATTCGGTATCGGATTTTAATTTTTGTGTTTTTGCTAATAGTGAATGATGTAGGATTACATGGGATTATTTTAGCTCTTATTGTACATATGATTCATTTTATAAATTTAAGATTGTTAGTGTTTTTTTACAACACCTATTGCTTCTTCACCTTAAAGGGATAGGAAGGAAGAAATTATTCGTCTCCCAAAATCGACGTTGAAAGAAAGACGAGAAGTTTGCAAATAATAGATTCTAAAATACGTTCAAGGGAACAAGATAGTGCAATGCAAACTTTATTTTTAAAAGGTTGGGTTGATATGAAGTTTGTTGAGCTAGTACCTTTCCAGTTTTTTATTTTATATAAAATGGAGGAATCGTTGGAGTGAAATACCTTTTTAAAATTATTATAGTTACGCTTTTAGTTGGATCTATCAGCGGTTGCTCCGAGTTAGTAGAAATAGAAGAAAGGGGATTTGTAGTAGGAGCTGCTTATGATATTGTGAAGGAAAAGCAATCAAATCCAATTATGAAAGGGACCTATCAAGTGGTACTCCCTCATGTGGCACAACAAGGTGGACAGGGTGATGGAGATAGTGGTAATTTTATTAATGTGAGTGCAAAGGCAGATAGCGTTTTTGAACAAATACAAATTATCGCTAAAAAAATCAGTCGTACATTGTTCTTCCCGCATATACAAGTAATTATTTTTTCTGAAGAGTTACTCTCGAATCCATATATTTTACAGAATACGTTAGATGTATATATTCGAGATCATGAAATGAGACGAAATATCCGTCTATTCGTTACTGAGGAAAATGCAGAAGCTGTATTGAATCAAAGTGCAAAACCTGAAAATTTACCGGCACAGTATATTGATATGTTAGCTGAACATCCTCCGAAAAACGCTCAAATGGTTGGGGCTGCAAGAATTGGTGATGTGCAGGAAAAGATTATTTCAAAACGAAGTTTTGTATTACCTATCTTAAAGTTAACAGAACAGGGGATACAAATGGGAGGGGCTGCACTGTTTCGTGGAAAAGATAACAAGTATATTGGAACGTTAAGCGGGGAACAAACAATGGGAATTAATTATATAATAGGCAGAAAAATAGGAGGTTTCTTTACCATACGTAAAAAAAATCAGCTTATTACATATGAAATTCATAAGTTGCACCGAAAAATAAAGATATTTACTGAAAATACCTTAAAACCGAAATTTGATATTCATTTATCCTTGGAGGGTACATTGGCTGAGTTGCACTTTAATGATCATAAAAGGGGTCTGAATGAAAAGCGTTTAGAGAAGGATATTTCGAGGGAAATGGAGAAGCGCATCCAAAAATCAATTAAGCTTGTTCAAAAAAAATATAAGGTAGATGTATTAGAACTAGGAGAAGTGTATAAGCGGCATAATTATAAAGAATGGAAAAAAATCAGTAAGAATTGGGATCAAGGAAAAAATTATTTTAGTGATGCCGAAATTACTGTTCATGTTCATCCGACTATTGAACATTCAGGTTCAGCTTTACCCAAGAGAGTAAAATAAAGTGATTTCTGCCTTTACGTATTAGACATTAACTGCACAATGTTATTAGTGGGAAGACAATAATGGGAAAAAATATCCCAAAGGGTAGTAGAAGCTGTTGAATTATATAATTATAAACAAACAGTGTCGCTCGAACAGATTAACTTTCCATGACAGAAACAACTGAGATAGTAATAGGCGCAGACCTATCAACATCCATTACAAAGGCAATACCCGTTACTAAAAGCACATCTTGCAAAATATTAAGTAAAGTAGTATTTCAAGTACAAAAAGGAAATGTAAAATGAAGATTCGTTGTTAGAGGGAGATTATATGAATTTTATTTGAGAATCATTTATTTTAATCTTGAGTGGTATTCTTTTATTACGAATAGCATGTAGAGAGTTTACTTCGCAGATGACATTAGCACAAGCTGTAGTAATGATTTCTATTGGTACAGTTATTGTACGACCTATAGTAGAAAAAAGTGTATTAAAGGCAATTGTAAGTTCATTTATATTTGTCATTTCAGTGGTTATTATAGAATATCTACAATTAAAATCTAATGCATTCCAGGAGTTTATTACTGGTAAGCGTAAAACAGTGATTAAAAATGGTATTTTAAATGTTTCTAACTTGAAGAAAATGCGTTTAACAGTAGGTCAATTAGAAATGACGTTACGTAACTAAGGAATTTCAAAGGTTAGAGATGTAAAAACAGCAACACTAGAACCCAATGGTCAATTAGAGTATGAATTAGAAGCGGATGCTAAGCCGTTAACAGTATGAGTCTTAAAAGGATTAATTTAACCCCAATTTTCAAATCAAAATATACTATCAGATAACCCAACAGACTTACAATCAAAAAATAATAATTCAAATATACTTCAAGAGAAGGATGTATAATCTGATTTTAAAAATCATGATTTGAAGTAAGAAATAAAAAATGCAGCTAGCGAAACCTAAATGCTCCCACAAACACTGCAACAAAGGACCACTTCACAAAGTATGTGTAAATACCAGTTTATACCACCCTAATCTTAAAAAAGTACCAGTTATAAATAAAAGATTTTTAAGTATCGTAAATGTTACTTTCATCTTATATACTCCTGTTAAAAAGTTTCTATAATAGAGCAGTCAGTAAAACTAATTTGACTTGTCATACATGCTTATCAGGCTAAGTTTAGGTTTTCTATGAACTATATAAAAATAGGTTGTTTTAAGTAAGTTATGTTGCGTTAGCAACTTAATTTGAATAGTTTTCCTCACTTTAATGCAACACAAATGACATTGTGTCGCATTAAACGACCTTATCGTTGTTCAAATCACTTATTTTCATGTCAGGATTTTAACGTGGGGGTTTTCAGAAGTGATGTCCCCTTCTATAAGTTTTATATAACAAAGAAAAAATCATCTACTTTCGTGGATACTTCATCGTATTTAATTAAATGAAAGTAAACCTTTGGGTAAAATTCAATTGGATTTTAACTAAATTTGTAATGAATTTCTCAATACAGATATACTGCCTAATTACGGGTATAATATTCAAAATTAACAAAAAGTAGGTTATGATATAAATATGATAGTTATCCTTTTGTTTACTCCTTGTGCTAAAGATAAGATTATGTTCCCTGATCTTATCTTTTTATTTTTGGATTTTAGATACAAAAAGGAACCTTTAATAGCTTAAAACTACCCTGTCACTAGGCTAGAAAGATGAAAAGCTTCAAATCCCGGTCTCTACGCAGCAGATTAAAGTAGTAAAAATTACTTGAAGGAAAACGCTTGGACGTAAATTAGAA
>NZ_JARVHN010000003.1:0-46721 GCF_040459765.1 Bacillus cereus group sp. RP29
AAATTTCTCTCTAAAAAGGATCGAATAGGCCCTAGATGTATTCAGCCCCACCAACCAGTCGCTATATGAACGAGCTTGTGCGGCATAATAATAACATTCTGTTTCCTTTGCATCCCTTAGATTTTCAAATGCTTCCCTAATTGCATCTTGTGCCATTGAAGAACACCAGAACCGCTTCATCGGTTTCTTATTGACTCCTGCCATTTTAATAATTAATCGAGCAATTAACTCTCCCTCATCCCCTGAATCCGTTGCGATGATAATTTCATCTGCTGACTTTAATTTTTCTTTAGCTACATTAAAATAAGACGCTTTCTTTTCAACTACTTTATGTTCAAATCGTTCTGGAATCATAGGTAGCGTTTCTAAATTCCATTTCGCCCATGCTTCGTGATACATTTCTGGTGATTTCAATTCACATAAATGACCACTTGCCCAAACAATTACAGCCCCTTCAGGAAAAGTTTCGCATGGGTAAATTTCAATATGTGTGTTTTTATCCTCATGCTCATAACAAGCGCCATATGCTCTTCCTTGATCCGCTTTTTCACATAAAATTGCAATCATACTATTTTCATCCTTTCACTTTCTATTTGTGATTAACTTGTTAATTCTAAAACCGTTTCAAAATCAATATCATGCGTTGCAATCCGTATATTTCTTTCTGTACAATAATCAATCAGAATACGGCTGATTTCTTCTGATGGAACATCATTATATTTTCCCTTCGCTTGCACCAAAGACCACCGTCCCCTTCCGTTACAACGAAATTCTAAGCAATGTGTGACTTTCTCTTGTGCTTTCTCTTCCATTACCACAATGTATACATCCTTATGGATTGCTTCTCGTGCATACGAACCGACACATATGTTTAATTTTGTTCCCACTTCTATTAAATGATGGTTGCTGGTTGCTAATAGAAAACGATATTCACTTGTTTCTGTTTCCAATTTCAGCTTTTCTTCCTTTTCGTACTGTATTTCCTCGTATGCGTATTCTACTTTACTTAGATCACTCGCCAGTACATTGTGTAATGTTTCTAAATCATACAATTTTGGTACTTCATACATCGGCATCTCTTCCTGTAACATTTCCATCATTCGCACGATATCTCTCATATAGTCGAATACACAATCTTCATCATTCCTTTTTACCTGTTGTATGATTGCTTTTGCAAACCTTTTTTCACTTTTGAAATGCTGTTTCATCTGTTCGAATCCTTGTAAATAATTCGGATGCAGTTGCCCGATTAAATCTTCAATCGGCAGATTGTAAGAATTGATTGCTTCAGGGATTCTTGCTAAGTTTTCTAGCATATATTGTTTTACATCCACATTCTCAATGAGATGGACAATATGTTTGTACAGCACCCATACACAGGGATTTTCAAATAAAAGGTTTCGTTCTTTCTTTGATACTTTCTTATCGAATAACCATTCTACAAGTTCTGATTGCTTATATGGCAACTGGGCTAACTGCTCTCTCTTATATTTGTTATCTCTTACCTGAAATCTAAAGATTGAATATTCCGTGAATTCTAATGGTAACAACATTAATTGCGGATATCGTAACAGAATGGGAAAATGCATCACGCTGAGCTTGGAGTATTCTGAAAACCATGTTGGAAAGATCGTCTGCAACAAGGACCGATAAGCTTCCGTTTGTTCTATATACTGTAAATGCTCTGCAAGCAGTTTCCATGTAAATGAACATGCTCCAAATGTGATATTCGCAATCCGATTCTTCTTGGGGTTCTGACTTTTGCGAATCAAATAGGTTTGTTTCGTTTGCTTATTATGAGTAATATTGTATCGATATACTGCCGAGATTTTTCTCATTTTCATTTTCCCAAAATCAAATTTCAAAATGTGATGATAAAACGCACAACTATATGTAATCTTATGTGTATTATCAAACACCTTTGTGTAAATAGGACTGATATAGGTCGCTCGCTCATATTTCTGAGTTGTTCTTTTTTTGCAAATCGAGCAATAGTACTTGTATTTCTCTTGAAATATTCGAATGTAGGCAGGTGAAAATTCCTTACATTCTTTACAGTACACCAAAGAAACTGGTTTCTCTTCCAAAAAAATATCGTAGGAATTCATATAAAAACTTTCCTTAAAAGGATTCTTATAAATGATTTCCACCGTATCCTCTCCTCCTTACTAACAAATTTCTTTCCTTTGTGGGCGTTGTCCCTTTGATATCCTCATACCCTTTTTCTTCGATTTTCGGATTTGCTCTCCCATGTACTCCAAAACACGAGCGGTTATTTTTTCTGGAAAGAATCCTTGTCGTTCTAACAGAATATTTTCTATCACCCACGCTTTTCTGGTGTAATACTCATATTCTTCACCCGTTTCATCTGCTGTTTCTTGTAAGGTACATTCTTCTTTAGATGCTTTGTTGAGTAACTGTAAACCGTAATACGTTTGGCTGCGTGCTTCTCTGACTTCTTTTAATAAGAGATACAAATCAAATGTGTGTAATTGTTTCAGCACCTCTACAGGCTCATTTGCCTGTTCAAGAAAAACATTTTGTTGCATCTTATAAAATTCAAAACGTTGTTCATTTTGACAAAGCTGTAAAATCCCTGAATGTGAACTTCTCATTTTCGCCCCACAGAATGTACATGTTTCTTCCACAATACCGTTTGTGTCAATTTTTACTTCTGTACCACAATAAGCACAACTTGCGTTCATCATCTATTACACTACCCTTCATTTTGTATTGATTCGATTTCCATGTATTACCTTGAAATCATTATACACCTAACTACATGTAGTTACAAGTAGTTGAAAGCAGTTAATTTAATTTATATAATTACACTAAAGAGGTGATTATGATGGAAAACAGAGGGCTTAAAAACCGTAAAACCCTTTCTAATGCTATTGAGACAAAATTATGGTATGATCTAGATAATTTAGCTAAAGATACTCGAATTAATAAGTCAAAGCTATTAGATGAAGCTGTTAGTGATTTACTAAAGAAATATGGGAACCCTACAAAGAAATAATAAGTAGGGTTTTATTTAATTTTGACGTAATCCTTTTTCTTACTAACATCTCTATTTCTATATAACTTGATTGAATCACGGATTTTAAGACTCAATATCCAAGTTACATTGATTGCTAAAGCAATCAGGAACATGTATAAAGCAAATAGTATATTATTCATTTCACACTCCGCCCCCCCATTAATCCCCGAAAGTCAAAGCATTCATTTCTTCTTCAAATTCTGTAATTTCCTCAAGATCATCATCATATTCTTCAGCTTCAGAATCATTTTTGACTGCTTCTATAGTAGAAGTTGCGGCTGCTTTTTTCAAAATGTCATCTAATTTGTTACCCATCGATGCTTTGATTTCTTTTATTTCAACCTGTTTTTTCTCTTCTGGAGAAATCCGAACCATTTCTTTTTCTTCTGCTTCAGAAACCTCTATATCACTTAATTTTGATTTTTTATTTTCAGCTTTTTCAAGCTCTTTTGCCATTTTAGGAATCAATGTACGAGCCTTTTCAACCACTGCTAATTGTTGTTGTTCTTTTGTAATTTTCTTTTCACTTTCAACTTCTCGTGGTTTTCCTTCCTTTATTACTTTCCCATCTTCATGTTGCAAATCAGCTTCTTTTTTAGCCTGTAGTTCTTCAAATTCACGTATTTTAGCTTCTAAGGTTGCTTTTGATTCAAAATCTTGCTTGATTGGGAATAATTCGCGTTTTCTGAAATAACGTTTCCCTTTAATAATTTCTCCCTCTTTATCTTTATAAAGCTCAAATTGGAATGTTTTTGTTCCCTTAAAAGGAGGAGTATTATCAGTACTTACCAAGACTTGATTTTCTTCTAATCCTTTAATTTCATTCGGATCAATTAATCTTCGTTTTACATTTTGAACAGATACACTGCTCGTTGTACCATGATTACCTGTATTTGTTGACCTAGACTCATTTTCAACGGTTGCTTCTCCTAATGTTTTTGAAATATAGTCTGCCGTTTCATATTCTGCTGCTTTCAATATCACTTTTGTAGAACAGACTCCTAAAATAGAGTGCAATCCATTTTTTCCATATAAGTCTTCAAATTGTGATAAATTCTGTACAATTGGTATAGCTGAAATACCATATCCACGACACAAGCTTAAATAATTTACGAACTTAGGTAATTTCCCTAAATTGGCCACTTCATCAAGTATCTCTTTAAGAGGAATATATAATTTTGAGCCATTTTCATCTCCCACACGAAACAATTCTGAATGTAATTGTGAGATAAACAAGTTTATCAGACCAGTCCAAGTACTATCTAATGGGTCAAGAATTAGATATACAATCATTTTCTTTCTTCCTAAATCCCCCAAAAAGAAATCACTTCTTCTTGTAAATCTGCGAACTGTTTCACTTGTAAAGTCTGCAAGAGTTGTCAAAAGTGTAATAATGATACCGGAACGAACTTTATCTTCAGATTTTTTATACCCCATTTCATAAGAAACTCTAGCCGGATGGTCATACGGAAGAGATAAAAATAAACGATCTAACTCAGCTTCATCTTCTCCTTCCGCTATCCTAGAATCAAAATTTCTTAAGACATCTATAACTCCTTCCATATTTCTTTTTAATGGGTGTAAATCGTTTACAACATATAAAATTAATGCTTTTAGCAAGGCCACTTGCGAAAGGTGCCAAATACTCCCTTTATCGTTATTATTTTCGCCAGTTCTACTTTCAACTATCTTATTGGCAACTACCGTTGCATCTGTTTCTTTTCGTACATAATCCAATGGGTTATAACAATTTGAAAGAAACATATCTATAAAGTTAATAACTTTTACTACAAACCCCTGCTTTTCTTTAATCACAGATGTATTTTCAAAAACTTCTCCTTTTACATCTGAAACAAAAATACTTGCTTGTGTTTCGTGAATAACATTTGTGTATACAATACTTTGAGTCTTATATGATCCGGAACCACCTATAACGAATACATTCGAATTTCCCAGTTTGCTATCACGATGTTGAATAACAGGAGAACCTTCAAAATGTGTAATAACATTCCCCATTCTATCTGTAAATTCTTCAAAAACCATATTGGAATATTCCCGAACATATTCTGGAGACAGAGGAATATAAGACTCCAGTGTTTCCTCATCTACATCATGTAAAGGTATTCGGTTTGTTCCCCCATTTTTTTGATAGTACAAATACCTTTTCGGTAAATTCTTAAATTGTCTGTTTAAAAAACCTTCTCTTTCCTCCTCAGAAACTTCTAATGCTTCCTCTTGAATACGTTTAACCAAAAACTTTTCAGTTTCTTGAAATTCTAAAGATTTATTTTTTATCTTTTTAACAATATTCATATCTGGTTCAATTTCCCCTTGTTGAACCAACTCTTTATGCTTATCTACTTGTTTTTTCAATTCAAAGGAACGATTCAAGTCATCCATAAATATTGTCTTTTTCATCTTCTTGGAAAAATATCTCACATTAAATATCTGGCGAGGTGTAGCCCACTTTGCGGAACCCAATGACTTATTTTTTGATATCTTGTATTCACTGTCATCTTCGCTTCTAGCCTTAAAGAGAATATAAATTCCTAATAAAAGAACAAATCCTTGTGCAGCCTTAAAGGGCATCTGTTTCCATGCTATTTGTACTAAATTAATAGGGTCTTGTATCAATTCTGTTAAATGTGTGAGCCAATTTTGTGGATCATGAATTGTAGTAGGAACAAGAGCAAATATTACAGCCAAGCATGAATCCACTAGCAATAAAAGAAAACCAATTAAAAGGATTACAACAAAATGTCTAGCCATTAGATTTCTCCTTTCTTAATCTTTTCAATATCAGCTTGAATCGGTGCAACTTCTGCCCCTTTCTGTTCTGGTGACTTCCCAGGATCATTATTAATTTTTTCAATATCTTTATTTTTCACAGCAATCATTACATCTTTATTCTTCGCTTGTTTCCCAACCTCAAATGCCTTTCCGAAATCATCTTTTACAAAATGAGCATATGCAACAATTCCTAATCTGCGGTTATCCATCTTCACATCTTTTTCCAATTCCAAAACACGATTCATATCTTTTTTCAAATTTGCTTGTTCGAACTGTACCGTTGCATCCTTAGAATCTAATTGTGCAATTGCTTCAGTATCTTTATTTTTAATGAATGCTTCAAGCACTCTTGAAACTGAAGTTAGTTCAATCGCTTTTTTATAATCTTTTGTTCCCATATATGCTTGATACAACAATTCTTTTTCTTCTTTACTCATATCTTTAATTTTTGAAGCCGTTTGAATCATCTTTTTATAATCTTGCTTGTATTGATATCTATACATTGTTAACAAGTGCTCCGTCTGATCTAGCTGCTGTTCTGCCTTAGCAACATGTGGTTTTTGAAGCATTGACCCTAATTGAAAACTTCCAAAAAAGATTCCTACTGCACATAAGGATGTCGCCCCGATTGTCATCCATTTCTTTTGTAATGAGTTTTCCGAACCCTTCTTTTCAATTTTCGCTACATAAGACTCTTGTAACCTTTCACGTTCTCGTGTAACAGCAATTTGAATGTCATTGTATGATTTGGCTTCTAATACGCTCCTAAGGAAATCTGAAGCTTCTTCAAGCACTTTACCAAATCCTTGTTGTTTTATTTGTTGGAATGAATATTTTGTATACAGATATGCAATCAAACACTTCGTATGATATAGATACAAATGTTGTTCATGCATTGGATTCATTAAACCAGAAATCCCTTGATATAGAAATTTAATTTCTTGTGATGATGCAACATATAAATTTTCTGGTGTTACGAAAGTAATAAACTCACTATTTTCTAAACCCTGAATCTCTAACAATTGTTCTACTAAAGCAAGTTTTGGTAATGCACCTAGTTTCTTTGTACGTACAAATGGTACGAATCCTTCATCAACATGATATTTGAATGTAATGTATTGATTATCCATTTCGATTTCTTTACAATGGAAAAATAAAGGCTTTTCTGTCTTTATATGAGCGAGTTCAGCTACTTGTTCAACTTTTGTCATGAGAGAAGGGATACGGTACGTCGCATCTCTTCCCTCAAATTCGATTGTTCCCTCTAAAAACATTTGTGATTTAGCCATTTTAACGTCCCCCTTTTAAAATGAATTTCGCCATTGCAACTTTCCCCATCGATCCGGCTGCACCAATCATTGCTTTCCCTGAACCTGTGCTATATAAAAATTGTCTCAAATATGTTGGCCCTGAAATCAGTACTAAACATAATCCCATTCCAAGTGCTATAAACTGAAGTTTTAATGTGGCAAAACAATTTACAATCAAATAAAGAAGTACGACCTGTATTACTTGTGTAAATACCACTGCAAGCATTTCGCGCCACCATACCGGAAATGCATTCATTTCATTGTTTACTAAACTAATTGCTGCAATCGGAGAAGTTGCTACTAAGAATGTGAACTCTCCCATACGTTTTAAAGCTTGAAATGCAATTACAAGGAATAAAATAACAAATGCTAGTGAGAATATTGCGATAAATGCAACTGCACTTTGCGGATTCAATCCCATTATTTTGGCTAATTCTGAATCTGGTGAACCTGTTGTTAACCACTTCCCTATTGCGCTATTCTCAAAATCGATACCTTTATTTGTGAAGTATTTACAAATTCCTTCGCACAGCTGTAATAATTTTTCAATAACCCATGGAAGAACTGCTATTAATACCATCGCTTGAATAAGTGATGCCATCTTTTCTTTCACATATGTTCGATCACCTGTTACATTTACCAGAATCATCCCTTGAAGGATATGAAATATCATAAACGCTATTGCTAAAAATACTGCCAGCCATTTAAAGAATCCTACCACAGTATCTACAGTGGGATTTTGATAAGTCTGTGGATCTAGTAAAAACCAATTAATCCACTTTAAAACTGATTCCCCAGCCCCTTTTGTAATATCTGTCAACAGTTCAGTAAAGCTTTTAGTTGCTGCCCCTACTACTGCATTTGTGGCTGTATCGACAGGATGTAAAACTGCATTAGCTACATTACCCGCTGTATCAACTACTGCACCGCCTACCTCTTTTGCTTTGTCTACTATACCTGTTGTCGCGTCAGTTACCTTGTCAAAGATATCCTTTGGATTCGGCATACTTATCATCCTCCTTATCTAATTTGCACAACCTTTGCATCTGGTACATGCATAAATTTCAATGAACCATCCTCTTTTTGTAATCCAACAGAAAATACCATTTCATTTTGTTTTGTTGTTATTTGAATTCCAATTACATAGGCGTTGTTTTCTTTGCTAAATACTACTTTTTGAATTTGGATATCTTTAAGTTTTAAATCTAACATTGAGTTTTCGCCATTTCCGACAAAAGAATATATTTTAAGATTTTCATAATACTTAGCGATATCTTGCGGTGAATACTGTTTTAGAGCTTCTTTAGAATACAATTCCTTAATTTTTTCATGTAAACTATTGTGCTGTTTTTCAGCTTCTTGGCCCGTTAAATTTTTCTCATTGAATAAGTGAAAAAAGTCTAATGTAATTTTTTTTGCTTTTTCAATTTCCTCATTTTCATTACTGGAAATTCCATCTGTTTTTGTACCTGCCGTTTCAAGGTCTTTTGTGTTCGGATCTTGTTGTTTTTGTTGTGGTTGTTGTGTAGAAGGTTTTTCTTGATGAGTTGCTTGTTGCTGTGAAGTTGTAGTTTGGTTTACTTGGGTTACTTTAGATGGTTTTTCCTCTTTCCCAAATATCATGACAATTGCAATTGCTACAGTTAAAATTCCCACCGTTCCCCATAAAAATAGTGTTGATTTGTTAATTTTCATTTTTTACTCCCCCTTGTATGATGACGATTGGGAAACAACATTTGTTTCATCAACTAAATATTTATGTTGTTTCTTGTCATATACTAGTTTACATTCTAAAAAGATTTTAGAAGAGGAACTTTGATTATTTATTTTCATTTCGTTATCAAATATAATCAATCCATTTCCTGTCTCTCCATCTTTGCTTGGTGTAAAGTAAATTTTCTTATCTTTCACTTTAGACTCATATAAAATGTTTTTTGGTAAAGTCGGAAACCCTTCTTTTGTACTGGAAGGATTCATTGATTTAATACCATTCTCAGTTCCAAATTCTTTTGCACGTTCATAACGATCATCTTTTATTGACGAATATTCAAAGGCTGCTGTTACAAAACCATCTAGCGTTGCTTGCCCTTCATTCACATTACTAAGAGAAGTATCATTAATTCTTTTCTTTTCTACCATATTGTTTAATTTAGAGACTTCTTTGTTCGCTTGTTCCAATTGAGTTGAAGCTTTAAAGTTTGTATAGCTTAGTACACCAGTTGCAATAAGCAAGACAACAATTAAGATGTTTTTAAATATATTCATACGAATCTCCCTTCTTTTCTTATCTACTCTCTAGAAATCTCTATTGCATGCCGATAAGCATTTTTTAAAAAATTGATGAAAAAAATTATACTATTGATAAGGAGTAGTATTAGTAAGATATTAAAAAAGATATTTTCTCTAAAAGGTGAGGGATAATCGATTATGGCTAGAGTATATAAAACTAAAAGTATGCAAAGGTTTTTGATCATTTTATAAAAATATATTTTTTTATGGTTATTTTTATATAGATTCATATGAAACCTCCCTTCTATCCTTTTATATTCCTATTGTGTAATCCGTCCTCCACCGTAATAATGCTTTGCCCAATATGCTGAAAATACATCATCAATTTTCACGCCTGAATCATTTGAATTAATCATCTTCCCATTACCTATATACATACCAACGTGTGTTACGGTCTTTCCAACATAAGTTCCGGAAAAGAAGACTAAATCCCCCGGTAACAGTTGTTCTGGACTTACACGAGCTGTAGCATAATATTGCTCTTCAGCCGTCCTTGGAAGTTTAATTCCAACTTGCCTAAAGTTCCACTGCATTAATCCGCTACAATCAAAACCTGGTGGAGTTGCTCCACCCCAAACGTACGCCTGACCTAAGAACTGTGCCATGCTACCATACACTTGGTTTGCATCAAATATTTGGCCGCCTGCCCCTCCAAGAACAACATTCCCCTGATTCGCGGGATCAGGTGTCATTTTAGATAGAATTTTTTCAACATAGCGAAAATCGCCATAACAGGCTCCAACCTTAGTACGGTAATTATTCGGATCTCTTCCTTGACAACTATATATCCCTGAACTTTTACTTCTGGAGTACTCAATGGCTAAATCTTGGCTATATACACCGCCTTTCCCAAAAATATAATCTATAAAATCCGACCCGAAATTATAGCCCTGAAGGGCTAATTTAGCATCACCTTTCGCCTTAATTAAGGCTGCTCTAAATTCTTGAACACCTGCCCAAATACTGTATATAGGATCAGTAATACAATTCATGTCTTTACAATATTTTGTGTTAAATGGCCCCTCAGATGATTGCATTGGGTCTAGCCCTCGTCCTCCTGATTCCGCATCCATTTGAGCAAGCATTAATTCAACATAATCAGCCACGCCAAATTCTTGTGCATATTGTCGAACTACTGGTTCCCATTTTCTAACTTCAGGTGCTACATTTGCTTTACCACCTTTTCCATCCCCACTAAAGGGGATGGAAGGGCTTTGCTGTCCACCAATACCAGCAATGACAAAGAATATAATCCCAAAGAACCCTAGAATAACAGCTACGAGTTTTTTCCAATTACGTGCAAGGAATCCACCTACGCGAATAACTGTGACTGCACCCATTAACCAACACCACGCTTCAATTCTTGAATATCGTAATTCGGAATCACTTTTGCATTCTTTCCGTATACCTTTTCATATCGCGCTTCATCAAACAATCTCATTTCTTCTTGCGTTTGTACGACTTCCATATGCACACGCTTGGTTCCAATACAGTAAATTCCTTTAGCACGAGTTTTTCTTCTCAAAATATCTAACTCTTTTGATGATAATTGAATACCACCTTTTGTAACTAAATCTTGCAATCCACGTTCTTCCAAGCCTAAAATGAACTTAGTATATGAGTTTTCAATAATGGCTGCACCGTAGTTACGTTTTCCATCGTTAGCACTTAAATAATCTTCAATTTGTTGTGTTGCTACGGTTGCACCACCTTTATATTTCCGTATCCGTTTATAGATTTGATAAACGAACTTCATCAAAAGCGGTTCGTCTGGATCTGCTACCACGTGACATTCATCAATTGTTAATCGTTTTAATCGCTTCTTATCTCTTGTAATTTCATCCCAAAGGAATGTAATTACGTTATACATCGCTGTTTTCTTTAAATCTGATCCATCTTCTAAATGCTTTAAATCGAATGAAATTAAGTCATTTGTTAAATCCACATTTGTGTGTCCATTAAACAAATTAGAGTTTGAACCAGTTACGTATGTTTCAAAAATCAATTTGAAATCTCGTAGTATATGAGCTTCTTCTTCTGAAAGATTTTCTATTTCCTTAAACATATCTGTGAAAGTAGGGAAATCTGTTGATTTCAGATTTCTAAGGTCTGTTGTATGCGTAATATGTGCCGGACAATTCTCGTATGTTTTTAACAATAGTTTTTCTAATAACGCTTCTTCTACTTGGGATAATCCTTTCTTTATTGTACGGAAGAGTAATTTCAATCTTTGTATCTTCTGGGCCAACAATGAAGCCATAAATGTTTCAACTTCACTCTCATCTTCAAACCCTTCACTGTCTGTAATCTCTGCATTTAATATTTCTAAAGGGTTAATGACTGTTTTAGACATATTAGAAAGCTTGATAACTGTACCACCTAAACCCTTTACAATTGGAGTGAATTCACCCTCTGGGTCAATAATGTAGTTAATAATTCCTAAACTCCAATGACGAAGTATATCAGATGTTAAGGCTGTTGTTTTTCCTGTTCCACTAAACCCTGCGATAAATTCATTATGATTAAGTAGCTTGAAGTGATCCACTAAAACCAAACTACCTGTTGTTATATTAATTCCTTTAATAATGGCTGTATCAGATTGCATAAAGATTTCAGAGTCATCGAATGGGAAAAAACTAGATAAAGCTTCAGCGTCCATATCTCTTCTTGTAACTTCAGGTACTTCATTTTGTTTAATAGGTAAAGTGGAACGAAATGCTTCATGAGAACGATGACGCATTTCAGTTCCTTTTAATTTTGCTCTCCTTACAACTCTCATGACTTGTGATTTTAGTTTTTCAAGCTGTTTCAAACTTTGTGCTTGTATATGGAGATACAAATAAACTGCAAATACTTCATCTCGATCACTATCAATTAATTTATCTAAAAGGCGTTCAGCATTCTTTTTTTCTGCCTGTGATTCACGTTTTTTCACTTCATCTGCATTTACTGCACGAGAACCCAGTTCAGGAATTGCTATGTTTAAGTGCTTAACCATATCTTCACTAGATTTTCTTTCTACATGAAGCGAGATAGAAAGGTTCCCCTTAAATCTTCTTAATTGGGACATCCAATTTCCAAAAACATGTTTAGGATAATCTTTAATACCGATTGTTAATGAATAGTTCCCCCCAAGCTGCATATATTCTTCTTTTTCATCGATAACATCCGGTGCAAGTAAATCCTTAAATGTCACTAATTCTTTTTCCTGAAAAACTTCTTGGGACTTTGTCTGCTTATTCTGCTTTTTCTTATCCAATAGATTCAATATAGCCATCCTGCATCATCTCCTTCCCTTTTACTTGCCCTCGGATAATTTGAGGAACTTTAGTATCTTGTAAAGAATCATGTACAGCATCAATGTAGTTATAGAAAATTTGTAACAACGCAAGTAATTGACCATTAGAGAGCATGTGACATTCTAGATTCATATCTTGACCTAGCATTGAAATGATTTGATCTTGCATCTCTTTTCCTCGCTGACGAAGTTCTTGCAAGGCTTCTTGATATGAGATATCGTCGTCTCCTTCTATTTTTTGATCGATGATTACATAATGTTCTTTTTTAACAACATCTTTAACAACTTGTTGCTCATTTGCGAATTGAGCGTAACTTGCTTGTAAACGTTTTTTAAACTGGTTAGGTTCACTTTCATGTTTTCCGACCAAAAAGTGAGTATAATTTCGTAAATTAACAGGTTGGGCGATATTTTCAAATTGTAGGTCTTCTTCTTGTGCTGCGAGGAAATTTTCGAATGATTCAAATACGTACGCTTGTTCATCAATGGACATTAAATCTAAGTTAATAGCACTTACCCAAAATACCATTACAAGTTTCTTATGCTTAGTGATGATTACATTATCTCGAATGTCTTCTACTGCAAGTGATTCTTGTGCGCTCAATTCCTTTTCTTTCTCTTTATCTTTTTGACGATTCACCAAAAAGTTCTGTATGAACTTTAGCACTTCACTTCACCTTCTTCCTATAATAAAAACGCTTTTGTCTTTTTCTAAAGTTGAAATACCATCTAATATGTTCATAAGCCGGTATATCTCGTCTTATGGGCCTTATTACAACTAAAGCCAAGGTAAGCACAGGAAGTATAAAATCTATAGGAAGCTGTATCCACCATGGTGCTCCAAGAAAAAAAAGTAATATTCCTAACAAGATACTAGGTAAGAAGAAACGCAAATCTGTCACATACATGCCCCACATTTGCGTTTTTGAATCGATAAACATTGGAATGTAAAATTCTTTTCCTTTTCGTGATTCATCCCCTAATAAAATTTTCCCTAAAACTCGTTTGATAGCGGCTTCTAAATTATAGTCATTCATAGAAACTCACCACATTAGTATCCAAGTAAGCCTTTAATCCAGTAAATAATACCGCCAATCGTTAAAGCTAATCCTTCTAGGATAACTAGATATTGTAATTTCCCTTTTAATTCAGCACGATCATGTGATTCTTTTTTGGACATATAGCTAATAATTAGGAACAAAGCATTTGCTATACAATAAGCTGTAGCAATCCCGACCCCGACCCCAATAATCGCTGTCAGTACCTTAGAAATAACAGCTTGTGGATCAATTGCTCCTTCTGCTGATGCTGCACTCGGAACTAATAACGCAAACATTGCCACCCAGAACGCAACTTGCTTTTTGGAATGTTTAAAACGCTTAAATAATTTCATTTGATTTCCTCCCTTTGATTAGATGGGAAGAGTCGTTTTACGCTCTTCCCATAATTTATAAGGTCTAGTTTTCTAGTCGTCTATGCTTCTGATAATTCAATTAGTTATGTTTTTTGCGTAATCTCAGTGCATAAAACGCTCCTGCAAGAACAATACACGCAACTCCAATCCACACATATATTGGATTTTCTTGTTTACCACCTGTTGTTGGAAGTGTTTCTGTTGCTCTTTTCGGTTGTTCTTTTGGTTGTTCTGGTTGTTTTTCAATTTGTTGTGGTTTTTCTGGTGTCGGCACAGGCTTTTCGATAACCTGCTCTGGTTGTGGTTTCTCTGGTTGTGGTTTTGTAGGTTGTTCTGGCTGTGGTGTTTCTGGTGTTGGTGGAACTTCTTTCTTTTTATCTTGTACAGTGTGTTTAATGATTTCTCCATCTTCCTTGATTTCAAAAGAGAATGTTTCTTCATTAATCAAGTAGCCTTCTGGTGCAAATGTTTCCTTGTACGTATATTTTCCGTAAGGTAATTTTTCGAATTTCGCAATTCCTTCTTCATTCGTTTTACCTTTTACAACTTCTTGACCTTGCTCGTTATAAATTGTGAACTCTGCATTTGGAAGCTTATTATTTCCGTCCGCAACATCCACTTTTGTGATTTCCAAGATGCCTTCGATTTTTTTGTCTTCTACAACATGTTTAATGATCTGGCCGTCTTCTTTAATTTCAAAAGAGAATGTTTCTTCATTAATCAAGTAGCCTTCTGGTGCAAGTGTTTCCTTGTACGTATATTTTCCATAAGGTAATTTTTCGAATTTCGCAATTCCTTCTTCATTTGTTTTACCTTTTACAACTTCTTGACCTTGCTCGTTATAAATTGTGAACTCTGCATTTGGAAGCTTATTATTTCCGTCCGCAACATCCACTTTTGTGATTTCCAACGACCCTTTAATTTGATTGTTTTTTGCGACTAACTCAATTGTCTTTCCATTCTCTGTGATGCTAAAAGGAATTGGCTCTTTTACAAGAATATAACCATTTGGAGAAGCTTTTTCGATGAACTGATACTTTCCAAATGTTAGGTTATCAATTTTGATTAAACCGTTTTTATCCGTTTTATGTTCACTGATTTGTTTTCCTTTTTCATCTGCAAGGATAAATACGGCACCTTCAAGTTTCTTTTCACCATCCTGGTCTACTTTTAAAAGCTGTACATTTCCTTTCACTTGCTGATTCTGCACTTCAAAAGTAAGTGTTTTATTATGCTCTTTAATTTCGAATGGATATTTTGTTTTATTTAGTAAATAACCATCTAATCCCTTACTTTCTTGGAAATAATACTTTCCATACGTAAGGCCACTCACTTTAGCAATTCCGTTTTTATCAGTTACTACTTTTGCAACTGCCTTACCATCTTCTTTAAATACTGTAAATTCAACACCTGTAAGAACTTTTCCACTATCGCTCACTTTCTTTATTTCGATGTTTCCTTTTACAGTTTCGTTTTTTAATTGAATTGTTGCTGTTTCACCTGTTTTAATTTCTATAGTTTGAGGATTCGGATTTAACACATGACCCTCTGGTGCTTTTACTTCTTTCACAGTATAAGTACCAATTGCAAGATTAGATAATGCCGCTGTTCCGTTCTCGCCAGTTGTAATTGTTCCTACAGATTCATTATTTGCATTGAAAACTTCAAATACAGCACCTTTTAAAGCTTCATTGTTGTCTCCTACTTTTTTCACTTGTAAAGAGCCTAAAGCTTCCCAATTAACAGCTAAATCAGCACTTACTTTTTCTTCATTTCGTTCTAATAGAACCGTTGCATCTTGAATTGTTTCTGTACCTTTATATGCGATTGCTTGTAACTTATTTAAATTAGAAGCAACCTTTAAACTAAATTCACCAGTTTTAGTATTTTTTGGAATCAAGATGCGAAACTTTTCCCCTAAACCAAACTGATCTTTAGCTTCTCCATTTTCGTTAACGATTTTGACGCCTGAAGGCGCATTGTTTGTTTGAACTTTAAATGAGCCGTTTTTCGCATTACTTTCAACTACATATAAGTTAGTTTCAAAGAAATCTCCTTTTAATGTAGCTTTTTGTTGTTCTGCCGGAATTACATTCATCGTAATATCTTGTGTATCTTGACTGTGATCCGCTGCGTAGATAATTGCTTTTGCCGCTTTCTCTACATTAGCATTATGATGCTTTAATTCTGATATTGATAATTGACCCAACGCATTCCAAATTGCTAATTGTGTGCTATAATGCGCTTCTTGCCAATTTGAAACTCCTAATTGTTCTGGGCTTTTTTGAGGATATCCATTTAGTAAGACACGATAAACGATATCATCGGTTTTCCCCTTTTCAGGTAAATCCTGCCCATTAGGTGAATGTAAGCCATATGTTAAACAATAAGCAATTTGACCGCTTGCATTTTTTAAAAGTTCTGTACGAATGTCTTTTCCATATTGCGCTGAATAACTCCAATCCAATTGATACTTTTCACGGTTAATAACTTCAGCACTTGCTTTTCCTAATGGAAATAAAAAACTCGTAATCATTAGCATGATACTTGCTAAGATCAATAGTGGTCGAAAGTATCGCGAAACTTGCATTTCAACATCTCCCTTTTCAATTGTCAAAGAACTGAATTTTCTGATTTCAACTATTATAAAGTTAGTTTGTTATACTGTGAGTGATTATATTTTAGTCTTTTAGCCGAATTTAATTTACAATACACATTAGAAGGAATATTAACTACATAGTTGTAATCAATACATGAGGTTGTTATTATTCTGCGATGAATACTGCACAATAGTAAGTTGGTTTAAATAAATTTTCAATTGGTACTCCAAGGAAGTCCGCCATCTTTTTTGCCTTATTAGCTTTTAGACTTCTTCTTCCAGTTTCTACATCATATAAAGTGCCAACTGGAATTTTAACGCCTTTCGAAAGTTCCTTAATTGTAAGTTCCTTTGATTCTCTGTATTCTCGTATCATTGTTTTACATTCTTGAGACGCTTTCAAGTTTTTCACCCCCTTGCCTTAATTACATTCTATTCGGCTTTGAGCCGAAAGTCAACACGTTACGTATTATTTTTTAAAAATTTAATACGAATAAAGTTAGAAGGAGCTAAAAATCATGTTTGGACAAAGATTAAGGGAATTAAGAAGTAAAAAAAACATCAGTGCAACTGCTCTTGGTAAAGTGTTGGGCATTGCTCAAACAACTGTTTCAAATTGGGAAAATTCAGGTTATGAACCAAATTATGAAATGCTGGTAAAAATTTCACGTTTTTTTGGTGTATCAGTTGATTATTTAGTTGGAAATGATGATGATACTAACAAAAATGAAATAAGTAGGTTAGCAAAAGAACTATATGAGGATCTTAACGAACTGCCAGAAGATGAACGTCAAGATATAGAAAAGGGCTTATTAGAATACTTAGAATTCCTTGGTTACAAAGCAAAAAAAACAAAGAAATAGATTCTTTGCTTTTTAATTTGCTTTTTTTCTTAGGTTAGATCTCAAGTTTTTATTTTCTTTAATGTAGGTTTGTATCTTACTGTGTAATTCTACGTAATTGCTTGTTTGTGACAACACTGATACTAAGAAATCATAATCAACTTGTTTACATATATTTTTCTTTTTCATTAAACAGCCACTCTCCTACAAGGTATATTTTTATATAAGTGGAACGAAACTTTATGCTATAGCAACAAATGTTCCACTCCTTAAATGACAAATGACACTACAGTTTTTTGTAGTGTCATTTTTTTTACATTATTGTCAGCCGGCCCCACCACCGGGATCGACCATCATATATTGAATAAATTTAGCAATACTTCCTTGCATAGGGAGCATTGCTAATGCTGTTATTGTAATTAGTAAATAAGTTTTTTTTACCCATCTTTTCACTTGTACCACCCCTACTTCAATTTTAACACATTTTTGGGAAGTTCTGCATAGAACAAGTCGTTATTTCTTTCAAACGCAAGTAATGCTTCTCTCATTAAATTCATATCATCTCTTGCAAGTGCTTGAATAAAAATTTGAAGTGGTGTAAGAAAACCGTTTTTCTGTTTGATTCCTTCAATAAGGTTATTAGCTTGTTCTTTTAGCCCTTTTTTGACATACTTGTATGCAAGTTCTGCCGGATTTTTTGGGTTTATATTATCAAGATTTTTTTCAAAATGTATGTTAAGAAAGTCTAAAGTTGTTTGTATCATTTGTTTTTTCTTTAACATTTTCTTATTATTTGGGGACGTCACAAGTTGTAATCCTTTATCCAAGTAGTATTTGGATAATTCATAGTCCGTTAATATATATGTCTCACCCATGATACAGTATGCTGTTGCTTTTGGAATTAAAGAAACCCTTCCTTGTCTAGCGATCATTTCATTACATAGTTCCCTTGCTTTTTCAAGCTCATTATTTCTATGAAAACTTGTAGCAAGCAATTCCATAGTTCGTAATTTATAAGAAGAACGTAAAAATGGATTTTTTAAATTTTCAATTTGTGGTAATAATTCATTTGTATATTCACTTACTAGATTATAATTTCTATAATCAAAAAAAGCATAGATTAGTGAAAAATCCATTGGAATTTTACTAATGTCTTCCGTACTCTTCTTTTGTTCCATTTTCTTTTTTACTGTTTTTAAATAAGTCTGTGGATTTGTATTATCAGCATTTCTTAGATGAAGCAACTCATAAGCACTAGCAAATTTACGATTCAGTATATTGTTAGATTCTTTTTCTTTATCAATTAAATACTGTAACACTTCTAACTCTCCACACATATCTAAATATTCAAAGGCAACCCTCAAATTCACCTTACGTTTTGCTTCTTCACAATATTTCAAGACTTCCGTTTTCCTAAAATTATAGTCATGTGGATATAGCATGTTCAATATTTCAGTATAAACATAGAAATCGAATTCTCTTTTCCCTGTAAATGACTCATTTACTTTGGAATGACTGATATCGAACATTGCCGCGAGCTGTCTATTAGTAATACCTTTATCACTCAGATCTTTATGAATTTTCTCTAGAATCATGGTATACTTTTCACATCCTCCCGAAACGCTACTATATACAAATATATAAAAACTTGTATATTTGTAGAATATTCTGTAAATACATTCTACCAGAAATTAGTGAAACTTTCGTTCCAATATGCATTTTTACATATTTCTATATAATTTTCTAAATTTTCAGTTATTTTTAAATGCTATATAAACCAACTTCTAACCTATTACTAGTTGATATTTCAAAAAAGTATGTGTAAAATAGTTCTCAAAGACATCATAGATTAATGACATAAAAACATTTTAATTAACAATTATTTCAACTTAAAATAAAAAAAATAAAAACCCCACCGCACAGTTTTTAATTGGTCTCTAGGTCGGCAAACTTCGAACCAATTAAAAACTCCCAAACAACGAGGTTTTTAAATTCACATAAAAATATATGTTTTTTTATTTAATATCATTCTTGATATTAAAATTATACCATAACACATATACAATGTGAATATAAAACCTCTGTTTTTCCTGATTATTTGCGGTGGGAAAAATAGGAGGTTTTTTCTATGGTAACTAGTTTTGAAACCCTAACTGCTAGTGATTTAACTAGCGATATTCAATTGGAAACAAAAACTTTAAAAACCAACATGAAATTTAGCAAAAAAAATAAAACATCAAAATACCTCATGCATGGGCCAAAGTTTTTTGATGAGCTTCGTATATATTTAATCAAAAATAACGAGCTTGGAGAATATGCTTTGCCTTCATCCGCATTAGCCACTTACATTTTACTTCACTATAAGGTAAATGATTTAGGGCGACTTCCTCGCGATTTCAAACTATCTACTATCGCGAACGAATCTGATATTCCCTATACAACTATTCATACAGGTTTCCAAGCTTTACTTCATTCTGGACTTGTTAGAGAAATTTTTATTAACGGAAAAATTCCAGTGTATGAAATTTGCAACTATGTAAGATTCAATCGTACAGCAAAAGAAACAAAAGATAATGATGGAAAACTTTCATATTTTCGAATCCCTAACTTATTGTTAGAGACATCTATTTTAAAAGAGTTAGTTTCCCATCGTGACAGCAAAGGTATCATTGAACTTTTAAATCTATGTAATAATTTCACTCGTGAACTTAAATTTAAGAGTAAAGATTCCATTGAAAAATACACGTTACCTCGCAACATGGACGGCTTAAAGAAACGTTTAGGGCGAAATGCAAAGAAAGTTCGTAGCTACTTAAAGATTATCTCACCCGTTTTCAAGTTTGATGTTGCTATAAAAAAGGTTAGGAACCCACGTAAAGGGCGGATAGCTCGCATACGTGAAAAGATTCAACAAATTGTTATCACTCAATTTACGGTTAGCATGAATCCCACATGTGCTATTGAAAATGACCGAGCTGAAATTAAGCAAACTGAAGCTAAAATGCGTAAAGAAGCAACAGCCCGTCTTGAATCCATTGGCATAGCATTAACCAATAAAGATCGTAAAGACATTGTTGTTTCTTATAAAGGAGAAGTATCACGAATCGCTACATATATTAAAAACAAACAACTTCGTGATGATTTTATGACTTATACCATGAGTTATGCAATGGATCAATGTGAAAGTTTCTTAGTACTTGGAGAAAAAATAAAATCAATTGGTGGCATGATCCGAGCAAAACTGCGTGAATCGTTTATTCCATGGGCGGAACAATATTTAGACGATGATACGCGTCATGCACTTGTAATGGAACTCATTTCTCATGATATTGATGTACCTGATGCATTCAGACTTACTTAAATTTTAAAAATGAATAGATTATGAGCCTTGTTCAAAAAAATCAATAAGGACAGGGCTATTTGTTATGTTGAAATTTAATAGACAGTCCTTCTATTACTTTACAAATCTCAAAACAGTAGGTTCAAATTTCCCTCTCCCTACTGTTTTTTTATGTTTTTATACACCGAGTTACGTCAGAATACTTGTGGAATTGTTAGTAATTTAATAACTATATTGTGTAAAACTTAGTAAATTATTTTAATACTTGTTTAGAACTGAATAATATGTAGCTGTATTTATGGATAAGTTAATATTTCGATTCAAGTTTTTAGACAACTCCCCAAACCCTTAAGGCTCTAAGGGCTTGGGGAGTTTGAAATTCCTCTATATAGTCTTTGTACTTTATATTTTTATATGTTTTACTTTTATATAAAAAATTGATTATTATACTTAAATTTGAATTTATACATTAAAAATGAACTATTAATTAAATAAGGCTTTTATCAAATCGCTATTTGAATTTATAAATATAAAAAATAAGGAGACTACAGTTATCTACAGTGATTTATTTAGTGAATATGAAATACATGGTGATTATGCAACATTTTATGTAGAAAACACCAATATACCTGGGTTATATGAAAATAGATACAGATTTAAATTTTGTACAGAAAAGTATTTAAAACAATACAAGATCCCTTATAAAACAGATGAGACCTATTTTTATGGTTATAAAAAACGCTTAAGCAATCTTACAGTTTATGATTTTATATATTATGGCATGAACTACTTTGAAACTCATGATGGTGGATCAAGTGTATATTTGCAAAAATAATTTCAAGCGAGTATTAAATGTAGAGGGTGTTGCAAAACTCATAAATATTCAAAAATGAATGCATAAAAGAATCCGTCTTCTTGGAAGAATGATAGTACCCTAAACTATCTCCAGAAAGGACGGATTTACTAGTATGATAACTAATTTCGAAGAAAATCAATCCCTTTTACACATTTTATTTGCTTACGTAGACAGTTTAACAGTGGGACCTGTTCCAGCTGGCACAGGTCGTCCGCCTATTTGTCGTAAAGCCTTACTCAAATGTTTCTTCGTAAAAACTGTCTTTCAAATCCATTCCTTACGGAAATTAACTCGTTTCTTACATCAATATCCTTTATTTCGTGCATTCTGTGGTTTGTCTGCCGTTCCTCATATCTCTACATTTTCACGTGTAGGTACTTGGTTTCGTGAGAAAGGCATCTCATTGATTCATGAACACGTTCTTCAAGAAATGAATGTAGGGCTAATTCCATGTGTTTTAATCGACAGCACTGCTTTACGGAGTAGTCTATATGACTCGCAAGCAAAGTGGGGAATGTCTACCCGATACCGTTGGTATAAGGGCTATAAGGCTCATATTTGTTCCACACCGGAAGGTGTTATTTTGTCATACGCTTTTACAACAGCAAATGTACATGATAGTCAAATGGCTCCTGTATTGCTTCAACATGTAAAAGATCGAAACGTTTTGTTTTCGATTGCTGATGCTGCGTATGATAGTCAGCATATTTATGAAGCTGCAAGTGCATGCAATATCTTTCCTGTGAATCCACTCAATCCACGAAAAGGGAAACAGACGAAAATTTCTCATCGTCGTGTACTATCAACTTTTTTACAAACAACGTTTGGCAGACAATTGATGAAAGAGCGTGGAAAAATTGAACAACAGTTTAGTAAACTAAAAGATCAAGGGTTGGAGCAGCCTCGTTGGTATGGACAAAATCGCTATCTGTTGCATGTTCAGCTAGTTTTTCTGATTCATAACATTGCATATTTATTTTAGTTTTGCAACACCCTCAAATGTAAATAAACTTTGTAGAACTTTGTAGGGCCTTGCAAAAGCTTAAGGAAGCTTGACTTGTTTTAGGGAAGCACAAGGATTTTTATAAATTCCCTAGAATTGCTACAGCAACTCACTTAATCTTTAAAACTTTAATTAGGAGTTGATTGTATGAGTCAAGTAATCTCATTACAACGTCCACAACGTCCATTAAACAGTTCGGACGTTGTAAACAAGCTAAACATACCCCCAAGCACATTGCGGACATACACGGCGCATTTCAGACGTTTGGGCCATACATTCCAGAAAAAGAATGGCCGAATATTGTATTCAACCCGTGATGTAGAGCTATTTAAACAAATGATGGAATTACATGAACAAGGTTTTGGGACAATTCCTGAATGTGTTTACAACGTTGTAAACGTCCATCACAACGTTGTAAACAGTTCAAACAATAGTGAGGACACAATGGACAACGTGGACAATCAAAACAAACAAATTAAACAACCTCAGGACACCTCTTCACCAATTGACACATTAGATGAGATAGCAAGGATCAGGAAAGAAATGGAGGAATTGCGGAAATATGTCGATGAAAGCATAAAAAAACGAGATGAATTGTTGCTGCAAACACTGCGAGAAGTATTAGATGCTAAACAAAAAAGGAAAAAAAAGAAGCGATGGTGGCAATTCTGGAAGTAAGCCAACCATCCCCAACCCCTTCCAAGCTTGGAAGGGACTCGCTCGGCGCTAGCCAGGCAAACAGGTTTGGAAGACCTTCAAACCTATTTGCATAGGTTCAAGCGTTTGGGATAGGCGAATCTGTCCATTCCTTATCCTCCCTCGCAAAGAACGCTCAGTCCGGTACCATGGACAGATACAATGTGTACTCCACTACTGTTTAATTGTGGGGACCGATGATTTTTAAAAAAGGAAACTCGAAATATAGCTTAGAGTTTCCTTTTTTTCTTTTTAATTAGTAAGGTAAAGGGCTGTATTCTGAATTATCCGTTCTAAAATCACAATACCGACAAAATTTTATCCAATTAGGGTGTTCATCATACATTGGTATTAAATTCCCCTTTGAACAACTAGGGCATATATCCGATGTATCTGTTTCAGGTGTTCCCTCTAAACCGACAACTAACCCCATATATTCCGCTTCCATCCCAACATCATCATACTCATAACGAAATTTACGTTGTGCATTATTCCATACTGCTAATAATCTAAGTTCATAACCATATTCATTATTTGCTGGTACAGTATCGACAATCAGGCTGGCATCTTCTGAAACTATACAATCCTCATGTAAATGAGCACATTTTTTATCCCAATACCTCTGAATAATATCATTATGTTCAAAGCTTCCATTTACTTTGAAAACCAAATTTCCGTTTACAAATGTAGAAAAGCCAACAACACCGATTTTATTACGATTTATTAAACCCATAATTTCAGATCCCCCTTTGGATTACAATTACCTTATAAGTCTATTATCTCACGAAATAATTAGACTTACAAGTCTTATTTGTTGAAATATAGGAAAAATATATTTAAATCATATAAAAAATATACCTATTATATATTTAATTTATATATCATCCCCTTTTAAGTTTTTATGCGCTCTATTTATATATAATTTATACATTGAATATATGAAACGTATATAAAATATAAAGAAAAAATGTATATACATTCCTTTCTGGTTGAAAATAAAATAATTTTCATATAAAAAATATATAAAAATTATATAAATTAAATGCGTATTGTATTGAAATTTAAAGGTAGATGGTTTATAATATAATTAAGATATAAAAAACGTATAAAAATTATATGAAAAGGGTGGTTTTTGAATATGATGATGAGAACAGTCGCTGATATCGGAAATAGTGAATTGAAAATGGTGATTAATGGTGGAAAGGTAATCAAACTACCAGATGTAAATAAGCGTGTATTTGGCCGCGTGACAAATAAAGAAGGAAGTTTAAAGCAAAGCGTAACTAACTTAATGAATGAGATTTGTGTTCATGTAACGAGTGATGCAATTGAACGTGATGGAAAATTCTATGTAGGATATCGTGCTGCACACTCAAATGGTAAACCTGATGCCCTTGATATTGAATTAGGAGATAAATATAAACGAGATATACCAGTGGTTAATGTTCTATCTGTTATGGCAACTAAAGCGGTTCAAACGATTTATGAAGAAGTAGGAGAATTACCAAAAAGTATAGAGGTACCTGCATCACTAATATTAGCAATTCCAGCTTCTGAATATGAAGGAAAGAAAGCTCGTTTTCTAGAAAGCCGTTTTAAAGAAAATGTGCATATTGTGATCGTGTATGTAGGTGAAGAAAAAGTAACAGTACAAATCAAATTTGAAACTGTAAAAGTAACTCGCGAAGGTATTCCGGCTTTATATGCTATCTTTGAAGGAAATCAAGATATGTTCGATGACTTTAATAAGTTGTATAAAAAAGAAACAGATAGCAAAGAAGATGATAAAGAGGTTAAAAAGAGAAAAGCTAATCTAATGGTAGAAGAAGAAGTAAATGGTGAATATTTTAAAAACAAAAAAATTCTGCACGCTGATATTGGAGACGGTACCTCTGAATACATTTTTTCTAAGGGTTTAAACCCTGTTCCAGACGCTTGTTGGGGAGAAAAAAGAGGAATTGGTCATGCAATAGAGGGAGCAATTAAATTGTTGCAAGAAGAATATGAGGGTGGCGTAGATATCAATCGTCAACAATTCAGTGAATTAGTTACTGATCCTAATGATAAAAAACATGATAAGGCTGTAGAATTTTTAGAAGAAACTCGTTATATGCAAGCTCAAGGGATTTATGATGATATCGAAAAAGCATATGTTTATAAAACAGCTAGCCAAGCTGAAGTTCTCGCGGTTTACGGCGGAGGAAGCATTGCACTAAAAGAAGATTTGTATAAAAAAGCATTTGAGTTTTGTGAAGTAAATGATATGCAATTACTGTGGATTTCACCAACTTATGCAACAGAAATGAATGTTAGAGGTATGGAGATTTTAAGTAAGAAATTGGCTTCTAAGGTGGCTAAGAAATGAGTAAACAGAAACAGAGAGAACAATACAATTGGAATTTCAAAAAAGAGACAAATCCAAAATTTTATGATTGGCTCAATGCACAAACGAATCTATCTGAATCGTTAATTACGTTAGTTTTACATTTTGTAGATCAGTACGGAATTGATGATGTAACAGATTATGAAGTATCGAAGAAAATGCAAAGAGATCTGTTCATGAAGGAAAAGTTTTATCAAGACATTTCAGCGTTGCTAGAAAACGCGAATATAAATAATGTTCATCAAAACAAGAATGTTCCAATCGCTGAAGTAAAGGAACAAAAAGTCGAGAAAGAAGAAAAGTATATTGAGAAAGTGGATAAGAAAGAGGAAGTAAAAGTACAAAAGGAATCAGAACCAATTGAAAAGAAACAAAAAGATGATACTTATTTGAATGATGTTGATGAAAGCGCAATATTCGGTGACTAACATTCCTCAGTAAAAACAAATAAAAAACCTTCTTATCTCTATGATAAGAAGGTTTTTTATTTATCAGGATACTTGAAATTCTCGTGTGCCAGATGATACTGTTGATTCTTTTTGTTCATCTTCAGATGAACCGCCGCTTTTTTCTTCAGAATCGATATTTTGTTTTGGAAAATGGTTTGCTATTTCTTTATTTACGTATGCTGCTATAGAAGAGAATAATACTTCACGTTCTTCTAGTGAAAGGTGTTCAATTTCAAAATGATTTTCTACTAATTCACCTGTATCTCTAAAGCATTTTTCACGCGTTTTCTTTTCTTCAGCTCGTAAGGCTTTTTTCAAATCTTGCTTAGCCTTCTTTAACTGTTCTTCTTTTTCTAAAAGCTCTTGTAGTTTTTCGGCTTTGCTTTTTCGAGCCATTTTGTTCACCGCCTTTTAAAAATTTACATTGAAATTTCAATCGTTTCAGTTATAGTTTGTTCCTCAATAATTTCATCTTCTAATTCTTCAGCTTCGATATCTAATACATTCTCTAAATCTTTTTCTAATTCCTTCCCAATCTCTTCTTCAATGAACTTATCCATGATTAAGAAAGCCTTCTCTTTAGAATCAAAATCATCGCTGATTTTTTCGATGCAAATCGGTACAACGCCATCACTTGGTTGTGAAACATCGTAAACTTCTCGGCCAATAAAAAAGACTTCTCTTTCATGTGATTCATACACATTAAAATATACATTTTCATGAACGGCTTTAAATTTGTGATCAAAATCATCATGCGTTTTTTCAACAATAATTTTATCAGGAACAACGAATGCCATTCTTTCACTTTCGATAGGGATATTATACATACCATAAGGTGCAATTTGTGTAGTTGGGAGATAAACAGTTTCGTGGGTTCTAGGATGTTTATATGAGCCTTTATTAAAAACAGTTATTTCTTTTTTATCTTCTAATTTTTGCATTACTTCATAAGTGATTTTTTTTGCATTTTCTTTAATTTCTGCTTTTGGTAATGAGGTTTTCTGGTCTAATTTCTTTTCAACTTCTTCCTCAATTTTTTGAGTCGATTGTAGTTTTCTTCTTTGGAGTAAATGCATAATAAGAGCTTCTGTAAAAGCTTCAACATTCTTTTTTAATTGTTCGGAGATTCCAGTTGAATTATGATGCATAATTACTCTCCTCCTTCTCTTTTTTTTAAGAGGATATAGTCCTCTCTGATAATCTTTTTTCCTTTAACTAATTCTCCAAATTGGATCGCAATTTGTTCAGCTTCTTCTAGGGATTCACATTCAAAATACTTTTCGAAAATAGCCCCAGTTTGAATTAAACGTCTAGTTCGTTTTTTTCTATCTTCAGAGTTAATTTTTTGTTGCAACTCATTTTTCTTCTTTTGAAGTTGTTTCTCTTTCTTTTCAATCTGCGTTAATCGATCTTGGGAAGTTTGAATAGACATACTATTTTCACCTCTCTTTTTTTGAAGGTTTTTGTTCTTTAGAAAATTTGTTAATTTTAGGATAACAGAATGTTGAGAAAAATTCAATAAAATGTTATAATTTTCCCTAAGAACGGAGTGAGAGGGCGCACTTATACATTGCTACGCAAAGTGTGCGGTCTGCGACGCAAAAACTAAAGTTCAAAAAATAGTCCTCACTTCGTTGCGGTGTTGCCTGAAGGGTCTTTGGAAGTTTAGTTTAGATATTATAAAAAAATGGGAGGTGAAACGAATGGCAATCTATCACTACAACACACAAGTAATAAAACGATCTGAAGGTCGTAACGTAGTTGCGGCTGCTGCATATCGTTCTGGAGACAGATTGGTAGATGAAACTACAGGTGAGATTAAATTTTATCATCGTGAAGTAGAACCGGTTGCCTTCGTTTTAGCTCCTGAAAATGCTCCTGAATGGGTGTATAATCGTCAAGAATTGTGGAATGAAGTTGAGAAGGTTGAAAAGCGTTCTGATTCGCAATTAGCAAGAGAAATTAATGTTGCACTTCCGAAGGAACTTAGTCATGAACAACAAGAAGAATTAGTAAAAGAATTTGTTCAAGACAATTTTGTTAATCATGGAATGGTTGCTGATGTTTCCATTCACCGTGACGATGAAAATAATCCGCATTTTCATGTCATGCTTACAATGAGATATATTGACGAAAATGGTTTTGGGAAAAAAGCAAGAGAATGGAATCCGGGATTTAAAAATGTAAAAGGTGGTCGTGGATTTATTGCGGAAAAAGATACAATTACTCAGGCACGTTCTATGTGGGCTAAACATGCAAATGATGCATTAGCAAAAGCCGGAATTGAAGAACGTATTACGCACTTACGACTAGATACGCATTTAGGAAAAGAGAAAGATGCTCTTCTGTTAGTTCCAACTCAACATCTTGGGCCAAAACAAAACGCAATGGAGAAAAAAGGAATCAGAACACCGAAGGGTGATCTGAATCGTGAGATTAAAAATCATAATGCGGAAGTTAAGTCATTCCATGAAGAAAAACAGCGCATTAAAGAAACTCATAAACAAGAAAAAGAATTTGATACGTTATCTGTTGCGGAGAAAGTTGCATTAAAAGATGCGAGTCGAGTTATAAAAAAATATGCCACTTATGAATCATGCTCTACACGTTTAGAGCAATTGAAAAATTGGGAAACTCGTATCCAAAATAAAATAGAATTAGAGCCAACAAATAATGAATTGTATCAACAATTATATAAAGTAACTGAACAAAAAAGTGTAGTGGAAAAAGCTGTAGATATTTTTGAACAAGAAGCACTTCGAGAGCTTCCGAATCACTTTAATACTGAATCTTTATCTCAGTTTACAAAAGATGAATTATGTACACTATATCAACACATGAAAGAGCATGGAAAAGTAAATGAAGAGGGTTTAAGCAATTGGATAGAAGAATATCGTGAATCACAGCAAATGGATATCGCAAAACGCTATATGAAAGATACTCCTATCACAATTGATACCTTACAGAACGAATTAAACAAACTTACAAGATGGGAATTAACACTTCAAGAAAGAAAACAAGATTTATTTGAGAAAATGAATAAATCACAAAACCCTGATACATTTAAAGCGATGCATAAAGATGAATTTGACACAATTACAAATCGTGAATCGTGGTATAAAGAAAAACGAAATGCAATTGAAAATGGTTTTGATATTTTAGAGCGAGAATTACGAAGAACTGTTTTTGCATCTTATCCAAATTGGAATCGTGTACCTTATTTATCTGTTCATGAATTAAAAGATGTTCAGGAGTTGAATCGTTATCATGGACGCATGTTATCCGTTGACGAATTGGAAAATCGTGAACAGCTCACACGTTTTACAAAAGAAGAAAGAAAAGAAATTTACGATGTTTTAGACGAGTTAAAAGAAATCAAAAAAGCTATTCCGATGTTCAAGAAAGATGGTTCTGAAGAATCTCTAAATAAGATTCAATTACTACAAAATTACATGGTAACGCAAAAAGAAAATATCTATGCGAAATATGGATTCAGTATAGAAGATAAATCATTCTTGAAATTATTTAGAGAAGAATGTAAGCAACAAAAGGATATGTTCTGGAAAAAAGAAGCACCAGAAAAAGTACAAAGAGATAAGCCACAAAGAGGTACTTTAACAAATGAAGAAAGAGAAAGTATCAAATTAGCTTCAAAAGAGTTAAAACGTTTTGTAAGCTATGATGCTTGTGAAAAACGTTTAGATCAATTAGATAAATGGGAAAAATCACTTGTTAAACAAATTAGTAATGATCCAACGAATAATGAATTGTACGATAAATTATATAAATTGCATCAACAACGTGAAATTATTCAGGATGCAAAAGTTGCATTGGAAAATGAAGCGACTCGTGAACTTAATAAACGTTTTAATTCAGACTTCCTTTCACCATTTGCAAAAGATGAATTAAGATACGTATTCGACCATATCAAACAAAATGGTGAAATTACAAAACAAACTTTAGCTTATCTTGTTGAAGGATATCAAGGTGACAAAGCGATTGATAATGCTAAACGTTTTGTTAAAGAACCAAGTTATGAAAAACTGAAAGTAGAAATGGATAAACTAACAAATTGGAAACGTGCAATTGAGCGCAAGTTAGATGAACTTGCAAAAGGTCTTGAAAAGGCGCCGGATCAAATGGCATTCCAAAAAGAAAATAAAGATAAATTTGAAGAAGTGTTCTCACAAGAACAATCATATGAACAAAAGAAAGCTGTTTTAGAAAAAGCATTCGAAGTAGTAGGCGAAAGAGAAATTTTAAAACTTGCTCTTCAATATCCTGAATGGCAAGATATTGAACACTTTACACCAGAACAAGCGCATCAAATTTTAGAAACAAACCGCTATTATGGCCGTGTAATAGGTGTATCTGAATTTGCTACTTTAAAAGATTCACCTAGATTCAACTATAATCAGCGTGAAGAAATTTATGATGCGATTAGTAATATGAAGGAAATTCAAAAAGCGATTTCGATTTTTGAAAAACAAAATACTGAAGAAGCTGAAAAAGATATTGCCACATTAGAAAAATATTATGCAACGTATCAGGCGGTTTTAGATAAGCATGGAATTGATATGAGTAATCCAACAATGATGAGATTATTCCGTGAGGAATGCGAAAATTGCGGAGATGTTTTTGTAGAAAAAGATTCAGCATGGAAAACTAAATTCACACCTGAATATGCTCCTTCTGAACGTTCAAGTGCAAGTGGTTTGATTGGTGAGATTTTATATGCCATTGAGCAAGCTGAACGTGATGCGGACAGAAAAACACAGGAACGTCAACGTCAAGCACAAGGAATGAGAATGAAGCGTCAAAGACAGCGTGGCATGAACTTAGATTTATAAGAGCTAGAAATTATCTAGCTCTTTTTTCGAAAGAATATTTTTTGGAATATTCATCTTTTTTAGAATTTCAGGTTATTAAGCCTTTCTTAAGCCTTGTTTATGGTTTTATAATTGAATTGTAAAAAAATAGTGGGAAAAGAGGAAGAGAAATGGAAATATCATATTTGAAAAACAAAAAAGTTGTATTGCCAGTTGGAATAGCTGCCGTATGTATCGCGGGTTTTCTCACTGCTGGATCTATGCTTAGTCATTCTAGGGAAGAAGTTGTTGAAACGGTAAAGAAATCAATTGAAACACAAGATGAAAAAGCTTTTTTATCCGTATTACCTAGTGAAGCAAAATCATATCCATTTGCTGAAAATGGCGTTAAATCATTCTTAAAACAAGCACAGAAGGATTCTAGGCTTGTAGTAGATATGATGGATACGGAGAATGTGAATGTAGCTCCTAGGGTGCTAGAAGTACGTTCGAAGGGTCTAATGCCATATGAAATAATAAAGGATGGTAAGAAGTGGCTCTTTTTCGATAATTACGTAGTAAAACCTAAAGATTATAGTGTTCAATTAGAAAATGTCGATAAAGATGTAACTCTTACATTAGAAGGAAAAAAGGTTTCTTCTTCTACCTTCCAAGAAAAATTCTTACCAGGAGAATATAGCTTAGTAGCAACCAAAAAATATCCGTGGACTACGGTTACAGATAAAACAACAATTAAATTAGATGGTAAAGATCTAGTGGAGAAAGTTTCACTTAACTTAAAAGGACACAAAATTGATTTATCTAAAGAATTTGTTGGTTCAGAAATTCTATTTAAAGGCCAACCAACAGGTGTTAAAGTTGGTGATAGTGAATCAAAAGATTTTGGCCCAATTAATGAAGCTGATGAAAAAGAAATCAGCTTAAAATCTGATTTTCCATGGACAAAAGATGGAACCGCCAAACTAAATACTGAAAAGAAAAGTGGTTTTGGTTACAGCAATGTTAATTTTTCTTTTAAAGTAGATGAATCCAAGGTAAACGAATTTTACAACACATTTCTAAAGGAATATGGGGATGCAAATGTAAAACAGAGTATTGAGCCGTTTACAACAGCAACAGAAAAATACAAAAAAGAGCAAGCTGATGCATTCGCAACTAATGCGAAAGGCTTTGCGATGACATTTAAAGGTACACTTGTAAAGTCATATTTGAACAAGGAAACTGTGAAAATCGTTTCTAACGGGAAAGGGTATCCAGTTCTTAAAATGGAAGGTAAAGCAATGTATCATTTGCCTGCCGGACAATATTCACCTGAAAAGGATCAGTATTCAGATGTTACAGTTGAAGCTTTGTTTGATAAAGAACAAAAAGCGTGGAAAGTCGATACAGCTTATGTAACTCAAGGATTCATGTCCTCACAGCCAAATGTGAATGAGGAAAGCAAATATATTATTACAAATGCGAAATGAAAAATATCTTAATGTAGAAAAGGTGATTGGATAGTGGAGATAAGTTCTAGTGTGAAAAAACCTATTATCGAAGAAAGTGTTCCTTATGGGTTGCAAGACAGTAATGATTATTTGAAGGAACTAGTACAAACTAAAAAAATATACCAACTAAGTATTTTGGTTATTCTTAGCGCTCTAACAATCTATACACCATACGGAAGTGTAGTTAATATCTTGGTGGGAGATATTAATGGGATTTTTAAACCCATTGTTGGAGCAATCTTTTTTACTACCCCTATTACAATAGCATTTGCATATATATTTAGAGAACAAAGAACCCTTTTGTTTAAAAAAGTAACTTTTCAATTATATAAAAAATCGATGTTCTATGCTTTGTGTGTAATTCTTTTCGTGCTATTAATGTTAAAGGGAGTGACTATGATTTCTCCATATAAACCTAATGATAATCCGATTTTGGATTCAAGTTACTTGGCTATGGTACTGAAATTACCGGGATTGGCTATTCAATTGATAGGCGAGAATATAATCTTTGTTTCCTTTTTACTATTTGGTTATAAAGTAATGCAAACCATATTATTAAGAATCCCTGTTTTATTAGGATGCTCTTTTCTCTTTGCGGGTTTGTGCTTTGGTTTACTGCATCTTCCAACATATAATTTTAATTGGATACAATGTGTTTTTGTGATTGGTATTACTTTTGGATTCGATACAAGGAAGAGAATAATGCATTTGCACAATTATTAGCTTATGGCTTTGGAGCTGTTAGTGCATACTGGCTAGTAGTTAATCTTATCATTAAACCAACAACAGCATATATTGCTAATTTATTTCAGCCTATTGGCGGTGGTGGATCAGGTTTACTTTTACTATTAGTTCTTGGTGTGATTTTGTATAATACTAAAAAGGCGTAGTAATTTTTTGAAAATGCTATTCTTTTATCAAAAGTATGGCATTTGTTGATTTGAAATAAAGTTTAATCAAAAAAGCTCTACAAATCCATAAAAACAAAGACAGATCTTTTAAAAAGGATCTGTCTTTGTTTTTAAAGGTCTTTATTTAGAAGGAGTCTAACATATTGCCCTAATTGTTTATTCGTCATGCCACATATAATTGCTTCACGTAATACATGACCTAATTCAGAGTCTTTATTGTATTTTTCGTTCCACTTTTTGTATTTGGCATTTTCTTGTTTGGCTAATGTTAGTGCTTCTTCTACTGTTTTAACATCTTTTTTTGACCAGTCAACAGCAATACCAGAAAATAATCTGTTTAATGTGCACACTTCCGTTGTTAGCATGATATAGTGAATTAATACATTGATAACAGGATCAGACAATCTGCCATTTTCTTTTGCTATAGAAATACTATTTAAATCTCTCCAATGAGGTGTTGTTGCTGCTATGCAATTAGATAATAATTTTTCAGGATTCGAAGAATTCATTAACTCTATAAATTGTTTTACTTGATTTTCAAAATCTTGTTCCATATAGTTGTTTCTCCTTTGTAAAAAATAGCTTTGAATGAAGAGTGATATTATCAATGTGTTTTAATTAAAAAAGTTAACATAATCATCAAATTGCAAAATTGATTGCACATGTTATAATATAAGTACAAACAGAAGCATAATCTATTTCACAATCTATATAATAAAAAAGAGAGCAACATGCGCTAACATGTGCTCATCTTTTAGGTAACCTAGCCGTTAGGGTGATGGTTATCGATTAACGTTTTGTTTTACGAGATCCACCCTTTTTCTTTTGCTTTGGTCGGCGATTAGAAAGGGTGGATTTCTCATTTTCTAAATACTTTTTCTTAAAAAGGTGTGCTGCGCTTTCACGTAGTACGCCTTTTAAAATTTCTTTAAGAAATTCGAGAAATGTTTCCATGGCTTTGTCACCCCCTTCCTCCATCTGAAATGGAAAGAAGAGAAATGATAACCATGCACCCTAACTATTCGGTTACTAAGTCATTATAGCATAATTTATATGTTAGAAGTTTTATTGTTCAATTGTATTCTGATTGTAGGCTTAGTGTCTTTAGACACTATAGTATCGGTCTTTTGTTTTTGAGTAGGCTTTGATTCGAATAAATGAATTAAATTCGTGATACTAGGAGCTTGAACAATACGTAAAACGTTAGTTTCTATATTGTAGCGTGTATCTGTAATAAATAAAATGATTGGAAAAACCTTTTTATCTGTTTTTTGCCATTCAAATTCTTTCCAAATTTCCGAATGATAAAATGCTTCGTATCGACCAATCTTCTCTTGCATTACCTTTTCTGAATAAACATTTCTTTGTATTTCAACAAAGAACGGTGTCCTTTTAAAAATACAGAACAAATCGCATTCAATGGTTCCCTTTTCAGCAAATTTTGGTTCAACAAGTACATGAGTTGGCTCATCATATTTTTTCATTTCAATGAATGTGTCCGCAATAGCTAAGAAATGCAATGTTTTTTGGCTGCCTTCTTTTATTTTAGTGTCTGCCGGAGCATATACAAACGGTTGAAACGCTTTGAATGCTTTAATATGTCCACGGTCTTGTAGCCGTTTGAGTACTAAATTACAAGTACTGACAGGCTTTGTTAAATGAGAAAAGTGTAAGGCGATAATTTGATCTCTACTTAATACACGAAAACGATATAAGTCACTAATAATCGCTTTATCACGTTTATTCATAGCTTTTAGTCATCCCCCAACATTCCGAATATGGATTCTTTTTCAGGACTTTCATTTTCTATATTTTGTCGGTCCACATCATGTGTTTTTTTATAATTCTTTAGAATTAGTTTTGCTTTTTCTTCGGACAGAAAAGGTGCCTGTATAGTTTCTAGTGTATCGAAATTTAGAATCATACGTCCTTTAGCGGTCTTAGGAATTTTTTCTGCACCTGGGCAATCCATTACATTTGCATTTGTTGCATTTTTACAACGAAACCCCATTGTCACAGTAAGGTTATTCTTAATTTTACCTTCTAATATTTTAGAATCTGGCCGCTGCATAGACAGTAGTAAAAATACACCATTTGTTCTTCCGATTGAACTAATTTCTTCAATAATGCTTAAAATTTCTTTTTCATTTTGGAGTAGAGGATACTCATCGATACACAGAAGAAGATACGGAAGCTTTTGTGACAATTGGTCTATATGAGTACACTCGTGCTTATTCAGGAGTTCCCCTCTTCTTTGCATTTCTTTTTTTAATTTTACAAGTACGGGATATAGGGAATTTGCTGTATATGTAGTACTTTTGACGTGTTGGATTTTTTGGAAAAGGTGAAATTCGGATTTCTTTAAATCACACAGGTATAAGTGTAGTTGTTCAGGTGTTTTATGTTGTATAAGAGTCGTTAAAATGGCACGTATTTGTGTACTTTTTCCACTTCCAGTAGTGCCAGCAATTAGTATATGGGGATGTTCTACCATATCATAAATTGTGTATTGATTGTATTTATTTAATCCACATACAACAGGTAATTTTTCATTTTCTAAAGGAAAAGCATCATAATTATATAAAACGTTTTGTATTTCATTCGGGAAAATACGTATTACAAATTTTAAAGTACCTGTTTCTAATTCTGCACGATCACTCAGATATTGTTTAAATACATATTCCTTCCGTTTAATGTCTTCAGGATTCATACCGCGGGGAATTGTAAATACAATTTCTGCATAGTCCATAAGTTTTATGCTGCGTATCTCTGGGTAAATATGAACTTTTAAATCGGTGAATTTGTCTTTTTGAACTAAAAATAATTGAGCCGAATGAAATGCTTTAGTTGTCTTATCTCTAATTATTCGAATAAGCTCTTTCTCTTCTTTCTGTTCTTGGTACTGCTGCCATAAGTTTTTCATTCGATTAATCATGATTACATCCCCCTTTAGAAATGAGATGGAATAAAAAATTATAAAAAATATAATTTTTGTGTATAAAAAATTGGGAAGTTGGGCATTAAGGGCTTCCCTCGGTCTCACGCCCTCGTCGCCCATAAACAGTGCTATATTTTCTTTATATTACTAGGTCTGGACGCGTAAAACATGGGTAATAATACATAAGTAAGAACAGATGTAGCAACTTAATTAATTATTCGATTACTACATGTTAATAACCTATGTAGCGGTTAAGTAATTGGTGCTTATTCAAATTTTTTCAATACAGATAAATTACTTAGGTAAGGAGAGGGTCATATGAGTGGTTTTTTAGTTGTTATTGCCGCTTTAATTTTCTTTTATGTATTGGCCAACGTTACCGCGAAAAACTCCTACGATCCAGATAGCGATGTAAAAAGAAAACAATGTGCAAATAATTTAGAGCGAAAGGTATATGACCATTTACGTTATATGGGCCTTTCACCGACTGTACAAGAAAAGGTTGGAAAGTACAGATTAGATTTTGCGGTATTTGGCAATAACGGAAAAAAGTTGTGTATAGAGGTAGATGGATATATTTTTCATAATACACCTGAAGGTAAGAAAAAAGATAGAATTCGAGATGCTTATTTAAGAAAAATGGGATGGGAAGTTTTAAGGATTAGTGATCGGCAATTAAAAGAAGATTTACATGCATGTATGAGGAAAATTGAAGCTAAATTATATGATATGGATTTGTTACCTGAAGAACATCCTAGTATGCAATTTAAATTACAAGCTAAAAATGAGTAGTGAGTGCTACTCATTTTTAGTACGAAATATAAAATTTCACGTACTGTAATGAGAGTAAAAAAAGAAACCCAGAATTAGGGTTTACATGAAATTCTAATCTTTATCATGTGTTGGTTTATAACATTCTATCTCTTTCCTTTTTTGAATGAATGTCATTACATTTTTTAAAATTAAAAAAGAACAACCTATTAGAATGCCTACAATCATATATTTAATGAATAGGCTCATAAAAGATGTCATATTAGACCAATTCACAATTGCGGTGTAAAAATAAATAATGGTTCCCAAAACTAAAAATCCAATTATAGATGCTTTGGTTTTTCTATAATACTTTTCTCTCTGTTTTTTTAATTCCAGATAAAACTTATCATGATCTAAACCGTTCAAAAACACCACTCCTTTGTGAGATGGTTATTTGTCTTGGTCTACTTTGCTTTTCTTATTAGAACAACCATATGCACAATAATCTAATACGTGTACACCAAAAAAATCTATTCCATGCTCTACATAACGATTATTTTTATCACATAAACCACAAGTACCAATGCTGAAATATTCATCATTACAATGTGAGGCATCCATTTTTTATTTTCTCCTTTTTATTGTAATTATATTGTTTGAATTTAACTAAATAGAATTTGTCTGTAATTTTAGTTGTTAATTATATAACGTTAATTTTCTTCCGGTTTTGTTGTAGCCAGTTTCTAATGTCATAATCCAATCGTCTAAATCATCTAAGTTATAACCTAATTTCAAGATTTCTTCAGGAAACTCCTTTTCAGGATTCTCTCTCCAACGGAACATTTTTTCTAAAGCGACATCAAAATTACCAAAACGATATAAAATTTGTGTTTTGGAAACAGAACGTTTATTTAATTTTTCTATATAAATTTCTTTTGCTAAATACACATATACCTTTTTTCTAGATGTAACGAACTTTAGAAATCCCACTTTCTTAGGTTCACTTTTCATCCTTATCCCCCTTAAAGTTTTCAGTACCCTACTCTTTATGAATAGGGTACTGAAAACAAATTGGTATTATGAAGCTTTATTTTTGCGAACACGTACTCTTTTATATCGGCCATGTTTTACGACTTGGCGAGTATCTATATCTTTATATTTTCCACTTAGAATCATTTCTGAAATATCAACAACAATTGTATTTGTTAAAATATTTACTACATACCCAGTTAACTTTAATGAAGAATCCTTACGATGTGGAAATTGTACATAATCACCTTGTTTAATAGTTGAAATTGTTCTTTCCATAAAAAATCCTCCTTTATTCATTTGGAATGCTTTTCAATGATTTTAATAATTATAAATTACTAACTAACACTTTATCTTTTATAAATTTATTTGCTTCTATATAAAGAATGAAAAGCTCGGCACTTATTGTGATATTTATATTATCCTTCATTCGTTTTAAAATAATGATTTCCTGTTCTTCATGTTCAAACATTTTTGAATAGGCTAAAACTTGATATGCTCGCCCGTCCTTTTCATAAATATAAAATTCTCCACGTTTTGGTTTCGTCGCTATCATATTCGTCCTCCTTATAATTTGGAATTAAAAAAGTCTAATTTTCTTAAAATCCATAGAGAGATCCAGTGGTCAAATATGTAGCTAAAAGCATCATGATAGCAATACCAAACGTTCCGAAGAACCAAATTTGAGAATTAATACAGTCCTCAATTCCAAACCATTCACATTATAGCTCTTTAAAGCACCTTGATTGAAACTAATATGCTCTGATTCCTTTGATTGCTTCTGTGTTATAATGGAGTTACAATTGTTAATTTTAGATAAGGTATTTGCCAATCGAATCACCTTCCTATAGTTAACTATTATTGATAAGATGCGTGTTTTTTCTATTATTAAATGCCTCATCAATTTTTGAAGTTAATTGCCATGAAATGTTTTCCCATTTCATTGTTACAGCATAACCACTGTCAATATTATCTTGTAATCTTGCCGGAACCTTTCCAGAGTTAGGTAAATAAATCCCCAATAAACCATTTATTTTTCTGTCACCATATGAACGTAATGAAGAATATATCTCCCAGTCAACCCATTTACGTTTATATGTTTCACTACCAATAAGAACAATAGTAACTGTAGAATCTTTCAAATGTTTAGTTCTAATCTGTCCTAAAATATAGTCGTTATCATTACTATTCAGTTCAGCCGGTAAAGAACGATCAATTAGTGTATTATTTGAGCCATATGTTGTACGTAAGTGATTAGCTCTGGTCTGATCATTTCCATGATGATAACTTATAAATGCTTTATGCGCCATACTTATCCCCTCCTTGTTATAATATTATTATAACAATATTAACAAATAACTAAATATATTATTTTAAATATATTTTATATTATCTAATATAAGGTATCGATTAATCCTAAATTTTTTAAAGAAAATAATATTAGATTCGGAATGTATCAAGTACATTATCTTTTTCTTCTTTATTAATACCAATGTATCTTAGTGTAATTTGTGGTGTACTATGATTCAATATTTCTTGTAACATAGCAATATCCTTTGTTTGCTTGTAAAACCAATATCCAAATGTTTTACGCATAGTATGAGTACCTAAGGATTCTACTCCGGCAAAATCTCCGGCTTTTTGTAACTGTCGATAGGCTTGAATTTTACTAATGGGTTTATCACCTTTTCGAGAAGGAAATAACCAGGTACTTTTTAGATTTTCAGCGTATGGAAATACTTCCTCAAAAATAGAAGTAATATTTATGATACGTTCCTTTTTTGTTTTTCCTTCTTTAACTTTAAATTCTTTCCGCTTTTTTCGCTTTAATTTTAAAATCTCATTCGTTTCCATTTTAAGTAAGTCACTTACACGTAATCCAGTATTAATCCCAAGTAGGAATAAAATGTAATCACGATCTGAACAATGACGTTTAAGAGACCATTTCATATCTTCGAGCTGTTCTTTGCTCCGAATTGGTTGTACATCAATTAAATGTTGCTTTTTATCCATCTGTTTTTCAATCCCTTTATTTTCAATGATTTGAATGTATACTTTTTTGTCTTTTTTTATCATATCAATGAAATTAGATAAAAGTCAATGTTCACAGGAAATTGAATGTAAACTTTTGGGTAAAAGTTTACATTCAATTTTTGTAAAAAAACGAAGTCTATAAAAAGACTTCGCATCGAAAAATAGATACTTAGGAGACTCGGAGAGTGTCTACATAACAATTGTAACCTATATATTTACAGAATTGTTATAAGACTTGAAAATATGAACATTTTCATTTTTTAGATGTAAAATTTATAAGTGATTTCTATGTAAGTGTTAATATTCGGCTGGTCTAAAGTTTGGTCTTGTTTTTTTATTTGAATTTTTCTGAAGAAAGGAATATCCTTCATTATAAGAGATTCTAGGGAGGGCATAATATTGAATAATATCGGTAAAGGGTGTTTTTGCCCGAATCCCCGAAAAGGGGGAATTAGCTATATTTATGCACTATGTCAAAAAGTACACTTTATGACATTGCTAAAAACCTTGTGTTTTTCATTTCAAAAATACAACTTAATAATATTTGAAACATGTCAATTAAACTGTATATGTTTTGACATATTTATTTTAAAAAGAAATTGAAATCCTTTATTTATAAGGGTTTTGTCACTATTTTTTTGCTATTCCCCCTTTTCGAGGGGATGGGCAAAAACACCCAAAATTTGCTGAATTATCATAGCAAATTTCTCCATTTGGAAAAGCCCAACTCAACATCAACTCTTAAAATTTTTTGGCTTAATCCCTTGACACCGCGCGCTTATATGGCTGCGGACGCTAGTCGGGCTTCAAAGAACTAAAACCCTAAAAAGTTTAAAAATCGCAAGATTTATTTTTTACTGCCCCACTTCGTTACTGCAGTAAAAAACAAATCTTGCTGAATTTTCGATTCCTCCTGAAATGAAGGATCTATTATAAAAGAAAATCAACCATCCCCAACCCCTTCCAAGCTTGGAAGGGACTCGCTCGGCGCTAGCCAGGCAAACAGGTTTGGAAGACCTTCAAACCTATTTGCATAGGTTCAAGCGTTTGGGATAGGCGAATCCATCCATTCCTTATCCTCCCTCGCAAAGAACGCTCAGTCCGGTACCATGGACAGATACAATGTGTACACCACTGCTGTTTGATTGCGAGGACCGATGATTTTTAAAAGCATCCCTTATTGCGTGGTTATATTTTTATACTATAATTACGGTATGTGAAATTTTAATTAGTATATTCTTGTGAAACCCCTAGTTTTTACCTGAAAATTTGAGTAGGACTATTAAACTATCCATTTTTCCTTCTCCGCTCATTTAAATTGGCTGATACTTATTGTATTACTGTCTTTTGTATCGACTTTTAGAATCGAATCTGAGTAGCCGTTTTTTCTGTATTTAAATTTTTAAGCCTTACTTTTAATTAAATTAAGCTTTCGGCTCTCCAAACCATCGGAACATTGCTTTTCTTGTAATGATCCATTCTTTTCTTACCCCATTTGGTGGTAAAAAGAACTTAACTAATCCTTCATCAATCATTTGTTGTAACTCTTCTTGCTGTTTTTCATTTAGCATAGACGGACTATATTTATTCTTTAAAGTATCTCTTTTAACTCCCCATTTATATGCTGCTTCAGATGGTGTCATGTAGTTTTCAATTTCTTTCATTCGATATTCTCCTTTATATTGTGATATAAAAACAAAGGGGACAATAATAATCCCCTGTGTTTAAAACCTATTACAGCTCTTTTGTAAATTTTGTAAACGAAGAGCGTTTAACTTTTCTTTCGTTTCTAAAATTGCTAAACGGATCAGTTTTATTTTTATCTCTTTACTAAGAGAAAGCCATTCAGGTGTATAGATTTTCATTTTATATTCCACCTTTCTAATGATTCAACATAAAATACATTAACATTCGTGTTTCCATTCATTTTTCCTCAGGATTATTTATTACAGCGAGGAACAATTTCTTCATAAAACCGAACAATATTAAATCCAGGTATCAAAAATCATTCGTGTTTTTTATAAAGTAACGTATTTATTTGTTTTTTTATCTTTGTACTGAATTTCAGTACAACCATAAGCATATTGATAATCATCTAAAGGTGAAAAATCTGAATCATCATCACTTACACCACTGAAATATACATTCTTATCATCATCAAGGACACGAAAACGATGCATTCCTTGATTATAATCTACTTCCTTTCCAACCAATGACCATTTTTTCTCTTCTGGTGAAGTGTGAATGTTATCTTTTGTTATCTTATATCCCATGTATTTTTCTCTCCCTTATGTGTGGTATAATAGGAGAAGGGAATGGATCAGATTCCCTTCTACAAGTCATCTGTTTAGCTGCGGATGGCTTTTTCGTTTTTAAAGTACCTATTTGCTACTCCTGTGAATAGTTGGTCTACCGACAATCCTCTTTCAAAAATCCCTTCCAGATCTTCTTCAGATATATTGCACATGACCTGCATTGCGAGAAGCTTAAATTTTTGCTCTGAAGTTAGCTTATTTATTTCTTTTTCTTTTTTTCTTTGATGAAAATTCACAACTTCAGCAAGCTTTACTTCTTCTTGTGGCTCTTCCTTTATTTCCACTGAAGTATCACTATCCAATCCTTTCATATGTTCTTCCGCTTGTAGCATTTTTTGTTGATATGTCCAATCATTTATATGGAAATCTTCAAACATTTCTTTTGCAAATTCCTGAATTTGCTTTTTGTATTCTTCCGATAAGCTTCGATTGGCAAATATATAATCAGCACCATTATATATCTTCCCTTGATATTCATAACCGGTTGTTATTTTCATATCTTGCATGCCATCAAAAGAGCAAGAATTGAATTTTTCGGTTATTTGTTCAACCTCTTTTCTCATCGGGCCATCTTTCCAATTTACATCTACTGAAGAACCTCCACTGTAACTACTAGAACGAACAGAAAATTTAACTCCCGGAAATGCTTTTTTTAACTCCTTTCTAATTTTTTTAGCTGTTTCAACAGCACTTTCAATAATTGCTTCCATGCTTTCATTTCCCCTTTCGTTATTAGTTATCCTTACAAGTCTATTATCTCATGAATACAATAGACTTGCAAGTCTATTTTGTTGTTTTTTTAATTTCTTTTCGACAAAAAAGACCCTACCAATTAAGTAGAGTCTGTGCTTAATATTTTGCTATTTAACAAGATATTGCTGTAGTTCCTTTATTATATGATCCGCGCCTTCTGGACTAAGAATAATTTTTCCATTTGCTAAAGAAATATTTCGTTCTGAAACATCCCCGGTTATCATACAAGCCTGTTGAGATTGGTATTTCCTTAGAATTATTTTATCTTCTTCCACAAAAATCTCTATTGGGTCTTTTTCTGCTATTCCTAAAGTTCGTCTTAATTCAATTGGTAGTACAACCCGACCCAATTCATCTACTTTTCTTGTCATTCCTGTAGACTTCATAAATTCCCACCTTTTTCTCATTTTATTTAATAATATTATTTTAATAGAAAGTCACTACAAATTAAAAACATAAACAACCAAAACACAATTACCATAATAAAAGCATTTTTACATCCCACAAAAAAGGAAAGTGATTTCTCTTCATCTTTCATAAAAATACTCCTTATCCATTAATGTACTTGTAATGTACTTGTCAGAATGGTAAATCATCGTCGCTTATATCAATTGGTTGCCCTACATTTGAAAATGGATCGTCCTTCTTGGTTGAACCTGAATTAGTTGCACCAACATGTGCATATCCGCTATTAGAAGGAGTTTCTCTTTGTTCTGTCGCACTTATAAGTACGCTTGTAAGCTTTTAGATTTTCATTAATGAACTATACTCTCTTTAGGAATAGATAATTTTTCGGAAAAATCAGACTGAAAAGGCTGTAACATTGGATGCTTAAAGAACAAATTCCGAAATTCAAAATAAGCTTGATAATACATGGCTAACTCTGATGCAATTCCCTCTATACATCTTTGTTGCTCTGTATAGCTTTTAGCTGATTCTAAGTTACTAATATATTGAGGAAGGTTATGTGTACCATCCATTAATTTAAATAGAAAATCCCCTATAGCCGTATTCATATCCTCAAATTCAGGAAAATTATATTTAAAGTTAGTTGCTTTTTCATTCTTCAATACAAACCCTAACATGCGGCTAATTAATGATGACGTTATGAGGGCTTCAGTTGCTTCTTGTTTTATTTCTTCAGGACTTTGCTGCAAAAAATTCTCCCTCATTTTTTCATAATTATATTGTTGTTCCATTGTTCTGTTCCTCCTTTATTTTTTATGATGCAATATCAATTGAATAAGCTAAAGAATCAAAGTTAAAAACCTTCGTATTTGGACACATTTCTTTTAACAATCTATAGACTTCAGTGAAATTCCAGTTCACATCTTTAAAATCTTCTTCTTTTAATTGATAAGCTTCGTTTTGTAATAATGCTACCTTTTCCGAATCTGTCATTTTTTCTATATCACTAAGTGGAATCGGCTTAATATCTTTCATACATATTCTAAATTGATATCTCTCACGATCCGCGTTTTGAATTGTATATGATTGACCATTTAACAAAATTTCCAAATGATTTTCATGCAAAAGTACTTTTAAATCCATATTTTGAGCAAAATCAAATGCTTTTTGTTTAGTTCCTTTAAACTTTGCAACCTCAACATTTAAATCGATATTTTCATAGTAAACCGTTTCTTTAATTGTGTATTTTTTCATTTCTATTCCTCTTATTTTCCAATTTATTTTATGGAGAAGCCCATTAAGGGCTTTTCTCCTTTATTTTGATTTACTACCCACCTTTTTTGAGGTGTTTGGCTTTTTCTGTGGAAATTCAAGTTCCAACTTTCCACCACTAACTAATTTTAAATAAGCGTCAAATTCTTTCTCGTTTTTACTAATAAAGCCTTTTATTAAGTTACTTTTCTTCTTTTCTAATAATTTTTGTGCATTTGCTACACTGATTTTCTTTCCTAAAAACTCTTTTGGTAATGTAAACTTACAACTATTTGGATCATCCTTTTTATATCCAGAACAACCGTATAATTTTTCTCTTTCCACTACGTTCTTTTTACATATTGGGCATTTCCCAATTGCATGAATTGCATTATCTTTTACTTCTTCAGCTAATTTTTCAACATTCCACGTATCGCTCTCATTAACTGCTTTTTCTACAAGAAACGTTGTCATTTCTTTTACCTTTTCAACAAATGCATGTGACATAGCTGCGGATTTTCCTTTTGAATTTCGGATTTTAGATAGTAACATTTCCCATTTTGCTGTCATTTCAACACTTGCCAGATGAGTTCCCCTTACCGCTTCTATCAACATTTTTCCTTTTTCAGTTACAGATACTTTGTTATCTCGAATCAAAATGTATTCGCGATCTTTCAGGGTTTTTATGATGCCAGCACGCGTTGCTTCCGTACCAACGCCATTAAAATCTGTATCTACTTCTGGATCTTCCACAAACTTTCCGGCTGTTTTCATAAGGGTAATAAGTTGCCCCTCTGTATATACTGTAGGTGGTTTTGTTTTCCCTTTTTGGAAAGAAACCTTTTCTACATCGATATGACCCTGTTGAACTATAGGGAGCTTTTGGACTTTTTGATCCTCTTCTTTTTCTTTAGAATTAGGATTTTTCCAAACGACTTGCCAACCTTCATCGAGCACCTGTCGCCCCTGGGCAATGAATGTATGTGTACCTAAGTTTGTAAGGATTGTTGTTTCTGTAAAAACATGCACATCATAATGTACCGCAATTACACTACGAACAATTTCGTCATACACTTTTCGTTCTTGTTCTGACAAACTAGCTAAATCCGGTACATTTTTCGTAGGAATTAGCGCATAGTGATCTTCAACTTTTTCATCATTTGTGTATTTTTTATCATCTTCGATGTAATCTTTGGATCTATTTCTAAGCAATTCTGCATATGGCTCTAATTCTTCTAAATTAGATAATACTTCAGGTAGTTCAAAGGCTTCAGCTTCCGTTAAATATTGACTACTAGTTCTTGGATAACTAATAACGCCTTTTAAATATAAACTTTGTGCTAATTCTAGTACTTTCTCAGGTGAAAATTTATATTTACGGTTTAATTTCGCTTGGAGTGTAGATAAACTATGGAGTTTCGGTGGATTTTTCTTCTTTTCTTCACTTTCAATACTTTGAATGGTTGCTTTTTTTATGGGCTTGCATTCCTCAAATAAGGCTTTAGCTTTTAGATAATCTAATATTTTAGTATCTTCATTTTGAAGCAACAACCCTCCATATTTGATACCGTCTGCCACAAACCAACCTACAATTTGATAAAATGTTCTAGGTCGGAAATTTTGAATTTCTTCTTCACGTTGATTTATAAGATACAGAACTGGCGTTTGGACCCGTCCGCTAGAAAATGTTTGTTTCAGTCC
>NZ_JARVHN010000004.1:0-11609 GCF_040459765.1 Bacillus cereus group sp. RP29
ATGAAAATATCAATGAATCTTATAGTGATAATGTAGATGTTTTATGGAAGTCATTTCTTGCGAGGGTTGCTCGTGAATATCCAGAATCTAATATTCCTAGATTGGACTTATGTATTGATGTAAAGGCTTATGAAGAGGATAAAAAACACGTTAGATTATGGCAAATAGCTAAAAAATTAGAAAATGAAGATTTGTATTCGTTGGGGAAATTTAAAAATCAAGAGGTTGTTAAAACTCATGAAGGTAAGTTGAAAGAAGAAGGTATCACAATTTACATAGGAAACAGAAAAAATGAAGAATTCATACGTATGTATAATAAGTATGCAGAAGCGTTAAATAAAGGTGTTCACGTTGATGAATCATTGTTCTTTCATGAAAGATATGAAATTGAATATAAGAACAAAAAATCTAAGGCTGTTGCAAACAATATTATTGAGGGTAAAAAGATTTCTGATATGGTTTTGAATACATTGAATAAGATAATACTTTTTAAATCTAAAGCTGATAAAGGTAAATATGGAAAGCATGATGTTGAAAGAAGAGAAAGGTTTAAAAAGTGGGTTGATTTTATAGAAGTTGAAAAAATTGATATGTCGGCGGTTAAAACCATTAAGAATGTAGATAAGGAAAAATGGATAAGGACAACTGTTAAAAAGTCATTGGCTCAAATAGCTGAACTAAATGGATTGGATTACTTATTGAATTTAGTTAAAGAAGTTGCGGAAGAAGGGATTGAAGAAGGAAAAGAAGACGAAAAGTACCAAAATGAGTTAAAAGAAATGGAAGAGATGAAAAGATATAAAGAAGCATTGGAACGCTTATCTACAAATTTAGTTGATATACGTTTAGCTAGTAAGAATGAGGGTAAAACCTTTGATGCTGTAAAAGAAGATGAAGACGAAAAAGAGTCCCCAATGGAAACCAATACCAATGAGGACGATACCAAAAGATAAAACCAAAAGATAAAACCACCAAAAAAATATAAAGATAAATCCTTTTGAGTGCAACCAACACTTAAAGGGATTTTTTTATTGATTGATTATCATATATTTTAATATGTTTTTTGTTATATGTCATTAGTAAAATCAGGTTGTTGTTAAAAACAAGCTAAATAGTTGTTTGGTTGTTGTTTAATGGTTGTTAAAAACTACCTTTATTGTTGTTTGGTTGTTGTTAATGTGTTATAATATATTATAACATAGAGATTTATCGATATATAAGGAGCGTTGAATATATGGATTATGAGGAAATATTTGAACGTATTCAGTCAGGTGAGAAATTAAAAGGGATTGCCGAAGATTTAGGTTGTAGTACGAGTAAGTTACAGAGGGGACTTAAAAAATCTGGATTTGATTATGTTTCTAATAAGTGGATAAGGATAGAGGGACAACATTTGAACAACGAAACAACAACTAAAGGACAATTTAAAGACAACAAAGAGACAACTAAAAAACAAGTTAATGACAAATTAATGACAAGTAACCAGTTTTCTAGTGAAGAAGTAAAAATACTTAAAGAAATGATAGCTAATTTTAAGAAGGTTGATACAAAAGAAGAAAAAGGATTATATGATCGTATTGGAGAGAGAGAAACAGGGGATTACAGAAACAATATTTTCTTAAATGAAAAAACTCAATTTATGTTTGATGATTTTATAGCAGAGAAAAATTTAACAAAGAAAAAATCTTTGATTGTAGAACTTGCTTTGGAAGATTTTATAAAAAAATATAGTGAATGAAATAGAACGTTGCTATACTGATGAAAAATAAAAAGAAAAAAAGAAAAAAGAAAAGGGGATTGATAATAAAAGGGATAATGAGGATTTTTGAATGCCGAGACCGAGAAAACCATTGGAAGACAAGATAGATACGATATTTGTTAAAGTCCCAAAGAAAGTAATTTGGGCGTTTGAAGAGTTAGGAAATAAAAATGAAATAGCCAGCAAGATCATAATGGATTACTACAACAAGAATTTAGCTAAAAAAGACTAATCATTTTTCTTTCTTTTTTTTACAAAATATGCGAACATGTTTATCGGTGCGCGAATATGTGTTCGTATTAATTTTCGAGAAAATTACGGGAGGTGCTTTTTGTGGCATATTTAAATAGCACGAAGGCAGCGGGGAATAGATATTTTTATTTATCAAGATACACAGGTAAAAAAGAGCATACTTGTAAAAAGTATGAGAATATTTATAGTTTTGGTAATCAAAATGTTGCTTTGGAAAGATTGTCTCTATGGTTGTTGGATAAAAATTTCATTCCTAAAGAGTTAATTGATTTAGGAATTTCGGATGAAGATGTTAGCAGATGGAGAAGTAAAGTGTTAGAAATGGTGCAAAAAGTATCTTAGTATTTTCAGGGAATTGTATTATCTTTATATATATTTTTAGTCGAAAAGAGAAAAGAAGATGTGGGAGATTAGATGAAAATCTAATCTTTTTTTATTGTTTTGATCGTAGGATTTTTGTTGTAAAAACGTGTGATTTTTTAATGATATATTATATCTATGAAATGAAAATGCGAGCAAAAACTATTTGTGCACTTGGGGTACTGTGTACACCTAAAAACAATCTGGTATGTGAAATTTCTATATCACTTTTTGTCTTGCATTTTTTAAAAATGGAATCGAGCATTTTGTCATATTTAATTTGAGCCAAAATAATTTTGGCTCATCCATTTTGTAGAAAAATCTTCAAAAATTAATTAGAATTTGAGATATATTCCAAACCCAAATTCCAAACAAAATAAAAAAATAGTTGCAGTCCCACACGGTACGCCAATACCGAGTAGGGGCTGAGAAGTAAGGCAATACTTCGCAACCGAGCATAAAGCTCACTACAACTACCTATGTTATTATACACATTTCATTAACTGATGTATATCCATATCTATAGATGTAGTGCGACAAGGGACAAGTATGCCTTCTTATTTAGAAGTTGTACTTGTCCCTTTTTTATTTTGTTAAAACGAGGTGTAGCAAATGAATGAAAGTTTAGTAACCACTGATGCAGGAAGCATAATAGTAAGTCACACGATAACGCTTGGTGACATTATTGTATCTACTCTATTAGTTTGTGTATTGTTCGTTATGATCTATAACCAAATCACGAGGAGATTCTAATTATGTACCAAACGTTAATAACAACACCAAAAGAAATAGGAGTTATTTATTTTATCGCTATAGCTTCATGTTTCCTCTTATATCCTGTAGCAATTATTATCATGAACATTATTAAGGGAGGAAGCGACAAATGGAGATAGGCGGTCTAGTTCTTCAAGCGTTTAAAACAGTATTTGCTAATCCTGATGTAGCTTTCATTATCATTTCATTTGCGGTTATTGTCTCGTTAGTGTTCACGATGTTAGGAATATATGAAAAAAGTAAGGAATGAGGGAGTTGGAATAGTTGGGTAACTTAGGAAATGTTTTTGACTGGGATTTCTTTTGGGGAATCTTTGGTTTCTTACTCAAAATCGGAGCGCCTTTTGTTCTTATCATGGTTGCAATTTTTGCAACAGGTAAGCTTATTGGTGCGCTTGTTGCAGCAGTAAAGTCTAAGAATGGTGGTTGATTATGGATTTGCCAAATTACACAAGTTTCTTAAATGCTGATAACATGGGCGAGTTTTGGAAAATTTTGAAGTGGTTAATGTTTTACGTTGCACCAATCGTTATGATCTGGTTTGCATTTCAAACAGTTGGGGAGTTCATTTCTAGGTTAAAGAGTTCAACAACTGAAAAAGATGAAGACTTTGAAGAGGATAACGATGTGTATTACTACAAGGACTGACATTCTCTAGCGAATAGCTAGTGAAATATAAAACAAAAAAATGGAGGTTTTTTATTATGGCAGTAGATTTCTCAGCAGTAAAATTACCATTCGGACCAACTGATTTATTGAGTTCTGGAGTTTCTTTATTAGGTGTATTAGGTGGATTTATTTTATTAGGTCTAGCGATTGCATTTGTTCCGAAACTTATCGGTATTATTCGAGTGGCAGCACAATCACGAAACGGTAAAAACAGCTAATAAAAGAGGGGCATTGTGTTCCCTTTTTTTAATACAAAAACGTGAGGTTTTTTAAATGTTAAAAAAGCATACGGTACTCAAAACGTTAATGTGTTTTATGGTATTTCTCATGCCGTTTGTAAATATGAGGTCGGTGTTTGCTGATGGCCCGTCTCTTCAGTTGTTAGGAAGTAAGGGGGTTATAGTGGATAACAAAGGGATTAGTCTTTCATTAAAGGTTGCTGATGCTAAGGATGTAGTGACATTCCAATTGTCTGAATTAATGTTGGTGAATGACTGTTCGTTTAATTTTGGTTTAACAAAATGGACGAGACCGTCTCAGAAGGAAAATAAATTTGATATCAACATTAAAGAGAATGGAACTTACGCTTTTTATATTTTCGTTAATGGAAAATTAAAGGGTTATGTGCGTTTTAAAGCAAAAGGATTTTCGCAGAATGCACAAGGTGGAGGAGTAACACAGTATTGGGGTGCAGGAGCTAAATACTATGAGTTACCAGAAGAAGCCGTAAATCCTGATGACTTCCGTGATTATGACGGGAAAAATGATGGTATTTGTACGAATGAGAAATTACCAGATAAGCCACATGGATCAGGAGAAATCGAAGAACCAAAGGAAGAAGATAAAAACCAAGGCGGAAACGATGGTGATAACAAAGATTGGATGAAAGAGTTAATGAACAAGTTGAATGAAATCGGTGGGAAAGTCGATAAAGTGGGGGATAAAATACCACCGCCACCAGACTGGAACAAAGTTGCTGATACGTTCGTTGACAAGATAAGTCCACAGTTGAAAAAGGATTTAAAAGAAGTGTTCGGAGAAGCACCAGACCCACCGTCACCGCCACCATTACCGCCAGAAACGGACACGAAAGGTCTTGATAAGTATGAACCTGACTTCCCAGATAATCAGAAGTTAAAAGAATCTGGATTCACCGCAGACGATATAAAAGATGGTGCGGAAGAAATTAAGTTTGATCAAGACGACTCGGGCGGTTTTGATATAAAAGACCCTATTGGGTCATTGCCAGACGTTCCGAAAGATTTGCCGAAGCCTGGCGAAACCGAAAAGAGTGAATGGAGCAAAAATAAACCAAAAGAGCCAGAACCAAGCCAAAAACCAATACCAAAACCACCAGATGATAAACCAATTATAGATAATCCGAAACCGAAGGAAGACAGCTTTAAACCGCCAAAACCAAAAGAAGATAATGGGGGATTCCCAAAGCCGAAACCTGACGGAGACGGAGGATTCCCTAAACCTAAACCGAATGGCGGAGAACCACCAAAGCCCAATATAGATACAGGGACACCGCCAAAACCAAAGCCAGACGGAGGAAACCCACCGAAGCCAAACGGAGACGGAGGGAATCCACCAAAACCAAATACGGGCGGAGAAGATACAACGCACGGGAACTACAAACGACATCCTGATGCACCAGACGGCTCAGGTTAACGTTGTCAGCTATTTAAAAGCAGACGAATACATATGGTATCTGTCAACGGTAAGCGGAACGTAGTGAGCATTAAGGAGTTGATAGAGCATCTATCCAAAGACCCTCTTGCTTGTCCTCAAACGTTCACCGTTTGGGGCTGGCTACCGCCGAGGGAAGCCCCTTGGATAAGGGGTTTGGGGATTGATGTTTTCTTTTAAGGGGGTGAGAAAGTGAAGTCAGTTTCAAAACGGAAATTAAAGAAGGAATTCCAAGCCTTGCAACAATTAAATGATTCTTTTTCTGGTTTTATGAATGAGATAGCTGAAAAGTATCCTTTAGATCAAGAGGAAAAGACAAGGGTTGAGAGCATGCAACTCTATTTTACAAGTACAAAGTCGTTGTTTAAAAATATGGAACAACAATGTTAGAGGTGTAACATTTGACAATTAAAAAATGCGTGATTTTATTTTTCTCGATTTTTAGTTTTGTTTTACTTGGGGATATTGGAAAGGTATACGCAGCGGATGTTGATGTGTTAAGTGGAAAAGTCGGTTATTTAAAAAATAATCCTAATGCTAAATTTGTAAACATGACAGATGGAAATCCTTCTACAAGTAACATGTTTTATCATGCTTCTTCATCACCAGTTTATTTTGATTTAGGTAAGGATTATGACATAACTGGTTTTGAAATGAATGCTAGTGCGAGAGGTGGATTTGATAGATTATATATTCAATATTTAGATTCTGATTTTAATGTTTTAAAGTCTTATAATAATACAATTTCTCAAAAAGGAATCGTGAAAAATGTTAGATATATTAATTTTAGTTATGTATATATAAACGAAATTAATGTTTATGAATTTTATGTGTTTGCTAATGATGGTAAATTATCGGAACTCAAGGATTTAAAAGCTGATGTTGGTAAAGATCAAGTTTCATTATCTTGGAAGAATCCGCAAGAAGAAAGTTTATCAGGATTAAAGGTTTATCAAGATAATAAAATGATTGCTACATTAGGGAAGGAAAGTCAGTCTTATGTTGTTAAGAATTTAAAACCTAGTAAGGAATATGAATTTAAGGTTACAGCTTTAGATGATAAAGGCTATGAAACCAACGGTTTGAAGACCAAAGTTAAAACCACTATGCCTATAATTGAGCCACCGGAGAAGATTTCTATTACGCCACAAGATGGTAGTTTGATTATTTCGTGGGATAATGTGGATTTGCCTTATTTAAAGGGGTATAACGTTTATGTAGATGGTGTGAAAGTTAATCAAGAATTACTTAATTCTAATAAGATGATATTGAAGAACTTGGAGAATGGGAAAAAATACAATATTCAAGTTAGTGCAGTTAATAAAAATGATGTTGAAGGAGAAAAAAGTAAGTCTAATAATGGTAGTCCTTCATCTGATGCACTAACAGTTGAGTATGATGTGAAAATACCGTTTTCGCCTTTAGATTTATTGACATCTAGTGTTTCGTTGTTAGCTATTATAGGTGGATTTGTACTATTATCCATTGCAATCATTTGGTTTAGACCATTAAAAGAGTTGATTGTTAAAGCAGTGAGAAGGGAGAAAGATAAGAAGTGAATTCGTTTTTGTTTAATGCAATGTTAGGAACGGTTTTTACAAAGCTTTTTCCTGTTATCGTACCTCTTATATTTTTATTAAGTGTTTTGCTTTTTGCAGATCGTTTTATTGATTTGATTTATAAAGCGTTAGGAGCAAGGAAGTAAAACATGGGAATCATAAGAGATGCGTTTAAGAAGTTATTTGGCTTGTTATGGGAAGTTATTAAGTGGATAGGCAATTTACTATATAGGCTATTTAAACCAGCCATAGATGTAATTATGAAGGTTGTAGAGGTTATATTTGCCCTTATAGATGCCTTTCTATATTTCTTGTATAACATTGGGTTGGTTGTGACCAAGTTATTTATATTAATTTTCCAGACCGCAAAACTCTTATGGTCGCTAGTGGTTGGGTTTGGAAAAACCCTAGCGAGTTTAACTTATATCCCACATTCGCCCGGTAACGGTTTTTCGTCCACGATAGGGAAATTGTTTAAGATTGCCGAGCCTATGCAGTTAAATTCAGTTGCTTATATTTTATTGTTTATTATTTGGCTATTTACGGCGGTTTCAGCAATCAAACTTGTTTCATCTATTCGTGTTGGTGGTGATTGATTTGGGAGTAAAAGAAAAGTTAAGGAGTTTTATAGATTCTATTTTTCAGCCGATCATAAGTTTTTTAGATTTAGGAATACAAAAACTACAATCTATCAATTTAGTGGTTGCTCAAGGGATTGACGTTGGAAAATATTTAAGTGTATTCGGTGATATGCCGAGTGTGTGGCAAAAGGTCATAATTTCGATTCTAGCGTCCGTTACGTTGCTTGGTAGTCTTTTGATATTTAGGTCGGTTATGAGAATGTACTATAGCATAAAAGAGGGGGTTAAATGGTGGTAGAAGCGTTTGGGTATATGTATGTTTTAGGTTTTGGGGCTTCAATGGGTATCCTTACATCTGTATTTATCGGATTAAAGATTTATAACAGAAAAGGAAAACAACAAAAGCAAAGAGACATTATAGGGTAGGTGTAGAAAATGCTAAGTAAATTTAGTAGGTCGAAAATGAAAGAAGAAGATTTTTTTCCGAGTACAAATGATGTTTTGATCGTATTTGATGATGAAGCGAAAACGAGTGATATTAAACGAATTAACAACATAGAAGAGGATACATTGTTTGTTACTGGTGAGTATGCAGTACCTATCGGTGATTGTGAAATAACAAATAGTGTGAATGGACGTAACTTCTTTTATAGAGCGCCTTCTCAATCAGTTCAAGAAACGAAGAGATTGGCACAGTTAGAAAAGAGCATGGTATTAAAACATATCACTCAATTTAAACCGAAACCGCCAGAGAGTCCATTTGACATTATGAAAATTGGTTTAATGCTTATTATCCTTGTTGCTTTCATCGTATTTGGTGCAGTAAGTTGCTCGAATGGTAAAGCAGAACAACAACATGTTCCTACACAAACATATCAAAAACCGACTCAATAGTTCGGGAATTGATTAAAAAAATGCATGGCAGCGTAGCAGATCCAGGAGAGAATTTCATATAAAATCCGAACGTTAGGAGGAAACAAAGTGAATAACAATAGTAATGCTGAAAAACTACAAAATGTTATATCAGATAATCTCTTTCCAGAAGTACAACATATAAGCGATGTAAAGCAAGTCTTAGAAGTTATGAGACCAAATGCACAGGAGTTACAAGAACCGCAAGTAAGAGCTTTAATTTACTTACAGAAGCTAGGGGAGAATACATATCTTCATGGGGATGAAAATCCTTATAAGGCAGTTGCTGAGTTCATTATGGAAAGTAAGGTTAATGTAGCAGACCCAGAGTATTACTTAAGAACAATTGAAGGATTGATTCCAAAGCCACCAAAACCGATCGTAATGGCTGAGAGGGGAAGAAGGTAATGGCACATCATATTTTTGTACAAGGACCATTAGGAGCAGGGAAAACGTTTATTATGTCTGTTTTAGCTCATCATTGGAAACAAAAAGCTTATGAGCAAGGGGCTGATATAAAGTTATTTTCAAATTATGGCTTATTGGATTCTTATCCTATGTCTCACTATACAGATTGGTATGAGGTAGCGAATGCTCAAGGGAGTATCACTTGTTGGGATGAGTGCCAAATGGCTTTCTCGAACCGTAAATGGTCAAAGCATGGTTCTATCATAGCAACCGAAGTAATGATGTTTACAAGGAAAATGAAGAGTGTACAGATATATTGTTCACCTTCTATAAACAACGTAGATAGCCGTATAAGACAGATTGTAGAAATATTGGTTGATGTTCGTAAAATCGGAAATAAGGGATTCTCATTGCGATTTATGGACTATCAGACAGGAGAATTCTTGAATAAAACATTCTTACCGATGAGTAAGGCCAAAAGATATTTTCAATTAAATTTGTATGATACATACGCAATGGTGCAAGGTTTCCCTTTACCACCAACAGAACGCGAATCTGATAAATTTTTTGAAAAACTAGAAGAAATTCACGATAGATCAAGGGGAAAGAAACCAGTTGTTCTAGATAAAAAGATTTCGATTGAATGAGGGGTAAATTATGAGTACATGTTCAGTAATTCCAAATAAGTTTCAAGGTAAAGACCCAAGACAACTTTTATACCATTTCCCTACGTTGCCAGCGGTAAAGTTAGCGAAATTGTATCAAGAGTATTGTTTTTTTAAACAATTAGAGTTAGCTGAAGATATGGCTCATAAAATGGGTTTTATCCTTGTTCCATACGAATGTATGCATTGGCAAAGAAAAAAGGCGTTTGGGAACGATAGAAAGGTTAAAGTGGGTCGTAATTCATACTTCATGATGCAACAAAATGAATTGACCAGAACAGAGAGAAGAAAACTTGAAGAATACTTGGAAGAATTGAATTATCGTTCGTAAATTAATCAAAAAATGTAATGGCAGCCGTGCAAAAATCAGCTGATCATAAACTTAAAAACCGAACAATAAGGGGTAGATAATATGCAAGGATTATCGTTGTTAGTTGGTGGATTGTTATTGATTGGATTTGTTATAAGCATGTTTGGTATAGACCAAGCTGAACAGGAGGAAGCGACTTGAAAGAAATAATACATTCAGAAGCGTTTAAAACGTCTGTATTGAATTCTTTGTTTATGGTGGTAATTTTGGCTATTGTTTTCAGTTTCGTTCATTACAGTGGCTAACAGGGGGCTGAAAAATGATATTTATAGGTTTGGGTGTGGGTTTGGTTTTGTTATTCGAGTTATATGATGCTATTAATCTTGTTTTGAGGAAGGTGAAGGAGAATGCTAAAGGAGCTTAATGAGTTTGTTGTTTTTTTAATACAAATGTTTCCGATATTTTTTATTATTGGTATTTTGGTTAGTTTTTTAGTGGTATTACATGTGAGAGATAATAAGAGAATGAGGGATTATGATGGACTTTGAAGGAATTATAATTTCATTAGGGATGTTTTCCCCATTGATTTGTATTGTTGTTGTTTTACTTGCTTATGCTAGGATTCTTAATAAAAAATAGTAGTTTAAAAAAGTATACTTTATGATATGAAAAAGCGTCCCTATTAAACTAGGGGTTTTTTGCTATCATAAAGTATATTTTTAATTTTTGACACGTATCAAAAATTAAAGGGAAGTTTGTAGAGTCTTTGCACAAAAGATAGGGAAGAATGACGAGATTTTTCTTATCTTGATAGTATTGTGAACAATTCAACGCAAAGAAAGTGCCTTCATCCGTTGGTACTCTAAGGTGGAACGTGTTTTTTATGGGTAAAAAAAATGTTAGTTTTTATAGAGTCAGAGAAGTTATGAAAATCTAGGTTTCGTCAAGATTCCCTTATTTTTTTAGAAATGTATTTACAAAACGTTACACGAAATGATACTATGATTTCAAAGGAATTTTGAGAGGTGATTGTTAGTGAAAGCGAATTATGTAAAGGTAGGAAGGAAACCGAAAGATGGTAAGAGCCCAAAGGTTCATGAAGCTTTTAGGTTACCGAAAGAAACATCTGAGAGAATAAATAAATTAGTTGAAAGTGGTCGTTTTTCAACTAAAGCAGAAATTGCAGAAAAAGCATTTGAATTCTATTTATCGCATTTGGAAAAACAAGAATAGTATTTTGAGAGATTGCGAAGCAAAGAGGGGAAGAATCTATTAAAAACCCCCCTATGTAATACGGGTTGTGTGACCCCAAAAATAAAGGGTTTAAATCTATGAAAAATACAGGAACTATAAGGGTTTTAAGGGTTTTTGCATTTGAAAAAAGTTTTTTTAAAAATAAAACAAAATAAGTGGAAAAAGCAAGGTGAAAATATGGTTGAATATTCTTCAAGTATTGACTGGTTAAGAATCACTTTTACTGATCCTAAAATGAGTATTATGGAAGTTGTTAATGATGTGTTGGGTATGGATTTCGGTGAATTTCAAAATGGCGGTAGTTTTTTGAGGTATTCTGATTCTATTACTAATAAAGAAGGTATAACGATTGCTTTTAATGGTCTTAGTAACATGGGTATTTGTTTGGATATGAGTGGTAAGGGTTTAAGATATT
>NZ_JARVHN010000005.1:0-9654 GCF_040459765.1 Bacillus cereus group sp. RP29
GAATAAGGGAATGCAGTATAGATCAGTCTACAAGCATTCCCTTGCTATAAAATATGTGAAATAAATTAAAAAAAGATAAGGAATAGAAAATCTTTTATAGGAGTAAGGGGAATCTGTTGTCCTTGCGACTAATAATAGGACGTTATGATAAATAGGATTGTATATGATATACAAGTGAATAATTATTTTTGAAAATCTAATATATGTTGTATCGTTTGATTTTTATCAGTATTACTTTCTGAATATATAATCTTAACTGGAGTATCATCAGTGATATTCCAATCATAAGGCATTTTAAATATTAAAAAACCTTCTATTTCTTCATTAGGTTGTAAATGAAATGGAATTTGTTTTTTATCTTTATTATATAAGTATAGACTTTGGTTATAATTATAATTAGGTGCTAATATATAAAATTTATTAGATGGGTATTGCATATTTTTTTTTGTGTTATTTTTCATTTTAATATTAATTTGATATTCAATGTATTTATCATTATTTATATTCACAGTATTTTTTTGAGTATTCATATATGTGATTTTGAAGTCATTGGTAATAAATTCTTGGTTTAATATAATTGGTTTTGATATAATTTCATAATTTTTATAATCTTTGTTAACTGAATTATATTTTAGCGTACATAAAGCACATATTATGATTACTGAAGTGATAAGTATAATTTTTTTGTGTTTCATATATGTTTGTCCTCTGAAAATAGAATAGTTCCATTATTAATAGTAAAGATTTCTTCTGTTAATTGACTTAAAAAATGTTTATCATGACTAGCAACTAATATGGTTTTGTTTTTTAATGTTTTAAGTAATTCGATTATAAATTGTATACCGTCTTCATCAAGTGCATTAGTTGGTTCATCTAAAATTAATAATTCAGGGTCTTCCATTATTGCTTGTGCGATTCCAAGTCTTTGTTTCATACCTAATGAATATTTTTTAAATGGTCGTGTATCATGTGGATCTAAACCAACTTGTATTAATGTTTGTTTAATTTTTTCATCATTAATATTGTTATTGAGCATAGCTAATAATTTTAGATTTTTAAATCCAGAATAGGATGAAACAAAACCAGGATATTCTATAATAAAGCCTGTATTTTGTGGGAATGAAATGTCTTTACGTATGATTTGTTTATTTACTGTGATATTCCCACTATCAATTTTTATTAATCCTAGAATAGCTTTAAATATCATTGTTTTTCCTGAACCATTTGGACCTTTAAAACCATATATTTTATTTTTATATAATTTTAAATTGACATCATTTAAAACTGTTTGATTTTTAATTTTTTTATGTACATTTTGTAAAATAATATAAGGTTCCATTTTATATAAACTCCTTTTATGTTTAATATTCTCTATTTTTATAAAGAAATGTTCCTATAATATAAAATAGAAAGCATAATATTAGTTCTATTGAAATAATATATGTGAAAGAAATATTAAATTCAATTATTCTTGAAAACATAGTTCCGTTTATCCATAAAATTTTATAGTTAGGAATATAAATAGTTATAAATGTAATAGAAAAAATGATAACTACAGCATATATGCTTTTCATAAATTCTACTAAATTGTTATACAATAATATCATACAAGTTAAAGATAATATTTGAATGAGAATAAAGAATGTTACGTTAATATTAGAACTATTTTGTATATGATATAGAGTTCTAATAAACTCGCCATTTGAAAAATTAGGATTAAAAAATATATAAGTAATAACAATTATAAAAGAAATAATTATTACTTGATAAATAAGAATGACACAAAATGATAAGAAACATTGAATAACAAAAATATTATGATAGGAAATTGATCGTCCTATTAAGAATAAAGAATATTTTGTTGTTATTATTTTAAAAGAATCCCCTATGATATAAAAAGGAATTATTTCTAAAATCAACCACATGATAGGGAAATCAAAATGATTTGTTTTTACTAATTCATATTTAACTCCAAAAAACAAATAAAAGTATATATCTGTAAAATAAATGTGAGTATTAGGGATTCCTATTATTGAACTATTAATTTTAATGAGATATACAGTAATTGCCAGAATGGAGATAATAAGGAATATAGCATTAAAAAATTTGATTTTTGATATACTCCAGAATAATAAAAAATCACGTTTTATAAGTAATAAAAATTTTGAGTTCATCAAATTTCTCCTGATTAATGAAATTCTTTTTTACTATATACATGGTGAAATCCTACTAATACTATACATAGAATACCTAAATTGTATGTACATTGATTAATAATAGTGTTTAATGTGAGAACATCGATTTTTTTTATGACAATACCATGATAAAGAATAAAAGATATATTCAATTTTATATGTAAAAATTGATCTAATAAAATCATCATTATTATACATATAAAGCTTAATAAATTATTTTTGAGTACAATATTTAATATAGATTGTAAAAGTAATATATTAAAAACACTAACAATTAGTATTATTGTGTAATAAAAAATATATAGATATGCTGAATAATTATTTAGTTCAAAAGATGTATGGGTATATATTTTGAATACACTCGCATTTATAAAATATATAATTGTGAGTGTGAATACATATAGAACGGATAGCATCATGATTTGTATAGTTTTAAATGTAAAGTAATGATATATAGTTTTAAATCTAACTATTAAAAATGGATTATCCTGTTGATGTATTAATATTGTTGTAAGAATCAAACAAAAGGGAAGAAAAGTAAAGGAAATAAATCCTTCACTTTTAAAACTTAAAAATATATTTAATAATTCAAATGAAAAGTTTGCTCCTCGAACAAATGAATAAGTATTAAATAAACTTAAAATCCAAAATAAGATAAGGGATAAGAATATAAAAAAGATATTTCTTTTTATATTTTTATAAAGGTGTAAGATAGATTTAGAAAATAACACGTTTTTTAACTCCTTGATAAAATAAGATAGTCGATATACTTAAAAGTGAAATAGCTAATATAGTAATATATAATAAAGAACCATTTTGTATTGTCTGTATTTCTGGTAAAAAGAACATTGGAGATATTGGAAAAGAAATAAATAAATTCATTATGGTTAAGACAATTTGAATAATAAATCCAATAATTAATACAGAAAATTGATTGTTATAATAAAAAGAACAACTAACAGATAGTAATGAAAAAATTCCTCCAAAGAAACCAGATAGAACAATATAAAATAAAACATGTATAAAAGGATGATTAAAATATAAATCAGGGAAAAAAGTAGAAGTTTCTGTTAAACCAATGTTTGAATTAATAATAGGATCAACAGGTACATTTGGTAAAAATAAAAAGGCAGCCAAAAAATCAAATAATAAAGGTAATGTAATAACAATAAATCCTGTTAAAAAGGATGTTAAAAAAAACGTTGTGAAATATTTTTGTTTAGTAGTTTTAGATAAAGAAATATATAGAAATCCATTATTTTTATCTTGTTGTATAATATTACCTACGCCAATAGTTGCTATAATTGGTAATAAAAAATAATACATAGTTTTAAAACTGGATACCAAATCAATTCCTATCCATTTTGTATAAGGAGAAAAAAAAGAATCAGCGGTATGTAAAGAATGAGAAGCACTTATAACAGAAAAAACAAGTTGTAAGAAACAAATACTAAAACCAATCAATAATGATAAATATAAGTGTTTATTATTTATACGTGTAAACCAATATGTAAACATTTATAAAACGCCTCCATAAAATTTTTAATAAGATAAATAAAATGCCAAATAAAAAAAGGTAGTGATTGAGTAAGTCGATCGACTACCTTTTTTATTTGGCATTTTATCTATCAGGTTGCCAAGAACCATAGGCAGAACCATTACCATATTTTTGAGCATTAATCCAAGCCGAAGTACCCTTACCCTGTCTTTCTGTTGCTAAATTATATAATCCAAGATTAGAACCTTTTTTTATAGTGTAATAATGACCATCAGCAACATCGAATCCATTTGCCATAGCATATGCTGTAAAGTTCTCAATACCACTCATACTTGTACAATCCATGTAATAATAAGAATCAGTCCATTTTTGAGCAGAATATGTACGATCATCAGGATTCCAAAAACGATATTCATTATGATAATCAATAGAATATTGACCATCTGCACTAGCATAATTATTACTGATAGCACTCATTCCTACTAAAGCAAGACCAGCTACTAAAAATAAATGAAGTCCTTTTTTCTTCATTTGTTTTCCTCCTCTATTATTGTTTCTCTTACAAGATGCAATGTTATACCTGGATATAGTGTTTGTAAATACTTTCCTTTCCGAAAAAAATATGCAATATTGCATATTTTTATAATTTAAATACTAATTGTCGAATAACTCAAATTATAGAGAAAAGATGGTTGCATGTGTTGGTCAATCAAAACGGACCTAGCGAAGCGAAGGGAGTATTTGACTTGACCAACTGGATTACACCCGAACCCTCTTGGCATTGAACAAACTATTGTTTGTTCCTGCCAACCGGCGAGGGAGCCCCTCAAGGATTGAGGGGTTGGGGAGTTCGAATGATGGGGTCTGGGGAAGAGTTCCCCAGTGGGTTTGGGCAACGCCCAAGGTTTTGTTTTTGCCACGTGTAATGTGGCTCGGCAAAGCCGAAAAGCGTCGCAGACCCCTATCGATTTTGATGCGAAAGCGTCAAAATACGTATAGGGTTACTTTAATTGACTCCATTTCGTCGCTTTGCTAGACTTATGGTATCAATTAATCTAGGGAAAGTGGTGGCACTTTATGTTGGGTTCTATCTCATTTAATCAATCTCACCAAAGTTCATTAAGCCACAATAACAGGGAAAATATTCATGGGAATCCTGGTATTGATCCAGCCAGGTCAGAGGAGAATATTTATTTTGTTCAAAAGGACATCCGAAGTGTATACAAGGATGTTTTTCAAGAAGCCGTGGATAAGTATAACGAGAAACAAAAACGGAATGATCGTAAAATTGATGACTACTATAAAAAAGTACATAAAGATGATAAGACACATGAGCAACGAGAACTCGTTGTAGCGATTGGGGAAGGTAAAGACGACGTAAAGTATAGGGAAGCTAAAAAGGAAGCTCTGAAGCGCTATGCTGAAGCTTTTCAAGAGAGAAATCCAAACCTAGCGGTTTATAATATGGTTTTACATGATGATGAAGCGAATCCGCATTTACATATTAACTATGTACCGAATTTTGAGAGTAGTCGAGGATTAACGAGGCGTGTCGGAATGGATAGAGCCTTGCAACAACAGGGTGTCGAAGGAACGGGAAGAAAGTTAATTGCGCATTGGAGAGAAACAGAAACGGCTTATATCGAGCAATTGGCTAAAGAATATATTCCGAATTTTGAACGTGCTAATGTAGGTTCATATAAGTACATGAAAGTTCGTCAATACAAGGAGTATGCAGAAGCAAAGTCAACTATTGAAAACCAAGTAGAAGAAAAAGAAACACAGTTACAAACGATTGACGATCATTTAAAAAACGTTGAAGAGAAAACAAATGAATTAGAAGTAACGAAAACGAGTTTGGAAAGTGATGTCGTTGATACGTACAAAGAATTAGAGATAGTAAAGCAACAAGTAGAGAGTGAAAATGAAAAGCTGCAGTTAATTGGCCAGCGTCATATAGAGTTAGAAAAAAGAGTAGAACAAATGCAAAAAGAATTAGATAGTGCTACAGATCAAGTGCCAAATAAACCTGTTAAAATTCTATTTTTACGTAAAGAAGTAGTAGTAGAAGTACAGGATAAAATGTTTGGAAAAGCTGAAATTACAAAGAAACAGACGAGAAATTATGTATTATCACCGGAACAATATCAAGAATTTACAAAACAGGTGAATGCAGCGGTCACTATCAAAAAAGATTATGAGCGTTTGAGAGAAACAGATTTTGTGAAAGAAAATGAGAGTTTAAGAGGGCATGCAGAGGGCTGGATGAAAGAAAATCGAACGTTGAAACAAGAAAAAAGTAAGTTGTAAAAAGAAGTTGGTGTATTAAATAGAGAAATTAGCTCATTAAAAGCTCATATAAAGGGTCTGCAGACAAATATAAGAGTTTTGTATGTACAAACTAAAAAAGTTTTTAAAGAGCAATTTAAGGCGTTTAGAGGGATTATTAAAAATGAATTGGATAGTAAGGGAATAGACAATCAATTTGAACGTGAGCATAAAAAAGAAATGAATAGACATCGTGGATTGGACATGGAGCGGTAAAATATTAAGGAAACTTTGTTTTTATCTTTAAGGTTATTGAAAACGTGATAGAATGAAAAAAAGAGCCATGCGGTAACATGACTCTTTTCATAGGGTATTCTACGAAAATACCTAAACTTCACTTATCTGATTATAGATTATCATAATTTGATTTATAATCAAATAGCAAAAAATAGGTGTTTTTGTTGATTCCCTCAATTAAGGAGGAATTAACCTAGATATGACAAAGCAAATTATTGATTTCGGACAAGCTGAAAAAAAGGCAAAAGAAAGAGATAGTAAGATTAATAGCATTTATGAAAAACTTGAAGGTAGTGGTGGACTTTCTGAAGAAGAAAGAGTCATTATGCTGCAAGTATTAAGTAAAATGTCTGGTGGAGAAGAGTATTTTATTGGTAAAAAGAAAAAACCTACAGATCGGGTGAGATTTGTCCAAATGATTACAGAGAATATTGATTATTTATGTGAAATTGGTTATTTAACTCAACCAGAAAAAGCATTTTTATTTGATATTTCAAGATTTCTAGAATTTAAATCGAATGTTATTGTTGAAAAAAATGAAAATGATGATATAAAACCAAATACAGCGTCTCCTAGTTATTTAGCCAAGAAATTAGGAAAAACAAGGACTTCTATTTCAAAAATGATGAATGAATTGCTTGAAAAAGGGGTTTTAGGAGTTGCAGAAACAGGTGTAATAACTGAAGATGGAAGGGCTTGTTCAGCAAGAACTTGGTTTGTTAATCCTAATATATTATGTAATTCACCTAAAGATGATATTGATAGAGCGACTCAACAAATTTTTTCAAAGGCATTACGTAATATCAAAATCGAAGGTAATAAGAAAAAACATAAACTACCAATTTATTTATTTTAGATGTCAATTTTTATATTGACATCTTTTTTTATTTAGGATTTTCTATTTTTTAGGTGTTAAAAAAAATTAACACAGGTGTTAAAAAAAATTAACACCTCATGTCTTATAAACCCTTGATATTACTGACTTTCTTTACTTTGCTCTTCTCACTCTTATATATATAGCTAAAAGTTCCGCAAGGAACGGGTCGTATTTTTGAGAAAATCATTCAAAAATCTCCACCCTCAACATCAAAAAGTCGGTTCGTTGATCCTCACCTAAAGGCTACCGCCTTTTCTTTTTGATGTTGTCCTTGCAAAACTTTTTTCGGCTCGTTTGCTTTTCTCGCCAAGCCGAAGGACAAAAAGCAATGCAATGGTTCTCGGCTTGGATTAGCAAGTATACGAGCCGAACCGCGAGATCATTCGTCCTAGACTTGCTCTTACCCGTCATAACGCTACGTTTTAAACCGTGGGGTTTCGTCCCCACACGACGAGCCAGCACTCCAAACAAAAAGCAATGGAAGATCTAAAGATAAGATCAAAACAAAGAGGGAAAATCTTTCCCTCTTTGTTTACTCGCTCTGTTAAGGGGCAAGCTACGGGTATGGCATGCCATACCCCAAAAACGGTGTTTTTGACTTGGTAGGAGATTCCTACAACCTTTACCGTTTTTTCTGTCTCGAAATTTCATTTTCGCGTCCGAAAACGGTTGTCGCTTCACTCGATTTGTAATACATAAAAAGACAAGATGAAAACAAAAAACTAGCCCCTAAAAGAAGAGCTAGTTTACGTAAAATTCGTTATCAGAAGTTAAATTTTCTCATTTAATTTTGTAGGATACCCACCAAAAACACTGTCCCATATATATTTGTAAATCACTTGAAACAGGGATAAATATATCTTTTAGTTCTTCCTCAGTGTAATAGTTCTTTATGATTTCATACTTGGTTCCATTGTCCAAAGTCCTTATTTTATATGTATTTGGGTCATTTTCTTTATGCGCTAAAGTTCCACCTATGGACTCTGTATAAATATTATCAGCCATAAAAACTGTTGTTCCAGGCCCAAGCTTATCATGTAATTGATTTAAAAATTCTTGAATTCTAAACTTTGGTATATGTGAAAACCAAAAGTTTGCAACACATCCTTCAAAGTTCCCAGGGATTTTATCAAGTTGGTAGGCATCTCCTTGAAGAAAATTCACTTTAGAAGGGAGAATATCTTTTTGATTTGCGATGTTTAATACTTCGTTGGAATAATCTATGGCTGTTATATGTTTTGCTGTTTTAGCTATAAACTGTGTCCAATAGCCTGTCCCACATGCTACTTCTAAAATAGATTGGTTTGTAAATAGTTTTTGAAGTTTCTGTTGAATAAGAGTTTGTTCTTCTTGGCGAATTGGATCGTTTCTAAAATAAACCTTTTCATATTCATGGGCTCGTTCGCTATAATACATCTTCATAAATATCCCCCTTTATACACAAATTAACTAATTATAACATTTATTTGCTAATATCACATATGATTTTTTATGTTGAAAGAGTTGAATATTGTATACAATCTTAGTTAACATAACATCTCATTATCGGTAGCAAATATTTTGCTAGAATCCTTGTCTATACAGTGATTCTTCTTTTTTTGTTTGTTTATTTGGTATACATGATTTTATACATCGTTGATGTAGCGGGGATTCTAGGGATTCTCGCTATTCTTTTTTTGCATAAAATCTTGTATATAGAAAAAAGATTTTGATGTTATTATCGAGAAGTAATACATATCGGTGTTAAAATCGGAATGTATTTCGGAAATTAAATCGTTTTTAAAATCGGTTTTTATATCGGTTGTAAGTACATTTCGATTTTGATTGGAATGTTGATTTAATCGTATTTTTTAAGTGAAAAACGAATTCCGTTTTTGGGGGAGGAATAAAAATTGGAACTAAAATCGGAAATGCATACACCGAAAATTGTTGCGGATCTTTTAGGAATTACACCTGATTTGTTAAAGGTATGGTCAAATGAATTTAATATACAAACGGAGCGAAGTCAGGGAGGACATCGCAGATACTCGAAGGAAAATATAGAAGAATTAAAAGGAATAAAAGAAAAAATACAGGCTCAAAAATGGTCTTACGATCAAGTTCGGTCATGGCGAAACGGAGAACTTGATTCGTTTGTTTCAAAAGAAGAAAAATCAGAATTAGAAAAGAAACTGAATGAAGTATTAGAAAATCAACAGTTACAAAATCAATTTAATCAAGTACTCGTTCAGAAATTGCAAGAAATTACGAATGAATTGGTTACGACAAAAGAGCATTTAGCAAATACAGAGAAAAAATTAACTGAAGTAGAAGGTAAAAACAATGAATTAGAAGTTTTTATAGAGAAGAAGCTAGAGAAGCGAGATCAGTTATTGCTTGAAAATATTAGAGATATGCAGGCGCAAAATCAGAAACAAAAACGGAAAGGTTTTTTCGGTTTGTTTAAAAAGTAAATTTGTCCGGTATTTTATGTAGGGTTCTAATGTCGGAAAAAGAAGAATAGAAATATAGCATACATA
>NZ_JARVHN010000006.1:0-9564 GCF_040459765.1 Bacillus cereus group sp. RP29
TTTTTTTAATTCATCTGTACACAAATTAGAATCATTTAGATTTCGTCTTATAATTTTAATGTTAGAAGATAATGATTCTGTAAACGATATTTTAGGACCGTATACCAATGATTCTGTTTCTGCTTTCTCAATAGATCTTTCAATAGGGTTGGCGCAATTTACCATAAATGCTTTACTTTCGTCTGATAAGTAAATATAAGCGAATCCATTTAAGAGGGAAGAGATAATCTCTTGTTCCTTAAGGTTTTTCTTTACTTCGTTCATTGGTATGTTTTTCAATAAATAAGAGTAAGTTATGTATTCTATCGGAAGTTGTTGAATGTATTTAATTACATACTCATTTAGAAACTCTTGTTTAATTAAATTTTTCATGAAAATAACTTCGAGACAATCTCCACCAACTTCAAGTGTTCTACACATTAAGTCTGGTGATTCGTTGAGGATGTATTTAATTTTTTCATAATTAGGGCAGTTATTTTTATTTAGATGGAGTGTCATTTGAATCATATCCTTCAATAGTTTTTTTTTAGTATTTGAAGTAGGAATCATTTTATACTTGTTTTAATAAAGAAGTAAGGATTGAGAGTAATTTTAGGACCTATGGTTCTGAAACGAATATGGAACAAGGAATTTTAGATGGTAACCAACAACATTCGGTAGCAAAGAAAACGTACAAACCTTTGATACAATTGGGGTTGTACGTTTTCTTTTTGTATTATTCTATGCATCATTTTATACATTCCTATCCTGGCGTGGGTTTTCGGGTTCTCGTTTGTTACTAGATTATTAGCCAAAAAACTGTATAAAATCTCGCATGTTCTTAGCGTAGATTTTTTCCGAAATGCTGGCGGTACCCCTATTACAGAAGTAAAAACTTAAATTTCTACTTCTGTAATACTTGGGTTTTATGGTACGTAATGGTACAATTATATGTACTAAAAAGTACATTGTGGAGGTACTAAAATGGACAAAGAGAAAACGATTCAAGTCAAGTTTACAGTGAATGAAGAACAATATGAGAAGTTAGAAATGTTAGCAAAGATGAGAGAACTTTCTGTACCACAGTTTTGTAAATTAACTTCGTTACAAGTGAAAATACAACCAGCTCGACCAATTATTGTTGAAGGAAAATATGAGATGCCGGAACCAGAAGTATTGCTAATGAAAGAAGTAGAGGAACGTTATAATCCTGAGAAGCAATTTTTAAAGATAGATAAAGGGTTTAATGAACGATTATATGAATATGCGGTGAAAAAAACGAGAGGAAAATGAAGACGATCAATAGAGGTCGTTGCGTGTGTTGGTCAATCAAAACGGACCTAGCGAAGCGAAGGGAGTATTTGACTTGACCAACTGGACTATACCCGAACCCTCTCGGCACTGAACAAACTACTGTTTGTTCTTGCCAACCGGCGAGGGAGCCCCTCAAGGATTGAGGGGTTGGGGAGTTCGATTGAGGGGGTCAAGGGGAAGAGTTCCCCTTGTAGGTTCGGACAAAGTCCGAGGTTTGATTCGGCTTGCCGAATAGCCCCGCAGGGCACACCTTTACGATAGTAAAGTATAGTGTGCTATACTTTACATGGAAGTCCACCGAAAAACAGTAGAGAAGTATATATACTTTATATGGTTCTAGGGACTGATAAGGACGTAGAACCTATGGAAAAGAGGCGAAAAAATGAGTTATGCAATTTGCCGAATGCAGAAATTTAAAATGCGAGATGTGAAGGGAATTCAGATTCATAATCAGCGAGAAAAAGAGAGTCACACAAATCATGATATTGAATCGGAGCGAACACATCTAAATTATGATTTACATAATGATGGCCACATTGATTATTTGAAAACAGTGAAAGACAAAATTGAACAGAATGTAGAGACCAATCGAGCGATTCGAAAAGATGCGGTTGTGATGTGCGAATTTGTTGTTACAAGTGATAGAGAATTTTTTGATGTATTAGATATGGTTGATCCAGCTCAACAAAAAGTATTTTTTAAAGAAGCGTATAGTTTTTTAAAAGATAGATATGGTGAACGTAATATTGTGCATGCAGCGGTACATTTGGATGAGAAAACACCTCATATGCACGTTGGTATGGTTCCAGTAACGGAAGAAAATAAGTTATCAGCCAAACAAATTTTTAACCGAAAAGAATTGGTTTCACTCCAGGATGATTTTCATGCTCACATGGTAGAAAAGGGCTTTTATTTGGAACGTGGTGTATCAAGTGATAAAAAGCATGTAGAAATGCGAAAATTCAAGGCAATGACCGCAAAAGAAGAGATAAAAGCACTAGAAACTGAAATCGGACAATGTCTACAGAAAAAAGAAGTAGTAAATAAACAAATGGAACAATTAGAATCTCGTTTAAATCAATTACAAAACGCAGTGAAATCAACAAATAAAGTTGATAAGATGGAAGTTAAACATAAAGGTGGTATTTTACGCTCTAAAACTGTTGAAATGAGCGTAGAAGACTTTGAGGAACTCAAAACTAAGGCAAAGGCATCAGAAGCCTTTAAACGCGAAAATATGACGTTACATCGTAAGAATGAAGCGTTACAAGCGAATAATACAGATTTACATACAACAGTGAAGCGTTTAGAAAAAGAAAATGAAGGGTTAAAGCCATATAAGGGCAAATATGAACGTCTAGCAAAATTATTTGATGAAATGAATAAATTTTATGAGAAGTTTATTCCGAAAGAAATTCCGAGATTTCATGAAATAATTGGTTTTTGTAAGAGAAAAGTAAATGGATCTATAAATAGATTTAGTTCTCTTAGGTATTCGGAAAAAGCATTGAATGAAAATGAGAAAAAAGGATATGAATCAGCATCAAAGTTTCTTGCGACTGAACAAAAGCAACAAAGAAAAGAACGTGGAAATGAACGAGAACTTTGATAGGAGGATTATGAATGAAAAAGCTAAGGAGAAATGCAATTCAATGCCGAAAATGTGGTGACGTAATTGAATCTAAATTTACTCATGATTTTAAGTATTGTTCATGCGGATCAGTGGGAGTAGATGGTGGTTTAGAATATGCTCGTATTATTGGTGATTCAGAAAATGTGATTGAACTTCATGAATATGAGGATAAATAAAAAGCATTACATCAATGGATGTAATGCTTTTTATTTAGGTACAAAATTAATTTTAGGAAGAACATGTTTTTGTAAACTGTTGTCACTAAATGAACTTAATGTTTGTGTCTTTGCATCAAATTGTAGTCCCAATGCTTTAAATATAACTTCTGTTTGTACAGGAGATAGACTAAATGATATTGTATCGTCATCTAAATAAATATTTAATTCAACGCCCTCAATCATTGTTTTTCGTCTCCAATCCTAATTTTTTTGATTCGTTTTTTGTTGTTTCTTGTTCTGGAAGAGCCTTTTGTTTCCCTCTTAATACGTCGATAGAATTTAAAGGCTTATCTTCTTCGTAATAACTTAATAATATTTGTCGTTTTGTATCGTTCCCTTTCATCATGATGTTAGGATTTACGATATAAACGCCATTTTGTTTTTTCTTGATAAAATTACTTTCTTGTAGTTTTTTCATAATACGTGTCACTGTACTTACACCGACACCAACATCTTTTGAGATACTTCTATATGTACCTATAAAAAGATTGTTAGATTGGTTTGTATTTTCCGCTATGTATATAAAAACATCTAGTTGTTTGTTGTCTATGATTCCTAGAACTGTTAAGAAATCCATTAAGTACATCTTCCAAAAATTCTTAGTTCCATATACTCTTTTGGTTATTTGGTCTACATGAATAACTTCTCCAGTTTCAGTGTCTACTAATTCTCGTTTCTTTTGACCAACTAATGTTTGAGTTTCTGCATGATATTCTAAATTCTCGGCATGTTTTTCCATGAAATATCCCCCAATATGTATTTAATATATATTCAATGTGTATTCATACCTGAACACCAAATAACTCTTTATAAGAACACTAACATACTTATATAAAAAATACAATTGTGTTCACAAAAAGAATACAGACATCTTCAAAAATGAACACAATTGCTATCAAATATGAACACAAGCAAAAACGTGAAATCCGTTGATATAACTGGGTTTATCCCACTTTTTATGCACGTTTCCTCTCTTCTAATATCAAAGGGGCTATTTAGCCCCTTTGATATTTTAAAAAAGACCAACTAAAAGTTGGTCTTTTTTTCTTTTTTTCCTTAAGAGCTAAAACTTCTACAAGGAACAGGTAGTATTTTTTGAGAAAAACACTCAAAAAATCTCCACCTTTTCCGCTTTGCTCCATCCTTGCAGAAGTTTTTTCGGCTCGTGTGCTTTTCTCGCCAAGCCGACAGACAAAAAGCAAAACAATGGTTCTCGACTTGGACAAGCAAGTATACGAGCCGAACCGCTTAGATCATTCGTTCCAAAATAGTCCTTATTCAAAAAATAGATACGTAATACGTGGGGTTTCGCCCCCACACGACGAGCCAGCACTCTAGCCAAAAAGCAAATGTAAGACCAAAAGACAAGAACAAACCATAAAAAAAGTCCTCCAGATTGTTTGACTGGGGGACTTTCATGTTCACATAATTCTCGTTATCGGCATAAAAAAAGGATCTTAAATTGAAGATTCTTTTTACTATTTCTAATAGGGGTACAGTCCCGAAAATGCGGATTTACAACGTTAAGCAATTCTGAGAAGAAAAAAAGGCTAACTTAACAACGATAAGGGTTTTGAGACAAGTCATATGATACATTCAAAACTCTTATTTTACGTATTATTGATTCCATATCAATAGAGTAGACCCTATTGATACAAGGTTTTTTGTCTTAACGTTGTAAATCCGCATAATCCTGATGCTACCCTTAATAACAGGACTGTCGTATTCGACAGTCCTTATTCAGCGATTGCTAATCGAAAGATTATTCATATTATTTTTCATATATGATAATTTAATGTTATGAGTAAGTTCATCTAATATAGCTTTTTTTTTAATTTCTGAAGAATGACAAGTTAGTATAAGCAGGTCCACTAATTCTGGCTGTATATTAGATATTTCCTCTAAATAGTCCCTTTTGAATTCTTTCATCACTTGATATAAATCGCCCATTTTTAATGAAAATCCACATCAATTTTCTTTTTATTATTTGGTGTTGTTTTTGGCATTTTTACTTCTAACACACCGTTTTTGTATGTCGCAGATACACCTTCAATAGTTACAGGACTAGGAAGTGTTATAACTCGTTGGAAACTGCCTGTGTAACGTTCTTTTCTATACATATTCTTTTCTTTTGTTTCATTTGTTTTATTCATAGAACCACTAATGGTTAATACATTATTTTCAATATCAATGTTCACGTCTTCGCTCTTTTCAAGTCCAGGTATATCACATGTTGCCACAACTTCATTTTCAGTTTCATAAACATCTACCTTAATGTTTCCAAAGTGATTTTTATCCCCTCCAAAATCAAACGGTAATTCAGAAAAGATACGGTCAAAATCTCTTCGCATATTTACCAATTGTCTAAATGGGTCATATGGTGTTGATGCCATAATTGCATTCCTCCTTCATTTATCATTCATATGTTTCCCTGATTTTTTCATATTTAAACAGGTTCATTAGGAATCGACAACAACGTATTTTTGTTGAGCACTGTTCATATAATTCAATAAAAGGAGTGATAAAGGTGTAACGAGTGAAATATACCGAAAGTGATGTTGCACTGATGGCAAGGATGATGAGAGCAGAAGCTGAAGGAGAAGGACAGCTGGGGATGCTTATGGTTGGTAATGTCATCGTAAACCGATTAAAAGCAGATTGTTTAGATTTTTTGAATTTAAGGTCAGTAAGAGACGTGATTTTTCAAGTACAATTATATATCAATAGAGTGTACTCTATTGATACAAGGTTTTTTGTCTTAACGTTGTAAATCCGCATAATCCTGATGCTACCCCATGCCCATCAACTTAAGAATTTTCACTACCCCCAAGTGACAAAAAACGTTATTCTTTCTAAAAAGCTAGCTAGAAAGGGTGACATTTTTTATGAATCTTTCGATTCAAGATGAATTACAACTATTTTCTGAAGAACTGTATCGTCATTTAACCCCTTCTCTTAAGGACCAGCCCCATAAATGTCCGTTTATGGGGCTAATTTTATTAAACTAACCAGCCGCAGTATGACTGAAGAGAGCTCTTTTATTTTTGTTCCGCAATAGGGCCAGATTGTTGAATAAGGATTGTAGTTAATTATGGTTTTACATACAATTATTGAACTATTGGAAGATAAGTTTAATATCAACCTCGGTGAGCTTTTCATAAGTAAATGAGGTTCTTCACAAGTAATTCGTGAACTAATCAACTGTCCCAGTTCGTTTTATTTCTACCTTAATATTTGGTTTTAAATTTAATGTGGAATATTTTCCTCTCAAATCTTTTTCATTTAAATTGGAATATTTTCTTATACTTTTTATTTTTCTTCCAATGCCAATTGGATCAGTATTTAATTTTCTAAACTCCTCAAGAATATCCCCGAATTCTTTGTTTAGTTCTTCTTCAATTATTAGCTCCATTTTTTTTATTGATTCCTTATTTTTAAGAGTAACAGAAGGCTGTAATTCTATAGTTGAAACTAAAATAGATGCATTTAAATTAACCGACTCTTCCTGAGATAATTCAACATTTCCGCGGTACTTTATTGGGTGAATTGTAATATTAAATTTATCTCCTTTTTGCTTTTCGACTAGTTTTATTCCCTTTTCTTCTAATACCTCTGCAGGAATATTTAAAGTTATATCCCCCAAAAAAGCATTATGATTGGTGAATAATTTTATATACAGGGTTTTTTTCATGGAAATAGAACCAACTATTTTATCATCCCTAAATAATGCAACCCCATCTAAATAGGGTGCTACACCATTCTCATTCGATAGAATAGGTAAGGTAGGATCGATACCAATTTCATATAGTGCGGAAATAAAATCATGCAAGTTGGAGTTGACTAACATTTCTTTCTTTTCGTGTTTATCCAATAGTTGATAGATATAGGATCCCATTTCGGGATATTCTTCATAGTTTTTATTTTTAATCGTCTCCTCAGCATTATCAGTAATGGCCAAAAAGATTAAAGAACTGATACTGCTATCTCGTTGCATAGTATCCAGAAAAGAAGAAATTCCTACTGTTTCTGCCATATTTTTATTAAACAGTATGGTCCTTAATTGACCAGAAGTAAGGTGGTGGCTTGTCTGTTGTTCTAAATTTTGTCTTATTTGTTTGCTTGTAGTTCCGACGGCAGAAATGGTTACACTCGTCTTTTCTTCTTTACGGTCGAATTGTAACAAGCTAATAGTGCCTTTGTATGTATTCTCATCAAGTAAGTCAAAACCAATAATAGTTGAAAGTCCTTGCCTTTCTAATATTTTTTCAGGTGGCATACATGCCGTACAGAGAAAGACACAAAGTAGAATAAGCCGTATTTTCATTTTTTCAACTCCGTTTTGAACGTGAAAAGATTTTAGATTTAATGATTGAAATGAAATATAAGAATATTGGATAGATAAACCATAGGTAAAAGCCTACTTGACCAACTTTATCAATCAAAAGGTTATTGTCGACTCTTTTTGTGATAAAAAAACTCGTGATAAAAATGATTATTGAGATTACCCATATTCCATGTTTTAGTTTTAAATGAAATATTTGTTTAACTCCTTTGGAAGAAATGAATAGGATTATACATAAATTTTGAAAAATAACTAATATCCATAATGAAACTGCTATAGATTCAAAGCGCTCAATAAATGGAAAATGGACAGCGCTTATTATACTGACAATAGGCCAGATCTGTTTTTCTAATTCTTTAGGGCTATAAAATAATATAGAAATAACAGTTGCAATTAAAACAAGAAGTGTGGTAAACCAGATTGCTAATTGACTGAATAGAAGTAGTTTTTTTTTCTCCTTTATAAAAGGAAAAATAAAAAATAAAGTCTCAAAACCCAACATTGTATAACTGCTTTTAAAAACTCCTTTCATCATTTCTGACGGAGTTGTCGACATGATGGGTAAAATTCTAGTTAAGTTTATGGAATCAAGTGGTTGATACATCACAAATAGCAGCCATATAGTCATTAAAAAGGATAAGAAGCATATCCCTGCAACTACTCTGAATCCACCTGATACTGCATAAATTGTTATTAATAATAGCGCTAAGGTGCCTACCCATTCATAAACTCCTTCATATCCCCATGTTAGGGACAATTCAAGATAACTGATGATGATAGAGTAATGTACAGCAATAAAGTAAATGACAATTAAGGTATTGATGATACTTCCTATAAAGCGACCAAATAAATTTTCGTGTATTTCATAAAGATTACAGTTTCCATGTTTTTTAAGTATGCTAATAATAATCCAAGTGATAATACTAATGAATAGACCGGATAGTAAAACTGAGATCCAAGCATCTTTCTTAGATTCAAGATAAATAATTTTCGGGACTCCAAGTATGCCCATACCAATTTGCGAAGTGTGTATGATAAAGAAAGCCATATAGGCATTTACAAAACTAATATTTGATTTCATTATCCACCTCAAAATTCATCTAAATCTTTTTCTGTTTTTTTAAATCTCCACCTTGTGCGGAATGAATCTTTTGGGCGATTGACAACAGGACGTCTCATATAAAAATGGTGGGGTAGACGTATTAAGAAGTATTTTATATCCTTAATCCTAAAAGGGTATAGAGGTGCAAGATAAGGTTTGTTTAATGATGTCAATTTTAACAAGTGGACCATCATTACACAGACACCGATAATAATCCCATTTAATCCCCCAACACCTGCTAGAATAATGAAAGGAAATCTAGCAATTCTTATAGCAGTGCCCATTTCATAAATAGGAGCCGTAAATGCCCCTAATGCACTAAATGCCACAATAATAATTAAAATGTTGCTAGTTAAACCTGCCTCAACAGTTGCTTGGCCAATAACAATACCTCCAACAATTCCCATTGTTTGCCCTACTTTTGACGGAAGGCGTGCCCCAGCCTCTCTAAGTAATTCAATTAATAATTCGAGTAAAAGTGCTTCTAGCAAAGGTGGAAAAGGAACTTGTGAACGTGATTGCCCAATTATAAGTAACAATTTAGATGGAATTAGTTCAGAGTGAAATGTCATGGTTGCAACATAAAATGCTGTAAGAAATAGTGACCCTGCCATAGCAAATAATCGTATAAATCTTATAAAAGTACTTAAGGACCATCTCAAATATATGTCTTCTGTTGATTCAAAAAACGAAAAAAAATTAGCAGGTCCAATAATAGCAATTGGACTTTCATCTATAAGAACACCAATCCGTCCGTTTAAAATAGAGTAGAGGAATCTATCGGGCAACTCTGTTAATATAAACTGTGGAAAAAATGAGTAATGATTATCTTCAAGACATTGTGCCAATACTGAACTGTCACTTATATTATCAGTTTTTATATTTTCAAACTTCTCCTTAAGTGTTTTAAGTGTGTCATCATCCGCTATATCTTTAAGATATATAATTCTTACTTGCTTCTTAACACGTTCTCCTA